>CAYFHO010000014.1:0-81124 GCA_964342825.1 uncultured Verrucomicrobiota bacterium
AGGCTGCGTGTTGAAGATAACTCTCCAGCGAATGGCGAGAATCGAAATCCAGTTCTTCTATAGAAATGGGTTCAAGAAAATAAGGAGAGGTTGCCCTTCCTTCAGCCGGTTTTAATTTGGCTGAGGAAACACCAGACGTCGCACATCCTGGAATCGTAGAAACGACAACACAACACGCCAGTAAGAGCGAAAAATTTTTTAAATTCATATTTTTGCAAAATCATGCCTAACGCCTCGTGACGTCAGGACAGGGACCGGAACAAATAAAGATATCCATTGGTTCAAGCTGGAAAACGAAACCACGACGAGAATTCGGTGGCCTAATTCGCGGGAAAGATCAGGAAACGGAAGGAGGGGCCTGGCTATGGATACCAGGGCCTAGGTACAGCTCAGGTGTCAGGGACCATTCACGCCAAAGTTGATTGCGAAGGTAGGCAAGAACCAATTGTGGATGCGACGAGTCACTCTCCCCCTTCAACGAGGTAATACTTGATACCAGTATGTCATTTAAATCCAAAAGGTCGTCGTCATGGAAAGACTGGTGGACTACGTCCAAAGCGCAACAGCAGCTGAGAAAATCTTCGGAATCAGAAGATTTTGAGTTTGAATGGCAAGGGGGTGACTGTGTCTGATTTGTTGAATGACACGATGCGCTGACTTTAAGGGAATCGATCTTGTCAGCCCGGAAAAAATCCATTCCTGTCAGACACATAGTCTGGCAGTAGACAAACCCTGCCAGCCAGCACAAGCACATCAACGATGCTGTCCAACGTCTTATTTTTGCCAATATGGATGCAGGGCTGATCATCAAAAGGTATAAAATAAATGCTGCTATGGATTTTTACCAACGTTTTTTCATGCTCTTTATCACCTAATGCAGAATTGCAACTTGATTCGTTGCCAACTACAGGCACAATTAGCACGTAAACGTATTATTTTTTTGTAACTTAAGTGAACATCGCAAGGTCACTATCTAATCGAAAATGAAGAACATCATTTTAGCAATCGTGATTATTGGAGCTGCGGGCTTCGGTTTCACCTATCTCAAAAAATCAAAGGAAACGGCAGGCTCAACGAATGAGGAGCTGAATTCAAGGGCCACCACGGCAAAGGTGGAAACCAAGGATATCGATTTCGTCGTTACTGTGGCGGGTGAAATCACTCCTGCAGAACAGGTTTCAGTCCGACCGGAGGTCAATGGATTGATTGAAGAGCTTCCGGTTGACGTTGGGGACAAGGTGAACAAGGGGGACCTCCTCTTCTCGTTGGATGACAAGAATATCCGAATCGAGATTGAGCAGAGACAGACTCAAATAGACGCAGCCAACTTGCAACTGGAACAGGCACAAAGAAACTTCGAGCGGGACAAAAAATTATACGAGGAAAACCTGATTTCACGAGAAGCGTTCCAAAATACGGAGACCCAGTTCAACCTGGCTAAAAACAGCATCGAACGTGCCCAAAAGGATCTTGATCTGGCAATGGAACGGCTCGAGCGCACCCAGATCCTGGCTCCCTTTGACTGCACCATCCTGACGCGTCCGGTGTCAGCAGGCCAGGCCGTGTCCGGTTCCGGCGGATTTAACAGTGGCACCGAAGTTTTGACCATTGCAGACCTGACTAAAATGATTATCAACGCGCATGTTAACCAAGCCGATGTCAGTCGATTAAAAGTTGGTTTGGAAGTTGAAATTCAGGTTGAAGCCATATCCGGGTTGACGGTTACCGGGGAAGTTGAGCGGATAGCTCCACAGGCAACCATCGAAAACGGAATCAAGGGTTTTTCCGCAAGGATTATCCTCAAGGAAATCGATCCCAGAATCCAACCCGGAATGACGGCCAACATCAAAATTCCGGTGCAATCTGCGGCCGGTGTGGTCGCGGTTCCCCTTGGCGCTGTTTTTACAGAATATAATCAGGCTATCAGGAAACAGGAACGATACGTTTTCGTTCAGCAAGGAGAAACCTTTGAAAGACGACTCGTCCAGATAGGGGTGGCCGACTACTTTTTTGCCGAGGTACTTTCAGGCCTCCAACCCGGTGAAACCGTCTCATTGGAGCAACCTCCTGCTGAATCCATCCTTGAAGCAAGCCAAAGTGCCGCATCAGGCGCACTTGCTTCCAATCCAAGTTAAAAACTCACACCATGGCCCTGGTCGAATTAAGAGATATCCGAAAAACCTACCATTTAGGTGGAGAGGTCATACATGCCCTGGACGGAGTAGATCTGGATGTGGACGAGGGAGATTTTACATCGATTATTGGCCCTTCCGGAAGTGGTAAATCCACCTTGATGCATATCCTTGGATGCCTCGACACGCCATCCTCGGGTTCCATGAGTCTTGACGGCATGGATATTCACAATGCGACTCCGAGACAACTCGCCAAGGTTCGCGGTGAAAAGATTGGGTTTGTTTTCCAGTTCTTCAATCTTCTCCCCAAGCTAAGCGTCGCTCAAAATGTCGAATTACCCCTCATTTACAGGGGATCATCAGGTCGTGAACGACGCGATCGCGCCATGGAGGCTTTAAAATTGGTGAGCCTGGAGGATCGAGCCAAGCATCGACCTTCCCAGCTCTCAGGAGGACAGCAGCAGAGGGTGGCCATTGCTCGAGCTTTAGTGAATGATCCGCGAATTATTTTTGCCGATGAACCAACTGGCAATCTGGATTCACATACTGGCGAAATGATATTGGAAACATTTTGCAAGCTTCACGACGAAGGAAGAACCATCATGCTGGTGACCCATGATCCGGAGATTGCAGCTCTGACTCCGAAAAAAATTGAGATCAGGGATGGTAAAATCGCAAGTGATGTCGATGCCAAACTTTCGGGACAGGAATCCCGCTTCAAACTGAATCGTAGCTCTGCTTCATGAATTTTCTGAACACCATGTTCATAGGCATGAAGGAGATCTGGGCTCACAAGTTCAGGTCACTGCTGACCATGCTCGGTATTATTCTTGGAGTATCGAGCCTGGTGGCCATGTCAGCACTGGTGAAGGGCATGGAAAACGGAATGAAGGAGGCTCTGGTCGCAATGGGTGGGCTCGAGAAGGTACGTGTTGAATTTCAGGATGATCTTCCACCCTATCAACGCCATTTATCAGATCAGATTCCAGGCCTTTTGATGAAGGACGTATACGCCCTGCAATCAGGAGCGCCTCTGGTCGAAAACGTCACCCCTATTGTCGAGCAACACGGATATCGGACCCGCATCAATGTCACTTATCGTAATAAGCGTGCGAGACCCTGGCGTCTTTACGGGACTTGGCCGGGCATTCTGGACCTGGAAGATCACAGAATTGAACACGGACGCATGTTCAATGAAATTGACAATGAAGAAGCCAGAAGCGTGTGTGTTATTGGTGTTGAATTAAGAGATGATTTGTTTGGGGATCCAGAGAAAACAGGTGAGGAAATCATACCTATCGGGAAAATTATCCGAATCAACGGACAACCTTTCACAATCATCGGCATGTTCGAGCACTACATGACCGAAAAAGAAAAAAAAGAGAGGGAACTTGCCAAGCTTCAGGCACAGCAAAACCCTCAAGGTGGTGTGGTGCGGGACAAAGGCAGGGGCAGCAGCGGCCCCAGCGGATATGTGTTCAGGCTCAAGAACAATTCCATTTTTATTCCACTGAACACCATGATGATCCAGTTTAGAGCAGCCGCCGGACTGGAAGAAAAGGCAGATCCACGGCTTTCAGGGATCTACATGAAGGTCAAAGACATTTCCCTGCTGGAAACGGCGTTGCAGCAAATCCGCAATGTGCTACAGGTTTCTCATAATGGAATTGAAGACTGGTCTTTCCGTACAGAAGAGGACCTTGCCGACGGCATACAACTCACGATCAAAAATTTTAGAATGAGCGGAGTGATCATCGCGGCCATTGCATTGGTCGTCGGTGGCATAGGCATCATGAACATCATGCTGGCCAGTATCTCGGAAAGGGTCAGGGAAATTGGCATTCGAAAAGCCGTCGGTGCAACAACCGCAGATATCTTTATCCAGATCATCATAGAAAGTGTCGTGATCGCGCTGATCGGCGGGGTCATGGGCCTTGCGGTTTCAGTCGCACTTGTTCAATCCATCACTGCATTCACCCCCACTGAGAACAATCCGGTGATTACCGGAGAAGCCATGCTGTTTGCCTGGGGATGCAGCGCAGTGGTAGGCATCATTGCAGGTATGATTCCGGCGGTGAAAGCCTCTAAACTTCACCCCATTCAGGCGCTCAAATACGATTAAGTTTTGCGAATCATGAATCTCTACAATGCCATACTCATTGGATTGAAGGACATCTGGGCGCATAAGTTTCGGACCTTGTTAACGATGCTCGGTATTGTGCTGGGTGTTTCCAGTCTGGTTGCCATGGCTGCAGTGATCACTGGTATGGAAAAGGGGATGAAAGAATCCATGATAGCCATGGGAGGCTTGGACAAGGTTCGTATCGATGACGAAGATGTGCCGATCTGGCAGGATCACCTGAAAGACCAAAGTCCGGGAAGACTCATTAAGGATGTGCATGCTCTGGAAGCCAGCGCCCCCCTCATCAAAACCATTTCGCCGGAAATGAGACTCGACTGGAGGAGCACACGGGTAACCCGCAAGGGCAAGACTGCGTCGACTTCGGAAATTGTCGGAGTTTGGCCGGCGGTTCTTGAAATGAATTTGTATGAACTGGAGCATGGCAGGTTCTTCTGTGACCTGGATGAAGAATTTGCCAACAGTGTTTGTGTCATTGGCACCGGTGTTCGCGATCAATTGTTTGGAGATCCTGATCAAACAGGCGAAACCGTCGTTCCCATTGGTGAGGTCCTGCAGATTGGAGGACAACCCTTCACCATTGTGGGAATGTTTAAACATTACGAAAGCGAACAGGAACGAAAGCTCAAGGAGCTGGCAAAAAAGCAAAAGAAGGAAGAAAAGGGAGGCGTCAAACGTCAACGGGGTTGGAGTGGCGCCAAAAAATGGGGGGATGCTTTCTGGCGTAAAAACAACGTGGTTTATATCCCCCTCAACACGGCTTGGATAAAATTCAGGGCGGCTTCCAATGAAGATGGAACTCCTGATCCAAGATTGACTGATATAGATATCAAAGTAGCCGATCTGGATTTGCTGGAACCAGCCCTGCAGCAAGCCAGAAATGTCATGCTCACCATGCATAATGGAATTGTAGATTTTGAATTTGAAACAGAAGAAAACCAAATCAATGACATCCGAACTCGTATTCGCAACATGCGCATCAGCCAAGGCGTCATTGCAGGTCTGAGTCTGCTGGTTGGAGGCATCGGTATCATGAATATCATGCTGGCCAGCATTAATGAGCGTATCCGCGAAATAGGCACCTGCAAAGCGGTGGGAGCGAGCAGCGAAGCCATATTCACGCAAATCCTGGTTGAGAGTATTGCTGTGGCAATGATCGGAGCGGTGGTTGGACTTGCCTTCTCCTTTGTTTTGGTTGAATTAATTGAATTGGCATCACCGGCTCAAAATTCTCCAATCATCACGACTCCCCCCATGCTGATTGCCGTGGCATTCAGCGCTTTGGTGGGGGTGGTTGCCGGAATTTTCCCGGCATACAAAGCAGCAGGATTGCACCCAATTCAGGCCTTGCGCTACGAGTAATTCTAAATTAATTTATTCTCGTGTTCGCGCTACAGGCCCACTTGCTGCCGGTTCGCTTTGTTCCCTGAATCCAAGGAGCGTGGTAGTTTTGTGGCAATGGACACTCATAAAAACAAAGAGCACTATCGATTAGGCTCTTAATAGCAAGGAACATAGGAACTAAAAAATTATGGCAGACGCAGCAAACAAACAACCTGAAAACGTAAGTGGCAAATTTTACGTCGATGATCAATGCATCGACTGCGATCTCTGTCGTGAGACCGCGCCGGAAAACTTTAAACGCCAGGAAGACGGTGGATATTCCTTCGTTTACAAGCAACCTGAAAATGACGATGAGGCAACCCAATGCCAGGAAGCCATGGAAGGCTGCCCGGTGGAAGCAATCGGCGAAGACGGAGCCTAGTTCACAATAAATCAATCAGATTTCAAAGCCCCCTGTCCATTGGACTGAGGGGCTTTTTTTGGGTTCAGAAATAAATTTCAACAGGAAGCCCCCTGCAAATTCTGAATCCTTTTCAGCTTTCTAGCTGCCACCTCGCTTGCCTCAAAACAGCGTGACTGGAATTTTCCATCAGTTCGTACCACACGGTAATCAAGGATCCATCGTTCAATTGAACAGTACTGGGATACCCCAAATCTCCGGTAACACCATCTCCCGATACGATCATTGGAGCCGACCAACGACGTCCATCATCACTAATTCGAACCTGATTCCCAAAAGGTGCTCTTCGATGACCATAAGTCATCAAAACTCTCCCGTCCGAGAGACGAAGCAAATGGGAAGGTAAACCCCAAACACCGATACTGTGAGGCTTGGTCCAAGTATGCCCGCCATCTGTCGATTCACACTGCAAGGTTTCGTTGGCATTCGGTTGGTTGTGATTACGGATGTGAACAATAATCCTCCTATCAGGCATCTCGACAGCATGTAATTCATGGTAATTGGCCGGATCATCGCCATCTCTGGAAGGTATTTCAGCCAACCAGCGCCAAGTTCTACCATCATCAATTGATTCACTTATTCCAATTCGGTTCTCACCCGTCCAGAGCTCCTTACCTGCATAAATGAGTCGTCCACTCATAAGCTGGATGGGGCCATGTGGACTGTTGACGATCGAACTGTATTTACCGGACCAGGACTTCCCTCCATCCTCAGAGCGAATCATCCATTGCCCCAATTCGCGTCGTCGATCTTCTTCACTGAGTCGCTGATGGGCCGCTTTCCATCGCTTCAATCGATCCGTGGCCTGCCCTTCGGAGGATTCCAGTTTCTTGAGATTCGATTCATAAGCGAGTGAAGTGAAGGTTGTGACCAGTAATGTCCCCTGTTTGGTTTCAAGGATGCCGGCATCACGATCATCCAAGCCACTATCCAAAATGACTCGTGGCCAGCACCAGGTTTCCCCTCCATCGCTGGAACGCATGTAGTGCACCTGCCCGAATGGACAGACATGCCCCTCCCTTCCGCCAGACCAAACAAGAACCAAGTCACCATTCTTCAATTGCGATAATGTGGGCCATCCTTGATAACCACCGTCAGTCGGGCCAATGGTTTTGGTTTCAAGAACCTTAGCAGAAGGACTTGAATCCTTTGCATGAATCCAGGGAGCGGAGACGGATACTCCCAACATAGAAATTTCACCGAGAAAACTTCTTCTGTTTTTCTTCATCGACTTAGGCATCCATGAAGTTTGAAACGCAATATCCACAGGTCAATGTAGAAATTCGATCTCTGCCAGCTTTCACTGCCAACCTCACAGCAGGGCACTTATCTTCATTATTGAAAACATGTTACAAAATTCCCGATGGAAGGATTTATCAGAAATATTCAAAAAAGGGAAAATTTCTGACAAAAACAGGTTGGCTGATTAGAAAAATCCCTGCAAATTACTGCGCAAAATGAGTAAACAACCGGATACACTTACTTGGAAGGCCATCATCGCCAAGTATCAGAAACAATCGATGGCAAGAGGAATTTGGCAAATAGTGAACACCCTGGTTCCCTATATTGGCTTATGGGTGTTGATGTACTTTGCGATCAACATCTCCTATTGGCTGCTGATACCTTTGGTCATTTTGGCGGGAGGATTTCTTGTGAGAGTGTTTATCATTTTCCACGATTGTGGCCACGGTTCCTTTTTCAAATCTCAAAAAGCAAACCATATTTTGGGTTCGATATTGGGTGTGATTGAATTCACCCCCTATTTCCAATGGAGATGGGAGCACGCCATTCACCACTCCACCTCCGGAAATCTCGACAAAAGAGGCATCGGAGACATCTGGATCATGACCGTAAAAGAATACCTGGAGGCTTCCAAATGGAAACGCATAGCCTATCGGTTCATGCGAAATCCGATTGTTTTGTTTGGGTTTGGACCTTTGGTGCTTTTCTTGGTTAAGCATCGCTTCTCAACCCCTCAGGCACCACCACGTGAACGAAAAAGCGTCTGGTGGACAAACCTGGGCGTATTGGCCATGACCGTTTGCATGAGTCTTGTCTTTGGTTTTAAAGCCTATTTGATTCTTCAAACCTGCGTCATGCTGGTTGCCGGGTCCTTGGGCATTTGGTTGTTCTACGTTCAGCACCAGTTCGAGGGGGTTTATTGGGAAAGAGGCAAGGACTGGGACTACCTGACTGCTGCTCTTGAAGGGAGTTCTTTCTACAAGCTGCCCAAGATTCTTCAATGGTTCTCAGGCAACATCGGATTTCATCACATCCACCATCTTGGGCCCAGAATTCCAAATTATTATTTGGAAAAATGCCACAAGAGCGAGGAGCTGTTTCAAAAAGTTCCCCAGGTCACACTTTGGGCCAGCTTAAAGGCCGTCAACTATCGTTTATACGATGAAGATAATCAGCGTTTCGTGGGATTCGGTTATCTCAGAATGTTGCGTTCCGCTTAGACCTCCTCATTAAAAGGCCGATTCTTTGTTCATCCCGATGAAAACAGGAGTAATCCTTGGTTCATCGGGATGTTTGTTTCAACAACGTGTTACTCTGCAGGCAGTTGGCCAACCCTTGATACATTTCCAGCAACTTTGCTTTGGTCGGAGTCTTGCCGGTGTAGCTGAGAATTCGTTTGGCAAGCGACCCCTGATCTAAAATCATCATCAAAGGCTGATGAAAAATGGATGTTTTCTCGACACTGCATTCAAACACTTTTTGCCAAAACATGTGCGCAGTAACCTTGCGGTTGTCCCGTAATCCCAACAATTCACAATAATGTGGATCGATCAATTCTGGTTCCTTCGCACCCTGTATCGAACGTTGAAACAGCTCAACCAGGAAAGCTTGCGGGTAGTTCACAACTTTGTCCATTCTGGCCTGGTTGGTCCTCAAAATGAACTTCAATCCGTCAACAACCAATTGCAGAATAGCCAAGTCAGCCAAAGGGCACTCCTGAGTGTCAATCACGCGTATCTCTATACTACCCCTTGAAAGTCTTGCAATCGCACCCCGCGCATTGACCCATTCTGCTTCAAAAATTCCATCGTCATCCAAAGGACGAAGACTGGTTGCGATTGGAGTAAAAACTTTGTCGTGATAATCCTTCCAGCTTTCAAATATTTCGGGCACCACTTGACCGGTGATGCATTGAAAACGCCTGGAATTGGTCCGATAAGATTCCAACCGCTGGTCAAGATGCCCTAAAAATTGCCCCTCTTGAAAAGGTGAGGATGCAGTCAAAACAGGAATGATGGGTATCAGCAATCGAATCGCTGCATGCAAATGAACAAACTCCTCTTCACTACCATAGGGCAAATTCAAATGAACAGATTGAAGATTACTCCAACCATGCCCCTGACACTTGAAAACCCTGTCAAAGGCTTCGTAGATCTCATGTCCCTCAAAAGGCCAAAGCTGTGTTTCCATTTGCGGATTCATCCAGGGATGCATTCCTGTAGGAAGTAAACATCGCTGATGCTTATTCAGCCAGGAGTTGGCAATCTGAATTTGTTCATCGAACACCGGAACCAGTGAATCCAGCCTGGATGCTGGTTTATTTATTTTGAATTCGAGAACGTGACGGACCAATTCATTGGACCATGTGGATTTCTCAAACTCAACTTCTGCAGTTGGACCTTGTCCAAAGTGGAAAAGAATTTCATCGGCTGTTGGAGAAATATTGAAGGTGTCACTATCAACGATCATGTATTCGATCTCCACACCAAAACGTGAAAAAAGAGGAAAGGAAGTTTTGTTCACTGTCTGCTCAAGATGAAAAATTGGTTATTTCAAAGGCGTTCGAGTCGATGAAAGAAAGTTTCCATCACCCGATCATATAGCGTATGGCGCAGGATTTGGTCTTCGACTCCAGCATCGATACTTGGATTATCATTCACCTCAATCACCACGGGGCGTCCCCCCACTTCCTTGAGATCCACACCGTAGAGGCCGTTGCCGATTAAATTCGCAGCCTTGACAGCAGTGGCAACCACTTTACGGGGGGCGAGTTCAACAGGTAGCGTTTCTGAGTCTCCAGAGTAATCCGGTCCGTTTTTATCGCTGGCTTCGTTGTTGTAAATCTGCCAGTGCCCTTTCGCCATAAAATATTTGCATGCAAAAAGGGGTTTGCGATCCAGCACACCAATACGCCAATCAAAATCTGTCTGCAAATATTCCTGCCCAATCAACATGTCGGATTTGTCGAGCAACTCCTCTGCGGTTTTAAAGTATTCAGCCTCGGTTTCCACCTTGATGACTCCCAATGAGAATGCGGAATCGGGTTGTTTGAGCACACAAGGCAACCCCAACCTCTGCAGACAATCTTTTATATTGTCCTTATGGATCATGACGGTGATCGGCCCAGGAATCCGGTGGCGATGCAGAAGCTCCGCAAGGTAAACTTTATTAGTGCAACGTACAATGGAAACCGGATCATCAATCACAATCAGTCCTTCAGCTTCAGCGCGACGAGCAAACCGATAAGTCACATCATTGACAGCCGTTGTTTGTCTGATGAAAAGGGCGTCATATTCTGCCAGACGTCCATAATCCAGTCGCCCAATTCTTTCAACAGCAATGGAGCACCTTGCCCCCGCATTTACGAAATGCTGCAGCGCCTTTTCATCCGAAGGTGCGGTTGGGTCTTTTGGATCTGTCAACAAGGCGAGATGGTATCTTGGCTGTTTTCGACGAGATTGTCTGCTGGGTGGTTTGAAGAAAAATTCATTGGCTGCCGTCTCCATGAAGGCGTGATGTTCAGTTGCTACATCCTTCAAGCTTAAAATATTCAATTGTGTCAAATCCCAATGCCCGTCATCTCGGCGTTTGAATTGCGCTCGCATCAGAGGGGTGGGAAACAAATTAAAAAACTGCCGGGAAAGCCTGTCATAACGCTTGGCAAGGTTGCGACCGAAATAGATGGAAAGCTGGAATTGATTTCCCTGCAACGGTGCAAAAGCTTGTTGTATCAGTTGATCCAAATCCTCGCTGACCACTCTTAGCAATGAACGATTCTGAATATCCTGAACAGTCGAAACGCGTGGTATGGGCCGATGTCCTCGTGCCTCCGCCAAAAGCCCCACGTAATAACCGAGACTTTGATACCGATAGGAACGACACATGTGAAAAACCTTGCAATGACGTACGTCTGCCCATTTGGGATTCGACAAATAATCCCGGGCACTCACGATCTCGACATCGTCCAGTTTCCAATTCCAATGTTTTGGATGGTCCAACACCAATAGTTTGGTAGGCATAAATTTGTGTTAATGATGGGGATAGATGTGCAGCAGATTTCCATCGTATGTCAGCACACCTAAAAGTATGGCATTGATGAGCCGGTCAAGCTCGACATGATAATATCCGGCCTGACTGACCGGGTGATCGCGGTAAGGATCGGCAACTTTAACAAGCCGAGATTTACGATCGTAACCGCAGAGCGTCACAAAGTGACCACAGGGATCACCTCGTAAATCATCCTCGGCGTTGGATGAGGGTATTTCTCTGGAAGCTCCATACAGAAAAGTGGAACTCAACCCTACGATGAGAGGAAACTGACCCTGTAACAGATTTCGAATCAATCGCCCACTTAACACACCAAATCGAATTTCCCCTCCCTGATTCAAATAGGAAAGGTAAGAGGCAGCAGCGGTTCGACGTTTTTCATCTGGTCGATGCTCCACTTGAAAAGCCAATTTTTCCTTAAGCCCTTCTTTGGGTTTGCCATTGTGAAACCATGTGGGATCAAAAATCCTGAGATTGAAGGTCCAAACCTTGGAGCGGTATCCACGTTTGAGAGCGTGAAGCCCCAGTTGCACTGCCAGCGTACCTCCGTTTTCCAATTCCGGAATTTCGCGAACAACCCGATCCAGAGGAATATCGTCTCCGTAAAAGTGATAGATCGAATGCAGACAGGTCGGCCCGCAGGATGTATCGTTGGGCTGTTGCTGGAGCTGAACATCCAGTTGAAACTGATCCAGATCGACTGGCGAATGCGAGTTACTCACCTTCTGAAATGTAAAAATGGATTCCCAATTCTTCCATCAACTTTCGAATTTGGGTTGTTCTCCCAGCGGACCTTCGCTCGGTGAATTCGAGTCTGATGTCCATTGCTGGAAGTTGTGACGAGGCACAAACAGGTCGGGCCGCCTGTCCAAATGCGGAGTCACTGTTCCCGAATGTCGTGCTTCATGTAAATCATCCAAGTCGAGATCACATACCAAAATCGTTTCCTCATTGGAATCCGCCTCTGCGGCAATCCCGTCTCTGGCAAAAGCAAAATCGCAGGGTGTCAAAACGGCAGCCTGTCCATACTGGACATCCATGTTGACCACATCAGGCAGATTTCCCACATTTCCTGCCATGGCAACATAAACCTGATTTTCAATGGCTCGAGCCTGGGCGCAATATCGAACCCTCATATATCCCTGTCGATTATCGGTGCAGAACGGAACAAAAATAATCTCCGCACCCTGATCAGCCAGGTAGCGAGCTGCCTCCGGGAATTCGATGTCGTAACAAATCAGAACCCCAATTTTTCCGACCGGAGTCTCGATGGGCGCCAGATGATTTCCGCCGGCAATCCCCCACCACTTACGTTCATTGGGAGTGATATGAAGTTTTGGTTGTTCAACCACGCGTCCGGTTGGCAGGCATACATGACTGATATTCAGAATGTTTCCACCCTGTTTGACCGGATGACTTCCGGAGATGATGGTGAGATCATACCGCTTTGCCAGGGACTGCATCAATTTGACAAAAGGTTTGGTGTAGCGAGTCAGTTCACGGATTCCCTCACGGGGTGTCAAAGTGCTGGTCTGTGATAACAGTTGAACCGAAAACAGCTCTGGCATCAGAAGAAAATCACTTCCGTAATCCCCCGCAATATCAACAAAATAGGTCACCTGCCTTGCAAAATCGTCGAACGATTCCACTTTACGCATCTGATATTGAACACAGGATATACGCACTTTCCGAGCTCCGGCGGGTTTGGCTTTAAACTTCGGATTAAGCCATTCGATCAGACTTGCGTAGTTGCAGCTCTTGGCATCTGGAAGGTAATTGGGGAGCACTCCTCTGAGGATGAAGCCCTGCTTTAACTGAAATGATAAAACAGGATCATTGATTTCACCCTGCACCACTCGCTGTGCATATTCTTCCGCGGAAATGGAATCCCGGTATTCGTTATATTTCACCAATCGCCCTCCAGCCAAAATCCGCCGTAAATTGAGACGTTGGCATAGCTTTCTTCTGGCCTCGTAAAGGGCTGAACCAACACCCATGCGCTGGCAATTGGGATCCACGTAGACATCACCTCCGTACAGAGTATCCCCTTCAGGATTATGGTTATTGAAATAACCACTGTCGGTAATACCAGCCCAGGTATGCAATCGATGTGGATCGCGAGAAAGGTCAACAATCAAGGTGGCTACAGCCCCCACGATGCGTCCTTCATAAATGGCCACCAGTTGCCCCTCCGGAAAGACTCGCAAATGGCTGCGCAGATGAGATTCACCCCAGATGACATTTTCCAGAGCCATCGCTGGGTAAGCTTTTTTGTTCAGTTCCACCAGAGATGGAATATCATTGACGTTTGCCTGACGAATACGAAGGCGTGGTTTGATCATGTAAAAAGCGTCACCAAAGCGACGTGGTAAGTTGGATAAGTGCAGACTTGTGAGAGCATCTCTTTAATTGGAAATCAAAATCTGCCTTTCCCCAAAAAAAGCAAGAGGAAAAATGTTAGTCTGGATTTTTTCTTGAGCCTCAACTTGTCCGCTCAATCAGGCAAGGGAGCCTCCTCCTTAAATTCCACCGCCAATTGCGAGATCCAATGCCCCACCAAGCTGCCTGGCCGCAAAGTGAACATTACGCTGGAACGTCAAAAGTTTGGGAATGACCAGAGGACGCTTGAGGATGTGAAACAACAGGGCTCCAAATCGCATGCCTCCCTCTTCAGTCATAAACAAATTGAAATCAATGGGTAAGGTATCTTCAAAACCGTCCGAAATGACACGAAAGGATAAAACAGGAATGCCCTGCCGTTTTGCGACTGTCCGAATACTTGCAGATTCCATGTCGACAGCATCCGCACCGGTTTGCCGCCTTAAGGACGCCTTTTCCTGTGGAGTTATCAAAACTCTGGGAGCCGAGTGGATGGTTCCGTGGACCAGGTTCTTGAGTGAAGTCAGGTTCAGCTTGTGTTTGATTTGATCAGGGTTATCCATGACCACCTGACCACATTTCAACGCCGGGTTGAGCCCACCCGCAAATCCCGCTGCAATAATTATCTCAGGCTTCGTTTGGTATAGGGATTCTTCCAGGCAAGCGGTGGCCGCTTTGGCCCCCATACCTGTCACGATGGATCTGACTTTTGAACGCGATCGGAAATACTGCTTCTCCTGGGGAACAGCAAAGCAGACCAGAATGTTCATTGTTGCGTGGGTTTTTTATGCGTTGGTGGAAGTCATTAACCCATTAAAAGCGTGAACCCCGGCTATTCACCTGCGTCAGATTTTGCCAAATCCTGATAGGTTGCCAGTGCCAGCAACGGCCAGGAATTACGGTACATGTCATATCTGAGGTAGAACACCAAAGGGAATCCGGTGCCGGTGGTTTCCAGTTCATGCCAGGAACCATCCTCAGACTGATGATCGATGAGGTATTGGATACCTCGCTGCAGACTTGGCAAATTGGGATCGCCAAAAGCGCACAATCCCATCACGGCCCAGGCAGTTTGCGATGCCGTGCTGGGCCCCTGCCCCTTAAATACGGGATCTTCATAGCTGTTGCAACGCTCTCCCCAACCTCCGTCTTTCTGTTGAACACTTTCGAGCCAATTTTTCGATTTCTGCAACCAGGGTTGAGTCATATCGACATTCAAAGCTTTCAATCCTCGGAGAGCCAACCATGTTCCATAAATGTAATTCACCCCCCAACGTCCATACCAGGAACCATCTTCCTCCTGCTGGGATCTCAGGTATTTCAGTCCGAGTGCCACTTGCGGATGCTCAAGCGTCAAACCTTCGACCCCTAAAAGCTCAAGAATGCGTGCGGTAATATCTGCACATTCGGGGTCCAGCATGGCGTTATGATCGGCGAAGGGCACTTTTTCCATGATGCTCTTGGTGCAATCTTTGTCGAATGCGGCCCATCCCCCGTCCTTGCATTGAAAGGTCATGAGCCATTCCATTCCACGTTTGAAGCATGCTTTTTGTGCCTTCACATCACTGGCCTGCATGCGTCTGAGCGCAAGCAAAACCATCGCGGAATCATCCACATCGGGATTCCATTTATTCTCATGCTCAAAGGCCCATCCACTCGGTTCAACATCTGTGTCGTTTTTGTATTTCCAGTCACCTCTGAAACGGATTTCCTTGGAAACCAAATAATCGGCAGCCTTTCTCATTTTGGGGTGATCAGCCGAGACCCCGGATGCACCCAAAGCTGCGGAAGCGATAGCAGTGTCCCAAACAGGTGAGAGACAGGGCTCAATGCGAACTTCAGTTTCCGTTTCGTGCTCAAGTTTTTTCAACTCACGCTCGGCTCGAATCACTTGTGGATGATCATCTTCATAACCCATCGCTTTCATGGCGATGAGCGAGTTCAACATGGATGGCCAGATCGCCCCCAGACCATCAGCCCCCTCAAACCGTTCCAACATCCAGTCTTCATTTTTCCTCAATGCCTGTTTTCGGAATGGATGGATCCCCCACTGGGCAAATTTCTCGGCCAATTTGTTCACCTTATCAACTGCCAGAAAGAAATTTCGCCAGGAAAAAATGCCCGGATCGCGCGGTAGCCGAAGGTCGCGCTCGTGAAATCCATCAGGGTATAATTCGTCAATGGTGATGGTCTTGGGAACCTTTCGGGTGGGTTTGTAGTGGTTGATGATGGAAAGCGGCACAATCATGCTGCGTGTCCAGTTGCTCATCTCATGAAAATTCACATGAAACCACTTTCCAATGAGTATGACTTCACAAGGAATGGTTGGTACATACTTCCACGGAAACAGCCCCAAAAGGGCAAGGTAAAGTTTGGAGAAAGTGTTCATTCTGGGCACGCCACCAAGGTTCAAGGCAACGGACCGGGCTTTCAGCATTCTTTGATCCGTTTCGGGAACACCTGCCAGTTTGAGTGCCAGATAGGATTTGATGGTGGCATTGACTTCTGCAGGACCTCCATAATAAATATTCCAACCACCTTCCGGCAGTTGAAGGGATAAAAGGTGATTGATCGCCTTGCGCTGCCAAACCTCATCCACTTTCCCATCCCAATGCTTAAAGCAAACAGTATCAGCTACCAAGGTACAATCGATATGCAATTCCCCCTGCCAATAACCGTCGGGCAGTTGTGCGTTGAACAGAAACTCCTGCGAACGCTTGATAGTGTTCAAAAAGTCCTCCTTGTTCAATGGCGCAAACGGATTTGCGGACGTTGAATCCAAGGTTTTTTTCGATTTTTTAGACTGGGAAATGCTCATCCTGAATTAGCCCATCAGAGTGTAATCTTGCCCTTGGGGTGTAAAGGGTTAAATTCGCCTCTCGATCATTTAGAGGATTGTAGATACGGTTACCAGACGAAGATCCTGATCAATCAAGTAAAAATCAGTCATGAATCAGGTAACAGAATGATAATGCAGAGGAAGCTGAGATTTTTAATGCTCAACTGGCGTGACCCGGAAAACCCCGCATCAGGGGGTGCTGAAAGGGTTTCACTGGCCTATCTGAGTGCCCTCTTTCAAAGAGGCCACGATGTCTGGTGGTTCGCCAACTCTTTCCCCGGGTGCAAGGATCAATCTGAAATGGAAGGTGTCCAGATCGTGAGAGGCGGAGGAATGGGATCATCCATCCTGTCTGCCAATCGCTGGTATCAATCTCAAGCACCATTTGACCTCGTGATTGACCAACACCACGGGATTCCCTGGTTCGCCCCCTGGTGGACTCAAACTCAATGCGTATCATACATCCACGAAGTGCTTGGGCCAATTTGGTCCTCCTTTTATCGGTGGCCACTGGATCAGGTCGGTCGCATCCAGGAACGATGGACTCATTGGCTTTATCGAAAAACTCCCTTTTGGACGGCGTGTCAGGAAACTGAAATCATGTTGCGTCACCACGGAATCGAATCGATTAAAAGGATCCCTTACGGTGTCCACACCCAGGCACTCCCCGAACTGCCGGAGAAGGAAATTACGTCACCTCTCAAATTGGTCGTCGTCTCTAGGCTTGCGCCGAATAAAAGAATCGATCACGCCATTCAATCCGTCCGATGCCTAAAAGACCGGCAGATCGATGTCAAACTCAGCATCATCGGAACCGGTGAAACACTCCCCCAACTCAAAGAACAAACCAGTCAGCTGGGATTGAAAGATCATGTCGATTTTACCGGACACTTGGACGAAGCTCGGAAGGATCAATCGCTGAAAGAAGCGCACATACTTTTACACACTTCTATTCGCGAAGGATGGGGTTTGAATGTGATTGAGGCCAATGCCATGGGAACGCCTTCAGTGGTTTACCCTGTTGCAGGATTAACAGAGTCCACTCTGCACGATCAAACAGGAAGAGTTTCCAAAGAAGAAACGCCGGAATCTTTGGCTGAGGAGATGGAATTCATCATCCAACACCCTGGGCTCTACCAAGATTACAGAACCAATGCCTGGAATCGATCCAAGGAATTCCATTGGAGCTACATCCTGCCAAAGGCGTGTGACTGGCTGGAATCAATGGCACAGGGAGGACCACCCCAAGCATGAAGAAACTGGCTGTTTATCTTGGACTTTTGGTTTCACTGGTCTGCTGTATCTGGGTACTTCAAAATCTGGATTGGAAGGCTCTCTGGAAAGCTCTTAGCGAGGTGCATCCATTCTGGCTCCTCGTCACCATCATCATCTTTTATGTCGGGATCTACGTGCGTGCTCTTCGCTGGTCGCTACTTTTTCCCGAAGACAAACCGGTGGCCTCCCATCATCTTTTCAAACCACTCATGGTTGGATTTGCGTTTAACAACGTGCTGCCTTCGGGACGCGTGGGTGAATTCATGCGCGCAATCTATGTGGGAAAGAAGGAAAAAACAGGCGTCCCCATTGTATTCGGAACGGTTGTCACTGAAAGGGTTTTTGATGGAGTCACTTTGATCGCTTTGTTCATTGTATCGATGGCTTTCATTCCTCCGATTGATCCAGAGATGTCAGTTGAGTTCGGTGGTTTTGTCATCCGTGGAAATATGCTGGCTCCCCTCATTCAGAAGGTGGTCATTGGATCGGCTGTGATGATCTTTGGTTTGGGATTACTCATGTTTCGCAAGGTGCGCGTCGGGCTCATCAACTTTGCACGGAAAGTACCCATGTCTGAAAGCATGCACCAATCCATTGAACATGGCCTTGAAGAAATCGTCCGGGGATTCCATGCCATCAAACAACCACGCAGGTTCGTTTGGATCACTGTCTATTCTGTCCTGACCTGGGTGATCAATGCCATCGCCGCGCAGACTCTGGGCTGGGGCTTCGATGGTGTTACCATGACCTTGATGCAGGCCATCGCACTGGTGGTCATTGAATCGCTGGCGGTCATGATTCCCGCCGCACCGGGATATTGGGGCATTTACGAAGCCGGTATGATTTTTGGATTTGCCGTGCTAAATCTGCATCCTTCCAGAGAAGTGGCACTCGCCTACGCCCTCGTCATGCATCTGATTTTCTTCCTGCCAACCACCATCCTGGGCCTGTGGTACGCAGGCAAAGCCAGCCTCAAACCTCCATCGGATCAAGCCATGGAGGATATTGAGCATGGAGTAGTAAAGTGATTTAATTTCATGCCAACCCGCATATGCTGGTTCAAGATCGCCAAGGTCTGGGAGTTTTAAATACTTTAATGATTCTTGCCGCTGTAAACATGAGCCTTGATCTCTGGCCTACATTTCCTCTTTTCGAGCATCCAGGTTCCAGGGCCAGGACGGTTTTTACTTTTGTTCATTTTAAGGTTCAAAAGTAATCGCTGCATTGCCTGACAAGGCAACAGAGTTGGAGTCCATGCTTGAGCATGCAACAGTTGACAAAGTCAACGAGTGAAAAACAAAGGAATAGATGTAGGCATAATGGTTCCTCTTCTCCCTCCAACTCACTGGACACAAGAACACATTATTTTCGCTGGCTTTGCCAGCGTGGGCAGGCTGAAGCCTGAACTCCAACTCTGAAACCCATCAGAAAAGCCTGACTGCAATCACTCCCCAAAAAAAGCGAATGATATGTTCCCAAGGTGCTGTATTCTGCGTTGATCTCGAGTTGATTAAGGATTCAAATCAGCAATAACCTTGTGACGAAATCGAGGAGGTATTGGACTTATCTGATTCCTATTTCGTTGATCCCAATTCCATAATTTACCGTCAGCTGTCATTCCGTAGTTACCTAATTGTGCTACCCAATCACTTCTACCTCCCATCTTTTTGACATGATAGGTTAGGGTTCCTTTTGCGTAAGGTTGGTATCGTTCAGGCAGACTATCCCAGGAATAAGTTTCATGTGCTATTCCCCAAACTGCGCCATCATTACTCAGGAAACTCCGGTGAGACAATGAAACCAAATCATTGATTGGTTGTACATTAGAACCATTTCTACAAACCACTCTAATTAAAGGCTGATGGTTTTGGTGTGAAGCGGGCAAGGGCACATTTGCGTTTTTTGCACTGATCCATTGATTACCATCCTCTGTAGTTATGAGAATAGTCCCTCTTTCAGGCCCTGTAATTTCCACCACTTTCCACTTGTGTGGATAAATATCTCTTAAATATGTTCTCGCAAGGGTCAACCGATTCCACTCAAAGGTTGAAGCAGAATTGCCCCATGCGTATAGCTGACCATTTTCGCGCAATGCAAAAAACATCTCATGATGTACCAAACAATCCTTCCAATCAGTAAATGTTTCCTTCACTGGAAAATAAACAGGCCCCATATCAATATCGAAAACTGGTCCATGAGATTGTTCCCACTTGGTTGGAAGTTCGACGTCCACTTGAGCAAGTTCAGGTAATTCGGCCAATGCAGGTTTCTTGGGTTTTGACTGGCCACCCGACCAAAGGGTACCGTCAGAAGCAACCGCCAAAAATCCCAATCGACCGGCAGAAATTTTCTTCCATGTCCGGTCGTGCATCATAGGAATCAACTCAATGGAAGTCTTATTCGCAAACCACTGGTTTTCTGATTGAATCGTCCACATCCAGAGATGATTCCGAGAATCCAATACAAACCGGTAGTTATAGTTGTAAGCAAACTGAACCAAATGCCCCAGTTGATGAGAAACTGGTAATTGCTCCACCTTATCCATTTGATCTCGATATCGTCCTGATCGATTTAGATGAAAATCGAACCGCCAAACAGTTCCATCAGGTGATAATACTAATCCCTTATCAAAATCTAAAAAGATGGATGGTTTCACACCCGGCCTAAGAATGGAGTGCTCCGGAGAGGGTTCTAGCAATGTCACCCGCTCCCAAGATCGATCCGCAAGAGCACGTAATAGTAGGCTCACAACTATAACGGCAAAGACCATGTGCAGGATATTTCGTGAAATAGTACGCCAGGAAACAGACAGGCTCAGAGAGTTTCGATAACTGCGCCATGTTATAAATGGTAAGATAAAAATGAATGTATGTAGCGCGGTTAGTAAATGGTTTGGTCTGCCTACTGCACTTAACTTCCCTAAGCAAATCATTATTACGGGAATCATTAATAGTGAAAGACTGAAAGATTTCAGGTATCCAAAACAGAATGATCCAGCATAAAGAGATAGAATACCGATAATGATAGAAAAAATTTGAAAAGGGATAGAATCCATAAAAAGGGGAATGAATCTCTGATGAAGAATGGTCAGAATCAGATGTGGCATTAAACCAGCAATTAACCATCCTAAAAAAATCGTCATTAAACATTTAACAAGAAACTGGTCTCTTCTCCTCACGGGCCCCACTAATTCCCCGAAATGCACATCCAATCGTCGGCTTTCAGCTGTTGTCACACAAGCAAGACTGGCAGGGATAAATAAGATTATAAAACTTATCAGCTCAGGTATGTGAGAAACAAACCGTGCAGGCTCTTCACCAATCCATTTCCCCATACCCCCCCATTTGACCAATAACCCAGAACTAGCAGCGATAGCTAACAAAAAACCACCAAGGAAAAGGTTGGTCTGCTGAAGTCGAAGTTCACGAAAAACCATCGCTTTCCATGGTTGGTATCTATAACTGGCAGGGTCATTGGATCGATTGAAAAGACCAAAAAGATTCCAATCCATTTCAGTTGCATGCATACCTTTGTCTTCCCATTTGAGAAAAGCAGCCCGTGCCAACCACCATCCTGCTCCTCCATATACCAAGGCAACCATAAACATCAGGTATCCAAACTGCGAATCCGCCATTCCGGTATTATCAACAATCATAAACAGTAGGAAAGTGAGGATAAACGGAAGCAGACAAGTCAACCAAAGCGAAGCCACCAAGTTCCGTAATTTGAGTGTCAGAAAGATCCCTGGCCCCATACATGCCCACGCCATAGAAACAAAACATAGAATGTAAAAAGTCCCCGAATTTTCTATTCCCAAATGTGTGGCTTCTCTTTGATGAAAATGAAAAATGGCGTAAATGCTAAGCGCGGAAAGCGTGGCATAAAAAGGCAATGTCACTTTGAGTTTTTCACGCCAAAATTGTTGACGAGACCAGGGCATACTCATCCCCCACCCTAAATTCTGGAGGGAGAGTTCACTTCCAAATTGGCAGGAAACAAAATATGAGAGCGCCAGGCCCAGACCAAAGAAAGAAAAGATCGAGTTCCACACTTCTCCTGACTCGATTCTCCTTAGAAATAATAGTATCAAAGAAAGGGAGACAATAATGCCTGCGGGCGCCGCCACCAGCCTCAACTCTTTTTTAATGCGCGGATGCAACATGGTTTTGCTCCTCTTGTTTGACGTTGGACAGGAAGATTTCCTCCAGGGTCATGGCATGAGATTCGATGGATTCTGGATGGAAAGATGATGCCCAATCTCTCACGGGCTGTTCATCGCCGCAGATCCATAGTTCCATTTCACGACCTTCCACCTGACAGTCCATTATTTCGGGCAAGTCGGGAAGTTGCGGATTGTCAGGAAAAACCAGAACCAGGCGCTTGTACTGAGCACGTGCCTGATCCGCTTCCAGAGTGATCAATTCAAGTCCTCGATCCATGATGGTGAATTCATCAATCAATCCCTCAAATTCGGTAATCAAATGCGTGGATACGAAAACGGTTCGATTTTCCGGATCCTTATCCTGGTAGGCTCCAATGACCGTACGAATAAACTCGCGCCGTATCAAAGGATCAAGGCCTGAAGTCGGTTCATCAAGGATGAGTAGTTCTGGCTCGGGACAAAGCGCCCCAATCAAGGCTACCTGCATCTTTTGACCTTTGGAAAGGTGGTTGATTTTTTGGTCTAGATCCAAATGAAACTGCCCAATTAGATCCATCTGCATATCCAGGTTCCAGTGCTTACGGAACGAGGCCTGATACTGAAAGTGATCGACCACTTTCATCCACGGGTAAAATCCCAGTTGATCCGGAACATAGGCCAGGCGTGACCGGACCGCGACCTCCTCTTTGGCGGGATTCATCCCAAAAAGTTCAACCGATCCCGATGTCGGTTTCAATAGATCCAACAGACATTTAATGGTCGTTGTCTTCCCTGCCCCGTTACGTCCAAACAATCCGTAACAACGACCGGGCTGCACGCTAAGATCAAGGCCGTTCACCGCGTCAGTCTTTCCAAACTGCCGCACCAACTGTTTAATTTCGATGACTGGAGAACTCATGTATTTGATGCCTTATGTTCGTTGAAGGATTATAGTGATGATATTGAATCGGATTTTTTCCTGGCATAAGATTGCAGACGCTGCTGAATGATCTTTAGTAGCTCTTCATCGGAAAACTGAAGGTGATGTGCCTCCACAATGGCCGCATCCACGGCTTCCTGGAGTTTCTTCTGACGCATTTTTTGACTGAAAGGAGTGTGGTGATCCGATACGAAACAACCTTTCCCTGCTTGAGTTTCTACCACCCCTTGCCTCTCCAGTTCGGTGTATGCTTTGGCCACCGTGTTACGATTGATCCTCAACCGTTCCGCGAGAGGCCGTATCCCCGGCAAAGCGTCTCCCCTTTTCAATCGCCCCGATGCCACCGCCGTTTTGATTTGATCGACAATTTGCAAGTATGTGGGCTTCCCCGATTGAAACTGGATTTGAAGGAACATAACTCTCGCAACTATCAACTGTCACATGACAGTATGACAGTTGAGGTGCAACGTCAATATTTTTTAGATTCAAAAAGAATAAACTGCCTCATAGGAGCCCATGCTAAATCGCGAACCAGTTGACGACTTTAGCGAGTAAAAAAGAAAGTGAAGCTACCCGGCCATTCACTTCAAAGAAATATCAACTTTCCACAAGAACACTACCGCGGTTAAAATGAATACCCCAAATATACTGGCAAACCAAAGCACCTGCTTTCTAGAGCACATAATCCATTCCTATAAAGTGAACTAGGCTGGACAACAAAAAACTGAAGGGTGTGACAGGAAAAGATTGATCAATTTCCACTTCATGAATTCTGGAATATTTCTAATGTATCCACTATCTGGTAGGCAGTCAGACGTTAAAATGGGACATCATCTGTTAAATGCCCTCTTCTCACCAATCTTAGATGAGTCTGGTTATCCCTGTTCCAGCGTTGCATGTGGAATGTATTGGTTGTCATCAGGTTTCTAAGCGTGCTGGATTCAACATGTCCGTCAACAAATACTGAGTTTCTTCGCCCGGAATGAAGGTTCAAGTTCATTTCTTGAATCACGGTGGATACACTCTCATCCAACTTGGTCTGAGGTGGGGTGGACAGATTAAGCATGATGTGCCGGTACATTCCGGGAATCGCTGGAGTCAGGCCGATCCCAAAACGCGCGTTCAATTCAACGGCATAGAGGTGTCCATCAGTGAAAGCAATCATGTCCGACGGAGCCCGAACTTCTACGTCACGAACACTTTTCCCTTTTTTGTCAGTGATGTGCATTCCCAGCCCCAGCCCTTCACTGTTATAACCACGAAGAGTTGCCCAACCATGTGTATTGTAGGCGTAGGATCCGTAATCACCTCTTGAAAAGCCAACCCGTGGTGATAACGAAATCGATCCCTTTCGCGCAATGATTGTGGCATCAGGGCACTGAATCATTTTACCAGATTTGTAATGGACGCCGGTCCCGAATCCCTGCCCCACGTATGTATGCAGATAATCTCCTGGTGACAAGAAATATATCCCACTGCTTGAACTGGCATGTGATCGAGGTGGAAAATATTCGTGGTCCAATACATATTGATTTAGTGCGATTCCGATTTGGCGCAAATTACTCATGCATTGAACGGATCTTGCCTTGGATTTTGCAGCAGATAAGGCAGGAAGGAGCAAGCTTGCCAAAATCGCAATGATGGCAATGACCACCAATAATTCGATCAACGTGAAACCCAGATTCCTACGTTTAAACTGGTAAAACACCACCATAATTTTGGAAACAACTATCCATAAGAGTGATCGATATCTCCAGATATTCCATTTTTTGGTCCAAGCTGCGATGAATATTATTTACGAGTGGGCAACTTAGGAAAACGATCCAATTCAGATTCTTGATAATTTAAGGGAGAAGGGTACGATGAACGAAGGATTTCTTCGTAAGAAAAAACATCAACTCCGCTGATAAACAGTCAACTACATTACTCGTCACCCATCGTATTTGAATTGAACATTGTCGGGGAACAATGGAGCCAGGTCAGCTCGTGGCGTTCAAGCTGCACTGATCTTGGAATTTGAGTGGGCTTTCTCGCTCTGATGCTTCTTGTAGAAATCTGCGGCTCCCAGCAATAGACGTTTCATGTCTTCAGGTGAGATGTCGGGTGTACCGGAAAGCCAGATTGGTTTGGGCTGGACGCCGCTCCAACTGGTTTCGGTGATCTCCACTGCGGTATAGGGTTCGTGCAAATGAATCACATACACTTTCTCAGTTCCATCAGGTTGGGTCTTAGAGGCCAGACTCCATTGAGGAATTTCCCCGGACTGAACAGGCGAATCGTTTCCGAGCACATTGCGGGCCCAAGGATAAACGCCTATCAGGGCGGCTGTCACGGTCAGTAAAAGGCTGGTAGTCCACTCCACCCATGTGGGTGCGGTTGGATTTAAGATAACCATCCAGACGACGGCGGAAAGCAAGATCACATCGGCTAGGTAATAGATCCAGTCAGGCACGCGTCGAACTGAAAATCCCGTATTCGAGGGAGCGTCTTTCTGGAACGGATTAGCCACTTCACTGGGAGTAGATTCAACTTCGGAGGCCTCACCGTGACCGTGCAACAACTTTGAGACGCCAGACAAGGAATCTTCGGCAACCTCAAGCGTGCGCTTGTGATCCTGAGCCTGTTCAGCTTCAGACCCTCTGCCTTCATTCCCTTTCATGAGTTGGGAAAGTCCGCGTCCAAGTGTTTTTTTCATGGCCATTGAAATTTTGGATACCCGTTACCGATCAACGGAACTGGAGGGATCTTAAAACGAGCAGATACCTGGGTCCATAAAAAAACAAAGCATGAGAAATCGCACTAGAATGGTGCTTATTTGGTGATCGGCATTTTGAATAGATCGGTTCTTGCCTTGCCACATGGGACAGACTACGATTTTAAGCATTCCAGACAACCGTTCTTAACCTTGACCAAATAGATCATGGGCAAAAAATTCAGTAAGACCTACGTTTCACGCCGATCTTTCATCGGGACAGCAGCAGCCTCCGCCTTCGCTTTCAATTTCTTCCCAAAACGCGTTTTCGGAGCCAATGACAGAATTGCTTTCGCCGGTATCGGTGTGGGAGGAAAAGGATCCGGCGATATCGATCAGGCGGGAAACCTCGGTGACGTGGTCGCCCTTTGTGATATCGACCTGACTAAACTGGACGCCAAGGGAGAAAAATTCGAGAAAGCGAAAAAATACAAAGACTTCCGCAAAATGCTCGAGGAGATGCATACGGAAATTGATGCGGTCACGATCAGTACTCCCGATCACATGCATGCTCCTGCAGGTTTGATGGCGATGAGCCTCGGCAAACATGTTTACTGTCAAAAACCTCTGACTCATTCAGTTTACGAAGCAAGGCGTATGGGACAAGTGGCACGCCAATACAAAGTTGCGACACAGATGGGCAATCAGGGCACTGCTTCGGACGGCCTGCGCCGCGGAGTGGAAGTCATTCAGTCAGGAGCGATCGGTCCCGTCCGTGAAGTTCACGTCTGGACGAATCGGCCTGTTTGGCCTCAGGCTCCCTCGATCACCGCGCGCCCCAACGAGACGCCCGCAGTCCCAAACCACGTGGACTGGTATCTGTTCCTGGGAGTGGCGCCAGACCGCCCCTATCACAATGCATACCATCCATTTAAATGGCGTGGATGGTGGGACTTTGGAACCGGCGCCATCGGTGATATGAGCTGTCATACCGCCAACCTGGCGTTCATGGCGTTGAATCTGGGGCACCCTCTGAGCATTGAAGCACTGGATCATGGTCCATTGAACGAAGAAACATTCCCTGCCTGGGCCACCACTCGAACTGAATTCGGAGCCCGAGGAACCATGCCTCCACTGACCTATTATTGGTATGAAGGCAAGTTCCCCGACGGTAAAAAGAACCTTCCTCCGATGGACCTTTTCTATGGTGAAAAACCCACCAACAGCGGTTCTCTTTTGGTAGGTGACAAAGGGGTACTGTATTCACCCAATGATTATGGTTCGAGTTGGAAACTCTTGCCTGGTGACGACTTTAAAGATTACGAAGCCCCCGATGCCTGGATCCCTCGTATTGGCGGCGGAGATCAAGCGATGAAAAATGAGTGGGTTGAGGCCATGCGTGGCGGCAAACCGGCCATGTCCAACTTCGATTATGCCTCACAAATGACCGAAGCCATTTTGCTGGGTAATGCTGCCTTGAAAGCTGGCGGAAAAATCGAATGGGACAGCACTCGTCTACAGGCGAAAAACATGGATATTTCAGACATCATCCAACGCGAATATCGTCAGGGTTGGATGGCCTAAGAAGAAAGCTTGTCTAGCTTTCTTCTGGTTTGAAAAAAGCGCGTGATCAGCAAGGGGTTGCTCCGATCACGCGCTTTTCAGTGTACAAAAGAAAAGGCGCGAAAAACGCGCCTTGGAAAGAGGTGTTATCGATTCATGATTACATCTTGCCACCGTAAACAGCGTGTCGTCCAAGAATCTGCTCAATGCGCAACAACTGGTTGTACTTCGCAAGACGATCGGAACGACTCAGCGAGCCGGTTTTGATTTGGCCGGCATTGGTTGCAACAGCGATGTCCGCGATTGTGGCATCTTCGGTTTCACCCGAACGGTGACTGATGACAGCAGTGTATTTGTTCTCCTGAGCAAGTTCGACGGCATCCATGGTTTCGGTGAGCGAACCAATTTGATTCACCTTGACCAAAATGGAATTACCGACACCTTCATCAATACCGCGCTGGAGGAATTTCACGTTGGTGACAAACAAGTCATCACCCACCAACTGAACTCGATCACCAATCTTGTCGGTGAGCAGTTTCCAGGTCTTCCAATCGTTTTCATCACAACCATCCTCGATGCTGATGATCGGGTATTTACGGGTCAACTCGTCGTAGTAGGCAACCAGATCGGCACCTGAAACTTTTTCACCGGTACTTTTCTTGAAGACATATTTTTTGGTCTTGGAATTGTAAAACTCGGATGAGGCCACGTCCAAGGCCAGGAAAATTTCTTTACCTGCTTTATAACCGGCAACTTTGATCGCTTTCAGGATACAATCAAGGGCGTCTTCGGTGGATTCAAGGTTGGGGGCAAAACCACCTTCATCACCCACGGCTGTTGAAAGCCCTCGTTTCTTGAGCACACCTTTCAGGGCGTGAAAAATCTCCGTGATCGCCTGCAATCCGCCTGAGAAGGTATCGAGCCCCTTGGGCATGATCATGAATTCCTGAAAATCAATAGGAGCATCGGAGTGAGCCCCACCATTGATCACATTGGCCATGGGGACGGGAAGCACTTTGGCGTTGGGGCCGCCGAGATATTTGAACAAGGGCAATGCCAGGGCTTCGGCTGCTGCTTTTGCATTGGCCATGGAAACACCCAAAATTGCATTGGCACCCAGTTTGGATTTGGTGGCAGTACCATCCAGATCCAGCATGATCCGATCCACTTCCAATTGATCGGTGGCATCCACACCTTGAAGCGCGGGACCGATCTTGGTCTTGATATTCTTGACAGCTTTGGCCACACCTTTACCCAGGTAACGCTTTTTGTCGCCATCACGGAGTTCAAGGGCTTCGTTTTCACCGGTACTGGCTCCGGAGGGAACGGCAGCTCGGCCGATAGCTCCACCGCTCAGGATAACATCCACTTCAACCGTCGGATTACCGCGGGAGTCCAGAATTTCACGTGCATCAATTTCGTAGATAGTGCTCATAATTGGAAATTTTTTGTTAAATAACAAAGCGGGCATCTTACGAGTGAATGCCTCTTAGTCAAGGAAGTCGTTTGGGTGAAAAGGAAACTTAGTCGAGGCCGCAGGCTTTTTTGGCCCGTTGATTGACCTCCGAAGCAACTGCCCGTGCGCGCTCGGCACCCTTGTTCAACACTTCGTGGACATAATCCAGATTCCGGGCAAGTTCTTCCCGTTTCTGACGCATGGGTTCAAAGTAATTCCAACAAGCTTCAAAAAGGGCTTTCTTCAGATGCCCATACCCATAACCCCCTGCCCTTAATTGGTCTTCGATATCTTTGGCAAGGTCAGGCTCCGCGACTAATTTCAGTAGTTGAATGGCAATATTCTTTTCGGCGTCCGGTTTGGGTTCATCAATTCCACGACTGTCCATGACCAAACTCATGATCTTTTTACGAATCGGTTTTTCCGGGCCAAAAATCTCAATGGTGTTGCCATAGCTTTTGCTCATTTTTTGACCATCCGTCCCGGGAACAACAGCAACATCCTCACGAATTTGAGGTTCTGGTATGATGAAGGTTTCTCCGTAGTGTTGGTTGAATTTAATGGCGATATCACGAGTGACTTCGACGTGTTGTTTCTGGTCCTTCCCCACGGGAACCACCTTGGAATCATAAATCAAAATATCAGCGGCCATGAGGACAGGATAGGCAAACAAACCATGATTGGGAGAAATGCCACGAGCCAGCTTGTCTTTGTAACTATGACACCTTTCCAACAACCCCATGGGCGTCAATGTGGTCAGCATCCAGGTAAGTTCGGTGTGCTCTGGCACATCGGATTGCTTGAAAAACACCGAACGCTCTGGGTCCAGTCCACAGGCAAGGAAATCCAAAGCGACATCCAAAACGTTCTGACGACGTTGCTCGGCATCGAACAACGAAGTCATGGAATGATAGTTCGCAATGAAATAAAAAGCCTCCCCCTGATTCTGCAACTCAATGGCAGGTCTCATCATCCCGAAATAATTTCCAATGTGCAGAGCACCGGATGGTTGAATACCAGACAAAATTCTCATGGCGCGCAACGCTAGCAATTTCGGTTTCGATGTGCAATCATGCAGGTGCTTAAATCACCAGCATCTTCAAAATCAAGGTCGCGGACTGATGGATTCAGCATAAGCCAGTTTGCCTGTGCGTCCGTCGTAGTATTGAAAAATAACCTGAGGATGTGGATAAGCGACCCACCGCGTGTTACCCAATTTCTTGGGCATGTTGAAAACATTATTCACCTGCACGACACAAAAGTGAGGATACAGACGTTCCAATCGTGGTAAATCAGGCAGGATATAACTGCTCCATCGAATATCACAGGCCCTTGGCCCGAACTTAAACTGCCCCGTCGCTGGCCGATTACTTTCGTCCAATGCCGGCACATGATTCACGCTGTTATGCGGGCCACAACAGAATTCCCATATTTTGTCGGTGATTTTGATCGCAAAGCTGTTGTGCAAATCTCCGGTCATCACAAAGACCGGTTTGTCGAGATCTTCCCAAAATTCGATCAACTGCTCCCGCTCATCAAAGAAACCGGTCCACGCTTCCTCTTTGTTGGCGGCATCAGATTCAAATCCACCCGCGCCACTGTGTGGGATCATGAAGGGAACTGACGAAATGAAAAAGAAAAACGAAGCTTCGCTCTGGCGCATGCTGTCCATCAGCCAACGTTTTTGAGCCGCACCCAGCATGGATAAGCCAGGGCGATCGCGCTCACGGACATCGTGCATGTCTCGCGCACTCCGGGTGTCGATGAGATAAAATTCACAATTGCCAACCTGAAAGCTTCCATAGCTGCGGCGACCTATGGAGTAAGTCACCACATCGGTCACTTTGGCGGGCATATGAAGTCGAAGAGTATGGGCATCGACGACCTCGGCAATGTCATAAACATAGGCATTGGGATGCCCATCGTCATTGTCATATTTCATGTCGTTGATTCCAGCCTCGGGCGTTCCCCAGTGGACGTGCAAGTTCAACATTTCATTGAGGGACATCTGAGTAAAATCTGCTGAAGGATCTGTCAAAAGATCACTCCCTGCCTTCATCGCACCCCGCCCCACATGAAGATCCACCTGATGAGCTGTCGGATTGGCCCAGCCCAAATAATCATACCAGGCATAGGTTCCAATATCCCGAAACACTGTCCGGCGATGACGTTTGCCGGCAGTTCCCGCACCCCAAATGTCATTGACCAATTCATGGTCATCGAAGGTGAAATAACTTGGGACGTTGCGATGCCAATCAGAGAGATCATGATTACGCCTGAGATAGAGTTTGTAATTCTCCCAGACTCCAACGACGGTTGGTATCCATTGGAGAGGATTAGGAATGTCCGACTGATCCACCCCCTGAATCAAACGCCAGGCTTCAAGCGGATAGTCACGCAATTCTTCATACAGCCAATCACCATTCATGATATGGAAATCGACTTCATCGGCCCAATCGCGGTTCAGCACTTCATAGGTCGGGGTATGATGTCCGATGCCATGTAGTGGGTTTTGATTGGCACAGGAACCTATCTGAAATTTGAAATTAAAAAGGCCCTCAGGATTATGCAAGGGATCGATGAGTGAAGCCTGGTCAGGAAGGGTTTTGAAACTCCCGGCTTCCCCGTGCGGTCTGCCATTGACCCATATTTGATATTGATACCGCGTGTCCGGCTTTAAACCTTTCAAGGTCACCGATCCAGTATTGTCATGCGCAAGTCGCGTAAGTGCCGAAACGGAGAGCTGTTGCTCGGAGGCAACATCTTCGCGGTAACGCACTATAAACTCAGCAGGGTCAGAAGTCCTGGCCCAAATTCGTATCGAATCGGAAGTCACATGCCCCAGCATGGGGCCGTCAGTCAAACGGACAGGGTCGCGCTGAGCATGAAGGCACGAAATAATGAGGATATAACACAGGATCAAACGGTACATGCCCTGAGCTTATTCGCTCATCAGGGCATTTGTCGAGTGCCACGAGCTCCCGCGGAAACTCTTTTGTTTTGGCAAGAATTATTCACCAGAGTCTCCGACGGGTTTGGTTCGGAGCTTGATGTTATTGAGATCCGCCGCATTGGCTGCATCCATGACGAACACCAGATGACCGGTAGTGGAATCCTTGTCCGGCTTGACGATCACCGTCATTTCTGGGTTCTGCTGGGCAACTTGTTGGAGTCGGGCTTCAAGTTCTCCCTCTGAGATAGGTGTTTCATCCCAGTGCAGAAATGGAGCTTCTTTGGTGATGCTGATGGTAATGTTACCAGATTCCGTTTGTGCGGAAGTTTGGGCACGAGACTGAGGAAGGCTCAGGTTCAAAACCGATTTTTGCTTAAACGTGGTCGTCACCATCATGAAAATCAGGAGCACAATCAAAATATCGATCAGAGAGATAATAATGATGGTGGGTGGCTTATGACGTTTTCGTTCAAGGAATTTCAAGGGGCCTCCTCAACTTGGGTTCAAGATTGTTTTGAATCACGACGACGTTTGGCTCGTCTTTTGGGTGCAGAATGGGATCCCCCGGCTTCGGTTTCATTTTGTTCCATTGATTCCGCATCCTGATGATCGGATCCGGCTGCCATTTGGTTGGCAAAACTTGCAGGAGGATAATACCTCTGCAACAAATCATCACACAATGCTTCCAGTTCAATGGCCATGGTTTCCACTTTCTTGTTGTAATAACTCCAGGCAATCAACGATGGAATCGCAATCAGAAGACCAGTAAGTGTCGTATTCAAGGCTATGGAAATCCCTTTCGCCAACGAGGTGTGATCTGCCATGCTCGCAGCGCCAAAGTCACCAAACAAAGTGATCAATCCGTGCAATGTTCCCACAAGCCCCAACAATGGAGCAGCCCCCACAATCACTTCAATGACCACCAAACCGCTTTCCAACTGGGCGATTTCCTTGCGTGCGCGGGTTTGGAGTGCTTCAATATTTTCCGCCTTAGTATAAACAAATTGATCGATGGCCGCAGTCAACATGCGACTTGCGGGTGAAGGCAGTTGTTGGCAAACCGCCTGCAGTGAAGGTAAATCTTGTTGGTGACGGCACTGACTCAAAACTTCCACAATCTGGTCAGGCACGACATTACGCCAACGCAAGGCCAGGCCCCGTTCAATGATATAGGTTAATGCTACTACTGACATCGTCAGCAACAGCCACATAAAAGGTCCACCTGCCTCTAAAAATTCAAACATCTTTTGCTAATCGTATTGATTTTGATTGTTTTAAACCGCTTCACTCACAGAAGGCACCGCCTGTTTCCCAAGAAAGGCGATCCAGTCTGAAAGGTTACTTTTTCGTTTTCAATTGTAATAAAAGGAAAATCTGATCTGTCGATGATCCGCGCCCACCAAACGGCGCATGTCACTCGGCCACTTACCGTAAGGTGCGGGATCTGTGATGGCCCTCTGACAAAGCAGGGATTGAATCACGCCGACAGTGTCTTCCTCGACAGTCATTTCCATCACTCGTCCATCCGACATTAAATGAAATTTTATCGTCACTTTACCCGAAGCATTCCGCGCCGAAGGCACTCCTTCAAGCAAACCAAACCATCTTTGTTGAATGGCCTGAATGATCGCTGCATCGTAGGCACCAAAGGGAGTGGCCAATAGATTAGGAGAAGATTCGATTCGAAACTTCTTCACCCCACCCTCCTGTTTCATGGATTCACCAATCAACATTCCGTTTCGCTTTCGTGCTTCAGCGATGGTCCGTGGACGCGACCTTTCCTGAGCCGGAGGGGTGGTCTGCTGAGGTGTAGGAATCGTTCGAGGTTTGATCCGGGTCAATATCTCCGCTGGTTGAATCGTTTCGGATTCTTTGGTTTCAACAGCAATAGACTCTTCAGGTTCAGGCACGGAATCAGGTTCAACTTCCTGAACTTCCTCAACGGGGGTATCCGGACTTTCAACCACTTCGGTTTCAGCCGGTATTTCAACGGCCTCAGGAAAAGTTGGTTGCAGCCCGGTTACGGGAGGTTCCTGAGTCAATTCCTCTCCAGGTGCGGTATCGGAGGTTTTGAATACTTTATCCTGTGTCCCTTCCAGCTTGGGCTGATCCAAATCCTGGGAGGTGTCGGGGTTACCCGCAACTGAATCGATCACTGCATAATAAGGAGTATCCTCAGGTTTCTCCTCAGTGGCCAAAGATGGATCGGCATCGAAAAATATTGTCGGTTCGGGTTCCTTGACCAAGTTGATTTCCAGCTCCTGCTCTTCCTCCGCCGCGTTTAGATCCGGCATCTTTGGAGCCAACAAAGAGGAAACAGGTCCTTTTTCCGTGAGCCCGTAATAGTGAAGAAGCTCCATGGAGGCAATGACCATGAAATGAAACAGAATGGACCACAGGTATGCCCTCAACAGCATCGGCTGAAGGCGTCTGGTCGATCCATGAATGTCAAAACTGATCATCCTCAGCTAACTTGATCAATTCAGTGGCACAACGCAACCGATATGTGACGATTCGCGAAAAAAAGAGCCGCCGGGAGATCCGACGGCTCTTTTGCATCCAAATGGATAAATTGACTTAACGTTTGCTGTATTGGAAGCGACGGCGTGCACCGGGCTGACCATACTTCTTACGTTCTTTCATACGAGGATCACGGGTCAGCAATCCTGCGGACTTCAACAAAGGACGAAGATTGGCATCCACGTTGAGTAATGCTCGTGAGATACCGTGACGCGCTGCTCCTGCCTGACCGCTCATTCCGCCACCACAAACATTGATACGAACGTCAAGTTTGTTGGAAGTGTCAGTGAGGTTCAAAGGCTGAAGCACATCGCTGCGCTGTGTTTCCAGTGGAAAGTATTCCTCGAGGCTGCGTCCATTAACAGACACTTTACCAGTGCCATGAGAAAGGCGCACGCGTGCTACAGAGGTTTTTCTGCGGCCGGTTCCCAAAAAATCAGTGTTTTCAGACATATTCAGGTATTGGTATTAAAAAAATCCTAGGATTGATCGATCTTCATTGGTTCGGGCTGCTGAGCTTCGTGTGGATGCTCGGTGCCACGATAAACTTTGAGTTTGGTGAGAAGCTTGCGTCCCAACCGATTTTTGGGAAGCATGCCTTTAACTGCATGAAGGATCAATCTGTCAGGGTGTGACTCGCGCACTTCAGGAACTGAACGATAGCGTTCGCCGCCGAACCAGCCTGAGTAGCTCATATAGGTCTTCTGGTCTTCTTTCTTCCCGGTCAATTTGACCTTCTCGGCATTGATGACAACCACAAAGTCGCCTGCATCGAGGTGGGGAGTGTATGTCGGTTTGTTTTTACCACGGAGGACGTCGGCAACCTGGGTCGCCAAACGGCCAAGGACAACACCCTCGGCGTCCACTACGTGCCACTTTCGCTCGTCTACATTGATCTTCGGCAGATATGTCTTCATTACAAATCCAAAATATAAGAGGGAGGAAAGTAGCAAACAGGGAAAAGGAGTCAACAACGATATGTAACTTTTTTTGCCGTTTTTCCCCTTATTTTTCAACTTTTTGCAACGAGGGTTTCAAAAACCTGCAGGCGGCGGATTAAAAGAAAACAGCGACTCTGTCATCCATGCGCCTGCTGGACATTTTTCACGAACCTGGCGATTTTGTCAGGACATTTCCGTCCAGGAGCAGATTCCACCCCGGAGGAAACATCGACGCCGAAGGGTTGAACTTCACCAATGGCTTCCTGAATGTTATCTGGGGTTAATCCGCCGGCAAGAAACAAGGGTTTGGCGTAGGGACGAATGCAGGAAAGTAGATCCCATTGAAAAGAATGCCCGGTTCCTCCCCTCTCCCCAGGTTGATAACTGTCCACCAGCCAGGCATCCACGTCGAATGCCCTCAGGGCCTCGAGACTTTCAGCCCCACCGACTCGGAAGGCTTTCATGGTTTTGGCGGTAAACTGCTGACACCATTCGGGAGTCTCTTCCCCATGAAATTGCAGGACATCCAATCCGCAAGCCTCCTGTGCTTCAAGCACTTCATCCATGGAAGCATTCACAAACACCCCCACTTTGCTCACACATGGGGGAAGTAAGCGACATATGGTTGCCGCAGAATGAATATCAATAAAACGTTTACTTGGTTCATAAAACATGAAACCAAGAGCATCCACACCGCAATCCACCGCACAATTTGCGTCTTCCAATCGGGTGATCCCGCAAATTTTGATGCGTGTTCTCATGGAGCAGATGAAGTCATTTCATGAATAAAGTGATTCAGGTTTAACCTCATGTATCTAGGTGGAGCGGAATCCAAGATCTTGCACTACAAACCCATTCAGAAAGAATTGTTTATCAGTTAAGACCGTTCAGGTTAAGCATTCGATCTATGACCTGGTCGGTGGTTTGAGTGGTTGATTTGACTCTATCTCCAACTGCGCGTGCCACTTTCCCCGACGCATCGTTCGGTTTGATTCCAACAAAAGTTCTGACTGTATTTCCAATTTTCAAGATCCAAAGTTTCAACATACCCATACATACGACACAAATGTCACTTTGGTTACCTTTCTTTTATTAAATTTTTGTTATTTTGTGCGCACAGCTCAAATTCAAACGTGAAAACCCCAATACAGTAAGCATATCTCCTTTGGATTAATTGATACGCCTGAACCACTCTGCATACAAACTGCGACCGAGCAGCAAGTCTGAAAACCAATAATAATCCTGACCTCGAATAGTCTCAAATCGGAGGTGTCGCAGACTTGTTTGAAAGTAAGATGGGTCGATTAAATCCACGAGGGCTTTCAATGCATCATCGCACTCGGCTGCACCAGAACAAGCCGTCTCACGCAGGACAAGGCTATTATGATCTTCCGCAACAACTTCATAACGAGTTTTTTGCCGAAACCCGTCGATGTTGGTAGAGAGAAAACAAGCAGTGTATTTGATTTCCAAATGACCGAATATACGTCCCAATTTTCGTTTTCTTGCCAGGGAAGATTCCTTGTAACCTGGAAAATTCGAGAAAGTTTTCTTTCGGTCAGATTTCCAGGTGCCCAATATTCTTTGATGCATCGGCCCCATAGATATCTGAAGTTATTTTAACCCCTCCAGATATGCAATCAGGTCCCGTACTTCGCTGACGCTCAAGTTGTCAATGAGGCCATCGGGCATGAGGGATCTCTTGCTGGCACGGTAATCCTGGACAGATTCGCCTTCGAAACGTTCCACTTGACCGGTTAAAGTTAAGAGTTCGATCGCTCCATTGGCTTTATGATCCAGTTGAAGGCCTTCATGGACCTCACCGTCCTTGGTCTCAACCTCCCATGCCTGATATTGAGGCGGAAATGCTTCGGATGGATTGAGAATGGATCGAAGGATTTGGAGCCGATCAACGGACTGCCCCAGGTTGCTAAGGTCCGGTCCAAGCAGTCCTCCCTGCCGGTGAATGGTATGGCACTGGATACAGCCTGCTCTCATGGAATGGAAAACATATTTACCGGCAGTATCGCTTCCACCTTGCCCTACCCTTTGCGACCAATCGTGAAAAGAGTGCGGTCGATCAGGAATTCCTGCGTTGGATTTTTCACCTAAGCCCGTCAAATTGAATGTTAGCTGTTCGAGGAATGAAGTTGTCTTTTCATTGGCTTTTTCAATGGCGAGTCTTTCTTTCATCGCCGCAAGAACCGTTTCGTCATGCAGGTAGGGCTGCAGAACGCGGGCAGCAGCCAATTGAATTTCCGGCTCAGGGTCTTTGAGTAAAGGAACTAAGGCACTGGGATGTAAAATCGCTTGTCTGGCAATCCCATGCAACGACTCCAGCCTCAATGACAAGTTTGTATTTTGATTCAACGCCAATCCTTGCAAATGAAGCCTCACTTTATTTCCCCCAACGGGAGCCAGAAGACGGAGCACGGCGAATTGAATCGGGCTTGGAGAATTTTGGAGCCATTGAAGCAGCAACTCTTCTTTTTCAATGGCTGTATCCAGATCACACATCGAGATGGCGAGAGCGCGTGTGTAATCACTGAACTGGGGATTTTCTGCTATACTCCAAATCCGTTCCTGAGATACAGGTTTGATGAGTCGATTCGCTTTGGACTGAGTGCGCGTCTTCATTCCTGAAACAACCTCCGAATTCAATCTCGCCTCACACGCCAGCACTAAATCCAACATGGATGAATCCAAGCCGGGTCTTGAAAGCACAGGTTGGAGCAAGGGGAGCAGATATTCCCGATTCGACTCTCCCATCCAGATGAGGCAAGCCTTAACCACTTGATCGGAATCGTCCATCAACCAGGATTTCCACTGAGACTCGGGGATAGTATTCCCCTTCCCACCAACCTGACAGGCCAACAGAGCACCAAGCCGCACCTCAGCAGAAGCAGCCTTCATCAGGTCACGCAAAATTTCATGATTGGCGCTTGCAGCAAGTGCCATGACAGTCAAGTGACGTTCAAACGGATCTTTGGATTTCAAACCACTCGCATAATGGTTCGCGCCGTGTTTGGAGTCTTCGCTCAAGAAATCTTGAAGCCCCAACGCGAACCGATCTGACCCGGCATGTTTCCAGTAGGATTGAGGACTTAAAGCTTCAAAGGATTGGACAGGAGTCAATTTCCAAATACGTCCACGGCCGTGATTGGGATAATCCACCAGCACCCAGTCGGTGATGTAAATATTACCATTCAGGTCAGCATCAATGGCAACAGGACGAAAATCTTTCGGGCCAGACATCCATACCGAGGTATTTCTTGCTTTGAGTGAAATCCCAGAAGTTCCCACATCATGCAACTCGATGGTGTTTTCATTCCAAACAGTGGTCAAAACTCCAATGCTCTCATCTGGAAAGGTTCTCACTCTTCGTAAATCCATCAAACCAGATGGGGCTTCCCCGGTTCCACTGATGAATGGAAGCGTTCCCGGAAGTTCACCATTCCAAGCCTGAAAAGGATGATTCCCTCCACCTCCATATGCCGACTTGTAACCGTAGTCTCCCCCCTGTACGACATGAACCAATCGATTGGGGCCACGTGCATCAGGATCATTATCCACACAAAAAAGTCGACCATCCAAATCAAACTCAATATCAAATGGATTCCAGAAACCGATTGCAAAAGATTCCAATTGAGAACCATCCAACCGACAACGAATTACTTGCCCCCCATCACCAAATCCCTCCAGGAAAGATTGGTCTGTTCCTTCGATTCGATAAGCAACGGATCCATTATTTCCCCTGGAAATGTAAAGCCATCCATCATTGCCCAAAGTAATACCCAACAAGCAACTGTGGGCATATTTATTGTCCGTGTGAACTTTGATCAGCCTCACGCGATGCTCGTAGGAGCCGTCTAGATCTCGATCTTCCAAACGCCAGACTTCCCTCGCACACACCACGAAAAGCTCTCCACTCTTGGAAACAACCAGATTCATCGCCGCTTCAAAACCCTGAGCGGCAATGCGTGTATTGTCAGCTCGACCATCGTTATCCTGATCTTGAAAAACCTTGATGACATCCCCTTTGGGCCCCCGGTAATCAGTGGGTGGATGATGTGTATGGGATTCAATGACAAAAACCTGACCGCGATCATCCACACACATACCAATAGGCGTAACGATTTCGGGATCGGAAGCAAACAAATGAACCTTCCAGTTAGGATCATGAATACGGACTTCCTGCCCACGACTGCTGCCACAAATCAAAACCACCAACAAAAACCACATGAGTGTTGAGGAGCACGAAACCGAACGAACGGATTGTCGATGACACATAATCAATAATTATTTGAAGGAGGAGCTTGATTGATAGGGTGAAAAAAGATTCCAGGCATTCGTCAGGTTTTGAACCAAAGGTTCGCGGGGCTCACGCCAAGCCTGCTCGATGACGAGGTAACCCGAGTAACCACTCGAAATCAGGTGATCCAAAAAACCTTTAAAATCGGTAACCCCTTGACCGAATACAACAGTGTCATGGCCGGCCCCGCGCTGACGACAATCTTTCAAATCCACATGAAGGATCCGGTCCTTGAAGCGATTGATCACCTCCAACAGATCCACGTTAACCCCTTCAAAATGTCCGGTATCGAGGCACATACCGACATTGGGTGAATCGATTTTTTCAAAAATGGCCTCATAGTCCTCCATGCGTTCCAGGACATTGTTCGCATGATTTTCGAGCACTAAAAGTTTCCCCATCGATTCCGCTGCAGGTGCCAATTCCTTGAGCACTTTAATCAAAGATTCAAGACCACCTTGTGTTCCCCGGCGTGCGCCGGTGCATTTGACAATATCACAACCCATCTGCTGACATCCGTGCATCAAAGTCAGCTTGTGAGAAATGTCCTTGATGATCCCTGAATTGCCTTCACCCCCAAATCCACTCCCCTGAAGTGAAATCGGCTTGAGTCCGGATATGTCGCAACGTTTCTTTAAATCTTCAAGGTACCGAGGCGTGATTGTCTCGGGATACCAGAGATTAAACTCCACATTTTTAAAGGGAGTTTGAGGGATCAGTCGAAAGGAAGGCTCATGACGATGATGACCAAATCCATCAACACAAATGGTGGCTACCGCAAGTTCAATTCGTTTGGTGGATTTGATGCCTGAGTTGGAATCTGCGGCATTCACAGGCACTTTGGAAACAAGCGTGGAACCCATAGCGACGGCCGTGGTTTTGAGAAAAGATCGACGTTTCATGAACTTGATTGGTTAATAGAATGGTAAAAAGGAATCTGAAGGCAATTCAAGCAAGCGGAGCTTTCAAATGAACCTTCGCCTCAGCCATTTGATTTCCAACTTTGATCGCATAACTCCCGTCACGGACAAAACCGCGGTCCACTCCATCCTTGTGACGCACATACCCCATGGCAATCCCAGCTTTCACCGAATGCCCCCAGGAACCTGAGGTGGTGTATCCCACAACTTCACCATTGCGATAAATGATTTCGCCACCCCATAACGTGAGCTCGGGATCCTTGAGTGTAAAAATAGCCAGGCGCTTTCGGAGAGGATTGGATTTCAACTTAAGCAAAGATTCTTGTCCTAAAAATCCTGGCTCTTTTTCCCAATCCACAGCAAAACTTAAACCAGCCTCAAGCGGATTGTCATCCGGGGAAAGTTCATGTCCCCACGCTCGAAATCCTTTTTCCAACCTTAAAGAATTGATCGCATAGTGACCTGCCAACTGAATCGAATGATCTTGGCCTCGTCGAATTAAAGAGTCGAACACACCTGACATTTGATCCATACCGACATGCAACTCCCAACCCAACTCACCCATGTAGGAAAGTCGAAGTGCCAGGACGGAGTGTTGACCTATCGAAATCTCCTGACACGTTCCAAAGGGAAAAGAATCGTCTGCAAGGTCTGCATCCGTTAATGGTTGGAGAAAGTCTCTCGCCTCCGGTCCCATCACACTCAGCACCCCCATTCCTGCGCTCACATCTGTCAATGAAACCTGCATTCCCTTTGGAATATTCCGGATTATCCAGTTGGCATCGTGAACTGCTTGAGCAGAAGCCGTCACAATGTAATACTCATCATCAGCTAACCGAACCGCTGTGAAATCGGATTCAAAACCTCCATGCTTGTTGAACATACCGGTGTAAACTGCCTTGTGTACGGGAACGTCCATGTTATTACCGCAAACATGCTGCATGACGGCACAGGCATCTTTGCCTTTGATCCTTAATTTTGCGAAGCTCGATTGATCAAATAAAGCCACACGCTCCCGAGTGGCTAGGTGTTCCCTGCCGTGGTTTTCAAACCAGTTTTGTTTCCCGAACGAGTAATGAACCTTTGCTTGGTCGGGTGAAGAAGCAAACCAATTGGGACGTTCCCAACCGGCTTTGGAACCGAAGCTGGCACCTGCTTCTTTCAGTCGATCATGGATGGGAGTGTTACGAATGTTTCGCCCTGTCTCCATTTCCCGATTCGGCCATGCCATCTGATAATGAAGCCCGAGGACCTCCGTAATCCGGTCTCTTAAAAAAGAACGATTGTTTGCCCATCGCCCAAAACGGCGAATATCAACCGCCCACAAATCCATGGTGGGTTCGCCTTCACACATCCACTCAGCCAGATATTTACCGGCACCACCCGCACAAGCGATACCAGCGGAATTAAATCCGGCAGCGACAAACAAACCTCTCAACTCGGGTGTTTCGCCCAGCAGAAATTGATTGTCAGGAGTAAAACTCTCCGGCCCATTGACGAACTTCTCGTAACCGGCCGCTTTCAAACTGGGGATTCGATACTCCCCGGCTCGTAAGGGTTCTTGATATTTTTCCCAATCGTCTTCCAGTAATTGGAAAGAGAAATCAGAAGGAATAGGATCCTGCAGCCAAGGTTTTGTATATTTTTGAAATGCTCCCAAAACAACGGCGTTTCCCTCACCTCGGAAATAGATGGTTGCATCCGGATCACGTCCGCAAGGAAGTTCGTCAAAAGCTCCTTCAATGGGGTTGGAAACCACATAGTGGTGTTCGACGGGAGCCAAAGGAATGGAAACTCCGCAAGTGGAACCAAGCTGTCGCGACCACATTCCACAAGCCAGCACCACGTACTCTGCCTCAATCTTTCCATGGTTGGTCAGAACTCCAGATACCCTTCCCTTTTGATGAAGAATTTGGAGAGTTTCAACATTCTCGCAAATCCTGGCCCCGCGTTGCTGCGCTCCTTTTGCCAATGCAATTGCCGTTTCCTTCGGAATGACCTTTCCATCTCCGGGTAACCAGACAGCCCCAAGTATGTCATCTGTCCTGATCAGAGGCCATTTTTCTTCCGCTTCACCCGCACTGATCATGTCTGCCTGAACTCCAAGGTATTCTGCCATGGCAGCGGTTCGGTAGAGCTGCGTCATGCGCTCCTTACTAGAGGCCACCACCAGACTTCCAACCTGTTTCCATCCAGTTGAGTGACCCGTTTCAGCCTCCAATCCTGCATAAAGCTCGGCGCTGTACTGATTGATCTTTGTCAGACTATTGGAAGTACGCAGGCGCCCAACCATTCCGGCAGCGTGCCAAGTCGTACCTCCCGCCAGAGCTTTCTGTTCAAGAAGCACCACATCCGAAAAGCCAAGCTTGGTTAAATGATAAGCAACACTACAGCCCGCAATACCGCCCCCCACCACAACAACCTGAGCCGAGGACGGAATAGATGATGAAAATTCCATCCCAAAAATCTACAACGATCCAGTCATCAACCTCAACCGCCCTTTCATTGGGGGTCAGTCCCAACTATTGATACTTTTTAAACTGCATTCCAGACTCGCTCCCCTGCTCGATTTCTTGCAAAGTACAAATCATGCGCTTTATCCACTCCATTTTCGGAACACTTGCCGTGGTGTTGCTTGCGAATTCATCGCCTGTTCATGCTGCGGATCGGCCTAATATTATCCTTATCATTGCAGACGACTTGGCGTGGGACGACAGCGAACCGTATGGACATCCCACCATCCGAACACCAAATCTGACTCGAATGGCCAAGTCCGGCATGCGATTCGATCGAGCTTTTCTAACCATCAGTTCTTGCAGCGCGAGTCGATCGAGCCTCATTACCTGTAAATATCCACATCGCACCGATGCCGAACAGTTACATTGGCCGCTACCTGGAAACCAAGTGACTTTTGTGGAATTGTTGCGCAGATCCGGGTACTGGACAGCCGCAGCTGGTAAATGGCATTTGGGTAACGAAATCAAAGATCGATTTGACCGTGTTTGGGAAGTCGATACTTCAGGTTTTCAACTTCCATCTGGCAAAGCCGGGGAAACAGGGAAGTTTCAAGAAACAGCCATTGGGGACGCCAGGAGCGGATGCGCCGATTGGTTAACCGCCTTGAATGCTCGTCCGAAGGATCAACCGTTTTTTCTTTGGCTTGCTGCCCTGGATCCACATCGACCCTATGACGAAGGCATCCTGGAAAACCCCCACAAACCTGAGGACGTTATTTTACCACCCTATGTGCCCGACACACCCGAAGTTCCTAAAGATATGGCACTTTATTACGATGAAGCCACCCGCTTGGATCGATTCATCGGCAAAGTCATGGATGCATTGGAGGATCAGAGGATTGCGAAAAATACATTGATTGTCTTTATCAGCGACAATGGCCGCCCTTTCCCAAGGGACAAAACCACACTTTATGACAGTGGAATTCGGACCCCCATGTTTGCTGTATGGCCCCAAAAAATCGAACCTCATTCTATTTGCAAAGAAATGCTGAGCTCCATTGATCTTGGAGTTGGTTTTCTGGAACTTGCAGGAATTCCCATCCCGCAAGACATGGATGGCCAATCCTTTGCCCCTTTATTGAGCAACCCAAGACAAGCCATCCGAAATTACTGTTTTGCTGAAAAACACTGGCATGACTACGAAGACCACTCAAGGGCGGTAAGGTCTCACCGCTACAAATATATCCTCAATGATTATCATGATCTCCCCATGACTCCCCCGGCGGATGCGGTGAGAGGGCCGGTATTTCAAACCATGCTGAAACTCCATGAAGCTGGCAAACTTGAATCACATCAACAGCAGTGCCTCGCCCTCCCGCGTCCCAAAGAAGAACTATATGATCTCGTCAAAGATCCACACGAGATCAACAACCTTGCAAACAACCCGGCATACCAGACCGTGTTGCAGAAACACCGACAAGTCATGCAAACCTGGAGGCAAGCCACACAAGACAGAATTCCATCTGTTCGAACCCCTGATGAATTCGACCGCCGAACCGGGGGCGTCACCCCCGCTCGCATACGCCCACGCCCATCAAAGGCGGAAATGATGAAGACCATCCTTAAGCCATAATGAGATTCCAAACTTGCAATTTCAAAAGGATAATGTCCATTAACTGAACCACGTAAAACAACAGGGAATACTCCCATTCAACATTGCCTCATGCGAACCTTCACCAAAACAACAAGACCACTTCAGGTGGGCACCCTGATTTTTTTGCTCGCTATTACTGTCAGTGATGCACAAGAAGCGTCCTCTGATAAGCCGCCCCATTACCAAACGATGCCTCGCCCAAGCAGGGATGGAATTGGCAAAGTTTATCAAGGCCGTGAAATTTCCCATGTAATGGGGCATTTAGGGGCGAATTGGCTGGAACGCCCCGAACGTTTTCAGGAAGAAAGACCCGACTTGCTCATCGAAGCCCTGGGCATCCGTCCCGGCCAGGTGATCGCGGACATAGGAGCGGGTAGTGGCTATTTCACCCGCCGTCTGGCAGCCAAGGCTGGCGCTGAAGGAAAGGTGCTTGCCGTGGACATTCAACCGGAAATGTTGGAAATTTTGAAACGCAACCTTGAACGCGAGGGTATTCGAAATGTGGAAATGATTCAGGGAACAGAAAAATCTCCCAATCTTCTGGAGGCATCGGTGGATTTGGTTTTGATGGTGGATGTTTACCATGAGTTTTCCTATCCACACGAAATGATGACGGCCATACATCAGGCATTAAAACCAAATGGAATGGTGGTTTGGGCCGAATATCGTTTGGAGGATCCACGAGTGCCCATCAAATTGTTGCACAAAATGTCCAAGAAACAGGTCAAAAAAGAAGCTGAATTTCAAGGCTTTGAGTGGGTCCGAAGTTACGAGGCCCTCCCGAGGCAACACCTTCTTTTCTTCAAGAAAGCTAGCAATTGATTCATAATTCACTACTCTCAAACTTTTAGGCATGAAAATTACTAACTTATTCCGACAAGGAGCCGCCATGGTGACGGCCGTGGCTCTTTTCACAACCAGCTTTTCAATGAAATCACAAGCCGCAGAAGGCAAAGAAGCAACCCATCCGGTGGTTGTCATGAAAACTTCTCAAGGAAATGTGCGCCTGGAACTCTGGCCTGAAGCCGCCCCTGAGACTGTTAAGAATTTTATCGATCTTGCTGAAGGACGCAAAGCCTTCAAGGATCCAAAGTCCGGTGAGGAGGTTACAAAACCCTTTTACGATGGCCTCACCTTCCATCGCGTGATCAAGGATTTCATGATTCAGGGGGGGTGCCCACTCGGAACCGGGACCGGTGGTCCTGGATATCAGTTCAAGGATGAGATCAATGCTGTTGGGTTGGGGTTGGATAAGCTGGATGCAATTCGGGAAGGCCAGACACATCCATGGCTACTCATTCGCTCTCAAGATCAATTTCAACGCTCCATCCTGGGGCCGGCTCTGCAAAAAATGGGGATCAAGACAGAAGAAGAATTCAAAGCCAGGATCGAAGAGATTCAGAAAACCGTCAATGCCATGTCATTGCTCGATGTTTACACCAACCAGGGCTACGTTTTCGATAAGAGTCTCGCACCTAAGAAACCGCTCAAAGGAGTCATCGCCATGGCAAACTCAGGTCCCAACACCAACGGATCTCAGTTTTTCATCAATGTGGAGGACACCCATCACCTGACAGGTAAGCATACGGTTTTCGGTAAAGTCATCGAAGGAATGGATGTGGTTGAAAAGATCAGCCTCCTGGAAACCGACGCCTCCAGTAAGCCAAATACCCCGGTGGTCATTGAATCCATTCGTGTGGAAAAGAAAGACTAGAATTTTACAAAGAAAAAGGCCCCCGAGCTTTGTAATACTCGGGGGTCTTTTTGTTGGATAAGGGTTCTACCTGGATTTGACCTGAATCAAAACTTCAGGGAATGCGATTATTTGCTGGTGGTGAGCACCTGCTCAAGTAATTGATTCAATTGCTTCACCATGGTCTTGGGATCTTCAACGACACCGGCAGCCAAACGTGCGTTGTCGAACAACTGCTCAGTCACTTTTGTGGCGAGAATCTCATTGGAGGCCTTTAAGGAATGCAACTGAGAAACAATGGGGTGTCGCGGATTCAGTTCCATGTCCAACTTCACGGGGCCTGCATCCTGATTCATGGATTTCATGAATCTGCGCATACCGGCGGTCATGGTTTTGTCACTGTCCAGAACGACCGCAGGGCTGTCAACCAATCGAGTGGAAATACGAACTGATTCCACCTTGTCACCCAACTTGTCCTTGGCCCATTTAGCCAATGCCTCAGCATCCTTTTCAGAAAGTTGCTCAGCCTTTTTTTCTTCGTCCTCAATCTTTAAATCCGCTTTCTCAGCAGAGGTGAGAGATTTCTCCTCGAACTGCCCAAGGTGATCCATGACAATTTCGTCGATCGGGTCGTAAAGAAACAGCACCTCATATTTCTTCGCTTTGAACACTTCCAGATAAGGACTCTCTTCGGCGGCATCACGACCGGAAGCCAGAAGGTAATAAATCTCGGTTTGCCCTTCCGGCATGCGTTCAATGTATTCCTTGAGTGAAGTCTTTTGATCCCTGTCGATACTGGTCGATTCGAATCGCAACAACTTGGCAAGGTTATCGCGATGAGTAAAATCAGTTGCGACACCTTCCTTCAAAAACTTGTGATACTGATCATATACCTTATAGAAGGTTTCAGAATCTTTTCGGCTTAATTCATCAAGATGCTTGAGAAAACGCGTCGTCAAAACCTTGTTCAACTTTTGCATCAACGCGCTGTCCTGCATGGTTTCACGGGAAATGTTCAATGGCAGATCTTCACTATCGACCACGCCTTTCAAGAAACGCAACCAATCAGGAAACAGGCCCTCGGCCTTGGATTGAATCAACACCTTGCGGCAATACAGGTGAACTTCACTTTCGCTCCGTGAAATCCCCATGTTCTCCATATTCTTGGCAGGGACATACAAGAGTGACTGAATGGCCAAGGGAGCATCGGCTGAAAAATGAAGTCGAGTCAAAGGATCCTCATGATCATGTCCGATGTAGTGGTAAAACTCTTTGTATTCTTCCTCGGTGACTTCACTTTTACTTCGTGTCCAGATGGCACTCACCTTGTTCACCACTTCACCATTCAGTTCGATGGGAAAAGTGACGAAATTCGAATACTGCTTGATGATCGACTCCACACGCATCTTTTGGGCGAAATCTTTATCCTCATCTTTGAGTTTGATGAAAATGCGTGTGCCGCGCGGACAATCGGGAGTTTCCTCAATCTCGTAAGTGCCGGCTCCCTGCGAAATCCATGTGTGACCTGGTTTATCTGCGACAAAGGAACGCGTATGAACTTTAACTTCCTCGGCAACCATGAACGCCGAGTAAAATCCCACCCCAAATTGGCCTATGAGGTTGGCATCCGGTTTTTCCTTTCCTTCGGCAATTTGTTTAAGGAAGGCTTTGGAACCAGAATGAGCGATGGTGCCCAAATTCTCGACCAATTCATCGCGAGTCATCCCAATGCCAGTATCCGTGATAGTAATCGTGTTGGCCTTATCGTCGGTGGCAATAGTGATTTTCAGCTCGGTATCGGGTTCATGGATTTCCTTCCCTGCTGTTTGATGGAACCTCAACTTCTCACAAGCATCCGATGCATTAGAAATCAGTTCCCGGATAAAAATTTCCTTATCCGTGTAGAGGGAATGAATAACAATATCCAGCAACTGCTGGATTTCCGCCTGAAATTCATGTTTTTCCGTTTTTTGACTCATGGGTGATGAAGTAAAATATACTTTTCCAATTCGTCAAGAGGGGACATGCAAGTTTTCACCGGATCATGATATTTTTTGCCTGCTCGGGATCAATCTTTTCAATCGCGCGACGGCAATGCTGGCCAATCCCTGAAAAATCATTGTTCAAAGTTCGAATCAGTTGCGGAATGGCCCTGGAAGCCCCCGGCCCAAGGTCACCAATGGCATCGGCAGCAGACATACGGACTCCGAAATTCTCATCACTCAGCAATTTGAGCATTCCATCCAGACTTCCAAGGGCACTGGAACCTAAACGCCCCAAACCAAGAACAGCATATCGGCGCACTTCATCGGACGGATCATTGAGCCCCTCCTCCAAATATCGAATGTGCTCAGGCGAAGGTAGAGCAATGGCCGATAAAAGCTGAATCGCAATTCGTCGAGTGTGACTGCCTTGCATGGTGTCCAATAGAGGCTTCAGTTCGGGCATGGCTTTATTTGCATCCACTTTGGAAATGATGGCAACAACGACTGCTTTGTTTTGAATGGTTTTGTCCGAGTGTCCGAACAGTCCGATAAGCTCATCTTCCAAAGGCTTGGCTTCCCATCTTTGGTTACGAACAAATTCAAGTGCAGCCTTGATGGTTTTCGCATTGTTTCCGCGTAAGATGGATTTCAAAGTCGGATAAACCTGTTTGGGATCGGGTTGATATGCATCCAAAACCCTCAAAGAAGCTGCCTGATCCTCACCCCTTCCGTGTATCAGAATCTGGATCATGGAATCCTCGACACTTTCACTCCATAACTCGGGTGCATTTTTCAACAAATCTTCTGCAATCATCGCTTGGGGATGTATCCTGTTGGATCTTTGTCCGTATTGAAAAAAGCGATCCATGAGCCCGGCTATGAGCGTATTGCTTTCATACACCCGCGCCAGTAATCCACTGCGAGGTCTGAGCCTGGAAGCAAGGTGCGGGACTGCATCTGTCCCCATGGCATAAATCGCTGATTGAGCACGATCAGGGGAGATGCCCTTTTGGTAAAAATTCATCCACGAGGAAAAACTCCGCCCATCATGGCGGGGCTCTGCGTGGTAAAAAAGCCAGGATACCCCCAGCAGGCAGATGAATGCCAGTGGAGGTACCCAGGTTTTAAATCTGGATTGGATAGAGTTCTTAGAAGACTCAGACATCACAGGTACGCACTGCCTCGTACAAGCTTCCGAGCGGGTGCCGGACCGGGATAAATTCCTGGGCGATGTATCCTTTGAATCCAGTTTCTACGATAGCCTTACAAATGGCAGGATAGTTGAGTTCCTGTGTTTCGTCGATTTCATTTCGACCGGGATTTCCACCTGTGTGATAGTGCCCGATGTAAGGATGGAATTCTTTGATATTTCGTATCACATCCCCCTCCATAATCTGCATATGATAGATATCGTAAAGGAGTTTGAAACGTTCGGAACCTATGCGCTTGGCCAAAGCAACACCCCACTCTGTGTGATCACATTGATAATCCTTGTGATTCACTTTGCTGTTCAGCAGTTCCATACAGACGGTCACCTTGTATTTTTCGGCGGTTTTCATGACCTTCTCCAGGCCTATGGCGCAGTTTTCCAACCCCTGCTCATCGTCCAATCCTTCCCGGTTACCCGAAAAACAGATGATGTTGGGAAAGCCGGCATCGGCAACCTGCGGAATCATGCGCTCGAATCCTTCAATTAAATTGGCATGATGCTCGATGCGATTAAATCCTTTGGTGATGCCACCAGGTCCGTTGGACATGGCGCAAACTAGACCATACTTTTGAATCACTGGAAACTGTTCCGGGGTGAGTAATTCAATAGAATGCATCCCAAATTGCGAGGCAGCTTCTGCGAGTTCTTCCAGACTCAGCTTCGGGTAGCACCATTTACAAACGGAGTGATTCACATTTCCATTGAGTTTTACCGGCTTGATATTGGCAGCTTCAAGTTGTGAAGCGATGGACGAACTGGCGGCAGCAGCCATACCCGTGGCGGTCAAAGATTTCAATGCACCACGACGTGAAATTTTTTGATTCATCATAAGCTTATGGGTTGAACGGATGCCTATTCGAACGAAATCATTGCTTGGCGTCAAACGGAATTGAGCGTGCAAAAAAGTCTATCGCTTGAAAACCCACGACCAATCCATGTGAACCAGCCTGGTATTTCGATGCAACTCACCGGCCAACGTCGTGTGCGACCACTGAATGAACTGAGGATTTTGATGCTTGCTCCTCACTCTTTTTGATTTTCTCCTTTGACCCTCCAATGGGTAACGGTTACCTTCGCCACTCGTATCATTGGAGATCCGAATGAAAAAACCGACACTGTTTATTATCTTTCTGATCGTTTTTGTCGACTTGGTGGGTTTCGGCATCGTACTGCCGTTGCTTCCTGTTTATTCTGAACGATTTGGCGCTTCTGGTTTCACCATCGGATGCATCATTGCCTCCTACAACCTGATGCAGTTCTTCTTTGCGCCGGTCTGGGGCAAGCTTTCGGATCGGGTCGGACGGCGGCCAATTATTTTGATGAGCACCGCGGGCTCGACCATTTCATACGCGATTTTTGGATATGCCAGCACTCTGACGGGTACGTATGGTTTGATGATCCTGCTTATGTCCAGAATGCTGGCAGGGATCTTTGGAGCCAACCTTTCTGTCGCTTCGGCTTATGTTGCCGATATAACACCTCCTGAAAAACGTTCGCGTGGCGTAGGACTGGTGATTGGAATGGGGTTTGGCCTGGGCTTTATTTTTGGTCCGGTCATAGGAGGATTGAGCGCCCAGGTGTGGGGACTTTCCGGGCCGGGCTGGGTTGCGGCAACCATTTGTTTGATTAATTTTGTGGCCGCCTGCTTTGTTCTTGCTGAAAGCAGGAGTAAAGATGCCAAACCGGCGGTCCGACGCCCTCAGTTGCAGCAATGGATGCACACGCTGGGTCAACCCAAGCTACGATTACTGATCGTCCTGGTATTTCTTGCCACCCTTTGTTTTGCATGTTTTGAAAGTACGCTGCCGTTGTTGTTGATGAATTATTTCGGTTACAAACTGTCTGATTGTTATTACCTGCTGGCCTATTCAGGCTTCATCGCAGCGGGAGTCCAGGGAGGGGCGATAGGCAAACTGGTCAATCGTTTCGGTGAAAAACCGCTGATCTTCGCCAGTTTTTTTGGTTTGACAGCCAGTTTTGTCATGATTCCGGTCACGGCAAACCTTTTCTGGATTTTGCTCTCCCTGGCAGTTTACGCCATTTTTTCAGGGATCAATCGAGCCCCTCTCACTGGATTGATCTCAATTGTTTCACCTGATAACGAACAAGGAACAAATTTGGGCGTTTCACAAAGTGCTTCGGCAATGGCTCGCATCATAGGGCCTCCATTCGCCACGACTCTATACGGCATTCATATGCCACTTCCGTATTGGGTATGTGGCGGGATTGCCTTGGCCGCCGGCGGAATAGCTGGAATGTATCTGACCAAGATTCTGGGACAAACCAAGGATGGAAAAGGCGGTGGCAAGGCCACCGATGCACCGGTTGCTCCTTAAAGGCAAGGACATGAAATCTCGAATTTCCATCATAGGCTCACCGAAGAGTTTATATTTGGTGATTCTTCATCTGGGTTTCCTGGCAGTTTTGGGAGTTCATTTTTTGGGCGCACAGGAATCAAACTGGCCTCAATTCAGAGGTCCACACGGACAAGGTCGATCTCCCGATACTTCACTTCCCATCCCATTTGGGCCTGAGCAGGCGGTGCTTTGGAAAAAGGAGATGAGTCCCGGGCACTCCTCGCCATGTATCTGGGGTGACAATCTTTTTATCACCACATATGAGGAAGATAAACTCACTACGCTGGCGTTGAATCGGCACGATGGATCCTTGCTTTGGAAGCATTCTGTATCACCAACCAAAATTGAGCGCGGGCATCGAAATGGCACTCCCGCCAATTCGACTCCAACAACGGATGGCAAATCTGTCTTTGTTTATTTCGGATCCTATGGGTTGCTTGCATTCGACCTGAAAGGCCGGGAAAAGTGGAAACTGCCCCTACCCGTCCCGGTCACGCAACATGGAGCCTCCTCCTCTCCAATCCTCGCAAAAGGGCGTGTCTTCCTTCAAATTGATCAAGACGTTGATTCTCACATTCTTTGTGTGGACGCTGATTCAGGAAAAAAACTTTGGACATCTCCGCGACCAGGATTCAGACGGGGTTTTTCAACTCCCATCACCTGGCCACCCGATGATCCCAAACTGCTGGTCACCTCCGGCACACTGCGCGTTTGTGCCTATGATATTTCAAACGGACAGCTTGCCTGGGAAGTCGGAGGCCTTCCTAATGAAACCGTCGCTTCTCCTGCATTTGACGAGAACCAGCTTTTTGTCTCGGGATGGACCATGGGCGCCGGCGTTTCAAGGATTCCAAGTTTTGATGAACTTCTTGAACACGATGAAGACGACGATTCAGCCATCACAAGATCGGAAGCCACAGGACCGGCCCGTATGCACTTTCCCTACATCGACGCGAACAAAAACGGTCGTATCGACCGCACTGAGTGGGAAACCATGTCCGACATTTTTAACAAAAGTGAAAATGCGTTACTGGCTCTCAAACCTGGCAAATCATTGAATGCCACCCCAACCTTGTCCTGGAAACAAACACGCGGTTTACCCTACGTCCCTTCACCTCTGGTTTATCAGGGCCATGTCTACATGGTAAAAAATGGAGGCATGCTGTCTTGCATGGAAGCGAATACGGGAAAAGTTCTGTATCGGGAAGAAAGACTGGGGGCTTTGGGAGATTATTACTCTTCTCCAATTGGTGCCGGCAAACACATCGTAGTCGCGTCTCAATCCGGAGTCGTCAGCGCCATGGAAGCAGGTTCACCTGAATTGAAAATCGTGTTTCAAATTGATTTTGACGATCCAATCATGGCTACCCCCGCGGCGGTGGATGATCGATTATACCTCCGAACAAGCCAGACACTTTATTGCTTCGGGCAATGAAAGCACGGAGCATCAAGCACTATCTTCTCATAGTTGGAATCGCCGCTGTTTCATTGCTTGTTTTAGTAACTGCTTGGCAACTTGTCAAACTCCAGACAAATCCACCAACTCCGTTGACTGAGATTGCAAAACCAGTCATCAAAATGGATCTGCAAGCTCCCAATGATTTTGGGTGGTTATCCGATCATGAGATTTTCTTTCTGCGTGAAAAGAACCAAGGGGATTTCTTGTGCGTGAAAGCTGACATTCGAGATGGTTCGGAATCGATCATCGAGGAATTGTCACCGTATCTTCAGGACATGGAGGAGCGTGGCAAATATTTCAATATGTTTGCTTCACCATCTGGAAAGCGTCTTGGAATCACTTATGGTATTCATACAAATGCAACTCGCGTCATGTTTGATTTCGAGAATAAGACAGCAACCGAATTTAAAAAAGTCCAAGTCACTACGCATAACAACTGTTGGCTTCCAGATGAATCAGGATGGTTTTCTTGGATTCCGGATAAATCAGAGGACGAGAATAAAACCTCGCATTGGTTAATAAAGCCAATTGTGTTTTCAACGCAAAACCAAGAATGGCAAGTTGAACAGATGGTCCTGCCATTCCTCCCACTACCACCTTTCCAAATCAGAAATGCAACCCACTTAGTAATGGTTCAGCTTTCGAACAATTTTGAGGAAAGTGAAGAAGACATTTTAGTGAGCATGGTTCCATTCAATAGTAAAAGCCCGGAATCGAATTCTGCTTCACAGTTGATGGTTCAGAATGCCATGATGACATTTAATCTGGATATTTGTACAAGCGAGAATGGTCATTTGTGGCTAATCGTACACGACCAGTATGCCAATGCTTGGCGAGTTCGCAGAACACCAACATTTCCATTTTTGAGTTTTGACACTACTCAATTGCAAATTGAACTGTGGGACATTGAAACCAAGCAATCGATCATGCTCGAACCCGATGTGCCTTTTAAAAATCCCAGGCATTTTCACCTCAACCCATCCGGCACCCATTTCAGTTTCATTTATCAGGGACAAATCTGGGTTGCTGAAGTGGCCGAATTTCTTGATTATCCTCGTGCAACTCTAGATATCGAGAGTGATTATCTGAGCAATTGAACTAGGATATCAGGCTAAAACCGCGGATAACGAACTGGATTTTTCTAATGCAAACATGCATGCTTGCATTAGATGGCCGTTAGGGGACCTTGTCCACTCCATTACCAACTTGGAGAAATATCTAACTTCATGAAATCCATCTCATAAAATCAATGAGCCAATGAAATATCCAATCAACCACCAACATTTATTAGAGTCATTTATCAATAGAAACATTGCCTGCATCGTTTCTGTTTTATTTCTCAGCAGTAACCTAATGGGGGAAACCTATCATTTCGCCTCTCACGGTGGAGGATCAAAGAAAGAAGAGTTTCTGGATTTTAAAGTCGATGCACATGAGAACAGTTATGTTCTCCTTAAATACGATTCAAATGTTACCTTCGGAGCGGACACTTACACACATCCGGCAAAGAACACAATCCTCGTAAAGTACGATAGGAGTGGAAAACAACTGATGTCGAAAAACATTGTTGCCGAATCTACCGGAAGAATGTTCGGTGCAATTGGTGTTTCTGATGATGGAACAGTCGTCGCTGCTGCCGGAACAAAAGCAGGTGATCTTGATGGACATGCGGTTTATAGCGGAACATTCATCGGAAAGCTGGGCGTCGATGGAAAATTCGATTGGGTCATGCAGCCTATTGATAAGATTGACCGTGTAAGACAATTCATCGAATTCAGAGTTACCGCCATTGAAGTCACAGAACATGATATATACGTGGCAGCTACAGCAGATGGAAGAATCACATTAAACGGAGTCACAGATCCGGGTTATGCTCATGATAATTTGCAATCAGCGTTGCTGATTAAAATGGACTACGACGGAAAGATTTTGTGGATAAAACAAATACCCACTCCAGGTGTGAATAACCACCCAACTATTGACAGTGGACTGGATCACATTCTGCCGTCTGCTGATGGTCAACATATTTATGTGGCGGGCAAAGTTGGTGATGGAAGTTACAATCCTTATGAAGTTGCCTTTGTGGCCAAATTCCAAACCGATGGCACATTCTTATGGATTAAAAAGACCTCGTCAAGCGGGTCAGATTCTTGGGGTATCGCTGAAACCTCCAATGGAGATGTGATCACTGGCTTTGGTGTTGGAGGGCCGCAGGTCATCGACTTTGGGGATGGAGCCAAACTTGAATCAAGCGATACCGGGTGGTTTGGAGCCCTGGCACGTTTCGATAAAAACGGAATGGTTAAAACACTGAAATATGTATCCGACGCCTTGTACAGCGATGTGAGTAATTTTGGAGTAGGGAATTTGCTGAGGTTGCGTCATCTTACCGTTAATCAAAACGACCAAGCCATACTTGTAGGAGAAATTGTCGGAACTCATTTATTCAATAACGGTTTAAGTATCACAACTTCATCTGGCTTATTGGGTAACTCAACAGATGCTTCGCTTATCATTTGCGATCTGAATTTTGATCCTATCGAGGTTTATGCCAATACAGGAGGAAATAACGAATCGGGACACAAATGTGCGACGAAGGGAAACAGGATTTATTATTCAGGAATTTACGATAGCTATTCACATCCATTCCTGGGATCTCATATGCCGAAGTTCGGTGATTTCACTTTTGAGTCAGCTGGAAATCAGGATATCTTTGTTGCATCAGTTTCGGTGGCTTCTCTGCCATCACCCAATCCTGTGCCACGCCTTGAGTTTACCCGGCAGGCAAACTCCCTCACATTATCCTGGCCGGCCTCCGAAGACATCAACACCATCTTGGAATTCTCTCCCAACCTGAGGATTGATACCTGGGACACTTTGAATATATCACCAACCCTTGAAAATGAACGTTGGCAAATCACCCTACCCGTTAACGAGGAATCTGGCTTTTACCGACTCATTAATCAGGAGTAAGGCGCACACCTTCGTGGCAAAAAAGGGATAACCCAGGCCTGATGGGTGACATGGGAATTTAAAAAAAATCACGCCCAACGAAAATTGGTTTCAAAAATGAACCCCAGACGTAAAAACATAAACCAACCATCTGCTCAGCCATGGACTTTCTGGAATGAGTCTCCGTGGTGGAAAGAGGTGGTGCAATCTTGCGCAAAACGTCCGTTCTTTCGTTGGGCCCCTGCTCCACAAGCCAGCTGGCCGTTCATGGCAGCCTGTTGCAAGGTAGCAAATCCACAACGCCCCCTGGTTGTGGTTACCTCCGGACTCAAATTCCAGGAATCCATGCACCAGGATCTGACAACCTGGTTAGGATGGTTCTCAGATCAAGAGGAAGCATCTGCGTGGACTCAACCTTACTTTTTCCCCGCCTGGGAACACCTTCCGCATGAAGCCAAACTACCTCACGCCGATGTCATCAGTGAACGACTTGAAACTCTGACCGCTCTTTTGCAATGGCAGGCAAACCCGGAGGAACATTCACCTCCCGTTATTGTCACCACCATCCAGGCTCTAATGCAACGGACCTTTGAACCCGACGAGCTAAAGGCACGAACACGGACCTTGAAGGTAGGTGATGAGATCGATCCACTGGATCTGGTGGAATGGCTGGAAGATCAGGCCTACGAACCCGAAGCAAAGGTCACGCAGAAGGGAGAAATCGCACTTCGTGGTGGCATTTTGGATGTTTTCCCCCTGAGCAGCCCCTGGCCTGTCCGTCTAGAATTTTTTGGAGATGAACTGGAGTCCATTCGTTATTTCCAACCCGAATCGCAACTTACTCGAGATCGTATTGAACAAGTGGAACTCACACCTGGAGGCGAACTTGGAATCATCAAGCAGTCGATTGAAAAAAGCTCTGACTCAGCAAGGCATGAAACAAGCTCCTTCTGGAACCTTCTGGATTACCTCCCCCAAAATGCATGCATCCTGGACACCGAACCTGTCGGATTACAGGAGGCAGCAGAACATTACATGCAACAGATCCCAGAAGATGATCCCTATTTTCTCGATTGGTATGGTCTAAAAAAACGCCTGGATGAAAGCGGGTTTCAACGTGCGGAATTGAAAGAGGCTGATCAGGACTGGGCCGACCTGGAAGATGCCCCAAAACCCATCTCTGATCATCAGGGTATTGAGTTGCATCCGGATCTGGAATCCATGGAACTCTATCGTCCTTTGGGTGACCGACGACCGGAGGCACATATTGCAGAAAAACAACGTCATGATTTTTTGGATCAGATGCATCGCTGGCTACGAAGAGGACATCAAGTTCTGGTGGTATGCAATAACGAAGGAGAAAGTCAACGGTTCCAAGAGATCTGGAATGAATCTGGATTCAACGAGAAGTCAGAACTGACAGATAATCTCCACCTGTTAACCGGAAGCCTCAGCCGTGGATTTGTGGCAGACACTCTAGGGTGTGCTGTTGTGACGGATGCGGAGATATTTGGTCGCTATAAAGTTCAACGCCCTCGTCGTTTAAAATCACCTCATGCAGCAGCGGCAAAGTCCATCCTTCAAATCGATTTTGCCGACCTGGAAGAAGGAGATTATGTCGTGCACCTCCAACATGGAATTGGGCGTTACGTGGGACTGCGAAGACTCCCGCCGGTAGGGGCTACCTCCAAGGACACCGATGAAGAGACAGGCCCCGAATATCTTGTCATCGAATACGCCGCGAAAGAATATGGTGACGAACCTCCAAAACTCTATGTGGCTGTCAGCGAAGCTCATCTCGTCAGCAAGTACATAGGGGCCGGAAAAGGTAGACCTCAGTTGAATACTCTGGGGGGAAAACGCTGGCTGAACGCTAAAAAGCAGGCCGAAAAAGCCATTCGTGATCTTGCAGGCGAGCTTTTACAAATCCAGGCGGTGCGAGCTTCTGAATCAGGGCACGCTTTTGGCGATGACACAACGTGGCAAAGGGAATTTGAAAGCGCCTTTCTTTACGAAGAAACCGAGGATCAGGTCCGTGCCATCGATGCCACCAAACAAGACATGGAACGACCCAAGCCCATGGATCGATTGATCTGTGGTGATGTCGGATTCGGCAAAACTGAAGTCGCCATCCGTAGCGCATTCAAGGCCGTCATGGGCGGTCGCCAGGTTGCAATTCTGGTTCCCACCACGGTGCTCGCTCAGCAGCATTACAACACCTTTGCCGATCGAATGGCGGACTACCCGGTGCGCGTAGAGCTTTTGTCCCGATTTCAAAAACCCAAGCAAGCCCGACAAATCATACAAGACCTGGCAACCGGATCCGTCGATATTGTCATCGGAACTCATAAACTGATTCAAAAGGACGTCACTTTTAAAGACCTGGGTTTGGTGGTGATTGATGAAGAGCAGCGGTTTGGTGTGGCTCAAAAGGAAAAGTTCAAACTCATGCGCAAACTTGTCGACGTGCTCACGCTGAGTGCGACGCCTATACCTCGCACGCTTCACCTTGCATTGATGGGTGCTCGCGACATGAGCACCATCGAAACTCCGCCTCAAGACCGTTTACCTGTTGAGACCATTGTCATTCCCTTTGATGAGGATGCCATCAAAAATGCCTTGCGACGTGAACTCAATCGACAGGGCCAGGTTTACTTTCTGCACAATCGCGTAGGAACTATCAGCGTCATGGCTCAAAAGATACAAAAACTGGTTCCTGATGCGCGCATTGTTGTGGGGCATGGCCAGATGGAGGCAAAGGAACTCGAATCGGTCATGCGCACCTTTATCAATGGTGAAGCGGACATCCTTGTTTCCACAACCATCATTGAAAGTGGCATCGATATCCCCAACGCCAATACCATCATCATCGACCGTGCGGACCGATTCGGTCTAAGTGAACTCTACCAGTTACGCGGTCGAGTTGGACGCTACAAACACCAGGCCTATGCCTACCTGTTGCTTCCCCGTCATGCGGGAGTCCTGACGGATGCGCGTAAACGATTGAGCGCCATGAAACAGTATTCCAAACTGGGTAGCGGATTCAAAATCGCCATGCGAGACCTTGAAATTCGAGGAGCCGGAAACTTATTGGGAGCCCAACAAAGCGGTCATATCACGGCCATTGGGTTTGACCTGTATTGTCAACTGTTGAAACAAAGCATCAGTTCTCTGCGCGGTGAAAAGATCCCACCACGCGTCGAAGTCAAAACTGATTTCGACTTTCTTCTGACGAATCCTGGTGAAAAGACTCCATCCGAATCAAAAGAAAAGAAAAAGCCACGAAGACACGATCGATCAGAAAACATTGAAATCTCGGTGCCTCGCGAAACAGCGGTTTATGTGGAAACAACGGACGCAAACGAAGCACCCAAGGACGTCGCAAAAGAGGTCATCAAAGAACCCGCTTACCTGCCCCTGGATTATGTCAATGAACCTCAGCAACGTATTGAATTTTATAGAAAGATTGCTGAGATCAATGATACCGAGTCCCTGCAATCACTGAAAAACGAACTTAGAGACCGTTACGGCCCCTTGCCGGACTCAGTGGAACGCTTGATGCTCGTGAGTGATCTAAAATGGAAAGCCTTTCTGAAAGGCATCAGTGAAATAGCCACACAACGCGATAAGCTAAAGATCATGCGCAATGGGCAATGGTTTATGATGAATGGCAAATTCCCACGGCTCACCAGGAAATCGGCAACGGCCAAACTCAATGAAATTCACAAATTCATTCAGGCATTTGGGTAGGCGTTGCAATCCTGGAACAACGCTTCCGGAACGGCCAAAAGAAAAAGACGGTATTGAACCCCTGGCATCAAATAAACTAAGAGAAGAGGAACTCAAAGTCCTCCAAACTCAAGGCCGCGGCAAATTTCTCTTCTCCCAACACATCTTCAGCCATGGATTTCTTACCGGCTTGGAGTTTACGGATTTTTTCTTCAATGCTGTTTTTGATGAGGAAACGATATGCCACCACACTATTTTTTTGCCCAATTCGATGGGTCCGGTCAATCGCCTGATTTTCCACTGCGGGATTCCACCATGGATCGAAAAGAACAACATAACTTGCGGCTGTGAGGTTCAAGCCCGAGCCTCCAGCCTTGAGAGAGATAAGAAAAACGCCGGCACCTTCATGATGCTGAAAGTTTTTTACCAATTCACCTCGATTTTCTGTTTTTCCTGTGAGCATCCAGGTTTTCCAATCTTTCTTCTCCAGTTCCGTTTCAATCATGGATAGCATTTCGACAAACTGTGAAAACACCAAAATTTTATTGCCTTCCTGAATGATAGGTTCCAATTGCTCCAGCAAGGCTTGCAATTTGGCACTTTTGGCTTTTGAACTGGCTTGAATCAGTTTCGGATGGCAACAGATTTGCCTCAATCGCAAGAGGGAGGTCAGAAAATTAAAACGTAATTTGTCCAATTCCTTTTTGGATTTGACTTTGAGCAACATTTGCTGAGCACGTTTTTGTTCAGCCTGATACAAAGTTTTTTGCGTCCCTTCCATCTCACACAATAAATCTTCCTCAATGCGGTCCGGCAAATCCTTCGCAACTTGTGACTTGGTCCGTCGTATGAGGAAGGGACGAACACGGGCGGACAATCTGAGTCGTGCATAGGGATCCTCTTTAGCATTGTACAACTTGCCAAACTGATTTCGACTCCCAAGAACACCAGGCATTGCGAAGGCCATCAGGCTCCACAGGTCCAGCAAATGATTCTCAATGGGAGTACCGGTGAGAACCAATCGGTGCAGGGCATTAAGTTCTCGGGCAATCTGAGAGGTTTGCGATGAGGGATTTTTAATATTTTGCCCTTCGTCCAGAATAATGGCAAGGAATGGAATCGCTCCCAATAATTCCCCAACCATACGAAGCTGGTTATAATTTATAATATGGAGGTGATGTCGGCTTGCGGAGTCCTGTAATTCGCCTAGTTCTGCAGCGGCCCAAACTCGTACTTTCAACCCACTAACAAACCGTTCCGCTTCAAAGCGCCAGTTTTCCATCACGCTCTTGGGGCAGACAACCAGAGATGACATGTCAGACTGCGTTGAATCCTGACGCAGCCACTCAAGCCAGGCGAGCGTCTGAAGTGTTTTGCCCAATCCCATATCATCGGCAAGGATACCGCCAAATCGATTGGTTGAAAGGTAAGCCAGAAAGTGGAAACCATCCAATTGATAGGGTCTGAGAGTGGCATGAATTGATTTTGGAATGTCTGGCTGCACTTTGGTTTGTATCTCTTCACCACGACGTGAAATCATTTCAGCCTGGGACTTGGGCATGAATTTTTTTGCAACAGGATTGGCAAGTTGAAGCGCATGAAATCGTTGATGTTCGCCTGTCATTTGTTCAGGGCTGATTCCCAAGCTGGCTAAATCCTTGTTGTCATCCTCATCAAGTTGAAACAACAATCGACGCCATCCCTTTTCCCCCATACGCACCCATTTACCTTTCGCTGCCAAAAGCAATTTGATTTCTTCTTTTGAAAGTTCCGTATCTTTGACATCGACCACCAACTGAACATCAAACCAATCCACATCATTCTCAACAACGTCCAAATGAACTGATCCGGAAACGGATTGTTTACGAAATGAGTTCATTTCCCCCTCCAGACGCACCTCGACTTCCGGCGGCACACCCTCGAGCCAATCAAAAAATTGCTGAGGAAAGGCTCGTGTGACACTCTTACGATAAAATGGCAACTTCTTCCCTTGAGCACCTATCCGGTCGTAGTGGTTGATGCGACGCACTTTGAGTGGCTCAAGCACCTTGGGAATGCATGCGAGTTTTCGACCTGAGTAAACAATTACGCCCTCCCACGATGAAGATTTTTCTCTTTTACGCCAATTTTCTCCATCCCACACCTGGGTCAAAGTTCCTTTTGGATCTTCGGCAAAAATTTCCAAGTGGCATTCCTCTCCCCCTTTTAGGTGCAACCGACAACAAATGACCGGTTGCAACTCAATGATTTGAACTCGGGCTTGAAGTGAGTCCGGCAAATACACACCTGACTGGGTAAAGTACCGAACACCCTCGTCGCTTTCGACGACCTCCTTTGGAATGGTGCAAGGCTCATCATTAGAAAGGAATGATAATAAGCTGGACGGTCCCAAACGCCACTGGTCATCAAACAAAAGAAGACTGGGCTGGCAATCCAGGACAATCATTGGAGAGGAGACAGGTCTTTCATTGGAATCTACCAATAATAGCTCATAATCTCCAAATTCATTGGAATCCGCCTCCCGAATCATCCATTTCAAAGGGGTCCAATTGAATTTGAAAGGATGCCCCAGTTTGTTGACACATTTACCAATCAGAGTAGGCGATGTCAGGATGCCCTTCAGTACTTGGACATCATCAGGATCCTGGTAAACCAGAACACAACGTGTCTCCATGGCATGCTGCCAATGCATTCGATTGAGGAGTGATTCGCAATGAGCAGAGAAAGTGATTTCCCCTCGTATCAAATCTTCGCGCAAGTGGGACATCGTATTGCGAGTCAATTGTTTCCACGAGCTGTTACCTTGAGTGTCAAATTCAAGCACAGCCTCCTTTTCCAGGAAGCGAAGTTGTAGTTCTCCAATCTTGGGTTTTGAGATCTCGTCATCTTTCGAAAAAGAACTCTCTGGAGTCACCGCGGCAGTTTCCCTTTCCTTAATGACATGATTCCATTTGCTAACCTCAAACTTGCGCTGCCGGGTTCGCATATGCTCATCGATGGGGGCAGTATCACTGACTGGGTCCAACGAGGCCGGAATCCTGAATCCGTTAATTCTACAGTAGGCCACGATATGGAGCCAAAAAAGATGATCATTTTTAGGGAAGTCGTCCCATAAATCTAGTTCCTGCCATTGCGGGATATCTACAAAGATCCCCATTTCATATAATTCGTAACCTGTTAAACGTTTCTTGCCCTGAGCTAAACGCAAATAAATTTCAGCAACTACCTCGGCAACACTGTATTCTCTGGCATTCAAATCCCTCTTCAACACAGTTTTCAACTTGTGAATGAGAACACTGGGATGTGATTTCTTCTGAAACTTGCTCTTTTGATTGGTGGGCTCTTTTTGAAAAAGGCTCAACATCATGAGGATGACGGCATAAACATGTTTGCAATATTCTGATTCATAGGGACATTCACAGCTACTCTCCCAACCTTCACCGTGAAAGTAATCCAACCACACATGATAGGGTTTCGAACCTACAACTATCGCATTTGCGGACATGTCATCATGATCGACGTCCAGAGAGAGTACCGCACCTTCTTTGAAATACTTCGTACCGCGAGCGGTAATGTGCGGAGGGAATTTCTGTGCATATTTCCAAAGGAATTGAATTTCAGTCTGCTTCACTTCAAGGCTAAAACGTTTTAGTATCGATGGATGATGGTGGTTGTTTTGGGGTTTAAGAGGGAACACATCCAAAACCAGCGTCAACCACGGCGACATACTTTCATTTCCACGCCTTATTCGCAAGCTGGTTTAATAAAATCGAAACATCAATCAACTAAGAAGATAACCGGAATCATTATTCAAACTACGTGTCTGACTTAAAACACCAACATGAGTGAGTGATCTAAAATGGAAAACCTTTCTGAAAGGCATCACTGAAATAGCCACACAACGAGATACGCTAAAGATCATGCGCAATGGGCAATGGTTTATGATGAATGGCAAATTCCCACGGCTCATCAGGAAATCGGCGACGGCCAAACTCAATGAAATTCACAAATTCATTCAGGCATTTGGGTAAGACTAAGGCTTAATTGGAAGCGTTTCCAAATTGATCGGTTTAGGAGATGAGTGAATTCTTGTTCCTGCTCCAGCGATGATTCGATATACTCGCAGTTTGGACTCGCTTAACCAATCCACCGGAATGTGAGAGCTTTCATCTGAATCGTTCACTCGTGAAAAATTCAACAGCACCGAATGATACCCCACCTGACAAACAGTATGCATGGGTGACAATACCGGAAAGGTGACAGGCACATACATTTCCCTGGAAGTTTCATTGATCAATACAAACCTTAAATTGGCCGAACCCCACCTGGAATCATGAGTATTAGTAGGCCATGGAGAAGCTACAGGTCCAGTGCTGTCCCTAAGACTAAGGCCCATTACATTGAGTTTTAATTGTGTACGATTTCCAGCTTCGGCTAGTAGAGCGGTTAGACAGATAGACGTTCCCTTATGGGACAATTCTGAATGTTTGCGTAAATCCAAGTCTCCCAATTCAACGATTCTATACGGTTGAACGAACCATGCAGTATGGATCTCTTCATTCTTCGCATCGAATTTTTCAACCAATGATTGTTCGAGATTCCATAACTCAAAACCCTCTTCTGAAGGAGTAGGTAAGTTAAGAATTTTTATCCCATTCTCCAATCTGGGATAAAACCAAAAACGTTCGTGCAAATGATACCCCAAAACTGTTTCACTGTCTGGATGAAAAAAGTTTAGATCAGCAGGCTCAATAAATCTCCACCTGGAATCAAAACGATTCGTTACGGAAGGATTACTTTCAAAGGCCCCCTGAATATTCACTTCCAAATATCTTGGCATCAAAAAATGTTCATCCTTGAACCCATTAAAACTTAAATCCGAGAAGGTGGATACTCCGACCAATCTTGCCTGGTCGTTGAGCTTTTTTAATTGGTGTTTCTTAGGTAAGTCATATTCGATGTTGATTAACGAGTCTCCCATCATCGGGGCTGTCTTGGCAGATGGCACATATTTCAAAATGGTTAACTGTGGCAAACATTTTATCCCTAGTGGAATACTAATCAAAAAAATCAACACGAGTGCAAAACCAGAAATACGAGTATAGTAACACAAAATGATAACGGCCACTGCCCCCGGAAGAAAAAGATTGTTTGTGAAACTTTCCGATAATCCCAACTGAAGGCTGTTTAGGAAAGACGCATGATAACCTATATACGAATCATTGACCAATGCAATGAGTATCATGTTGATCAAAAAAAGGCCTGCCAGAAAAAGCACCAACAACATAGAAAACCCTTTCCAATTTCCAGTTGCCGCCCCCAAAGCAAAACCCAACAAAACCCACCCAGGATAAATTTCGGCCAGTTCCAATAAAGCAAAATGACTCCACATGAACGTCCCTGTCCAAAATTGTATGGCCAAATGAGTTAAGCAGAGCGGGAAAATGAAAAACAACAGGACAGCGAACAATTTGGAAATCAACAAGGCCCCCGCTCGAACCGGCAGAGTTCTCCAATGAGCAGAAACATCTGAAGGTGGATCACTAATAGCAAAGGAAGCGGGGATCATCACGATCGCTATACCACATACGACATCCACGAGGGTAAAAAACTCATGACCAAATCCTGATGAAATGGGTTGATACAAATCTCCCCAAAAACCGGATATCACATAACTTACCTTCAAGGTCAACATCGCAATCCATGCCAAAAGCAACCAACGTTGAGCCATCCATTCACTTTTAATTTGATGAATAAAAACATTCATGAGATTAGTTACTGAGTATGTCAGTCATTGGAACTTCCAAGGTCACTTGACCAGCATAACTCGCACGAAAACAAACAATTTCATCGTATTCGCTGGATGAAGGCCCATTTAATGAAGCATGGTCAAGATGAATGGCTGACCAAGGATTATTGTGACACATCAAGTGAACAGGTGCCCCCGTTGTTCTCATGACTTCACCCGTTAAGCTATTTCTAAAAACAAAATGCCATTGACTCATCTGCCACAAAGGGGTGTACGCAATAAGATCCAAATTCTCAGGGTCCATAGAGGCAGATAGATGCCGAATAAACAAAGTGAAAGAGTTAGACTGTGCATAATTGGAGGACCACTTTAGAAATATTCGAGTTCCTTCGTTTTCAAAACTGATTGGTGCAGGATGTTTGTTTCCTTTTAGTGCAGATTCGACTGAGTTCCGAATCGAGAACCGCCCAAATTCGTCATATTGGAAACAGTCCACACGTGTAATAATCTTGATTGGATTAACTTGATTTACAGCCAATTTTAACCCAACAGGTAGCACACTACTGAAGTGAATGTATGCTGGTTCCATTTGTGAAATGGCATCACCTTGCAACTGATTTTCCAGGTTGTTTTGAAGAACTAAGTTGTTATCTGGTTGTTTGAATGTGTCTGAACGAATGGCCTCAGATGAGTTTGAAATACGAATGGATCGAGAAACCCGCTCCTTAAAAACCTCCCCATTTTCGTGGGGAATGCTTAATTCTATTTCCCTTACCACCGCACTACCCAATGGTGGAATTTGTCGCAACAGGACGATGAAATTTAATCGGGATGGCTCCAAGCCATCGATCGTAACATGACCTCTTTTAATCTCAGCCGATTCCAGTATCAACTCTAGTTTTGAGAACGGCTCCGTATTCATAATGGATGAGGTGTTTACTGCAGGTGCAGGTCGCAAATATAGAATGGTCGCAACCAACATGATGATCATGGCCTGAGAAATCCCGAAGATGAAGTGTTGCTTCCACTGATACCGGAACACGGCCACACTGATTGAGCCAAGTATGACAAATGCAGAAACTTTATTAACAATCGACACTTCTTCGACTAAGGGTAGTGGGGGGCGATCTATGAATTGATGAGTCACACCAACAATCACAACCAGTGAAAGAAAAGAAACCACTAAGCCTATCACAAACGAGAAAGGTTGATTGGCTAGAGTAGCCAATGCAAATACCATCATGAAAATCATCGCACGAAGCCCAATGAAATCGATAGCGATGTAAGGCAATTTACTGACTCCACCCAAACTAAGAATAGTGATGCATTCCCCCATACATGGCAGTCCTATCAACCAAATAGCGATCCAAAATATTTTAGCCATTGCCATGCTTGATCCGCTTATGGGTCTGCTACGCCAGAAAGAATCATGAGCATCCACCGGATCATTAAAAACTAAAAAAGGAATGATCAAACTGGCTGGAACAAGAGTTAGTAGAAGATTGATCAGTTGGATTCCGGGAACAACCGAACGTCCAACTCTGTCCGTAGTAGTTTCCAGAATCGAGGTAGAATTTACAATGGTAATACACAGAACAATAAAAGAAAATCCAACAATGAACCTCAGATGCTGCCTGGTTTCATGTAAAAACTGATGCCATATGAACTGAATTCCATTCATGATAAATCAATCAATATCTCGAGTGGTGACTTTCATATCTCGGGCGATGGCCAGGTAGATTTCCTTGAGCGAAAGTGTGTCAATGGAGAAATCTGTGATGTTGCCAAAATCGGATTGCAATTTGTCCTTAGTACTTCCCTTATCAAAATGTGGCTCTATCAGGCTGATGCGCTCTCCATTACATTGACTATTCATCCAGCCACTAATTGAATTCAGCCGCTTTCCAAGCCCCCCTTCCGAAGACCTGAATGAAACCCTTCTAAAGCGGTTCAAAAGGCATTCCACACTTTCAGACAACATGCTTTTCCCCCTGTTTATCATGGAAACTTCATCCGCCAACCGCTCAACCTCATCAATGTCATGGGAAGAAATAAAAATGGTCCATTGTTCCTGGGCGGTGAGTTCGATGAGACCTTCCAGGAATTCCTCGCGCACCAGGGGGTCAAGTCCTGCGAAAGGTTCATCCAGTATAAGTAATCTAGGGCGAAATGCTAAAGCCCCCACCAAGGCCGCCTTCATTCGCATTCCACGAGAAAGGTGTTTTAGTTTCTGGTCGAGCGGAAGTTCGAGATCTTGGATCAACTTCTGTTCGAAACCTAGGTCCCAAGTTGGATAAAGGGGCCGAAGATAGTTCATGAATTGGGTTATGGTCATCCAGAGTGGCAACTGTTGATTTTCGGAAACGTAACCGATCTTTTCGAAATCGCATCGCCCCAGTTTTTGACTAGAAACTCCCAATATGGTTGCTTCTCCGGAATTCGGTCGAATGATGTTAAGCAACAGGCGAATCGTGGTGGTTTTACCAGCACCATTCGGGCCGAGAAAAGCGTGGATGGATCCTTCTCGAACTTTCAGATCCAGATCATGAACAGCGTCCAATCGACGGAAACGCCTGCATAATTTATGAGTCTCAATAACGAGTGAGTTGTCAGACATGATTACAATTCTTTCCAATGTTTTCGAAGCGCCTTGATGACTTCATCAAGCGGGAGCGAAAGTTCCTTGGCCTTCAATGCCAACCCTTCGAGTTCTTCTTCCAGAAGATTTTCGCGCTGTTCGGGATTGGATCGGACAGATTTAGCCACGATAGTCCCGATCCCAGGCTGGACTTCCAAAAAACCCTCTTGTTTCAAAATGGTCACCGCCTTCTGTACAGTATTCGGATTGACTTTCAGTTCCTTGGAAATGGCCCGCACTGAAGGGAATGAATCACCTGGCTGCAATTGACCGGAGACAATCGCCTTCTTCGATGCATAGAGAACCTGCTCATAAACAGGAGTCCCGTGTTTCAACTGGATTTCGAAAGGCAGCATCGTTTTGCGTTCTAAGTGTATTACATCACATAATACACTTAGGCAAGGAATTTTTCATCTTCCTTAAAAATTCGATGCACATTATTGAAGAACGGAAATGGCAGAGAAATAGGATGGAGTAATATTGGACATCCTAAAGTCAGAATTCACGCTTGGCGACGAGAAGCAGGCACTGCATACAGAAGCAATAGCACTGCAACAAGCTTCAGAGCAAACCGTTTGAGATTGGGCATCACTTTGCCTTGAGTATGGGGGTATCCCAGCCTTCGATGTCTTCCGGTTTGGCATCGGTGATGGAAGGTTTAAAGCTGAACGTGCTGGGATTGTAGGGCCCTACGAATGACACATCCGCATCGGCTTTGATATCCTCTTCCATTCCCATACACCAAAGGGTCGCATTCACGATCATTCTCCGGACACCCTCGCTCAGGATATCTTCGGAAGCACCTTGAGTTGAGCAAAAGACACGGCCTTTCTTGCCTGATGCAGACTGGTAAGTGCGAACCCAGGCAGCCGGCTGGGGTGATTTATTCTCCAGTGGTTTTTCTCCCATCTCCATGGATGATAACACTTGATTGGTTGCGAGAATGATGGAGTCCGGCATGGGAACTGCCGAATAGGCACCCGCCATCGCATGCATGTTTTTAACTCCTCGGATGACAGGATGATTTTTCTGTTGTGGAACCACGTGCATGGCCGTTGCATATTTGTGATTTCGCCCATAGTGCCCCGCGCCCAATTTCGGATTCCAGGTCTCACCCAAAATTTGACGTCCAAACCCACCGACAAAATCGTCCGAGTCACGAAAGTTGAAATTGTATTTGGCGTATTTCCCCTTGATCCCATTGAAAGCATGTGTGGTCGTTCGAAGGCCAAGCAAAGGGCCACCGCGATCAAGATAAGATTCAAATTTTGCCATCCACTCATCGTCGGGTTTGAGAAACCTCATGAAAAGAAACAACATATCTGCATCATCAATCGCCTCAATACCAGGGATCAACGAAGAGCCCTGTTTAATCGTTCCATCCGGTGTCTGGCCAAACAAAACGGTGCATTTGAACCCATATCTTTTGGCCAAGATACGGGCAATCGCGGGGCAGGTTTCCTCACCACGATATTCGTGATCGGAGGCGATAAACAAAATATGCTTTCCTTTTCCCGGACCGGATTCTCCTTCATATACCACCCAAGGAGCGGCACACATGGTTGATTCACTCATGACGACTAATGCCATGAGCGCTACGAAAAGAGATACGAGTTTCCTAAATAAAGAGGTCATTTTTAATGATGGGTTTCTTGTATGGGGATTTCAATAGGGAAGATAGTAAGCATCAGGTGGACAAGTTCAATCAAAGAAAAAGCACCTACACGGCTCAAGGTTCGAAGGAACAAGAGAACTGGTTTCTACTTGGTTCCCTCTCATTAGAGCACTCTCATATTTCCCTGAACCAGTTGAGGACAACAATAGCGATGCTTAACTTTGATATCGAAAGGATCCAAGATTCGACTTTCAATGATCTCCTTCCACAGATAAAGAATCATCCCATGGATCATTCTGGTTCCAATCCTCGAGAATTCGACACCACGCACTGGAGTTTAGTGTCCATCGCGCAATCGGATGAAGCAAATACTGGCGACGTGCGAGCGGCTTTGGAAAAGCTATGCCGCGCTTATTGGTATCCATTGTATTCGTTCGCACGAAGACAGGGGCGAAAACCAGAGGATGCACAGGATTTGACGCAATCGTTTTTGATCAAGTTTATTGAAACCAATGGATTCGCCAGTGCGGATCGACAACGTGGAAGATTTCGCACCTACCTCCTTGGTGCCATGAAGCATTTTATGGCCAATGACTGGAGACGACACCGTGCCGCAAAGCGAGGTGGAAATGTTCAATTTCTAGAGTGGGACGCACTCGATCCAGAATCCAGATTCGCACATGAACCCGCCGAGTCGGAACACCCTGATCTGGCTTATGATCGAGAATGGGCATTGGAATTATTGGAGCGTGCAAAAAGAAAATTAAAAGAAGAAGCTGTCCAAAAAGGTAAATTGGATCAATTCCATGCATTAAGGAATTGCCTCACCGGTACGGAACCTCCTCGATCAGAAACAGCTGTAAAATTAGGGATGACAGAGGGTGCAGTTAAAAGTGCAGTATTACGAATGAGGCAAAGATTCAGAGACCTCCTGCGCTCAGAAATTGCAGAAACCGTTCAAACCCGGGATGAAATCAATGATGAAATGCAGCATTTATTGGCAGTTTTGAGAAAAAAATAATATTTTTCGAAACCATCGAATTTTTTCCGTTCAGGAATAGAATGATGAATAAGAAACATTACGACCTTTTATTTCGCATGCTTCAAGAATCTGGTATCGGACGGTTCCGATTCCTCTGGTTTCTGGCGACTTCCATAGTTTTGGCAGGATGCACAGAACCAACAAAGGTAGCCCCTCCTGAAATTTCACTTCACGAAGCTGTCTTGACGGATCAACCAGGAATCGTGGAAGCACATATAAAGGCTGGATCCGACTTGAACATTGAAGATCCGGTGACCAAGAACACACCGCTCATCGCAGCAACAACATTTGGTCGTACGGAAATCGCAAAGAAACTAATCGATGCAGGAGCAGACTTGAATTTAAAAAATAGTGATGGCTCCACAGCCCTCATTACGGCTGCTTTTCTTTGCCGCAAGGATATTGCTCTGGCGCTTCTGAAAAGTGGAGCAGACAGACAAATAAGAAATAAAATGGGATCCACAGCATTGAATTCCGTGGAAGGACCTTGGGAAACGGTCCGCCCCATTTATGATTTTATAGGCTCCTTACTGGCTCCAGCTGGAGTTCACCTGGATTACAGTCACATTAAATCCACTCGACCGGAGATTGCAGAATTATTGAAAGATGGGGTTATTAACAAACCCACGAAACCTCTTGCTTCCGATTACAAAGTCCAGACTGTCTCTCCTGATGGGAATGAAAGATATATAAACCTCGATTCAGATTATATTTTTAATCAAGCTTCGCTGCATACATTTCATATCAAACTCCCTCCGAAAGCACTTGCTGAAATTGACGCCGATCCAAGTGCCGAAAAATATGTGGAAGGAAGTCTTACGTTCGAAGGAGAAACGATCAGTCCTGTCGGCATTCGGTATAAAGGATCGGTTGGAGCCTGGGCGGGTTGCCTTTCCGGATACAACTGGTTCGAACCCTCCGGACACAAGGTCTGCAACAAATTATCCATGAAGATCAAATTTAATTGGAAGGGATCTGATCAAACCTTTTATGGTCTCAAAAAGTTGCAATTCCACTCACAAAACAAGGATGCATCGCAAATGCGGGAAAGATTGGGCTACTGGTTGTTTCGAAGCATGGGGGTGGTGGCACCAAGGTCCGTTCATGCACGTTTGATCATCAACGGAAAGTTATCCGGAGTCTACGCATTGACCGAGCAAATAGACGGTAGATTCACCAAGCATCATTTCAAGAATGGAGATGGAAACCTTTACAAAGAAGTTTGGCCCGTGGATGCAAAGGGAGAATTACAGAATCGGACGACATTCCTGGAAGCACTGAAAACAAACGAAGACCAAGATCCAAGTGTCGAATTGATACAATCCTTCGGTGAAGACCTTTCAAATGCCACTCAAGATAAAATTGTAGATGTGATCGAAAAGTGGATGGACGTGGATACGATCATAGCCTATGCCGTGGTCGACCGGGCCATTAGACACGATGATGGTCCGTTCCATTGGTATTGCAAAGGAGATCATTGTTTTAACCACAATTACTATTGGTATGAGGATCCAGAGGAGGCAAAGCTGCACTTAATTCCATGGGACCTGGACAGCACGTTCGAAAACATTGCCATTAATGTGAACCCGGTAACTGCGATTGCAGATGATTGGGGCAATGTTACTGCAGATGGTAAACCTTTTGCGTTTGGTCCATTTAAACTGCCTCAAAGATCGGCTGCTGCTGATAAACTGACTGCGGGTTGGGCCCTTTATCAGAAGGAATACGACAACCTGTCAGAAAAGTTTTTTGAGGGTTCATTTTCGGTAGTACAAGTTAACTCATTACTTGATGTTTGGACTGAACAAATTCGGGAAGCCACACTGGAGGCCAGTCACATTCACGCAGATGCAGTTAAAGAATCAGACTGGATTCAGGCCATTGATGAACTTCGCACACAAGTAAGTGCAGCACATCAGAAGAGACGTTAACCCATACTCAGATCATTTGTATGGAAAATCATTCTGAAAACCATTGCCCACGCTGCGGATCCAAAATTTCCAATGCGAGCAAAGACGGCTTTTGTCCGGCCTGCCTTTTTTCTGGAGCATTGTCATTAGATGAAGAAGATACTTCGTTGAAATCGACTCAAACCATGCCTGCTTCTACGAGGACGGCTTTGAACTCATTCATTTCACCTAAAAAGAGTTCAGAAGCAAGTTTTCCCATGACGTTTGGAAAATACAAATTATTGGGTTTTCTCGGGAAGGGAGGTATGGGATCAGTGTTTGAAGCAGAGCACATGGAAACGGGACGTCGGGTAGCTCTTAAGATGCTTTCAAGTGAATTGAACTCTGCAGATATGAGACAAAGGTTTCTGCGCGAAGGGCGACTTGCAGCCAGCGTCCGGCATCCCAACAGTCTCTATATTTTTGGTTCGGAGGAATCGGAAGGAGCCCCCATCATTACGATGGAGATTGCCGGTAGTGGCACCCTGAAAGATAGACTTAAAAAACAGGGAACCATGAAGACGGCAGAAGCCGTTGATGCCATTCTTGATGTCATCGCTGGCCTGGAGGCGGCTCAAAAAGTAGGTGTGTTACATCGTGATGTGAAACCGTCCAACTGTTTTGTCGACCCAGATGGTTCCGTAAAAGTTGGAGATTTCGGACTCTCCGTTTCGACCATGGGAACCGAAGATTCATATATCACAGCGACTGGAGTCATCATGGGCACTCCCGCATATGCCCCCCCAGAGCAACTCCGGGGTGATGAATTGGATGTTCGGGCGGATATATACTCGGTCGGAGCTACCTTGTTTACTTTGTTAACAGGTAAGGCGCCCTTTGAAGGGAAAAACGCGGTCCAGGTAGTCGCTAACGCCATTCACCAAAAACCTCCTTCGCTGACCGATTCCATCAAGGACATACCTCCGGCATTGTCTCATGTGGTGACACGCTGTTTGGCCAAGCAACCTGAAGAACGTTTTCCAGATTACCTCTCTCTTCGCGAAGCATTGATGCCGTTCTGCTCCAAAGTGCCGGAGCCGGCTTCATTGAAACAGCGAATGGCTGCAGGATGGATTGATTTCATAGCGGCCTTTCTTGTGCCTTACATGGCACTGATGTTTTCAGTGAGCCTGGTGGAATTTCATTTCGGCATGTTTGTGGAACGGACTTTATTTTCAGCCAGATATTATCTGTGTTTCCTTTTGTTTGGATTCCTCTACTTCTCCATTGCTGAAGGCGTCTGGGGTGCAGGAATCGGGAAACAACTTTTCGGACTGCGTGTCATAAGAGTCAATGGCCGCTCTCCGGGTTTGATCAGGGGTTGGATGCGTGTTGCCATCCCGGTTGCCAGCTGCGAACTAATAAGAATAGGTGTCCTGATGTTTTCCCTATCTGTCACAAATCTTCAATTCATCAGTGTCAGGGACAATATTCTACTCATTGGCGTCAGCAACATTTGCCCTTGGATTGCTGTGCTTTTGACATTAACGGCCAAAAGAAAAAACGGATTCGCAACCGTTTGGGATCTCCTCAGCGGAACCCGCGTGGTGAACGTACAAAAATCGATCGACACCCCGAGCATTAATTCTCCTCCGAAGAAAAATTCCAAACTGGTCCCTAAATCCCACCTAGGACCATTCCAAATCTTAGAAGAACTAAGTTGCGGGAAATGGATCTCAGGATTCGATCCTTTGCTTCGACGTCAGGTATGGCTAAGAAAAAGAGAATCCAATATCCCTGATTCACGACGTCACTTGTCGCGTCCAGGACGGCTTCGATGGCTGCAGGATATTGCAGTGGACCCAGACATTTGGGATGCATATGAAGCTCCAAAGGGGATTCCCTTCTCACAACTTATTGCGAATGACAAAAAAATTCCATGGAACGAACTTCGCCATTGGATACACGATTTGGCACTGGAGCTCTGGGCAGCTTCAAAAGATGGGTCTCTGCCAAAAGCCATCGGGTTTGATCAACTGCGCATCACTTCACACGGAGTGATATTACTAGATGAACCAGACCCCGAAGTTCAATCAGCCGTCAAAAGATTTCAAATAGATGATATCAAGGGGATGCAAACATTCCTAAGTGCTGTTGCAAATTGTGTGGAACCCACTAGCGTCCCAATCCATGCACGCTCGATTCTTTCAAATCTCCATTTATTGAAATTTGAAAAACTCAGCTATCTGACTGGTGCACTGAGCGGTCTGATTAGCAAACCCTCCAAGATCAGCGCCTCCACGCGAGTGATGTCAATGTTCCTGCTTCCGCTCTATTCCGGGATCTTAATTTTTATGGGAATGTTTGATGGATTCAATGATCAATACGGAGCACTGAATGCAAGTGTCATGATCGTCTTAGGCATTCTGCTCACCGCCAGTTTGTTTCAATTGTTTGCGATCCCCTTGAAATGGATTTGGAGTCACCATGTGTTTGGATTGGTATTAGTGGATGCAAGTGGTGAAATCGCATCTCCGATGAGAAGATTGAAACGGTGGATGACGGTGTGGGTTCCAATATTGCTTCCAACCGGATTCATACTGATCACTCAATCCAAACAAGCCACAACCACCTTTCTGATGATCGCAATATGTCTAGTGATTTGGCTAGGTTCGGCTATTTATGGTGTGGTGTTTCGGAAAAGAACATTCCACGATCAATGGGCAGGTACATGGATTGTGAGACGTTAAGTTTGAATCCATTTCATTATCTGAATGAGTGGGTTCGCCTTGGTCCCCCTTATTTAACGATAGAATAAGTATCAAACAACCTCCCCTGAAGGTCGTAGGCCTTGAACTCAAACCTTCCGTGGTTGATCCATACCATGGCATAATGATGTCCTCGTCGCACCAGATTGGCAAAAGGGGTACGGAAAGGTCCTGGAGTCTCGAGCGGTCCACCTCCCCCGCCAGTGATCATGTAAATCGGACCACCCTTTTCGACAGTTTTTCCGCCGCGAATGCGCCAGGTGCGTTCATAAGAATGGATGTGACCTGTCCACACCACATCGACTTCATACTTGTCATAAAGAGCTGACAGGTGACGCGCATTCAAGTCGCCTTGCCTGCTTTTATTTTGTATCCACAGGTTGCCATAGTCATTCTCATCTGATGAGTAAGGTGGATGATGATGGCAAACAAATTTCCAGTCGGCATTGGAGTCGGACAATTGTTTGTCGAGCCACACGTATTGCTCGGAACCAGGACCACACTTCTTGTTGGTGTCGATCATGAAAAACTGAGCATTTCCGTAGTGAAAGGTGTAATAATATTCGGGTTCAGGCAGAGAGGCGTAGTCGTAATAATTGGAAGCGTTCTGTTCGTGATTACCTAGAACGGGAAAAAAGGGAACTCTGGAAACCAATGGCTCCATGCCTGCAAAGAATTCGTTGATCCATTGACTTTTCACTCCTCCCGTTGAAACAAGATCTCCTGGGAGCAGCAGGAAATTGGGCCGATGCTCCCATGCCATCTGAGCCAGGGCACCTGCAACTTCCGGATTTCCTTGAGTGTCACTGATGATGGCAAAAGCAAAAGCGGCGCCCTCCCCGGCATCCGTCTGGAAGGTTTTCACCTCGGAAACAATGGGGTTTCCCTCTTGCCCTTTCAAAGGTGTTGAAATGGTTTGATAAAAGTATTGAGTGCCGGGTTTCAGACCATCGATTCGAACTTCGTGGATAGTATTAGGATTGGACCCTTTCACAGATTGGGTACACTCTGAAGTTTCTCCATATCGTAATTCGCCGATGGATTTTTTTGAAGTTTCCCACATGACGGTCATGCCGATTTGGGTCCCAAATTGCAGATAAGGGGACACCCATAATTCAAATGGCCTATGGGCCTCCATATCGAAAGGTTCTTCATGGGTGAGATGAGCATTGTGTTCAAATTCCTGTTGTACCCATGCAGGTTTTGCCGCCACATCATAAACCTGAACACTGACGATTTCACCGACATGAGGATAATCTTCGTTCCGATCCCGATAGCCAGCCACAGCCAACACAGTGCCTCCTTCGTACAGAATCTTACCTCCAACCTGTTCAATGACGGATTCCTGCTTTCCGTTGACATAAAGAACTGCTTGCTCACCATCGTAAACTCCGACGACATGATACAGTTTTCCTGGGTCGAACCGGGTTTTTGAGCGCAGGAATACAAGTCTGCCATCCCCATCATCGGTAGCCTCGGTAGAGAGCGCAAAATAAAATCGTTCCTGATCATAGCCGAGCACCCATCCGGTTTCGGCATTCCCATTATCTTCCTGCGCACCCACGATGCCCCCATAGGTCATGGGTTGATGAACGCTGAACCAAGCCGAAGCGGTCAAACTTGTTTGCGGCATGGCAAGTCCCTTGATGGGAACATGGGAAGTTTTCCGTCCATCCAAAAGTGCCAGGCCTCTTGGAGTTGAAAGAGTTTTATTTCTCAATATTGATATCGCTGGTCCCTTCTGAGCCTCAAGCATGGTTTCAGTTAGAAATTTCTGGTGAAAGCTCCAGTGAAGCAAAGGTGTGGGGCCATCATGACCAAGCCCCAATGGAATCAAGGTCAGGAGAAGAAAACCGAAAACACAAATTCGTTTCATAGACTCCACACTAGAATGCCTCCATTTGACCGTCAATGGCTGGGGATTAAAAATGAGCTTTTCGGCGAACTTGAATTGAAGGATGGGTCAAGGCTTCGGGAAGGTTCGGTTCAATACTTGATGAAAGGATTTCACCAAACCATCGTGACTTGAAGCCAAATTATGAGTTTCATCTGGATCATCATTCAGGTTGAACAATTGCACGGAAACCCTGTCCCAATCATGAACGGTCAAATACCGCGTGGTGTCAATTCCCTGATGACGTCGAAGAAATTTCCATGGACCGGAGCGCAACCATGTGTACTGAAGAGATTCAAAGGGTTTGCCGGGGGTCATGTTGTGAATGGAGTAAGCGGCACCAAGGACTTGGGTTCGCTGCCGTTCCATCAAGTTCAGACCAGGCAACTCTGCCGGAGCTTCAAATCTACAAAGCGCGGCAATGGTTGGAAAAAGGTCCAATGAACTGGCAAAGCTTTGGGTGCGTTTTGGGCTGATCACTCCCGGCAATGAAAACATGACAGGTGTCCGGACACCCAATTCGTAAGGGCTTCCTTTTGATTTGGGGGCGTAGTTCGGCCACCAACCGTCTGGCAACGGTATTTTGGAATCAGAGGCAGCCAACCAGCCATTGTCACATATGTAAACAACAAGGGTTTTCTCACGAATGCCCCTCCTTTCCAAGGACTGTAGCAACTGCCCACAAGTGGAATCAAACCACTCACACATGGCAAAATATTTTGCAGTCGCGGGACTCAATCCTTTGGCGGAATAATGCTCAAGGAACTCCGTGGGTGGACGATGAGGGGTGTGTGGAAGGAAGGGTGCGTACCATATGAAGAAAGGTTTTTCCGCCTCAGTAGCCTCATCCATAAAGGCCTCCAAAGGGCCCATTCCCTCCCGGCCAATTTTAAGTCCCAGATCGCCGTGACGCCCTCCCCTCTTGGCATCCCCATGTGTCATGCCATGAGTGAAACCCCCATCCAAATAAGACCCTTCCCACCATTTACCCGACTGAAAAGCGAGATATCCCCTACTCACTAGAAATCGAACAAGATTCTGGTTTTTGTGCAGCATCTCCACCACAGGCCTGTCATCCAAAGCTCGGTCCCGATCCTGAAAAGGTCGAACATCATTGCCTACCACTCCATGCTGGTGAGGATGGAGCCCTGTCAACATTGAAGCAAGCGACGGACGGCACAAGGGCGCTGTGACATAGCCGTTCTCAAACAACAAGCTTTGTTGAGCCAGTTTATCCAGATGCGGGGTTCTTACCACCGAATGTCCCATGAAACCGTAATCGCCCCATCCTTGATCATCAGAGACAATGATAACCACATTGGGAGGCGGTTCAGCGTGAACCAGCGCTGAAACACAAAGAAAAAAAAGGATGAATTGTCTCATGGATTGTCTGGCACACGAATCTAAAGATGAATCACCCGACGGTCAACCCACCCCGCAAAGCACTCGTCCAGGGATTCCTGTTTTACCTGCCCCTCAAGGGTGGCGGACTGGGAGCAACATCCCAAATGGGCATATCTTCGCCGTTGATTTCTTTTTCAACATCCGCACGACGATGACGAATGAAGTGGCGTATCGATTCAAAATCAACTTTACGATCAAAAAACCACCCTCGTTGATCACTTGACAGGTGGGGTTCCACCAGGTCCTGGATGCGCTGGGTCTCAGCGAGAAGCTTGTCTTCATGCCAGTGTTCGCTGAGCAGTTGTTTCATCCTTGTTGCATATTTTTTCCTGACTTCGGGAACCTGATAAAGTTGATGAGTCAGGAGCCCTATGGTGCGCACAGATCTGGGTGAGCGTCTGTCTACACCCAGAGGACTGTACTTTTCAAACATGCTGTCAGCTCCCCAGGGCAGAAAATGAAATTTGCTTGTCCCGGGATTTAAATAAATGAAAAAATTATTTCGATTGCCGGAGTACCCATCCCAAAAACTGAGCAAGCCCTCCATGGCCCAATAAGTATAGAACGACTCCTCATCGATCAGGTTCCAAATTTCGTTTTCAAAATCGAAATCATTGACCTGAAGTTCCGCCGTCATCAGGAGATCTGAACTGGATTTACTATGATTCATGGCGTGGATAGCCAGGACATTGCGCCCGTATTTAAATCGATTCCGATGGCTTGTAATATCGTGCGTAACAAGATTTAAAGACTGCCAGTCTTGAGTGCTTTTTCGAGCTTTTGAATTCCACCCTGTTTTGGATGGGGCATTGGATCTCGCCACTTCCTCTCCATTGATGTATGCCACAAATCCATCATCGCACCTCACCCGTAACAGCAATTTTCTGGTGCTGCGAATGGAATCCAGATCAATGATCTCAAAAGGAAAGCGAATGTAGAGGGAGGTCGATTTATTGTACATCTGATCTTCAAAATCAAATCCATCACCAATAAACTTCTCATAACCTTGCTCCCTTTCATAGCCGGCCCCGTTTTGCCCCATCCGCCACTGTGAATCATCGAAATCGGGTTTGAACCATTCTCCATCGTGCTGATCGCTCGCAGGCACCCAGGCTCGGCCTACGGCTCCCTCTCCAAAAAACGGATTCCCCTCACCTCCACCCAAGGCATGGATGACTTTCACAATGTGATCACGCCCTGCTTCATCATCTCCAAATTTTCTCTCAAAACCTCCTTCCCAATCCTGGTAAAAATCCACAATCGTTCCTTCATACAAGGTGCCGTCTTTGTTACCGAATTCACGCTCGAACAAATGCTTTTTCACACTTTCGACATGGGAATAAACACCCATGTTTTTTCCGTTTACCGTTACCCTGGCAAGGGCACATCTTGGAGCAGGCGATCCAGCGGCATTGAACAGCGAATACCCGATGAATTGACTGCAAAGACTGACATCCTGTTTGTTGTTGTTAAAAGTCAAAGTGCTTAGGCCATCAATCTCCTCAGTCTCATCAAACAGATCCAGCTTGATCTTGAGTGAAGGTCGTGAACTGCTGACGGACCCGATGAATCCTTTCTTCCGAATTCCTACCCGAGGGAATTCCACACCTCCGATCGTCACTTTGGCTTCAACATAGGTATAAGGAGATTCCAGCACCTGGTACTGGCGCTTGTAGTTCAGCGATGCAGATATCGGGCGTGCCTGATGCCGTATCCTGTTCCAGGAAGATCTGGGCAGTTCAATATCGACCTGCAATAAACGGTCCTTGGGAAATAAATCTTCCAAACTGAGCGTTTCACGATTCAGTGAGTTGACCAATGAAGATTCTTCCACCACAGGGCGACATCCCAAGAGGAGGGTGGCCGTCAGGCAGCACAACTGACAAATGCTCCAGTTGACACCTACAGGACGTTTTCTCAAATACCCAAAATACGTGATCATGACCTTGATGCGAATAATGGTATAGATACACGCACGCAATGAGAATGTTTCAATTCATTGCAAACTGAGTGGTCTACAACCGGATAGCAATCAGGCTTTTGCAGCGATGGTTTGCTCCAGCAGTGGAATGTGTGCAAGGTCCTTGGGGCGTCGAAGATACCTTTTGCTCTTCAAAATGCTTTCCAAGGGAAGCACGAAAACCTTATTTCCCAGCCATTGTAGTCGAGTCGATCGCCTCCATTCTGTCTGAAACGAAGCCAATCCATCGATTCGGTACAAGAAATTGACCAATGAACCATCCTCGAAAGCTACGACTGTTTGAGTCAAAATTTCCGCACTAACCCGACTTTCGTAACTGGAATACATATGGATTGATAAGTTATTGGAAATCA
>CAYFHO010000015.1:0-80431 GCA_964342825.1 uncultured Verrucomicrobiota bacterium
CCACTGATTTACAACAACCGCACTTTTGTAACTTAACAAAAGTGACGAACTTGGGCTAAGCTAATTTTTCAATTCAATCTGGATAGTCATTGTTGCTCCAAGTAAGATTATTTTCATGAAAGAAAGCCAAACCACAGTATTACTTTATTACCATTTTACTCAAATTGATGATCCAGAATCATTGGCATCCCAACAACGTTTCCTCTGTCAGAAACATGGATTGAAGGGTCGTATTCTTATTGCTCACGAGGGAATCAACGGAACCATTGCAGGTTCACATATAGGAACACAGGCATACCAAGAAGCCATGGAAAACGATCCAAGATTCGATTCCATGGAATTCAAAATAAGCCATCACTCAGGTATGCCTTTTCCTAAACTGATGGTTAAAACGAGGCCTGAGATTGTGACTTTAGGAGCAGGTGTTCCATTGGATACTGAAGAAGGCGGAATTCACCTTTCACCAACCGAATGGAAACGCATGATCGAGGAAGAAGATGATATTGTGCTCTTTGATACGCGTAATCGATATGAATCAGATATTGGTCGTTTCAAAGATGCCATATGCCCAAATACAGAAAACTTTAGGGACCTTCCCGCAGTATTATCCGACTATGAGAAATATAAGGATAAAAAATTTCTCATGTATTGTACGGGTGGTATTCGCTGTGAGAAGGCAACCGTTCTTTTCAAAAAGGCCGGCTTCAAAAATGTGTACCAACTACACGGTGGCATCGTCAATTACTGGAAAGAGGAAGGAAACAAACATTGGGAAGGTGATTGCTTTGTTTTTGATGAACGTATGTATCTCCAACCCCCTGGTGATGAAATAAAGGAAAATAGTATTGGGACTTGTGTGTATTCCGGCAAACCAACTCGTAATTTTATCAATTGCTTACACGATCCTTGCCATAAGTTATTTTTGATCCATCCGGATACACTTGTTGAGAACGAACTAAATAAATTTTGTCCATCATGTAGAGAAAGCGGAATCAACCTTGAAACAGCAATATACCCGGGTAGCCCCGCCATGCCTGTTCGTAAAACCCCCAAGAACCGGCGGAATCGTTTAAAAAGAAAACGTAAAACTGCAGAACAATTGTGACCCCAAAGAGCGGATTTATTGCTTCTTCAATGTGCTGGCTTGAAGCAATACGGGTCTGGGTTTACTGGTCCAAAAGGAAAATCCCTTCAATCGAAAATGGTATCCAAGATCCAGGTCACGCAACCATTGATAAATGGATTCAGCGTGTTCGTCCTTGTGGTATGTGGTGACTGCGATCTGTGGGCGACTCGTTTTCAGAATTTGCTCAGCACCCTTTAATACATCAAAATCACTCCCTTCTGCATCAATCTTAATCAAATCATCTTTTGTTAATTTGATTTCATTTTCATCACAAAATGCATCAAGGCTAATGCACTGCACAGCTTCGGGATCATGGGCATTTGTTGGAACGACGATACCAGCGTCGGGTGAATTGGACTCTGCGAATTTAACAAATCCAGATTTATCTAAAAGTGCTTTACAATGAACTGAAATGGAATCTGAAACCTGATTAAGTTCGGCTCCCTTCTCTAACAATTGAGCCATCTGGTTGTTTGGTTCAAAACAATGCGTGTGGACATTTGCTAGGTCTCTACCCATCCGAAAGGCAAACAGCCCTTCGCAGGCACCTATGTCGATAATCTGACGCGTATTGTGTAGAAGGATGGGATGTGTAGTATAGCAATGAGGATTTTTAATGCAAAATTCCTGTTCAGCCATGAAAAACAAATTGTTGTCCACAACTCCATTCCATAAAAAATCAATGTTTAGAGGTTTACAGTGTACTTTGGAAATTGTCTCACTTTTTGAATGATGATCTAATATTACTAAAGATCGTTTCAAACCCGATGCAGCCTCATTGTCATTGAGTCTTCCAGGCAATAAAACTCTACTTAGCTGCATACAAGCATCTGAAGCAGAAAACAATTTTGGATATTGCTTCATTTTCCTCCAAAACTGAAAACATTGAATCAAATTCGAAATCGGGTTTTTCACAATTTTTCCTTTGCGTAATTTTGTTTCATAAAAACAAAAGCCACGATGCAGCATAAAAACAAACCCAATTCCCCCCCAACATATAACAAAGTAGTGGCAGCCAAACCGTGTAATGGAACGAAATAAAAATGAAGGGCAACTGACAACAATACTGGTAGCAATGCACATTTCACAGCTACCCAGTCACGGTGATAAGCCAGCAAACTCCAAACTAATATACCACTTGTAAGCCCTAAAAATCTTCCAAATATCATGACAGCTAAAAATGGACCTCCCGATTGATAAATTTCTGCTGGAAAAAGTATTGGGTAATACCATGGATACAACCAATGCAGGATGGAACAAACGATAACTCCAACCCCAATAACACCCATACATACGAGTGGGACACGCATAAAAAAATCATCCCGTTCCTTGCTCCAAACAACTATTCGGGTATATATAACGGATCCACCAAATGCTAGAATGGCCTGAACAGCCATGGCTATCCTGGAAAGATTACCATATGAATCATCATGATGATTAAATTGTGAAGAGGTCGTTAAATTTTTAATACTCAGCATGCCAAAGGTAATCAAAGTATTATAAAGAAGTCCAAAAATCCAATTGGGCATTCCTTCAATCACCAAATCCCACAAATGCCTGACTTTATTTAAATTGATCAATTTAATATCAGGTTGCCTTTGAATATATACCCACGCTCCTGTCGTGATTAAAGCCTGTATGATACCCATAACCCACAAATCAGCCCCCATCATGATTCCTGGCTTAAAAACTATTAGGAAATATATCGCTATAACAATTGATGTGATGGATTGAATCAAAGAAAACATCGGCATGCGTTGGAATCCTTGAAAAACCCATTGGAAGTTCATTCCCAATACCATCAAATTTAAAATAGCTGCACACCACAACTGAAATTCATTTTCCGTTAAATCAGATAGAAAAAGGCTAATGAACCAAAGAATGGAAATCCCTCCATAAAAAATCAGTCGAATAGTAAAAACATTTGAAATCAATTCATTAAACTTAAACGATTTAGAAGCCAAATGCCGAACAGCCACGATATCTAATCCAAACGTAAAGATGAATTGAAGATACTGAGCCGTTGCCAGTGCTTTATTTGATTCACCATTATACTCTCCCAAACAGTTAGCCACATGAATGACTCCAACCATTTGAAATATCCTTGCTAGGATCTGGAGAACCATGGTTAATCCAAGATCTTTTAGAAGTTTTCCTTTAGAAAATTGGAGTATTTTTTTGATGATTCCCATTCAACTTCAAGAATATTACTGAGGGTCGGCACAAAAAGACCAGGGGCAGAAAATCTGCCCCTGGCTTGCATTGATAAAGTTATGAAACGCTACGTAAGTTTACTTCACTTGGAAGAAACGTTGGTCTGCATCAGCTGCTGTGTTGAATGAACCTTTACCATTTTCATCAAGAACAATCTTGACGATAGGCTTGAATTCACCATCTACAACGGAAGCTGAGTAGATGCTGAGTGATTGGAATGGGCTTCCAGATACACCCAAGTTGACAGATCCATCGTCGTTCAGAGAAGCTTCGGTTTGAGCTGCTCCCAAAGGAACTCCTGTTCCGCTAACTTCGAATGAACGAACTTTTTCTTCTGCAGGTAAGTAGAACTCATTACCAAGTTGTTGAGCAGTCAAAACCACTCGACCAGGTTGAGAAATGGTAAGCAAGTTACCATCAACAACAGCTCCACCACTTGCAACAGTGTATTTCACTGGTAATCCGGAATCAGATGTTGCGCTGAGAACCAGGATCACTGGGTTTCCACTTATGGACAAGTTTGGAATAGCCGGGAAGGTGATCACCTGCGGTGATTTACCAACCGTAAACGTCGCCGTTGTGCTACCTGAGAGGTTACGATCCACAATTGTCGCTTTCACTTCATAATCACCAGTGGTGGTTGGCAGATCCAAGCTACCGTTATAGGTAATTTGGAAGCCAAGGCCAGCAGGGTTGGTGGTCACTTGTGGAGCTTGAATATTGGTCCAAGGACTTAACAAGGTTCCAGGAACGAAGCTAATCGTTGCTGTGTTGGCCTTCTCAATGATGAACTTCGCTTCTGCAGATCCACTGAACAGTGCATCTTCGATAATTGCCAAGACTTCATACGTTCCAGCCTCATGTGGAACCATGGGGTTCTTGTTGTAGGTTACATTCACCTTCAAACCAGCAGGGGTTGTGGTAATCTTTGGACTTAACGGGTTACCAGTATAAGTTTTGACCAAGTCAGTAATACTGATAGTTGCAGCCGACAAGATCTTCAACTTACCTTCAGCACTACCCTTGTAGTTATTATCCACCACTGTGACACCTACAGTATAAGTACCAACTTTGACTGGAGGAGTCAGGAACGTATCGTAACGAACTTCAGTTGTTAATCCTGCAGGAGTTGTCTGAACTGCCACCATCTTGGCGTTTCCATCGAAGACTTGTTGCAATTTGGATAGTGCAATCTGTGCTGTTGCTTTCTCGATGATAAACACCCCTTGAACTGATCCAGAGTAATTTGGATCGGTGATGGCTACATCCAAGGTATAGGTTCCTGCATTGGTAGGTCCTCCGGGATTTCCATTATAGGTGCTGCTCACAGCGACACCGGCTGGTGTCGTTGTAATGGTAGCTGCCTTAGGATTGCCGTCGTATACCTGGGTCATATTACCCAAGGTAATGGTTGCCGGAGCTGGATTGATCACCAAAGTGGTGTTCAAGGTGCCTTGCCAATTTGGATCATTAACGACAACTTCCACATTGTAACTGCCAGCACTGACAGGAACTGCTGCTCCACCGTCGTATGTGACAATGGTGTTCAAACCTGCAGGTGTGGTTGTCACAGTCACAGGTTTCGCCGTTCCGTCATACACTTGAATGTTATTGGCCACATTGATAGTTGCAACTGCTTTTCCAACCAACAGAGTTCCTGTTGTGTGGGTTACAGTGTAATTTGGACCAAATGCTCCATTGGCGAATATGGTGTAGCTACCTGGTGACAGAGTTGCAATATCAACTTGTGGGTTGAGGAAAGCAAAACCAGCACTTTGCAGGTTTTCTGCTGTTTCACCTGGAGCCAAGTTCATGTATTCAACAGTCAACGGCACATTGTTACCAAATGTCGTCGCAACGTCGCTTGCTTTAACAGTTAATGGACGACGAGCAATTGGCATCACACTTGGAATGTGATTGATGATATAATTACTTGCCGCACCCAATTGACCAAATGTGGTCACTGCAGGACTGTTACCAACGGTGAAGCCAGCCTGTGGGTTATTTTGGTTAGGCAGAATTGCAACCACAGGTTGAGTTCCTCCGTTGACTGGGTTGAATACACTTGCATCATCCCCGTTAACGAAGTTGTTGATCACATTATTACCTGCAACAGTTCCAAAGACCAGTTCGGTCACTTGAATACGTGGCAATGGATCACCATAGACGTAGTTGTTGATCGCAGGAACGCGAACATCCAACGGTGCACGATTTACAGTAAGTGTAACCGTGGCAGTGGCTGACAGGAATGCGTTCTGTCGATCAGGATGGGGCACGTAGGTCACGTGCAAGGTGTGATTACCAGCAGGCAAGATTTTTCCTGAAGCAAGATCACCATTTCCATCACCAACACGGTAAGTAAACGTACCAGCGGGATTGTTACCAATCAGCGGGGGGTTGGTTACAGCTGCATTCAACTCGTTGTTACCAATCGCCTGACCATAAGTCAGAACGCTGTTAGCCCAAACAATAGTTGGAACTGCCTTGCCCACACTGTAGGTGGCAGATGAATTAGTTCCTAAAACATAGTTGTTTCCGATGGTTAGACCATCTCCATCGTTTGGATCTGTATCCAAAATGGTGTTGATGGTAAAATCGGCTTCCACCGTGTTGGAGAAGTTAGGCACGGTAAATGTTGGGAAACTATGAGCGTTGAAAACACGTCCCAACAAATTCAAGTTGATCACAGAAGCTGGCAAACCTGAATTGACGTTATTGTAGGTAGTTCCTCCAATTACGATTTGATTTGCACCGTGAGCCGTCTGAATTTGTGCGGCCGAAAGCTCAACACCGTTCAAGACAGCGGCTTCAGCTTTCAATCCTGACAATTTCAAAGTAAGGGTTGCTTGACCTTGGCCAACCGCACTTCCTTTGTTCACAGTTTCAATATTTACCGTAGCAGGTGTTACAAATATTCGGTTTGCATCACCTGAACTGAGGCGAATCGTGTAGTTGACGAGTCGGCCAAAGGTATCATCGTATTCAGCTGTGATGAAGTACTCCCCTACTGGACTACCTTTGACGGCATCAGTTTTAAAGGTAGTTACGATTCCGTCTGCATCCAAGAAACCACCATTGGCTTCGTCAGCAGTACCAGTGATAGATGGCATATCATCACCGAACACCATTGTGAAACCTTGAGGAATCACATCTGCATTTCTTCTTACAACATTAATAAAACGTGTTGCAGTCGAAGATGCAAAATTTGGCGAACTTGGGGTGAACGTCGCGGTAACATTGCGGCCAGGAACTGTTAATGCCCTGCGATCATTTATATTGACGCTGTAAGTAATAGTTCCTGCAACTCCGGCTGGTCCAGCTGCATTTGTGTTAGGGGTATTTCCAAGAGCAGTCCCGTAGGTAACCCATTTGGACTGGTCGTTGCCAGCAGCCTCTGGATTCCAAGTAACTGCTGTGGGCGCTGGAGTGATGGTATACTTACCTGATACATAATTGAATGCATAATTTGCCGAAACACCACCTGAAGGAATGATTGGATAATCACCCACAGAAGTTCCGGCATTCGTAGGATCTGCTACAGTGGGTTGAGTACCCAAATTATTAGCTGCATTTTCTCCGGCTATGAACCCATCATATGTAACTGCATTTGCTGCAAATCCACCAGGGTGATTTCCAAACACACGTGTTTGATCATTAGCCGTTACCTTCAAGTTTTTCTTAGCAACGGTGAAGTTGATAGAGAAAGTTCCAGGACCAAATGCAACACCCTGACCAGCATTAGGAGTGAATGTTGCCGTAATAATCCATGTACCAGCATTTGGAAGAACTTGTCCAGCCACCAACGGGATGGCTGCGTTGTTTCCAAATTTTGCAGTATAAGTAATCACACCCTGCAATGGAACTGGGTTATTGTTTTGAATAATGGTCGTGGTACCTTGAGCATTTAAGTGTTTCACCGCATCAAACGCGTCTCCATAAGTAAGGGTTGTGGTTTGGGGCGTCCAACCTACTTGCGCTGGCTGCAACGTAACAGTTAATGTTCCTGTCTGTAATGCTATTGCATAATTTGCTGCTGTAGGCAGATTTGCAGGATTAAAAATAATGGCACCCGCGTAGGTACCAACCGCCAAAGTTGCTCCATTCTGACCATCATTGATACCAGGATGAGTTACCGTATCATATTGTAATGGAGGAGGAAATGGTGTAACCACAGCACCAGGAGTCTCCCCAAATTTGAATTGTCCAGGATTTGGAAATTCTATTTGAAGTTGCTCAATACCAGGTAAGGGCACTGCGGTAATCTTGGTTCGATCCGATGCCTTGATTGTGAGCGGTGCTGGATTAACGGTCAGCGTGTCGTTTACACGAACGATGGTGAAGTTACCACCAAATGTAGTACCACCTGACGTTGTCACAGCATGAGGCGAGTTTGCCACGCCTGCATTTGCAGCGGGAACATTCAGGGTAACGGGAGCCGTTAGAACGCCTGCCGCTGTGTTGAGAGCATTTCCGTTCTGGTTAACATTTGGAATATCGAAAGTTACACCACCTGGGGTAGCAATCGTATATGTCGCACCAAATGCAGGCAATGCATCACCGTAGGTAATAGCGGAACCACCGCCAGGAGTTACCATTATGTTTAATGGACGGCGAAGGACGTTGTATTTCCCGTTATTGATCTGCACGTTGTAGTTGTCCAAAATATCTTGAACAATTTCTGTCAGATCGACAGTGATGTCGTACGCCCCAACAGGTGATGAAACGGTTACAGCATGGACTTGGCTGACTTGAACACTGTTGTGGTCATTGTTCTCCCAACCGATACCTGTTCCGGCTCCCCCACCCAATCCGTAAGGACCACCGCTGAGTGGTGCAATATTAATTGCGTTGGGAGTAGGAGTTTCACCGTATAACTTATTCGAGTCTGCAAGTGAGAATACCAACAACTTTTTAGTAACGGTCATAGTCCCGTTAACGGTTGTAATGGTATAGTTACTAGCTGTTGGAGCGACTGCGAATGTAACAGGACGTGAAGTTCCTGCTTTGGTTGTGGCATCTGCATTAACATTTAGAGTTGGTAGTACGGACAACGCATTTCCAGCATTGTCAGTGATCGCCCCATTGTTAACGAAACCTGAATATGTTACTTGGCCGGCGTTTAAACCGTTTTTGAACGCGACGACGGCCGCACCGTATTGAGGAGTTGCACTTGGTGCTGTAGCCGTCAATGGTGCTTTGGTAACATTGATAAAAACTGTCTTTTCAACAAGACCACCAGGAACACCCTGCCCTGCATTAGGTATGAAGGTGACTTTGAGAGCTTGTTGATTTCCGGCATTCAAGAAGGTGCCGGCCGATGGGGTATAAATCACATTACCCTGCAATTGTGCTCCGGTATCTGAATTTGTGAATGTCGCGTTCAGCTGAGCATTGCCCAGTGCCGTCCCATAAACAATATCCGGCGGATTATTCCAGTTTATTTGTGCAGTCTGCGCAAACATCTGGACCACACTGGCGAGTGTGGCAACAAAGGCCGCCAGATAAATCCGGCAACCGCCTGATGGTTTTAGTTTCATAACTCTATTCATGTGTTAGTACGTGCGTTTTCCCAATAAAATTGGAACTCAATCTGCATCACTTCAAGCAAATCGTCAAATGAATTCTAATCAAAATACCTAAAAACAGGCACATCAGACGACAGGATGCCTTATCACAATACATCAATTTAAGGAAAAAGCAAAATTCAGGCCAGATTTATTTATATTCTTTAAAAACCTTGCCTCTTGTAAATGGAATTTTTATCTCAGTGGTGGTATTTGACTTTGTTTCTTTGTCGTTGATTTTTAAATAACCAACATTTCTTAATTATATTTTGTGAAGATTCTTTAATTGAATTGTAAACATTTTGCGATTTCCGCTTTTTGACCAGATATTCAAATAGCCTTACTTATTTCAGAGGTAATTCTTGTTACCCTGATATCTTCGCCCCCTTTTCAACCGCTGAAAACTCAAAATGAAATAACTTATGTTGATTGAATTTGACTTGGTATATTCGAATTTAATTAATTCACATTGCAGTATTATGTTCACATATTTTTTAAACGCAATGTCGTACACAAAAAAAGCCCATCTAATTAAAGATGGGCCTTCTCGTGATTAGAAAAGAAAATCAATCGTATCGATCCAAATCGAACCCTGCTGCACCACCAGCGGTAGCAGGTACTACAAGATTTGGGAATGGGTGGCTGATACCAGTCTTTTTCTGGACAACCGTTCCACCAGTGGCATGACTGTCAGCCAGCGCGCCTGAAGTCAATCTGACAGGCGGATTAGCAACAGCTTTAGCAACCTGATCAGCGGAAGCAGGAACAACCCCAGAGACAATGCTCACAATATCAGCTTTGTTGTCAGGGAACACAAGTGAGGATGCTACAGCGATTTCATCGGCGAAACGTGGAGCAGAAACTGCAGCAGCACGGATGATCACATCGGCGTGTTGAGGGACAAGTGAAATTGCCAAGGATGTAATACCCGCAGCTGATTCGGGAGATGCTTTCACTGCACTGGCCACCATTTGAACAGCCATCTGAGGGCGCTTGGACAAAACCTGCTGTAAAACTACTTTCGCAGTTTCCAATCGGTTCGCTTTACTTGCATTTTTTATCAGTTCAGAGGCTTTAGCTGGAATTTCAACCGCTGAAAGCCCTTTAAGCGAAGCTTGGATAGCCTCAACTTTGACGCCGGATTTGGTTTCTACCGGACGAACATCGGATGCTTGTGCGGAAGAGATTGCCAACAATAAGGCGGCTACAACAACACTTTTTTTCATCTTGCTTAACATATCTTTTCTAATCTATTCCCATTCACCTGGATTACAACTAAACTCTTGCACCAAATTTTGTCAACCACATTCTTTCGCAATCTTACAGCAATTGCTTGCATTAATTGTGAATCAATGAGTTGGTTCTCCCAGTGCGAGATCATTATTACCACGCTGACGGAAGTTGGGGCAAGCTTTTTTTAAATTAAAATCAATAATGATGAAGGTTTAAGTAATTTGCTTTTATTCAAAACCATTTGATGTTTTGAGACAAAAGCGATCAGTATACATTTTCTTTTGTTTTCAAGCTCCCATTCCGTCTTCAAACGATCCACCTGCTACAGGGAAAACCAGATTATCTTTGACGTATCTGATCCCATTAGCACTGGTTGCATCCAAATCTCGATAGGCGCTTTCTGCTTCAACAACCAGCGGTGCTGTCCGCGTACCCATTACCTTGCAATAGCGTTGGGGATAGCCTACGTGCACCATGAGTTCAGCATAGCGCGTCATATTGAGGTCACCTGTTGGTAGATCAGTGAACTGCATGGCGCGTCCGCCCCAATTTGGTTCCATCATGCGCAGAGGGATGTTTTTTCGAATTGTGAAATTTTTGACGTGGCAACCGTAAACTCTGGATCCCACCTTGAGGAATCTTGTTTCAAAATCCTCCCCTTCCCAACAATGGGATGGATCGGCATTAACACCTAAACTGGCATCGCCATCACAAATATCAACCAACATATTGAAATCATCTGCACACATGGCTGCAGTTCCGGGGTGTATTTCATGTGCCAGAACGATGCCCAGAGAATTCGCATGTTGTCTGATTTTGGCGGTTTTCTTAACAAACCTTTCTTGCCCCTCCTTGATCAAATCAAAATCTCCACCTGCCCAGAATCCCCAAGGATAACCTGATGCTAGCTCCCAACCAAATGCTACTCCCCAGAACATTGGGAGTATTTTGATCCCCAACTCGGCTGCGAGGTCCATAAGGCCCAGAAGGTAATTCTCGGACCATTTCTCGATTTCTTCAGGTGATTTTTTTGCTACATCGGGCGGAATAAAAGGCCGGATGGAAGGCGTTCCAGTCCAGGCACTCGTGTGGACCCAAGCTGGACAGTGGCAGGAGATGCCATCCAAAATCATACCACGAGAGGTAAATTGATTTTTGATGTCCTCAGCTGATCGAAATCCGCTGTCAGACTGCAACATATAGTTCGAAGGCTGAACTCCGTCTGCTCCTGCCTGCTTGGCATAGTCCAAAAACTGTTCAAGGGATTTTGCCCCGTGTTGGGCCCCTTCCACACTCGCATGATAACACTGATTTGCCATAGATTTGCACCATTTGGTATCGTTTTGTAAATAAGTTGTAAAGCGGGAATTCATCCAACCAAACATGGTGACGCCAGTGGGTGGATCTAAAATCTGGCCAATTTGAAATATCCATCCTCCATAGAACTTTACTAAAGCCTCTTTTGGGGCTAGATGTGATTTCGGAAAGATCAACAACCTCAATTGAAATAGATCCACTTTAAGTATGCCCAGAAATATTGTCGAAATGGAGATCGAAAAAACGGTCAAGGAACTACCAGACACCAAAACCCTTCGATTGAAATGGCCCGATGCTTATGATGAACCCTACAAGACAGGTCAGTTTATCACTGTTTATTGGCCCGATTCGCCAAAGTACAAAAGGGCATACTCGCTTTCTTCATGCGCCCTGGATCGTGGTTACTTTGAAGTCACCGTCAAGAGAGATGGAAAGATGGGCACACGTATCGTTGATTGGGCTGAGCCTGGCGACAAGTTGTTTGTTATTCCTCCCGTAGGAAAATTTCTACCCGTTTACGAACCTGAAAAACACCTTGTTTGCGTTGCCGGAGGTTCAGGAGTGACTCCTTTCAGAGGATTTGCACGAGAAGCAACTTATCGGGAGCTCAAAACCCGCATCACGATTCTGTATAGCGTTCGCACAACGAATGACATTATTTTTAACGAAGAATTTAGAGAACTTGAATCCAAGAACCCTCATTTCAAGTTCAATGTCACCTGCACGCGATTGGAAGAATCCGATCCATGGCAGGGTCGTCGAGGAAGAATCACCGCTGAATGGATCAAAGAAACCGCAAAGGATATGGAAAACACCGTGTTTTATGCGTGCGGCCCCACCGCTCTCGTTGAAAGCACCGAACATCTGATCCTGAATGATTTAGGACTACCCAAAGATCAATTGAAACTGGAAAAATGGGGTTGATGTGAGCGATCATCTAAAGAGAACCGCTCTGTACGAGAACCACTTGAAACTGGGTGGCCGGATGGTGCCCTTTGGTGGCTGGGAAATGCCGGTCCAGTATTCCAGCATTAAGGATGAACATCTGGCTGTTCGTGAACATGCCGGACTGTTTGATATATCGCACATGGGTGAGTTTTTTGTCACCGGACAAGATTCCGCCAAGTTTTTGAATAGTATCCTTACAAACAATGTTCTCAAACTGCAATCTGGACAGGGACAATATACTCTCATGTGCCAGAAAAATGGGGGAGTCATTGATGATTTATATTTGTACTGCCTCGAACAGAATTCTTACCTCCTAATAGTCAATGCCTCTCGCCTTGAAGACGACTGGCAATGGATCCACTCACAAAAAGAACTGCAAGGAGATATTAATGGTGATTTGAGCATTGAGAATCAATCAGATCAACTCGGAGCCATTGCAGCCCAGGGACCGAGTGTGAAGAACTGGATCGACTCATGCTTTGAAACGGACAGTCAATGTGGTTTGACGGAACAAGTATCGTCTCTCCAGAAAAATCAAATCAGTTCTTTTCGTTTTAATGAGACCAGAATTTGGGTTGGAGCTACCGGATATACGGGTGAAGAGGGGATTGAGATCATTGCACCCAATACAATTATTTCAGAAATCTGGGATACGCTGCTTGCAAAAGGCCATGCTGGCTGTGTCCAACCGGCCGGACTTGGGGCTCGTGACACCTTGAGAACCGAAATGTGCTATCCTCTTTATGGTCATGAACTCACAACAAAAACAACACCCCTTGAAGCTGGGCTGGGATTTTTTGTGGACTTGGATGGTGAGGACTTCGTTGGAAAGCAGGCTTTGGTAAAACAAAAGGCTTCTGGTTTGGAGAGAAAATGTATCGCGTTCCAGATGCTGGGCAGATCCGCACCACCTCGTCCTGAATACAAAATCTATTCAAAAACAGGCGATGAAATAGGATGCGTAACCAGCGGCACCTCAAGCCCCAGCCTGAACAATGGGATTGGGATGGCTTACGTGGATATTGATCATACCAAAATTGGTAATGTCATTGAAATTGAGATCAGAAAATCACGTTTTGCTGCTGAAATTGTAAAGAAACCCATTTACCGAAGGCAAAAGCCGCATTAAGATTCAGCCCGATTCGGAAAGTTGAAAAATATGAGTTCCCTCGTTCCTGAAAATTTGAAATACGCCAAGACCCACGAATGGGTTCAAGTGGAAGGTGATATTGCCACGATTGGAATCACCGACCATGCACAAGCAGAACTTACCGAACTGGTGTTCGTGGAACTACCCGCAAATGGCCGCCAATTAAAAGCCGGGGAAGCTTGTGCAGTGGTGGAATCCGTAAAAACTGCCAGCGATATCTACTCTCCTGTCTCTGGAGAGGTCCTGGAGGTGAATGAAAATCTCGCAGACAACCCCGGCACGGTAAACACCGATGCTTACGGCGAAGGATGGTTATTCAAGTTGCGCTTGGCTGATTTGAAAGAATTGGATGAGTTGATGAGCGCCAGCGGGTACCAGGAACTGATTGGGGCTTAGCTTCGAACCAAAGAATTCGGTTACTTCCTGAACACCACTATCCGGTTGGAATTGGTTCCCTTTGAATTGTTATCAACTCCCCAGCAGTTGGCGGTTTTAGTGAATTCCTGAGCATTGATCATCACCATCAGCGGATTTAACCCGGCGGCGTGACCGCATTTGAGGACAGATTTCTCAAGTTTTATTGAACCTTTTCTGACTTCTCCCACTTCGAAAGCGATGTGACCACCGGGCTTCAGGATTCGATGCAACTCTCGGAAAACTCGGATCATCATTTCTTCCCATACCTCCAACTTCTTGGACATGGTGATGTCAATGGACTTGGCATCAAGACCAATGAACCAGCAACGAAGCCAATTATCCGTTGCATAATCCACAACATCCAAGAATGGCGGAGAGGTGACCACAAGTTTGACGTAATTGGCAGGAATCTTGGAAGTCTGATCGGCAGGTTCGATCAGAATTTTTGATTCTTGAGCAACATTGCCCAAAGCCTCGATTTCCGCCGGAGTCATTCCCTTAAGCAGCGCTTTGGACTTTTTCAATATGATGGAAGCGATATCACGCAAGGGAGGCGTTTGTGATCGTCGTTCATTGATTCGCTTCTGGGATTTAACGGAGACAGCTTGATTGGGCGGCATTGAATATACTGAAAAAAATCCTGGCGAATGCCCGGTCAGGCGATTGATCGCAACCATCCTGATCCAGCGATCCAGGTGATCCATCTCCCCGGACTCCTCGCGTCTCAATAAATATTCACGCAGCGAACAAATGGATCTCAAGGTCTCGGGATGGTAAAAGACCAACAAATCCTCAGGGCCATCCAAGGGTTGATCCAAGTTTATTTCACTCAATCTTTTCTGAACCTCTTCCTGCTGAGGAGGAAACAGGCGAGGAAGTAGGAGGTGTCTACTCAGTGGATTAATGTCGCATCCATAAGGAATCCTCCCTTTCAAGGCAGCTTCCAATAGGGTGGTTCCCCTTCCCATAAAAGGATCATAAACAACGTCACCTGGACTTGTCAGTCGATCGATAAAAAAGGCAGGCAATTGGGGTTTGAAACAGGCCCGGTAGGAGACTTCATGCAAAGAATGGGCCTGCCTTTGTCGGGCCGTCCAGAATTCGTTCAAATAGCAGGGAACGTAACTGTCGTCACCCTTATCAGTTGTAAATTCAACTTGTTCAACGAGGGTGGATTTACCAAATTCTCGGAAAGCCCGTATTTGATCCTCCAAATCAGACGGTTCAAGGTCACTATTTTGCTGAACAGAGGATGGAATCACGGTCCCTTGATCAAGGATGCCTGATTTTTCAAAATCAAGTTCCGGATGTCCGAGCGGATGCCTTTGTTTACCCATCCTGTTAAATGTTGGGACCACTTAATTCCGAAGCGGCAGGACTTGTCCAACGCTCCCCGGCTTTGAGAACGCGGTACGTTTGATCCAAGGTTTCACATGCTTCTATAAATGCATCCGGTGATTCAGTATTGAAGTCAAACATCTCGTAATGACAAGGTATCACACATCCAGCCCCAATGTCTTTCGCTAATCTGGCCGCTTCCCTCCCCCACATATTGCCTGAAACACGCCTTTCAGGTCGGCTTCCATTGATGGGCAATATGGCTAAATCTATCGACCACTGATGTAATAACATCTCCATCCCGTCATAAAGTACCGTGTCTCCACTATGGTAAATCGTCCATGGACCAAATTTAACCACATACCCAAGATAAACATGCCTGCCGTATTCATCTCGATCCAGGTTTTCATGAGCGGCAGGAACGGCGTGTATTTCGAAAGGAGGGATTTTGAGGTACTGCCCCGCATCCAATCCGTGCAACCAATCTGCAGAAACTCCCAACCGATTGGCCACAAAAGCTCGATTTGCCTCCGGGATCACCATCTGCATATCTGGCGAAAATTCCATCAACGGCACCAAAGTATCTTGATCCAAATGATCGGTGTGGTTGTGACTGGACGTGACAACATCCACAAATGTCAGTTTTTCCGGTGCAACGACCCTTTCGGTCATGCGAACATGAGGTTTGTCCGTGTTGGCATATTTACGGGTCAACGAATCTGAGAGATATGGATCAAATAGTAGATGTCGGCCCTTCCAGCACACGAGAAACCCACTTTGACCAAGCCACCATGTATGAAAATGATCGTGATCATGCTCTACAGAAGATATGTCCGCGATGAGATCTTCATTCTGTAAAACCGGTTTGATCAGGTCCGTGCTCATAAAATTGCTGATTAAGAGGTCGGATTAGATGGATTTCCTGACTTGATGAACACCAGCCACCATGTTCTGCAATTTCTTTTTGGCGGCCCAGCGAGCGGTTTGACTCAAGCCACAATCGGGGGCAAATGAAAGTCGATCCGCTGGTGCATATTCAAGACAGGCTTTGACTCGATCCGCCACGTTATCTGGAGTTTCCACGAAATAACTTTTGACATCAACGATCCCTACAGCCACATCGCACTTCTTTGAAATCACTTCCAGGATCTCCAACTCCGCGAATTCTCTGTTGGCCATCTCGACATGAATCTCATCTACATTCATATCAAGAAACTCAGGAAACATCGGCGCGTACTTGCGCCACCCAACTGCATGACCTTTGAAATTTCCAAAGCAGAAATGAGTAGATAAATGACATTTTCCAAACACTCCTTCCACAGTGCGATTGAAGATATCCACCAAACGGTTTTTATCCTCTTTGTAGGCATAACAACTCATGGAAGGTTCATCGACGGTGAGTTCAGTACAACCAGCCGCCACCAAGTCTTGCAACTCTTTACGTACCAACGGCAAGAGTGCTTCAGTGATGGCATATCGATCCTTGTATTTGTCGTTGGGTAACAACCTTCCACTGAGTGTAAATGGCCCAGGAACACTTGCTTTCAAGGTCGGTCCATTGGTTGGAGCCAACCTTTGAAAGCGCTTGAAATCCTCTACAGCTCCCAAACCTCTTGGAGCGGCAAGTTCGCCTCGAATCGCATGCTTCCCTCGCTGGTCATGGGCTGGTGGACCAAAATTTCTGGGACTGGCACTCTCCAGGTCGATCCCGTCCAAAAAACCGTAAAAAGAAAGGTTAAAGTCTAGGCGTGTTTGCTCTCCATCAGTAATGACATCCAACCCTGCCCGCAATTGATCCTGAACAGCAACCGTGACTGCATCATCAATCATTTCTTCGCGGTCATCCGAACCAAAGGAATCCAAATTTTGACTTCCGAACTCCAGCCACCCCGGAAATGGATAGCTACCGATCACAGTTGTTCTGAGTGGATGATCTTTCATGAGTGTGTATTTTTTCCCAAATTTTGATAAAGACGTGACATTCGTCGACCATGCTCATCGTAAGCAGCTTCAAAAAGTTCTGTGGCTTTTTCGCTGCCGAGCACTGCGGACGCTGTCAACACCTTCGGGGGCTTTCCAGCCCTTGTCAAACGATCAGCGACTTCGGCCTTAATGCAATTGATCAATAAACACCCCCCAACCGTACTGCCTGGCGCAACGGGAGTGTCCAAAGCATCGATCGAAACCATGGCATCACCAACAGGCGCACCGGTATCCAGCACATAATCCGAAATATCGGAAAGTTTGACTCCCTCAGGATGTCGACTTTTGCTTACCTCGGAATGTTTGCGACTCACCATACCTACCACCTTGATGCCACGCTTGCTAAATCCTTCGGCCATCTCAACCGGCACCACATTGCAACCAGAGGAAGAAATTACCAGAGCTGAATCTTTGGAACTCAAATCAAAATTCCTGAGAATCCGCTCTGCGAATCCGGGCACGTTTTCCAGAAACATGGCCTGCCGTTGACCATTGGCCCCTACAACGTCGTGATGATAAGTCAGTGATAATTCCACGATGGGGTGGAATCCTGGAAAGGATCCGTACCGCGGCCACATTTCCTCTACCATGATGCGACTGTGACCTGAACCGAACAGATGCACGAGATGACCAGAAAGAATGGACTCAGCAAACAGGTCAGCCACTTCTCTAATGGTATCCATTTGCCCGGCCACTTCAGCCCACAAACCTTGAGCCATAGCCAGGTATTTTTCTCCACTGGACGGAGCTTGTATTGGATTGTCCAAAATCGTTCCCTTTATTGAAGAATCACCGGGAGTGACTCAAAAACCACTCGTACAGTTTGGGATTGTTGTATGTTTCCGTCCAGGAATCATGCCCGGCCTCAGGGTAAATGGTCAGTTGGACGGTCCCTTTGACACGATCTTTGATTAAAGTCACCAGTCTCTCACTTTCTTCAGGTTTCACCACCGTATCTTTACCGCCGTGAAAAACCCAGATCGGCAATGTTTGAAGAGCTTCCTTCGATTTTGGCAGCAAAAAATCGCGTGTGTTACCGCCTCCACAAATGGGAGCAGCTGCCGCAAATCGTTCAGGAGCTTTTCCAACAAGATTCCAAGTCCCGAACCCGCCCATGCTTAATCCGGTGACGTAAATTCTCTTTTCATCGATTCGCAACCGATGCGTGACCTCATCAAGCATGGCCAACAAGCCATCTGCATCCCAGACCAGCCCGGTTGGACACTGAGGCGAGATGACAACAAATGGGAAATCTGGCTCTTTTTGGACTATTTTTGGAGGTCCATGCACTTTGACTTTCTGCAAATCATCACCCCTCTCACCTGCACCATGAAGAAACAGTAATAAAGGCCACTTTTTAGTAGTGTCCGAGTCATAAGTTTCAGGCAGGAATTGTAGGTAACGGTACCCGACTTTTTTGGTAACTACTCCTTTGAAGGAATGCTCAGACTGGTGAGCGACATCCTCCGCCACGCTGAGGTGAGCCAAGCCCAAAAGGGTCACTGCGCAAACAATATTTGCCAATTTTTTCAGCTGATTCATGACACCTTCATCTCTCAAACCATCCTTGAAGTCAAGTCATTGGAGTCAAACCTGGTGACTTGACACTTGCTATTTCGACTCCACAGCAACAGTCTACAGGAAAGCAATGTGTTCAGCATGAACCCAGAAAGCCAAACCACTCAAATAGATCAGCACAAGACAGTGGCGGTGGGTGATACCAAAACAGTCTTGGGTACCACAACTGTCGCAAGTACGGCCACCCTTTCCGCCAAGTCGGGAATGGGACACCAGCAGCTGATTGATAACTTTCAGTCTATCGTTGATTCACAATCGATCTACTACCCTGTTGCTTACCGTTTTCAACAAAGAATTGGTAGCGGACAACAGGGAGTGGTTTTTCATGCACAAAGACACGGATCAAGAGGCTGCGTGACCGAACACGCAGTGAAGGTGTTTGATCCAGGTATTTATCCCAACGTGGAAAAATATTGGACGGACATGGGTCGCATAGCCGCCCAGGTTTCAAGACTCCAGGCAACGCGTTCCCCAAATCTAGTGGATTGTGATATTTACGAAGAAAACAATGGCATCGGGTTCGTTCAAATGGAACTCATTCGAGGAATCACACTGCTTCAATTACTGGACCCACAAGTGCAAAGGACAGTTCAGTCCAGATGCAGCTCCCGAGAGTGGGATACATTAATGAAGATTATCTTCAATGAACATAACCATCGTCTGTGCATCCAACCAGGGGTAGCCATTTACATCATGCGACAAATGCTGGCTGGCTTGGAAACATTACACAGCTTCAACTACCTTCATTGCGACATCAAGCCAAGCAACACGATGATTGATCCCTTGGGATATGTGAAAATTATCGATTTTGGACGTGCGACTTTGGTCAATGAAAAGTCAAGAATTCTGTTGGGAACTCCGATGTTCATGGCACCGGAAATCCATGATCGTAATCCGGCTACCATCCAATCCGATCTCTATGGAGTGGGCCTGGTTGGTTTGTTCCTGATGACCGGGAGGCCGATGAGCCTCAGGCAGAACATCACCGAGCCAGAGCTTCAGGAGATCAAATGGAAATTACCTCAAGAACTACCTCGATTACTTCCATCCTACGTTCTTCGAAATGAAAAATTTGTCAGTATCCTGCAAAGGCTACTCAATCCTGAACCCTCGAAACGATACGATGATGCCCGAAAGGCGGAATCTTACGGTGAGGGTCTGGCGATTGTGCACAAGCAACTCACTCAATTAAACATTGATTCAGAGTACCGTCGTGATTTGGCCTATTATTTGGAAAAATTTCAAGGCACCTCCAGGCAATCTGTGCCGGATAGAACCTGACCGGGGCTGATGAGAATAAGTAGATATCGGCGAGGGGCCCATGTCGCCATGTGGAAAGATTTCCCAACTCTCTGGACTGAAGGTTTTAAACTAAAAAGACCGCCGGTCGCAACCAGCGGTCTTTTGTCATTTGATCTGTTCTGATCAAAGAAAGATTATTTCACAACTTCCATGACTGCAAACCCTCCAGGATTCCAGGCGGTGGCCAGTGCATAGAGTTTTTCAACTTTGCCATTTTCACCATAAACTGGTTTCCAGGCAGCATTGTGGATATGAGTGAACAATTCCAATCCAAAGTCTTTCTTGGGATTGACCTCTGATATCAAATTTCCATCTTTATCCACAACGTAGCAGGGTGCCGACTTATACCCTGCAGGGCCGCGCAAACAGCCCACGAGTACGTTGCCTTGAAAGAAATCGATATCACAGGGAAGCGAACCGGCCGGCAAGTTGACATTTTCCAGGAAGGTTCCATGGAAATCAAAATCCTGAATGCGTGAGTTGGCACGATCAGCAATGGCCAATCTGCTTGTATGAGGTTCGAGGGTAATGCCGTGAGCAGTCCCAAACAATCCATATTCTCTGGCTCCACTCGCCTTGCCTCCGAAATAGGCATCGGTCCAACTGGCACTCCATGGATCCGCTATGGAAATATAATTCCCAGCGGAATACCCATCTGCAACGTAAAGTTTACCGTTTGCATATTCAGTGTCCGTGGGATTGAACGCCCCACCACTACCGTAGTAGTCATTGAGGTCCATGGGCGAATTCAACACCGAAGTCAATTTGCCCTTGTCGGATACGATATAGACACGGTGTTTTTCATTGTCAGGGAGAGCCAAAAATCTTTCTCCGTCTCCACGATACAGGATAGTTGTATTGTGGAAATTACCTTCCAGAATCATGGGTTCGGTGACTGGAAGAACCTTTTTCTCGGTGAGATCGTTGCTCATCCAAATGATTCCGGCACCCTTGAGGCCAAAGAAAACTTCTCCGGTTTTGTTATCCACCGCAAATCCACCGTGAGCTCCGGGAACTTTGGGAGCAACTTGATCAGGTAATTTGCTCAATTTTGCATCATACCGGAATTGAAAGGGAGCAGTACCTGCCAGGTCCGCACCCTGAACCGTTGCAGCCGCAAAAAACAGGGCCGCACCAAAACTTGAAATGATATTTCTATTCATGTCCAAAAGGTTGAGATCAAAGCTCGATCATGCCTTGACTCCCCCTGATGGCAAGTCTGATTTTGAGAGGATTCCTGGCTGACTTTACTCGCCGGGTTGAGAATGGATCAGCTCCTGACGCATCAATAACTGATGCTGATGATTACTCTCACAAGCATATAGTTTGGTGATTTGTTCCTCGGTCAGGTGATTTTCAATACTGCGGTAACAAGCCCGGATGGTCTCCCAACCAGAGATCACTGTTTGATGATGAATATTTGTCAGCTCAGAGCAAGCTCGACATATTTCAGGATTGATCTTGGCCAGTTGCTCAGGAGTCAATGACAATTCCAATTGAAGCCGCTTTGAAAAAAGCTCGGACATTTCGTTGTAACAGGGTGATTCCGCTTTGTCGCTTCTGATTTTGGTGCTGGTCCAGACACTCCCGGTGACCAAACCAGCGGTAAACATGACGGTCATGCAGGCAATGGTTTTGTAATGCAGACTTTTCATACAGTTACGTCATGGAGCCAAACTTATTTCGATGCCGGAATTTGCAATGGAGATTGCTTCAGGCAAACTTTCGACAGTGGCAGAATAATGCCATACCAAACTCATGACCATGATGGTCATTGCACCCGCTAATGACCATTTCAGGACCGCGTCACCGAGCTGCTCATCGAGCTTCCTGCCCTGCTCTTTGCAGGTCTGCATCACGGATTTTACCCAATCAGAAGTGGGAGTGAAACAGACCGGTTCAGGCGCTTGCGAAGCCGCTTTTAACAGCCGATTCAATTGAGGATCGATAGACTTCATTGTCTTCTTGCCACTTGATTTCTTTCCAAATTTTCTGAAGTTTTTGACGGGCGCGAAATGCACGCACCTTAATGACGGTTTCGCTCCAGCCTGTCTTTTCCTGGATTTCCCGTGTGGACTTCTCTTCGACATACAGCAGCTGCACCAGCAAACGATCTTTTGGTTTAAGTCGGTCCAGAAGCCGGTCCAAAACCTCCCTGGCCGCCAAGGCTTTGGAAGGGTGAACATGGTCATCCGTTCGATGCAAAGATTCGATGACGGCACATTCTTCTTCGCTTAGATCAGCCCACCTTAATTCGGGGCGCACCTTTTCAGCTTTGAGCTGATTCAGGCATGTGTTGACAGCCACGCGGGATACCCAATGCTCCAATGGAGCCTTGCCACTGTATTGATGTAACTTGGTGAAAATGGTCGTAAAAATGATCTGTGTCAGGTCTTCTTCCTGAATTCTACGTGGACGATAGCTGCGAGCAATCTTAAGGACCAAAGGGTAAAGACGCTCAACCAGTGCTTGAGCAGCATTTTCATCCTGCTCCATAACACCTTCGATGAGCAATTTGGTCTCTGGATCTACCTGCTTCATCTACCTAAATACCAACTAAATTCCCAAGGTATTGATTAATAACAGACAATCGGTCGAAGGTCAAAGTTACAGTTTTGTTGTCAATCTGGCTTTGAACCAGCGAGTGCAGGGGCCGAATAAGATAATCCAAAATGTCTTGCTGTCGGAATGTCACATGTGTCAAATGCAGCATCATGGCTGAAGAATCCCCGACCAAGCTCAAGTTGAGCATGACCCAATGGCTCGTTTGCGTCATTGCCTCCATAGGTTTTGCATTTGATATATATGAGTTATTGATGCTTCCACTGATTGTTCGGCCTGCGTTGATGGAATTGGTCGGAGCAGCTCCGGGCACCCCTGAGTTTGCTGGCTATGTGGGGCAATTATTTTACATTCCTGCTATTGCCGGAGGCATCTTTGGTCTGCTGGGAGGTTGGTTGACAGATGTTTTCGGCAGGAGACGTGTTTTGACCTTCTCCATCCTGCTTTACGCCTGTGGTGCATTTTGTGCGGGTTTTTCAACGACAGTAGGAATGCTGCTTTTTTTTCGGTGCCTGGTTTTTGTTGGGGTTTGTGTTGAATTCGTGGCGGCAGTTGCCTGGCTGGCAGAACTGTTTCCTGATCCACAGCAGCGAGAAAAAGTAATCGGATATACCCAGGCATTTTCGTCGATCGGCGGTTTGATGGTGGCAGTTGCGAACGGATGGTGCATAACCTATTCAGATCGAATGCCATCACTGGCACTCCCGGAATTTTTAAATTTCTGGGGTGGTTCCATTCAGGATAGTAATGCCGCGTGGAGGTTTACCTTAATTTCGGGACTCATTCCCGCCATTCCTTTGATCCTTATTCGCCCGTTCCTGCCTGAATCACCCGTTTGGAAAAAGAAAAAGGAGGCAGGGACGCTCCAGCGTCCAAGTATTGCCGCCTTGTTTTCACCTGAATTAAAACGCACAACGATCGTTACGACGATAATGTTTGCACTTGCTTATGGGGCAGCTTTCGGAGCGCTGCAGCATATTCAGCGAATCGTGCCCGGAATTCCCGGTGTTCAGTCTACAGTTCAGGAAGCAGGCAATGCCGCGGCCGAGGGATTGACAGGTCCAGCAGCTGCCAAAGCCTCGGCAATCGCCGGCAAAAAAGTCGAACAGAGTATTGCTGCGGGTGTGACCAAGGTTCAGGAGATCGGAGGACTGTTTGGCAGGTTTCTATTAGCCTTACTGATAGTAAGATACGCAAGCCGCCAGAAACTGATACGCACATTCCAACTTCCGGGGTTGATCATCATCCCTGTTGTTTTTGGGCTGATAGCCACCACCAACTTGAATCTGCTTTACGTTGGAATCTTTTTCTGCGGCTTGTTGACCGTTGGACAGTTTAGTTTCTGGGGCAATTACCTGCCCACAGCCTACCCTGTTCACCTTCGGGGAACGGGAGAAAGTTTTGCTGCAAACATCGGAGGACGTCTCATTGGAACTTCCTTTGCATATGTCACCGCCACATTGTCCGTTCAAACCTGGATGCCAGGTGATTCACCTGCCAAAAAATTGGCATATACCGCAGCAGGCATTGGATTCCTGGTATATCTTGTTGGCTACATAGTGTCTTTCTGGTTACCTGAACCAAGTAAAGAAATCGATGAAGAGTAGGTTGATTCATAGAGACACTCAATCACAGACGTTCAAAGCATTCACCGAATCTCATGCACAATAACAGCAAACTTATCTTTGAGACCTATGCTCAAAGTTATTTCAATGAAGCAGGCAAGGTTCTTGAAATTGGGCCTTCTGACTTTCCTTCCCCATATTGCAAAATTGCAACCGGTGGATCTGAGAAATGGGACACACTGGATATCACTGATGACGATCGCCTGACTTACAAAGGGGTGGATCCATATTCCTTCCCAATAGAAAATGAGACATACGATCTGATCTTCTCAGCTCAAGTCTTTGAGCATGTTCCAAAAATTTGGACATGGATGAAAGAACTGGCCCGCATCACCAAAAAGGGCGGACTGATTATTACCATCAACCCAATGAGCTGGCCCTACCACGAGCATCCGCAGGATTGCTGGCGGGCTTATCCGGACGGCATGAGGGCGGTCTCGGAAGAGGCAAATTTGGAGGTTGTTTTGTCCAAATGTGAAAGTATCGAATCCAAGGGATACAAAAAGGTCGTCCCTGGAATTGGAATGGAGTGGCAAAGCAAGAAACGCATCCTCATATCCAAAATGCTGGCTCCTCTGGGCTTTCCTATTGAGGCCGCCTTCGATACCGTCACGGTCGCCCGAAAACCCGCCGATTAAGAAAGGTGTATAGGCCGATAAAGATTCATGGCAAATCAATCCACAATCCTGAAGGCCTATATAGAAGATCGCCGAGCGAGAAATTTTGCCGGTTACCAATACGAGGATCTCGGGTATCTGATTCGACATTTTCCTCTCCGTGGAAATCAAAAAGGGTGGGTTCAATTTGCGTGCATTCCTGAGTCAAAACTTGACCAGACCATCAAGGATCAGATCGATTTCTTTGCTGATAAAAAAGTTCCATTTGAATGGAAGGTGCACAACTTTGATCAACCAAAGATCCTTGCCGACCGTTTGGTCGCTCATGGATTTGTCGCTGATGAAGAGGAACATTTAATGGTTTATGAATCGACCTCGGAGCCTGAGATTCTACCTCTCAAATTACCCGATCCTATTATCATTGAAAAAGTTCGTGGCAAAAAAGAGTTCAGCGCAATCTGCAAATTCCAGGAGAATATCTGGCAAACCAATCTCTCAGATCTTTTTGAATACATCATCGATCATGAGTCCATTTTTTCGTTTTATATCGCCAAGGCCCACGGTGAGATCATTGGTTCCGGTTGGACAGAATTTCTGGAAGGATCCGATTTTCCTGAGCTGCATGGCGGAGCGGTTGCACCTCAATGGCGCGGTAAAGGAATTTACACGGCTTTGCTTGCGGAGAGGATTCAGGAATCTAAGCTCAAAGGATATCCATACATCAGCGTGGATGCAGCGCCTATGAGTTACCCGATCCTGAAAGCAAAAGGATTTACCAGCCTGGCAACCAGTCGGCCTTTTCACCTGCAATTGTAATTGTTCCGCGGCCTTCAAGAACGCAGCTCTCGAAGTTTTTGACTCTTCTCGATGGGAGCTTGCTTCATCACCAATCCCACACTAGATTTAGGTCCAATCAGCAATTTATTTGAGACAATCTGAGAATGTCATTTTGGCGAACCCTGAAAATCGCATGAATCCAAAAGTAAACTACCCCATTTTAACCCTACTGGCGTTGTTACTCTCCTTTCCGCTGTTTAAAGCAAGGTCCGCAGAACAAAAAGTGACTTTCAGTCGTGATATCTCACCTGTGCTTTCAAAAAAATGTTTTCAATGCCACGGCCCGGATCAGGAGCACCGCAAGGCAGATCTGAGATTGGACAAGCCCGATGCTGAGGATGGTCCGTTTACAAATCATGATGGTTATCAATCCCTGGTTCCCGGAGATTTGGAAAAGAGCGAACTATGGTATCGGATCACTACAGACGATGAAGACGATATCATGCCTCCTCCCGATTCAAACCTGGAAACCTTGACGAATAAGGAGAAAGCAGCGTTCAGGCAATGGATACTGGACGGAGCCAAGTATGAAACCTTCTGGGCATTCGAAGAACCGAAAACCAAAAACCTTCCTCCAGTTGAGTCCGATGATTGGGGATACAACGCCATTGACCGTTTCATTTTGGAACGTCTCAATCAGGAAGGATTGGTACCGAGCCCCAAAGCCGATAAACGCACTTTGATTCGCCGGGTGAGTCTGGATCTGACCGGACTGCCGCCCACGCCGCAGGACATCCACAGTTTCCTGGAAGACGATTCTGAAACCGCCTATGCCGATATGGTGGACCGACTTCTTGGCAGCCCTCGCTATGGCGAACACATGGCGAAATATTGGCTGGATTTGGTTCGGTTTGCCGACACCAACGGCTTGCACCACGATCATTACCGCGAGGTCACCCCCTATCGCGATTGGGTAATCCGATCATTTAATGATAATCTGGGCTACGACGATTTTGTCCGTTATCAAGTGGCTGGAGATCTTTATGATTCACCAACCCAGGACCAACTCATCGCGTCCGGATTCAATCGCCTGCACCTGATCATCGACATAGGAACTGCCTTGCCTGAAGAAAGTTTCACCAGAAATGTTGTGGATCGAGTCACGGCTTTTGGAACGGCATTCATGGGACTGACACTTCAATGTGCAAGTTGCCATGACCACAAGTACGATCCGGTCACCACCAAAGATTTCTACCAGCTTTTTGCCTTTTTCAACAATTTTGACGGAGGTCCCGAAACTGGGGGCAGAAGCGGGTTGGACTTCAAACGAGGTTTGCAAAAGCCTTACATAGAAATGCCAAGTCCTCATCAGCAAAGCCAGATCGATGCCTACAATGTAGAAATCGAAAAACTGGAAACGACCCTCAAGGAATTGGCACCTAAAGAGGGGGAAGAGGATTCAATCAGTGAGGAAACCAAAACTCAACAGGCCTCATTAAAAGAAAAATTAAATGAACTGAAGAAAGCTCGAGATGAGGTGCGCATGGCGGTTCCCGCCGCACTCATCATGAAAGAAAGAGAAGAAATTCGTCCGGCGCATATACTTAAGCGAGGTGTATACGATCAACCCGGCGAACCGGTTGAACGAAATACCCCTGGTTTTCTTCCTCCTTTGGAATCCACTGGCGATGTCAAATCCCGGATGGATCTGGCTAATTGGGTCGTTTCTCCCAACAATCCATTGACTGCCAGAGTTGCGGTCAATCGTTTCTGGCAACAATGCTTTGGCACAGGACTGGTAAAAACATCGGAGGATTTCGGAGCCCAAGGAGAACGTCCAAGCCATCCGGAACTGCTCGACTATCTGGCACTGCAGTTCATGGAATCAGGTTGGGATGTGAAGCAACTGATGCGAGCCATCGTTCTTTCAGAAACTTACCAACAGTCATCTAAAATCACACCAGCCTTGAGAGCGAAAGATCCTGAAAACAGGCTTCTTGCTCGCGGCTCCAGATTCCGAATGGATTCCGAAATGGTGCGTGATCAAATCTTGATGGCCAGTGGACTCTTGAACCATGAAATGCACGGCAAGAGCGTCAAACCGCCTCAACCAGCTAAACTTTGGGAAATAGTTGCCATGCCCTCGTCCTATCCAAGGACTTACAAAGCGGATGAAGGTAAAAAGGCTTACCGAAGAAGTGTTTACACGTTCTGGAAAAGAGGACTTCCTCCTCCACAAATGACGATTTTCGATGCTCCAACTCGAGAAGCCTGCATTGCAAGACGGGAACGAACCAATACGCCACTGCAGGCATTGATGCTCATGAACGAACCTCAATTCTTCAAAGCTGCAACGCATTGTGCGCAGAGTCTGCTTGAACAACAGGTTCCTGATGACCGCGAGCGAATCGATAAAGCTTTTGAAACCATCACCTCGCATCTGCCTGATGAAAAGGAGCATCAAGCCTTGTTTCAGGCCTTAGAGACATTCAGGGAACATTATTCACAAAACAAAGATGCTGCCGATGCATTGACAGCGGGATTTCTTGAAGATGGGTCTTCTGAGGATGATTCGATCGAGTTGGCATCCTGGACCATGCTGGCCCATGCTCTGCTCAACCTTGATATCGTGAAAACCCGGCAATAATCACATAACCCAATCCAAGCTCATGAACTTCAAGAACCCATTAAGCACACTGGACCCCTTGCAACAGTATCAAAATTTACAATCCCGGCGCAGCTTTCTCAGATATTCGGCCATGGGATTGGGTGCTGCCGTGTTTGGATCCATGCCCACTCGTGGATCGGGAATCACATCCCCCAGAGGAACGCATTTCACCCCCAAGGCAAAGCGAGTGATCTTTCTTTTCATGGCAGGTGCCCCCAGTCAACTGGACCTGTTTGATTACAAGCCAGACCTGCACAAACAGTTCAACAAGCCGTTACCCAAATCGGTCAGCATGGGGCAAAGGGTTACCGCCATGACAAAAGGGAAGGATCAGATCGTAGCACCTTCCATGTTCAAATTTGCTCCGAAGGGTCAAAATGGGATTCACATGTGCGAGCTGCTTCCACACCTGTCCAAAAGGGTGGACGACCTTTGCATCATCAAATCAACCCACACCGATGCCATCAATCACGATCCGGCAAAAACCATTTTCTGCACCGGGTCACAAATTCCGGGCAAGGCAAGTTTGGGTTCATGGCTGAGTTATGGGTTGGGTTCGATGAATAAAAACCTCCCTGACTTCATGGTGCTTAATTCGGCTTTCTGGACTGGTGGTACGGGTAACGTACAGGCGCTTTACAGTCGTCTATGGGGATCAGGATTCCTGCCCTCCAAGCATCAGGGTGTCTCATTGCAACCGGAAGGTGATCCCGTATTGTTTCTTTCAAATCCAAAAGGCGTCAACCGCGAGAGCCGGAAAAAAATGTTGGATTTGGTCACGGCCCTGAATCAGGAACACGCCAGCAAACTGGGTGACCCAGAGATACAAACCACTATTGCCCAGCAGGAAATGGCCTTCAGAATGCAGGCTTCTGTACCTGAACTTACCGACCTCTCGGGTGAACCAAAGCATGTGCTGGACCTTTACGGGCCCGAGGTGGAAAAAAGCGGTTCCTTCGCCCGAAACTGTCTGTTGGCACGTCGAATGATCGAACGCGATGTTCGCTTTGTGCAACTCTTCCATCGTGGATGGGATCACCACGTCGGACTCCCCAAAAAACTCCGCGGTCAATGCTACGATATCGATCAACCGGCCGCCGCCCTGATTCAGGATTTAAAAAACCGTGGCTTGTTGGACGAAACACTCGTGGTGTTTGGAGGAGAATTTGGGCGCACAACTTATGGCCAAGGTAAACTGGCACGCGATAACTATGGACGCGACCACCACCCAAGGTGCTTCACCACATGGATGGCAGGTGGGGGAATCAAGTCAGGAATCACCTATGGGCAAACCGATGACTTCAGTTACAACGTCGTGGAAAACCCGGTCCATGTGAATGATTTCAATGCCACCATCCTGAACCAGTTAGGGATCGACCACCAAAGACTCACCTTCCCTTTCCTCGGACTCGAACAAAGACTGACGGGTGTGGAGGGTGCCAAAGTGGTCAAGGGCATTGTATCTTGATGGCAGAATCAATGTCATAGCTCGTATCCAATCTCCCAATGGAGCCAAAAACATCCGTAATGATATTACGGCGGCTACGACATTACCTCGTTCATTTGGAAACACCAAAGCTCATTCTTTGGTGCTATTTTTTCTGGTACGCGGTGATCACCTTATTTTATTTCGATCCTGCACCCAATCTGTGGTTCTCCTCCCTTGGGATTTCCTTTTTGGTGGGGTATGCCTTGAATATCGCCGCAAGACAGAAAGGGCAAAGACAGGACAAGTGGGTCTTCTTCAGACTGTATTTGTTTCCTTTTTGCGTTTCCAGTTACGCAGCCATTATCAAAGACAAAGAATTCATTCTCCTTTTTCCCACACAAACCAAACCGCTGCTATTTGCTATAATCACCTGCCTGTCATTTCTGGTATGTACTGTTTTGATACGACGCACCAAAAAGCAAACTACGCTTTGATGGCATCATAAGTGCTCACACACGGGGCATTCCAGTGACCACTGATTAAGTTTTGAAAGCTGAAATAAAATTCTTTGTATGGACTTGCTTGTTCCTGTTCGCCACACAACCACCGAAGAGCCAAGCCATGAATGTCCATATTTCAGGGACACCAACTTGGGAACACCAGAGCGTGGAATTACTTCTGAACTGGCAAGCGGAGGGCGTCTGGTCGTTTGAAATCTGGAAATCGACTTCGATATTGGACACGGAATGGGAAAGATTGGACGAGATCCAATCTGTTGGAACCCAGAAAAACCATTCTTACACGCTCCATGTTTCGCAAAATCAATCTCCTTCCTATTACAAGGTCATTCCCAAATCTCATCCACTGAACGGAATTGATGAAATCGATTTGGGAGGAGGCATCTCTATGGGTTTGGCCAGAATACCTGCTGGTTCCTTCATAATGGGGGCACCTGAGACATCCGGTCTGGGAACCTCTGTTCAACCACTCACAAGTGTCATGTTGTCAAAACCCTTCTTGATGGGCAAACATGAGATTACCCAGCGGCAATGGCATAAGATAATGGGATACAATCCAAGTAATGACATCGGAGAAAACCGCCCAGTAGAAACAGTAGTGTGGTGGGCGGCAGACGCCTTTTGTCGTGTATTGACCGAGCGTGCGAGGAGAAATGGAAGCATACCGTCAAATTACCGCGTCACACTGCCAACGGAAGCACAATGGGAATACGCCTGCCGAGCTGGTACCCAAACCAGTTTCTATTTCGGAGAGGACCCCATGGAAAGTATGTTACAAGACCATGCATGGTATTTGGACAGCGCTCCACCTGGCCCCTGGAACAAAGGTACTCAACCAGTCGGAATGCTGATGCCCAATCCTTGGGGGCTTTTCGATATGCACGGCAATGTAGCCGAATTCTGCCTGGACTCACTGGGAACTTATCCAGGTGGCCATGTCGTGGATCCGATGGGCTCTTTGAACGGTTTTCGACAAACGTTTCGAGGAGGGCAAATTTTCGCACATCACAATTTCTGTCAATCAGCCGTCAGAGGAGGCTTTGCTCCCGGACAGATCGCAAGTCATGCCGTGGGATTTCGAATTGTTGTTACTGAAAACGATGAACAACAATGAAAGTCCTTCATCAGACTCAAGGTTTGGGAGAGAAAAAACATGCAAAGCCAACCAATATAAAGCATGGGCTATCCAAGTTGCTTGAGACACCAGCTTGAGGCGAAGCCAAAGCGATGCGCCCCAACCCAAGGGCTATAAAACATATGCCCAAAATGACAGCAAAGGATTTAGTCACCGCCCACAATTGGCCGATTAAATCGGACCATCAATAGCCGATTTACTTATCCGCTCTTGCAAAATCACCGAGCTTCTCTCACCCGAATGGTGTATTTACGGGCTTTCTCATTCATGGATGAAAATTTCACGCCTGTTTGGATATTTTCGGTCATGATGAGTGTGTTCCAAGGAGTTTCATCGCCGGTTGGAAATCCATTTTGATCTTTGAAGACGCAACTGATCTGAACCTGAATGCGACGACGATCTTTGCTTAAAACGTTGGCGGTCACTTCAAGTCGACCGTCGGCGAGCACTCGCTCCTGAATGCCTGCAACGGTCACCGACCTGGCGACACGCTTGTTCATCAGCACGAATTCAGTTTGGTTTTCTAGATCATAACCATCGGGTACCTCTGCGGTGTAAGCCCCGCGGGTTTGGCATCCGATCGTTGAGAGTGACATGAGAGCAGCCATGAAGGCCATGAGAATTGCAGATAATTTCATAATGATTCTGTTTTAAGACTTGGTATCGCTGAAATAAAGGACGGTGTCGTTGGGTAAAGGATTCACATAAATGTTCTCGGTGCGTGTCATGCTCGGAATCTCTGCTCCGTTGCTATCCAGATATTGTATCGTCAGCACATGTGGACCTGGGGGCAAACTCATGGTCCCAAAGGTCAGGTACTGAGGTAGATTATCCCAATCCCTCGTGTCAGCACCAGGGGTCGCTGCTGCAGAAAATATTTTACTGACCAAACCTGCAGCCACCAATCCAAGCCCAACCTCCTGGGTGTTTCTTCCATGAGCCAATACCATACCGCTCATCAGGGCGGCATCTCCAGCGGCATCTGTAGTGGATTTGAACACTGCCTGGTTGGCCAGGATGTGGTCCATGACCCGCCCCCCTCGCGTGGAAGCCTGGTAACTGAGGTCATCATACGGTCCAAGGTGAAGAGAGTTTTGCCCGGTAATAAACTTCATTTCAAAAGCATTGGAAACCCCTTCCCTGAACTTGAGTTGCTCCCCATAACTGCCTGCGGCGTATTTTGTGGGGCCCTTTCCATAGTCGGCAAAGATGAGCACGTTATCGGACGGACGATACTGAGGAGGAATGGCCAGACGAGCTGAATTGGTGGATCGCATGTAATTCGAGTCTGTGGATGCATTCAATTTCAAAGATGCCAAACCATCCAGATAGTCCATCAGCACATAGTCATTTCGAAACTCATTTTTCTCCGTATCGCTGTCCTGGAGCTGCGCACTTCGAAAACAGGCACGGGCATTGTCAGGTTCTCCTGCCATCCAATACAGAATTCCGCGATAGTAATAAGCCATGACTCTTTCGTAGGGTTCGCCAATAAAAAACTTATCAGCTTCGTCTTGAAACAGCCGTCGTGATTTACGCGCATCACTGTCGTCTCCGTAGCGGTTTTCAATAGACAGGAGAACGTCATCCAAAAGATCCTCTGCAAGCTGATAATCCTTCTGGAACATTGCCGAACGAGAGGTGATCATCTGCCACAAAACCTTATCCTTGGCAGGAGCATTGGTGACCGCATGAAGTCCGTCCGCAATCGGATCTCCTGTCCAGGGAGGACGATAGGGAGCGGAGGGAGTGGCGCAGCCTCCCAAACTCCCAACTACCAAGGCGAGGGCCAGCCATGCAGCAGTGGTGGAAAGTTTAGGCATGGGTATCAGCAGGTCGTATCCTGATGATTATCGATAGGAAGCGTCTTCCAATCCCTGCTTTTTAAGCTCCGAAAAATCTTCCCAAATGATTTCAGAAGTACGGGCATCAATGAGTTGGAAAGAATACAACACATAATCGCTGGTGCCAGCCGAGGTCCGGGTGGTTTGGCCATCCAACTTCCCGGTCAAAAAGAAATCCGCTCCTTTAAATTCTTGTATATTGGGATCAGAGGAGCTGGTGTACTCGCCACTGCGTTTCATATCTCTTTCCTCCCGTAAGGCGTCCATGCGCTCACGAGCCAGGAACCGCATTTTGCCCTGAGTTCGTGAATTCAAGAGCGAGCGAAGGCGGGTCAGGAATATGTCTTGCTGAATCGGAAACCTGGTGTTGTTGATCACAGGGTCCAACGCAATGCGGGGCGTCCCGGGGAATTGTGATATTTCCGGCGTGTTCACCAAGCTTCGAGCCATTTTGTCCGTCACCGAAACCAGGTCCTGCGATTCAATACCCGTTCCGGCAACGAAACCTCGCTCATCTGCCTGCATCTCGGTGACAGGTACGCCTGATGGGTTTCTTACGCCACTGGCACATCCAGCAGCAAAGGTTACAACCACAAGAAGTGCTGCGGCTTGAAAAGTCATTCGGGCTTTCGATTTATTCATGATGTCTTTCTATCATGTGAATCAGACTTGAGCAAGCTGCTTGCAAATGAAACAAGAGCGTGATTCACACAGTGATACATGTTGAAAAGACTGGACGGCTCAACCATTCCTTCTATTCAACCTTTGGTAAACAATCAGGAATCCAGAACATCGAAATCTACTCCTGATTTCTGGAAAAATTTATTAGTGGTTCCATTGAAAAATCATCCTGGTGCCGCTCGTCAATTACCTCACCAAAAAAAATTGAATTCCTTCCGTCACCTTGGATGTTCCCTTGATTCGCCTTAGAGTTTACCAGAGAGCCAACTAAAAACAGTTACCCGAACCTGCCCAGTCAGCAATATTAAGGCAATCCTCGAGTGCTTTTACCCATCGAATGTAGTAATGAGAATTCGCGTTTTCGTTTAAAAAGTCTATTTTCAGGATGTGATGTCGCATAAATAATTATTTTGTCTTGTTTTAGAGTTTTAGATACCTAGTTTTTTGATTATATGAAATCTCATACAGCTTATCTTCAATTGATTACATTTTTATCGAAATTTTTAATTATTTCTTGAGCACGTCATTTTTTTATGTACTTATTCGAGGAGATATCCATTATATTGGATGTGATTTCGATCTGAGCACGCCTCCAAATAGATCAATATTCAATGGTGAAACGATTATGGAATTAGAGAGCAAATTAAAGGATCCAGTCAGGCAGTTCCTTGAGTTACGAGAAAACCTTCAAAATGAACGAGCAGCGCTGATTGAAAGGGTTCAACAAATTGATGAGGTATTGGCGTCCACTGCTTTGGAAAGCAACAACCAACTTGGCATCAAACGAATCAAACGGCCAAGGCAAAAACGAAACGCCATGTCCCTGAAAAGCGCAGTCATCCAAATTACCCGCAAATGCCCCAAAACTAAGGAAGAGATTTTAAGAGAACTGGACAAAATGGGATATATCTTCTCATCGGCAACTCCCATCAATTCTCTCAATGCCACTCTTTATTCCAAAGGGCAGTTTGTGAATAACAACGGCTATTTTAGTCCGGTGAATTCCTAGGTTTCTTTCACTTGGTTGGTGCTTGAGATCTTTTTCGCTGGGAAATCGAAGCCACTTGGTTTATTTCGATCTGGATGTTGGCAAGACGAGTCATTCCATGCCTGGACGTGCACGACGGCAAGGTTACGCGGGGAGTTCAATTCGGCCGAGCAGAGGCGGGTGAGCTCAGAAATGTTGGAGACCCGGTGGATTTGGCCCTGAGATACAACGATCAGGGCGCCGATGAAATGGTTTTTTTCGACATCACCGCCAGTGCACACGCAAGATCCTCCATGGTCGACGTCATCGAAAGAGCTGCCGACTGTTGTTTCATGCCCTTAACCGTCGGAGGGGGTATCCGCACACTTGAAGACATGTCCGTTATGCTGAAGGCCGGAGCCGACAAGGTCAGCATCAATTCCGCGGCTATTTCAAACCCTGAATTAATCCAGCAAGGAGCTCAAAAATTTGGCAGCCAATGCATTGTGGTTTCCATTGATGCCAAGAAAGTGGACCAGGATCGTTGGGAAGTTTTCTCACACGGAGGCAGGAAAAGCACTGGAATGGATGCTGTGGAATGGGCATGCAAAGTGGTCGAATTTGGTGCAGGAGAGATCGTGCTCAACAGTATTGACGCCGATGGAACCAAAGCTGGGTATGATCTGGTCATTACCAGACGTATCAGCGAATCAACTCCGGTTCCCGTCGTGGCAAGCGGAGGGGCGGGTAGCCTGGATCATATGGCAGAGGTCCTGGAAGCAGGAAAGGCGGACGCGGTGCTGGCAGCAAGTATCTTCCACTTTGGTGAATATACAGTCTCCGAGGTCAAAGATTTTCTCGGCGCCAGAGGGATACCCATCCGCGCCATGGCTGAATTGAAGTGAGCATTTATCACTAATTCTCAGCTTGGGTTAGACCGTTTCGCAGGTAGGCGGGCCGGTCGGATGTGATCCCATCCACTCCCGCATCCATCATCCGACGCGCATCCTGAACCTCATTCACAGTGTAAACGTGAACCTCCAGCCCTTTGCTGTGGGCGAGGTCGACAAATTTCTTATCAACAGGCCCTTTGTAATGAACGTCGACACCATCCACTCCGGCGTCCAGAGCCCCTCGAATCAGCTCAAGAGGATCAGGTTTCCACTTCTTGGTTGTGGCATCCTGCTTGAATCCGGAAAGCCAGAAGCAGGAACAATCAGGAAAAAACAGTTTTGCCTTCCTGATGGTTTCCCAGTCAAAAGCAATAAAAACGGCTTGATCATTTGAAAGACCAGATTCGGCCACGACTTTTTTGAGGTGAGGCAGCACCGAGTCCGGGCACTTTATCTCGATGAAAACCTTCTTGCCCTCGGGTATCTTGCCAAGCACGTCGCTTAAAAGCGGAATCCTCGTTCCTTGGTATTGCGAGCTCTTCCACATTCCAGCATCCAGATGCATCAGCTGAGCGTAATCCACTTCTGAAATTTTGAAATCGCTTCCAGTAGTCCGCTTGGAAGAGGAATCGTGGATCACTACAATCTGGTGATCTCGAGTCATATGAACATCCACTTCCGTGGCATCCGCATTCTTTTCCCATGCCAGCATCACGGCCGGCAGGGTGTTTTCGGGTGCATCATGGGAGGCTCCACGATGGGCAACGATTTGAGGAACGTCTCCGCACATTGACATCAAGGGCATCATGAAAAACACGGACAGGATTCCGTAAAAGATCTCGAAATTTCGAACAGGCATAGACTGCTTTGGATTAATAAAGACGAGAGAGTTTCTCTCAGGATAATGAATGAGTTCAATGCAAAAACAGTCCCAGTTTCATATCATTTGGCGAAGAACCCGATGACCTTTCATACCTTTTTTTTGAATTAGCCAACCACTTGTGGTAGTATGTATTTTCGGTGGGTTGCAGGTTTTCGTACCAATTCCAATGATTCCAATACTATCAGCGGCAAACCAGATCGAGTTCTTGTATGTTTGGAGTGAGGCTCGTCCTGAAGGCAAGGCGATTATTATCGTCCTGGTCGTGTTTTCTATTTTTGCCTGGTCAGTCATGGCGGCGAAATCGATGCAAATACGTCGAGCCCGAAAGCTCAACCGCTTGTTTGACCAGGAATTTCGGCAGCAAAAAATGCTGACCGACATCTTCAAGCGAAACATCCATGTTGATGGCTGTCCTCTTTACACGATTTACGAAATGGGAAATCGAGAATTGGCCTCATGTCAAAGCCATCACGAAGAAAAGGGAAACAAGGAAGAAGGCATGATTTCCCTGAAATCCATGGAACATGTTAAACGAGCACTGGAGAGAGGCGTGGCCCAGGAATCTCTTCGTCTTGAATCGGGCCTGATACTTCTGGCGATTGCCGTCAGCGGCGCACCATTCCTGGGGCTACTTGGAACTGTCTGGGGAGTGATGAGTGTTTTTGCCAGTGTTGCCAGTCAGCAAAATGCACAGTTGACAACCATCGCGCCCGGCGTAGCCGGTGCACTCGTGACAACTGTTGCGGGCCTGCTGGTCGCCATCCCATCCATGTTTGGTTACAACTGGCTGGTGCATAACATTCGGGTTCTCAGCGTCGAAATGGATAATTTCGCCCAAGAACTCGCCTCGAAGGTTGAAACCGAATTCATTCCTGACGAATGATTTCCAAAATTTTGATCCATGGCCGCCCTAGAAGCATCCAGTTCAGGAAAAATTCCGTGTAACAAATGTAAAGCGGAAAACGAACCTGATCGTAACCGATGCCGAACGTGTGGCGCTCATCTCTACATTCTTTGCAAAAGATGCAAACACAAGGTCGCCAGATTTTTGGATGCCTGTACCACCTGCCAGTCCCCCCTTCACAAAGATGGCGAACAGGAGAAAGGCCTTCTAGGATTATTAAAACGTAAAGCACCGCAAATCACCTTCCTTTTAGTCCTGCTGGTTCTGCTGGCCTACCTTTTTGAAATTTTCTGAGTTTATTCCTGGAGAAAACGTATCCATCTCATGCGCCGCTACACTCAAAAAACAGCCCTGGTCACGCTGAGCGACATCAACATCACGCCGTTGCTGGATTTAGCGTTCGTGTTGCTGATTATTTTCATGATCACGACCCCACTCATGGAACAAGGATTACGACTAGATTTACCAAAAGGCAAAGTGGCCGACCACACCCCGGAGAAAAGGGATTTGAAACTAATCGAGGTGGATACCAGCGGAAAATATTTCATCGACAAACAGCCAGTAACGATCGAGGCCATTCGAGCGGACTTAAGCACTTCTTTTGCCGATAACCCCAACTTGGTGCTTGTCATTCGAGGCGACCTGAAGGCAGCTTGGGGTAGTATTTATGCGGTGCTCGATGGAGCCAAACAACTGGGGATGCAGAATATTTACTTCAAAAACGAACTCAGCCAATAAACATGAATCGCCTTCAAAAACAATGTGTGATCGCATCAGCAGGCATGCACTTGCTCCTGGTGGTTGCCCTTTTGTTCGGATCCGGATTTCGCTCCAAACAACACGAACCTCTGGATATTCAGCCTTTTCACATGATGCCATCGTCCGTGCTGGAATCCTTGCTGGATGATCCTGCCGATGTTGCGGATGTTGCCGATGAACCTGAACCGAAACCTGAGGTCGAACCTCCTGTTGAATCAGAGAAAATTATCGAACCGGAACCGGCCACGATCGAGCCCGAACCAGAACCCGTGGTCACTCCAAAGCCTGAACCCAAACCGGATCCTGTCAAGGAGCCGGCCATTTCAAAGCGCATTGAGAAACCGAAACCCAAGGTCGTCAAACCCAAGATTAAAATCAGTAAGCAATTCAAGACAAATACAAGCTCTCGAAAACCCAAGGTAAATACTCAGAAGCCAAAAATTTCAAGACCTTCAACGACAACGGTCAAATTGAATCAGAATCTGCTCAAGGTGGGAGGCGGAAGCAAAATTAAGGGAGTCACCACCATTTCGGGAAGTTCGCTGGGTCGATATGGACACCTTGTTCAGTCGGCTTATGACCGGGAATGGACACAGCCCACGAGCATTTCAGGTCGTAATCTGACCGTAAAAATCAAAGTCATTGTCTCCAGAGACGGTTCCATCCAGTCGGCAAATATCAGTCAATCTTCAGGAGTTGCGGCCATGGATCAGTCCATCGAACGCGCCATTCGCAAGGTCAGACGGATTTCGCAGGCTCCACCACAGGGAGCATCCCTTGGTGACCGAACTTTCATTATCAACTTTAATCTCAAATCATAGAATCCAGCCATCCACATGCTTTTTCAGTCCCTTTCAAGCAAACAGGATCATGTCCATGAATCCAAAAGCGCCCAAATTAATATCGCACGAATAACGTGGTCTCTATTAACCGCTCTCCTTTTGTGCTCGGGTTGGACCGGATTAAAAGCCCAGCAAGAACTCAATATTGATCGCTGGAATGAGGGAGAGGAAGTTCCTATCAGTATCAGCGGATTCTCCAGCGAAAGTTTGGGAATCCTTCGGTTTGATTTGGAAATACAAGGATTTACCGTGGTCAGCAAAAGCGAATCGACCTACACATTAACAGGCTCACAGGGCAGTCGACTGGAAGCGCGCTTGAGCCAAACTCGAGGTGGTGACACCGTCTTCCACAGGGCATACCCAAGCGGGAACCTTCGGCGACAGATGCACGCGCTTTCCAACGATGTGGTCAAAGCAGTATTTGGATATGACGGAATTGCAAACACCCTCATCACTTTCAGAGGAAGAGTTCAAGGATTCTGGGAAATATTTGTCTCCGATTTCGATGGTTACAATGCTCGCCAAGTAACAAGGGATAAGTCCAACGTCGCCGCCCCCACCTGGGTTCCAAATGATCTGGCCTTGTACTACACCTCCTACAAGGTGGGCCAGAACATCATTTCCCACGATTTGAGATCAGGGAATCGACAACGCGTCACCCGCAATTCGGGACTCAACACCAGTGCAGCACTGTCATCAAAAAACAGTAAATTGGCCATGATCCTCAGCAAATCGGGTAGCCCGGATTTATATGTGGCCAACCGGGATGGTTCTGGAGAAATCCGATTAACCCGAACACGCGAAGTGGAAGCTTGCCCATGCTGGTCGCCCGACGGAAGGTCAATTTGCTTTACCTCCGGTGCTCAGGGAGGAGCCCGACTTTTCACAATTGCTGCAGGCGGTGGTACGGCGAGACGACTGCAAACCGGAGCTGTTCGAGGCGAAATAACAGAACCTGACTGGTCCCCCGACGGCAAATGGATTGCCTTCACTTCCACCAGTGGAGGGGTCGGGCGCATCTGTGTCGTCGACTCCAAAGGTGGGCAGGCAGTTGTCCTTGCCGAGGGAGAAGATCCCAGCTGGGCGTCCAACTCGCGCAACTTGGTGTTTATGCGAAAGAAAAACGGCAGGAAAACATTGTCTTTGCTTGACGTCCCAACCAAACACGTCAAGGATATTCGTCAAACCGCCAGAGATCAGTCTCAGCCAAGTTGGGCCAGGTAAAGGCGACAGATTTAACATTAAAATATCCAAAACCTATGAATTTGCCATCTATATTTGTCCGAATCAGTTTGGCGGCCGTCCTGGCCGTTGCCGCGGTCGGTTGCCGCAAAGGCGACAAGATCCTCACGCCCATACCTGAAGATTCTGGCAGTTACACAGGAGGCGGTTACACCACTGGACCCGCCGGTGGGCTGCAGAGCGGCGGAAACAACGGAATGGGCAACAATGGATTGGGTGGCGGAAGCCAGTTCGATAACAACAATTTCCAGACTGGAAACGACATTCAGGGGAGCGGGGATTTAAGTGGAAGCGATCTTCCAACAAATCCGGACGCCTTTACGGGAAAGACCGAAGATCGGCTTGATTCCTCTACCATTTACTTTGATTTCGACAGCTATTCGGTCAATCCAAACGAATTGCCAAAAATCGTCTCCGTTGCGGAATTGATGAGAGAAAAACCTAATTCACTGGTGCGAATCGAAGGTCATTGCGACGAAAGGGGTACCGAAGAGTACAATCGAGCTCTGGGCGAACGCCGCGCGTTATCGATTCGCGACGTATTAGTTCGAGAAGGAGTGTCCGTTTCTCGTATCAATACCGAAAGCTGGGGAGAAGATCGCCCTGCGGTTGACGGGCAGAATGAAGCAGCCTACAGCAAAAATCGTCGTGGAGAATTTGTGCTCTTGACCCAATAAAACGCGTCAAGACGGCCGGTTGAATACCAGATCCAGTGTGGCAGTCTATTCGTAGCAGTCATTGCTTGGACTGGATGATGTGAAAAATGATTTATATTATGTTGTATCTTGAAAGCCAACTTGCATTGATCGGGGGCCTGCAAGGTCCTGAACTGATCTTTCTGTTAATTGTTATCCTCGTTTTCTTTGGTGCCAAAAAACTTCCTGAATTAGCCAAAGGCCTAGGGCAAGGTATCAAAGAGTTTAAAAAAGCCACCAAAGATGTTCAGCAGGATCTCCACCAGGCCATGGAGGAGGATTCAGTCGCATCGGCTCCCCCACGTAAGGCAGCCGAACCAGCTCCCATTCCTCAGGAATCCGCAAGCAGCGAAGGTTCGGAAGTACCCGGACAATCTGGAGAGTCAGAGAACGCCAAAGACGTCTCCAAAGCTTGATCGACGAGTTCATTCCTAAAACCCAATGAGCGAAGAAGAGCCTCGTCCCACAGATGAGCTCATCGTAGATCAAGAATGGGATGAGACAGAGGGTGGCGGTCCGGTCAAAACTTTTCTGGAGCATCTCGAAGATCTTCGATGGACTCTAATTAAATGTTTGTCCGCCGTGGTTATCAGCATGGTGGTCTGCTTTTCTATGATGGATAATATCATTTCCATCCTGAAAGCACCGTTGAAAGAAGCGGAAGCACTGAAACTTCACAGCAAAAAACAAGTAGGACTTGTTATTGGGAATGAAAGACTAGCGAATGTTTCCATTAATTCATTAACCAACAGCGTTCCTTTTGAAAATCTTGATGAAATTCATAGCCTTCATTTGGTTCCAAAGTTAATGGGAACCAATTGGGTAATAACGCTTCAATCCAGCACTGAGAACCCACTCGACACACTTCAGGACCGGCTTAAAAACTACAAACCTGTTGATGGGTTTATTATAGCTTTCCATTCAATGCTTTATGGGGGAATGGTCATTGCCGCTCCGTTTGTTATCTTTTTTCTGGGGCAATTTGTGTTGCCAGCACTAAAGATACACGAGAAGAAATTTTTATATCAAACCACTGGATTTGGAGCCAGCTTGTTCATATTGGGCGTTCTTTTTTGCTACTTCGTAATGTTGAAAATTGCGATTGTTGCCTTGGTACAATTCTCCAACTGGCTCGGTTTTTCGGCAGACGAATGGAATGCGCGTGATTATATAACCTTCGTGTTTAAATTTATGTTGGCCATGGGAATAAGCTTTCAGTTACCCGTAGTCCTTCTGACATTGGTGAAAATGGGATTCATTGACTATATCAAGCTGAGTAAATTCCGCCCGTACTGGGTGGTCATCAACTTGACCATTTGTGCGTTTTTAACGCCAACCGGAGATCCTTTCACCCTCATGTTGATGGCGCTTCCACTCCATCTTCTCTATGAAATGAGTGTTCTGATTTCACGAGTCTGGGCCCGCAGAGACGCCAAAATTGAGGCTAGCGAGGCATAAATCCTGCTCGGTTTATGATGAGTTAAAACAGCACGTGGTAAAAACGTTATTTTTCAACGACAAAAATCTTTACAACAAGAGTCTGATGCTTAGGCTCTGAGCAACCAAAGTCTTATTTATGATGCGTATTTCAAAGTCCATTTTGTTGGCAGCTGTGACCGCTATGGTGTTGGTGAGCGGATGTGCTGGCCCTGAGCAGAAGCTTGGCCGGGGCGTTCGAAACATGACCGAATTCACACGGCTGGGTGAGATTCGCCATTCCATGGAGCAAACGGCCCTCTGGGAAAGCCCGGAAAGATCCTATACGACAGGCTTCATCAAAGGTTTCAACAATTCCGTCAAGCGTACTGCTGTAGGTGTCTATGAGGTAGTGACCTTCCCAATTCCAAGCTACGAACCCGTTGGGGTCGACGACAGTGTCGTTTATCCGGAAAATTATCGTCCTCACTTGTTGTCTGATTCGACCTATGCGGCAGACAGTGATCTTGGCTTCAGTGGCGGGGATGCATTCCCAGTAGTTGGCAGTCGCTTCCGAGTGTTTGATTACTAGAATAAGTTTAAATTTCAAAGAAAGGCGCCAGCTAAACCGTTGGCGCCTTTTTTATTGGAACGGGCCGTCATGATCCAGAAACTTTCCCCCTGCAAAATCAATCTACTTCTCAATATCCTCGGCAAGCGAGAGGATGGCTTCCACGCCCTGGAAACCATCCTGATGCCTGTCCCTCTAAATGACGAACTATACTTTGAAACAACATCACAAGGAGGCATCAAATTAACCATCGAAGGAGCCGATTTGAGTCCGGGAAGGGATAACTTGATCATCAGAGCAGCAGAATCGTTTTGTGATCATGCAAAAACCACCCAACATGTTTCGATCCACCTGAAAAAGAACATTCCAATGGAGGCAGGATTGGGAGGAGGCAGCTCAAACGCCGCCATCACGCTTTTGGCGATGAATGAACTATCGGGACTACCCTTGGAATCTGAAACCTTGGTAAAGATCGCTGCGAGTTTAGGGTCGGATGTTCCATTTTTTCTGCAAAGCAACCCTTCACTTGGTACGGGCCGCGGAGAAAAGATCACTTCTTTACCTCCCTTCAAGGCACTCAAGGGCAAAGCTTTGTTCTTGGTAAAACCTGATTTCGGAATATCAACGGGCTGGGCCTACACAAATCTTAAGAGGTTCCCTAAACTATTGAATGGCCAACCAGGCAGAGGAACAGAGCTTGTCAAGGCACTCGAATCCAGCGAGTTAAATCAAGCTGCACCTTTATTTTTTAACAGTCTGGAAGGTCCCGTACTTGAAAAATTCCCTATTCTACAACTTTTTCAAAACACACTATCTGACCTCGGAGCCGAGGTCACGCTCATGTCCGGCAGCGGATCCACCACTTTTGGCATTTTCCCTGATCTGGATGAGGCACGATCGGCAAAAGAAGGTTTCTGCCGAGATTTCGGCATGAATCACTGGATTCATACGACTACTTTGGATGGTTGATTTGCCAACTTGCTTTCAAATTAAGGTATTTCGCCCCCGATTCAGGCAGTTTTATCATATCCGGCTCAAATAGGGCATCCATGACTGACTTTCCGGAAAGATCCATTTGCGAAATTCGAAAGTACGCATATGTTATTACGTTCTTTTAATATTGGTCGCCCGGGGTAAGCCGGATGGCTCTGATGTAAATCGCTTAAGAATCCAAGGGGATCAACTGGCTTTGTTCAGAGGTCGTTTGATCGCAGAGGACTGGCTTCTCAAGCGATATTAGTTTCTAGATTTAAATGGTTTATGGATTTCAATCAGTGGAACCCGGGGGAACGACGTAGTGAATTTGCAGGTATCTCAGGTACGATGACTTCTATGTCAGACAGCAGTTGGTCACCAAATACGGATGTGTACGAAGTGGATGATGGGTTAATCATCCGAGTGGAGTTGTCTGGAATGCGCCGCGAAGACCTGCAACTCAAAGCCGAAGGCAACATGCTGCGCATCAGTGGAATGAGACCCGATGATCAGCGGCCTTCGCAAAGTAAATTTCTGCTCATGGAAATCAGTTTCGGACCCTTCGAAACCACGATAGAACTTCCTTCCGGTTACGATTTACAGGAAGCAAAGGCTTTGTATCAAAATGGATTCCTTACGGTTGAGGTTCCCGCAGAACAAGACTCACCTTCCAAGAACATTGAAATTGGATCGATGGCTTCGGACTAGGAATCAACCTGTTTTCCCGAGCCAAAGTGATCAGGTAGTGGTAATTTCAGCCTGAATTTTGGAGATCAGTGATTTTAGAGCCTGTCCATAATTGACGTAACTTTCGTATATTTCCTGATCGCTCGCCTTTTTGGAATCATCATGGAAGACCACCGCAAGGTGAGGTTCAATGGAGATGCCGGCGTCATATCCTGACTGTAGAGCGTCCTTCAATATACGATGAACGGCACCGTCTCCCTCTCCTGGCAACGTATAATCAGCATCGTTTTTGGCAGGATCCCATATGGCATCCTTCACATGGATGTGAACGGAATGCTGCTTCACATGTGTCCAGAATTCCCAGGGATCTTGCTTGGGCTGCGGTGCCGGTTTGCTCCGGTCGTCGTTAAACACAGGATTGGCGGTATCAAAAACCCATTGCAATCCTGGAACGTTTTCAAGCAGCTTTAGCGCATGCTGCCAGCTCATCCCGCCATAATTCATGCAATTTTCATGAACAGGCTGAAGACCTGCATCCAGAAACCGATTGGTGATCTCCCTTAAGCGTCGAAAACGCTCTTCTTCCATCTGATCTTCACCCTCACGAACGGCATAGCTCATGATTCGGACATATTTGGTTCCAAGACGCTTCATGCGGGGAATGCATCGTTCAACTTCGGAAAGATCAAATGGATCGTCGATTTTTTTGCCCCAGTTGGCAATGGTCGATCCAAAACAGTAAACACCCACGCCCGATTCCTTCAGTTTTTTCTCCACTACATCAAAGGCTTCGTCGGGAATATCGTGTAAATTACCTTTAGGAAATCCAGGGACCTCAACGGTTCGCGCTTCAATGGTGTTCCATCCCAATTCCTTGGTTGCTTTGATCTGAGTATCGATGAGCGCTCCGGCTTCATCTGCTATGCCTGTGAGAATCATGATTTTGAATTATGCTTTGACGACGGGTTGTGGAGGTTTGTTGGTTGCAGGAGCCTGTCCATGCGGAACGGTTGTGTTGGCATACACTTCGCTGAGAGGAAGTTGACACTTGATGGATGTCAGTTGCAACACGCCATCTTCGCCCTCAACCGTTTTAAGCATCCAGGAACCGTTGGGTTGCCGGGTGTATTGATCAGCCAACCAGGTTTCCTGCGAAACAAGTATATACTCTGATAAAGAATCCAGTTGACGATAATGCCAAAATTTCCCACCACGATCCCAGGCTGCGGTGGTATCTGAAAGAACTTCGATTAAAATCTTTGGATTAACCAAAGTATCCTGCAGATCATCTTCAAACTGGGCAGGGCCGTGCACGACCGAGACATCAGGGTGAGCATAAAGGCTGGTCGGGGGCACCTTTAAGCGCATTCCACAATTGAGGACGTGGTTTTCAGAATTCTTCAATCGATGGCGTAGTTCACCCGATATGTTGGTGGCAATCAACCAATGAAGGTGAGAACCTCCTGCAATGGCATAAACACCACCATTCAACCATTCAGCCCTGAGGCCCGCGTGGCGCTCCATGGCGACAAACTCGCTGGAAGCCATTTTTGTTCTGGGATCTGGATTCATCTTAGACGCTTTGTTGTGTCAGCAGACTCTTATACATGAACCACAACCAAGAATCGAGGTGTAAAATATGCAAAATGCACTGCAGTATAATTCGAGCAATCGGACCGGTTATGAATATTTCCTCCAAAAATGATAGGTACCTTGTAACCTTTTGCTAACGACGATGTCTTGGGGGTAAAGTTGGAATGGATTCCGGAACAGCAGATAGAATCATTGAAGACGCAGATGTCATTCGGGATGTGCTGGCTGGTCGACGTGATCAGTTTCAGGAATTGATATTTCGGTATGCAGACAAGGTTTATGCCGTTGCCTGGAGCCGGCTGGGGGACCGCCACCTGGCAGAAGAAGTGGTCCAGGAGACCTTCATTCAGGGTTTTCAGCAACTTCACCGACTCAAAGATACCGACAAATTCCTGCCCTGGATAAGCGCCATCGCCCGTAACAGGGCAATCAATCAGGGCATGCGTTTTCGCAACGAACTAAAGAGACGTGAACGATGGGCCTTGGAACAGACAGCTTCTGATGGTAACCCAACTTCGGATGCGGATACCGATTCGGTCAACAAGGAGACCTTGCGCGCAACATTGGCATCCATGAAGGGACTACATCGTGAATGCCTGACAATGTTCTATCTTCAAGGCAAAAGTGTCGACGAAGCTTCAAAAACGTTGGGTATTTCCACTAGCAATTTCAAAACACGCCTCCATCGTGCTCGCGCCGCGCTGCGTAGCAAGCTGGAAAGTGTACTGGAAACCGAACTAAACCGATTCAAACCTTCAGACCAAGTGCGTCACGGCATCATGGCTGTGATTCTAGCAAAAACAAGCAGCGGATCGGGATTTAAGGCTATGGGAACCTGGTTGTCGACGATCCCATTCTTTTCAAACCTCTTCCTCCTGGTTCAGTTAGTGGTTATGATTCCTGGTTTTCTGCTGGCTAAATGGACCCTTAAACAACACTTGGACAATTTCAGGGATCAAGAGGGGTATCGAGCAAAAATACTGCGAACAAATACCCGCAATATTTATTGGAGCGTTGTGGTGATCGCCCTTTGTTACCTGGCATTCACATTCCAAATGGATCGAGTGATTATTTTGGGGACGTTTTATTTGATCTTTCTGGCGTATTCGATTGCCTACGTGGTTCAGTACTGTGTTCTAAAGTATCAGTTTCCACCGGCCATCTACCTCGGTTTTGGTGTGTTTTTAATCTGCATAGGTATGGCGGTTTATGATGCTTCATTCCATTCTTTGATCTTAGTTCCATCTGGATATTTGATAGTATTAAGCGGGTTTCCTTCGAGATTTAAGGGTGGTGAGGGGCGATTGGATCATTCTATTTTTTTGCGAATTTCAGATTTAATGAGGCAAAGCAAACCTGACCTCCCCAAACCTCTCAATAAATCATTTCCACCTACAACCACTTTCATCAAATCGTTTATCGAATTCCTTTCGAGTAACAGCAATTTGATTTCCATGCGGAGAGAAGTAGATGGAGTACGCACTTGGACACATCCCGTACAGGCCTCGGGATTGAAACTCATGTTCGCGCCATTTTTCCGAGGAGGGATGTCAACTTTGTTCTTCGGAAACAATGGGACCATCAAAGCAAAATTAGGGAAAAAGGATCGAGGCGATTTGATCAGATTAGGATTAATTGGAGAGAATGATGAGGAGGTTGCCTTTTTGGAAGAAAAGACAGAAAGCGTTCTGCATCAAGCATGGGGTTTTTGGTCTAATGGGCAAATAGAAATGGCAAAATTTGCTCTGGGTTACGAACACGAGTCCCAGATCTTTAAACAACCTCCAGAGCGGTTATTGGGAAATCGATTCAGATGGGCTGTCACAATAACGTTGGGAGTTTTGATGATGTTGCTCGGGGGGTGGCAGCATTTAAATCTGAATTGGAGAACTCCGTTTGAAGTGAAACGCATGCGCAAACCCAACATTACCGAAGCAGAGGCGAAGGCATATATTCATGATTTTCTCAGCGATAAGGTTCCCTCCCAGGTCATTCGGAAACGATTGCTGGATCGTATATCCAACGCATCGGTGGTGCCTCCGGCTGATTGGCTAACGGAAGAAAACAAACAAAAGATCCGAGAGTATTTGGATACGTTTAAAGGTATTGATGCAGAAACCATCAAGTTCAAACGCATAAACAACGATTTCAGCATCGATGATCTAGAATATTACAATAGATTTCAATTACCATTGGAATCTTTGTTTGATTTGGAATTCATCAAAGAAATCGATTGGAATGAGAAAATAAGCAATCTTCATCCCAGCTGGAAAAGTCATGATTTTTTCTGGGTAAATGACAACATTTTCGCCGATTCATTGTACCGAAAGTTGAAAACCTATTCCAAATACGTCGATTTGAAGCAGCTCGATTTTACGGCTGCACATCAGAGGTTAATCAAAATGCAATGTTTGGATACCTCCCGGGATTTTGCAGAATACAAGAGGGTCGATACAAAAAAAGTTCACGGACTTTTTCTAGGAAACTTCTCACCTCTACATGATACCTGGACGGTATTATCGGTGATGGAAATGACTGGAGGTTTGGATAAAATCGACAAAGAGGCATGCATCGAAGGCATTCTCAGATTGCACTACGGCGGCGGCAGATTTTATTTAAGAGCCGCAGCGTCCAAGAAGCATATGAATAACGGGGCATATGATACCTGGCTGGCCTTTCAATCCCTACGTATCCTGAACGCGCTGAACCGGGTAGATGATCTTACCGAATGGGAATTCCTCCTTCCATTTAAGATTCCCGTATCATCAGGCAGATCCAAGGATTTCGAATTGAATGGGCATCATTGGAACGACGTCGAAGCCTTCCTGATGCAAAAACAATTTGATACTTATGTCCAAAACCTCGGGATGGATCAGCAACTTTGAAATTTCAAACATTTGTCACACATTTGGAATGATCAATCGATAAAACTTGTTTACACAATCGTTTCTCAAGCTGCAAAAATAGTATCAAAACGGACAAACATCCACAGGCAATATGAAACAGAGTTTGAAAGAAGAATGCTGTGCGATTGTTCCCTGCATTTTCTGAATACAGGGAACATCTCGTTGATTCGATTTTGTTATCGATTAAAAGAACTGGCGAAATCCTCACCCGAAACTTCCACGACTTTCTTCTCGTGTGTGGATTCTTTGATCAGGTTGTTGAGTTTGTCTTCAAAAGCGCCCCCATCCATGGGCATTTGGATGGTTTGGTCTACCAGTGAGGAATAGAGTAAGACATTGGCCAGTTCGACAGAGTTGAGTCCATCGGTGCCGGGGGCAATCAATTCCTCGCCTTCACGGATGGCATTCACAAAATTCCGCATCAATATCGCATGTGGCAACACCGCATTATCAAAGGGGATGTCCACATTCCAAACCTCCGGCTTGGAAAACCCTATTTTCGAATTCTTGCTGTGCTCGATCATGCAATTCTCATTTCGAGTGAAATGGATCTGATCATTTTCGAGGACCATCTTTCCTCGTGTACCTGCAATCTCAAAGCGGTTCGAACCGGGTGCTTCGCCTGTGGAGGAAATGAATACTCCGGTCGCGCCGTTGGGGTATTCCAGGTAAGCAGTCACATTATCTTCGACTTCGATGTCATGGAATCGTCCCAGTTGGGCAAAGCTGCGGACTTTGCTGGGCATTCCAACCAACCACTGCAAAGCATCCAGCTGATGCAAGCATTGGTTCAATAGGACTCCTCCTCCTTCACCTTTCCAGGTGGCGCGCCATCCTCCGGAAGCATAATAGGCCTCGGTGCGATACCAATCCGTGATGATCCAGTTGATTCGAACGATCTCACCCAACTCACCGTCATCAATCAATTTTTTGATCTTGAGATATCTGGGTTCCGTCCTCAGTTGAAACATCGCACCAAAGACAATGTCCGGATGCTTCCTGGCAACTTCAATCAAGCGTTCACCGTCGGCTTTGTGGGCAGATATGGGTTTTTCCACCATGAGATGAACACCACTTTCGAAAGCACAAATACCAAGAGACGTGTGCTGGTAATGTGGAGTTGCAACGAGCACCGCATCAATAGCGCCACTCTTGATCATCTCAACCCCATCGCTGAAAATTTTAGCGCGGTCTTTATACGCGTCCAATTTATGTGGAGAGGTACTGCAAACGGCAGCCAGCTCCGCATGGGCAACTTCTCCTTTGAGAAGGTAATCCGCATGATACTTGCCCATATTTCCCATTCCAATGATACCAATCCTGACTTTGTCCATAGGTCGTTTCGTTCAATAAGTTTGAAGTGTCTATGAAGACAGTATCCCGCGACAAGGTTTCTGCGGGCAAGTTCTTTATTGGAAGATCTACGATTGAAATTGTGTACGATGCCTCACCAACCTCCATCTTAAGTAAAAAGCCAAAACACCCAAAATCAAAAGAGCCACAGTCCCGGGCTCAGGAATGCTGGGCACAGTTTCGACTGGTACTGGCACCAAGCCCATTTCGTTGTATTGTTCAATGGTTTCCAATACGACTGCTCCAGTGACAGGTGTAACCAACTGATGCCTGGAAGCCAATTGAATTGCTGAGTCCACTCGTTTTTTTGCACGTAAATGATTCACCGCTTCATAGGCCCATAATCGCTCAATGTGGCGTGTTACCTGAGGCATTGTTTCCAAACCTTGCACCTTATCTTTTCTTTGATGAAGACGTGCAAATTCGTAAGCAGGTTCACCTGCAGACGGTGAGTTCGCCCAACGCTCTAATGTCGCTCCCAGGCCCTCATACTTTGGAGCCCTGGAGGCATGCAGATCGTCGAAAGCTTCCATGATTCGGTTTGGGCCACTTTCCATTGCGTAGGAAACCAACTGAATCTCACCTCGAGAACGTTCCATGCGCTGGAGTATCGATGCGATATCACCAAACACAGAAGGCTGAGGCCCATGAATCCACCATATGGTGTCTGCTCCCATCTCAAGGGCCACATCCCAGGCAGAAGTCAAAGCGAGCAAGTTATCCTGCCCACCGATTGGTGTCGTGGTCGAAAGTTGCGAACGAACCTCACTGAGATTGAACACAACGGGATTGCGATCTGAATCCATGAATGCGGGAAGGTCGGAAGCAACGATCACTCGCACGTTTTCCAATTTTTCCAAGTTGGATAAGGCTTCGCGGATTTCCGTGAAGTGAGCAGACATGGACACAGAACCATCCACGACGACGACGGTGGATTGAATAGTTTCTGGTTTCGATTCTATGAGCCTTTGAATCACTACATGGTCTTCCTCCATTGCCTCTGTCCATACCTCGGTCACCTCCTCGGGTCGAACAACCTGGATCGTGCTTTTAGCCGTCAGCAGTTCACTATCCTTCAGCTTTCCCTGAAGAGTGAAATCGCCCTCTTTGAGGGATCCTTGCCTGAATAAAGTTGGATCAGCTTCAAGTGCTGAACGTGATTCGATCCATACGGTGTGCTTGAGATCTGGTTTTAAATTGAAATTACGTTCCACCATGGCTGGCAATCGAAAACGCCCATTGGTTAAATCCAACATATCCAACGGTGCAGTGATCCCAAACCGAATTTTCATTTTGCCTCCGTCCGCGGGTACGGGAAAACATTGCACCAGGACTTGATCCGGCCCTGAAGTAGTAACCAGGACCGGATCGCGCCTGCGTTCAACGGCAATTTTTTGATATGCCTTTCGCGTTTTCTCACGGGAAGCAAAAGCTGCTTCGCGTTCTTCTCCATTCACCCAGAGAGTTAATCTGGAAACGACCCCGCCGGGCGGCAGCTGGATTTGAGTCCGAGCTTCACGCGCTCTTGAAGCTTGGTTCTCAAATTCCATAGTCCATTCCGTATACGAAGTGGCGGAGGATGTTTCGACACGGCTGTCCATTCTGGAGCTGATCATTTTCAAGCCACGGACGCGTCCGGCGACAGCCGTTCCGCCCAAGGCTGAGTCGAAATCCCATGTAAACTCCTCGTCCAACATGCTCCAACGCCCCTGGCGAGTGTAGAGACTGGGAGGTTTCACCGCATTGAAAGGTTTACCGGTCACTCGATAATAGATCCTTCGAGCGTCTTCTTGAGTCACTTTATCACTTGAAAGAACAAACCAGGAACTGACATCGAAAACACGGCGTGGTCTTTCATAGCAGGCTTTCAACATGATCTCTTCGTTCCCAAAGGAACGGAGCCATCGAATGCCACGGTCATTGGTGGAGACCTCTTCTGAATCGGCCCATCGCAGTCCAACTCGAGTCATGAAACTTGGGGCTTCCAGTAAAAATAATACGCAGACGGCCATGGAGAAACCGGACCAAAACAACCGACGCTTCATAAAGGAGGATTCGATCCGATCGCTGCATTGAGCCCAGATCACAAAACCTGAAAGGCAGGTCGCCAAAGGTGTCAATGGCAGTAATCCGAGGCCAAAATAAATTGTCGTGATAATTCCAATGGGCAACAAGGGTATGAACAGGATGGTATAGATCAAACTCACCCCTAAATTGAATATCACACCCAAAGAAATCCAATTGGGAAGAGCACTGCAACTGTTGTTCAGTCGCGATAAGGCCAGCAAATTAATCGCTGGAATGCCAAACATAACCAAACCATGCCAAACCGAAGGAACAGGATCGAATATAATGGCAGTACACATCCTGGTTGAAAACTCGATGATTAAAGCAACCAGAGGCCACAGAACCGCAGTGAAGGTAAGAAGCCCAAGTTTGAATTTGGATCCGGATTCGGACTGCGTTTGATTCCCTGAACTCAAGGCTACGACTTCTTTGGGATCAGCCCGATCTTCATTGGAATCTCCCAGGTCTCCTATGCGAGTCAGGATGGACTTCAATTGATCTGCATCCAAAACGGTTAATCCTGCTGAATGGATTTCTTCATCCACATGGCGTTTCAGATCTTCCTCCACCTCAGCAGCATCAGCTTCCGACCCATTGAGTTGTTTTCGCAAACGCTGGCCATAAGCTTTCCATTCGGCCTTTGCCGATTCTGTCCATTTTGCCATATCAAGATCCTTTACGTTGAAGTGTTTTCATGCCTTTGAGCAAAGTTTTTAAGTGAGCATCCATCAAACCTACGACCTCCAAGCCTTCCTCTGTCAGTGAGTAGTATTTGCGAGCTGGACCGCCGGTGGATTCTTCCAGACGCGACGAGATGAGGCCGTGTCGACGTAGTCGAGAGAGTAAGGGGTAAACGGTTCCTTCAGTAATCCCCAGGCCAGGCACACCTACCAGACCTTTGACCAAATCGTATCCATAACGTTCACGATCTTCCAAGGCGGTGAGGATGCACATTTCGAGCAATCCTTTGCGCACTTGAACCGTCCAATTATCAAAAAAATCAGTCATTAATCGAACAACCAGTTTAAGAATTTATGAGGAGCCAGGAAGAGTGATCCTAAAGAGAGGCCAGCAAATGCCATGTACAGCAGACAACTAAAAGACAGCCACCTGATTCGTTTGAAAGCAAAACTAAATAAGGTCGTCACCCCGGCAGCATATAAAGAAAAAAACAACCCGATGACACAATACTCACCAATTTCAAGATGAATCTTTAATGCCGCATCCTCCAAGGATTCCCCAAAATGGGGCCAACGTCCCAAACCCAAACGAATATGCAGAACAAAAGCATAAAATATAATCATCACCAACAAAGGCATGAGCGCTGCTCCCAATAGCGCCCCTGTGGAAACAGCAAACTTCCAGGCCCCTTGAAAACAATGGGTAGGAGTATCACCAATGGGATTTCTCGTACGTAATCGAGCCAGACTCAACCCAATCATCGTGATGAGAAAACATATAAATGCAGGCACAGAAGCCGAAAGAACGTCTGAGAAATCAATGTTCATGAAAGTTCGTGGATTGACTTTGTTCGACATCTACTTTTGGAAGAATCAAGCCTTCCCTGTGCATGAATCTCCCCAGCCACGAGAAAAAGCATAAGAGGCTCCACCATCCTGCCATTAGAATCACATTTCCCCCATCAATCCAAAATTCACCATCCACCTCCTGAAAGAACATATGCAGCGTCATGTAGGGCGCAAGGAATGGACCAATCGTGAGAAAGAAAAGAATCCACCAGGGAATTCTAAGGAAAATGGGGCGATCGAAGTTCAAAAATGAGGCAAACAAGAATGGAGAAAAAAGTACCAGGCCTTTTATGCACCAACGATCCCATTTCCCTCGACACTGAATAACCAGCAGGCAAATGCCCACAAAGATTCCGATTGTTTCCGGCGATTTTAATCCACGCACCCAATGCGACAGATCCAAATAATCCAGGTGTCCCTGAAAGTTATTCTTCATCGCGAAAGGAATCCCCACCGTCGCGGTATAAGCGAAGAGGGTCATCACAAAAACCCATATCGCCCCGACCACAAACAAAGACCAGCCTAACACCGCAAGCCATCGATTTTTCTGCACCCAGGTGTTTCCTGGGATGAATCTGGAATCAATGAAGTTCATATTTAGCATCACAAGATACATTGCTATACATAGTAGTATGCGATACCCGTGTCAAGTGGTTTATCTTTCCGGAAGAGCTTGCTCCTTTTTTGTAAGCCATATTGCATTATAGGTGATTTCCGTAGGGATGGATCCTGAGCTGGAAGATGAGCTGAGACAGGTGGCAAATGCAAAGGTTGTTTCCAAATCGGAGTTGCTCAAAAAATCGGACACAATCCAAACTGAGAGGGATCAATATGGTAGGGCCACGCTGCCGCGTGGCCGTGAGCGCGTTGGGAATGAACGATAGCCTACAGAAATGTGCGGACTCGCTACTGGACAAGCAGTCCCGACGCGTCGTGGACATTCCTACCAAGATGCAGGCTGTTTTCCTCCCACTCTGAATCGCTTCCCAAACAATCCCCGATTCAAGGAGTTCATTGGCAGAAACGCGATTCTGCATTAGTAATTTTTAGAGATGACTCGACGTAAAGAAAATATCCTGATCCTGACATGCACCCTGGTGCTGGTCATACTGCTGACTGTATGGCGGGCAAGCAAATTGACCATGCAAGAGGATACGGGCCCGCTGCCCAAGGGCCAAAGATCCATGAAACCCGTCGAACTCTATATCGGGGCGGACATCAACCCAACATTGTCCGATTTAATCACCGCCTTTGAACTCGCCCATGGAGTTAAAGTGAAGCAATTGAATCTGTCGGAGTCTGAATCTGGAAATCTGAACGCTCTGGAACTGAATTCCTCCGGTTTACTGCTGATGAAAGAACTTCAAACGAGCAAGCTGCGATCAATAAATTCTTCATGGACGGAAACCTCCATTCCAATGGATCAAACTGCATCCAGCCCCACGGCCGAACAACTCATCATGTTTCATTTCCCCAGTGAAACAGCTGATCCCAATGTCATTGAAGTTGTGAAATATCTTTCGGGAACCAACCAGGCACATTACCTCTACTCAGATTCCCCGGAACCTACCCAGCCTTGATATCTGCCCTGATCGCCCAACGCAATTGTCATTAGGATTGCATAAGTTTAGTGGCGACTTTACAAAACTGCCATGAGTTCATCCAAATGCAGGTGGGGAATCCTGAGTACTGCCAATATTGCACGCAAAAATTATCAGGCCATTTATCACTCGGGAAATGCCAATGTCGTTGCAGTCGCAAGTCGCGACCTTCTTAAAGCGCAAAGCTTCATTGATGAATGCCAACAACAAAGTCCCTTTAATCCTGCTCCAGTCGCGTTGTCGAGCTACGAAGCTCTGATTGAAAACTCGGAAATCGATGCAGTTTACATCCCATTACCAACCGGTCTGCGCAAAGAATGGGTGATAAAAGCCGCGCGAGCTGGTAAACACGTCATGTGCGAAAAACCCTGTGGGATCAGTGCTACTGATCTGGAGGAAATGATAGGTGTCTGCAAAGAAAACAATGTCCAATTCATGGACGGAGTCATGTTCATGCACAGTCAACGCCTGGAAGCCATTCGGTCTGTGCTCGAGGATCAACAATCTGTAGGAGACATCAAACGCATCACCGCCATGTTCAGCTTCTGCGCTCCTGAGGATTTCCTTCAGGGCAATATTCGAATGCACAGTGAACTGGAACCGGCAGGATGCCTGGGTGATTTGGGATGGTACACCATTCGATTTAGTTTGTGGGCCATGGACTATGCCATGCCAACTCATGTAACCGGGAAAATCTTGAATGGCACAGGAAGACCCGACAGTCCGGATCGAGTACCCACCGAATTCTCTGGGGAGCTGTTTTTTGAAAGTGGAGTTTCAGCCAGTTTCTACAATTCATTCCTCACGGAAAACCAACAGTTTATCAGCATCAGTGGAAACAAGGGTCAGTTGACCATGGAGGATTTCGTTCTGCCTTACTATGATTCCGAGGTGGGGTTTGAAGTCAATCAGGCACGCTTTGAAGTCAGTGGTTCTCAATTTAATATGGAACGACACATCAAACGGCACTCTGTTCAGGAATACTCCAACAATCATCCTAACGCACAGGAGACACGATTGTTCAAAAACTTTTCCGAATGTGTTCTCAGCGGAAAATTAAATCCACATTGGCCTGAGATTGCATTGAAAACACAAACCATCATGGACGCCTGCCTTAAATCAGCACAACAAAACGGAGCGGAGATCGTTGTCGGCAAACAGGACTGATCAAGTCGGGATTTGATCTTATTCAATCACCCTCCGCCTGGATAATCTTCACAAATACCATCTGCCGGGTAGCCACGAAATTATCCATTGAAATACGACCGCTGGGGCTTAGCAACGCCCCACTATAATCCCTCAGATTTTCGGTTGCAAAAAGGTATTCAATCGCTCCGGCTTCGGGCGTCCAGTGCAATTCAACACTTCCTGTGGGCATGCGCACCATGGATGCATCGGCAGATTTTATATCAGGCAGGGGATCCTCCAGACTGTCCAAACCAAATGCTTCTGCGGCAGCTCCCACCCGTACGATGTCAATAGTATGGATGATAGGCTTGGTCCCCGGTGCCTCGGTGGGAATTCGTCCGAGCACTAACACCCGATCCATTCCTTCCACTACTTCCCCGAAGACAGAATGCTTGTCGTCAAGATGAGGCTGGGGGGAGAGTGTGACAAAAAACTGACTTCCATTGGTGTTGGCACCGGAGTTTGCCATGGAGAGAATACCGGCTTTGTTATGTCTGAGATCTGGATGAAACTCATCCTTAAATTGATAACCCGGGCCATCGTTGCCAAGACCATTGGGGGATCCACCCTGGATCACGAAATTTGAGATAATGCGATGAAAGGTAATACCATTGTAAAACTTGTCGTTACGAATCTTTCCATTGGTCAAGTCGAGCCATGTTTTGGTTCCTTCAGCCAGCCCGACAAAGTTCGCAACCGTTCGAGGCGCTTTTTCAAAAGCGAGGCTTACGGTGAATTCCCCGAACTCGGTACGCAAGACAGCATACAGTCCGTCTTCATTCGGCACTGCGGAAACCATGATTGAGCCGCTGCAAAACAAGCCGACAAACAAAGCAAGCCATCGATTGGAAAAGGATCTCAAAATGTGCATGAGTAAATCTTTGATGTAAATTTGTTCTCCACCAAACCCCTTTTTAGTAAAAAAGCCAAGCAGTAAAACTGGATGGAATGGGTTCAACTCTTTTACCTGACTTGAGGTATGACCTGCGGAATGAAATCAACCAACCTGTCGAAAAATTTCTTTGCGCCTGAACACAAGCACATGAGATAAAAGGGCCATGTCCGATTCACTCAACTGGAACAGCAAACAACTCACCCGTGGCTGGCAAAAAGGGGTCACTTCTTTCTACTGGGGTCTGGGATTCGATGAATCCGATCTGGACAGGGCACAAATCGGGATCGGGGTTCCGTTGCTGGATGGCAACCTTTGCAACGTGCACGCGCATGAACTTGGAAAAGCCATCGCAGCAGGTTGTAAAGATGCTGGATTAATGGGGTTTCCGTTTGGGGTACCTGCCGTCAGCGACAATATCACCCAGGGCATGGAAGGCGGCAATGCCTCCCTACCCTCAAGAAACCTGATTGCCAATTCATCGGAATGCGTGGTGAGTGCCCACTGTTATGACGGCATGATTGGCACACACCATTGTGACAAGAATGGCCCCGGGTTTGCCATGGCACTGGCACGCATGAACGTTCCGGGCCTTCTTCTCAGCGGCGGCAGCATCATGCCTGGCTGCTACAAGGGTCGTGATGTGACCATCCTTGACTCCTACGATGCCCAGGCAGCAGCCGATGTCGGGGAGATTCCGGAATCCGAAGCGGATGCCATCATCAAAGCCGCCTGCCCCGGACCGGGTGGTTGCGGAATCGCTGCATCCTTCAACACCTGGGGTATCGCCATGGAGGTCATTGGCCTCATGCCGCCCTACAGTTCGTCTATTCCTGCCATTGATCCCGCCAAACAAGAAGAGTGCAAGGAGGCAGGAAAATGGATGAGGAATCTGTTGGAGAAAAACATTCGACCTCGTGATATTTTGACCAGAACCGCCTTCGAAAACGCAGCGGCCACCATCGCCGCCATAGGGGGTTCAACCAATGGAATGATTCACCTGATCGCACTGGCACGTGAAGCGAAAGTGGATTTCACTCTCAAGGACATCCAGGCAATTCTGCGGAAGACACCTGTCCTTTGTAGTTTTGCGCCAAGAGGTAAACGCACGATGGTCGATCTCCACCGGTTGGGAGGCACGCCCATGCTGCTGAAACACCTGCTTAAAGCAGGTTTATTGGACGGCTCCACCTTGACGGTGACTGGAAAAACCCTTGCCGAAAATCTGGAAGAGGCCCCTTGTTTGCCTGAGGAACAAGATCTTATTGCCACCTCGGACGCCCCGTTCAAGCCCTACGCAGACATGCAGATCTGTTTTGGGAATCTGGCACCTGAGGGAATGGTCTTTAAAGTTTCCAGCATGCAATCCCCTACCTTCAAAGGTTCGGCCATGTGTTTTGAAGATCCACGCGAAATCATCAAAGCCGTCAAAGAGAAACGCCTTAAACCAGGAACAGTCGTGGTTTTGAGAAATCTCGGGCCCGTGGCCAGTGGCATGCCGGAAGTACTGGTTGCCACCTCGGCTCTGTCTGTTCCAGAACTGGATGGCAAAGTGGCCCTGGTCTCTGACACGCGAGTTTCAGGGGTTTCACACGGAGCCATTGGCGTTCACTGCTCACCGGAAGCGGCTGTAGGAGGTCCGATAGGTTTGGTTGAGGATGGAGATACCATCGAGTTCAACCTCCTTGAAGGCAGGATTCATTTGAATGTGGCCGAAGAAGAACTCGCCAAGCGATCCACCAAATGGGAAATCAAAAAGCCTCAACACCTTCGGGGATACCTTTCGGATTTTTCCAGAACCGTCACGCAAGCACACGAAGGGTGCGTCAGTCACTGGGTGCTGGAGCAATGATTTCCACAGATTAAACAAGTATCTGACCAAACGAAAAAGGGCGGCCCACAGGCCGCCCTTTTTGTTTAGATGGATGGAATGGGGGTTACGCCTCCATTGGGCCTTCAGTCCCTCCTGTCAAATCAGCTGCAATGTGCACTGGTTTGTAACCTCCAATCGCTTTAAAGTAGAAAAGGAGTAGGAGATAGATAACAGCCATTGTGGCAGGAATGGCTGCATCTGCGACCAATGTTTTTCGATCGCCTTCAATTGAAGCAGCGTGCACCTGGCGTTCTGTTTCCGTCAATTTTTCAAGCGCTGCTTGAGGATCCGTATTGCCAGCTTCAGCTAACTCGGCTCTGGCAGCACCCAACTTCTCTTGAACTGCACCAAGTTTGGCGCCATCCAGACCATTGACTTCCTCAAAGAATAAAAACTTACTGGCAGATTCAGACTTGTATTCTGCAAATGCTTCAGCGTTGGCCGTCTGCAATGCTTCACCGGAGAAACGGTCTTTGGCGTATCCGAGACCAGGAGAACCGATCAAGCCTGCACTCATCATTCCAATCCCCCCCATGATGCTCATCGCCACAGCACCCGTCCTGGGGAATCGATCTCCGACAACAGCCAGCATGGTTGGCCAGAAGAATGTTTTTCCTAATGCATAAACAGTCAATGCGAGAATAGCACCAACAAATGTTGTGATACCACTGACCAAGTTTAACCCGACAATTGCCAGGATTGAACACACAAGCAAAATACCAATCGGAGAAAGCTTGAGTTTCTTTTCAATGAAATCAGCACTGAATCGAAGTGCAAACATGACGAAGGAAGTAAAGACGAAGAGAATCTTTCCTTGGGCAGGAGTTAATATGTTACCTGTGATATTTTGAATCCAACCATCGGTTCCAAGCTCAACGGCTCCAACGAGTGCATGTGTGAGGAACAGGACAAAAATCAGCCAAGCTCCAATTGAAAATTTGGAAAGGTAACCCGAGACGCCCAACAGTACGAAGGCCAGAACACCTGCAATGGCTGTACTCATTCCAAGTGCTCCACTGAAAAAGAGGTAAAGCACAAAGCAGACAACGATACTACCCAGAATACCCACATCCTTGTACATTTCGCCAAAGCTCAATCCCTTCTGGGAAGCTTCAGATTTGGGCATGCTTTGACCAAGGAACATGAAGCCATAGATCGCGGTAGGAACAAGGAACAGTGCCAATTGTATCTTCCATGAGAAGGATTCACCCATGGTCCAACCAATCAATCCTCCAAGAACGAGACCGGCGGGCCAACTTGCATGCAAAATATTCAAGTAATGGGTTCTATTTTTCGGAAACAAAGTTGCGACAAGAGGATTTGCCACCGCCTCCAAGGTCCCATTCGCGATTGCGAAGATAAACGTCCCCCAATAAAGGAAATTATATGCTGTCTGAGATTCTTGGCCAGATGAAGCAGCAAAGGTGACAAATGCAGACAATACGTGGAATGCAAAAGCCGCAAAGACCAATTTGCCGTAACCAATTTTGTCAACGATCACTCCACCGATAATGATACCAAAACAGAACCCGGTAAAACCGGCTCCGTTGATAGCACCTAACTGGGATGCATTGAATCCAAACTCAGCACCCCAGTTGGCAAGAATGCCACCGCGGATACCGAAACCAACGCCGGCAGCGAGAATCGCCATAAAACCGGCCCACAACAAACGCGCTGAATTAGGCGCGATTCCATCTTGTTTAATGTTCATAGTGAATTTGTATTACTTGATTCTAGGTGAAGTAAGCTGATTTGTTTTACTGCGTAAAAGCTGGTAATTTAACGATTTTACCTCCCTTGAGGGCGGACTCGTGAGCACAAATGCCCACACAGGTCCAGTTGGCCGACTGGCGGGCGTTGGGAAACGGGTCTCTGCCTTCAATCAGGGCACTGACAAATTCGTGCGCCAAATGAGGATGAGATCCACCATGTCCAGCTCCCTGGGTAAAGCTTAAGTGGGTCTTTTTACCGAGGTCATAGACGCCCTTGGTGGTGAATTGCCTGATACCCTTGGGAAGGCGCGATGCGTAGTCTTTGACCTTCACTCGTTTGGGAATTTTGGGCTCTGGCTTCTTGGCTGTATGCAGGACCGGATCTTCCCCCTCGATCAATGGCCATTCAAAAGCCTGTTTATCACCATAAACATCAAAACTTTCACGGTATTGCCGCGCTGTGTCGAACAAACTGCGGTAGATGCGGGCACTTAAATCAGAATCTTTAAATTTGATGTGCGTGGTCTCGACGGCAAATGGAGAATTGTAGTGTTTGATCAAATCCTTGCGAATGGTGCCTGATCCAAAACAGGAGACATATTCTGCAGTATCATTGGTCAGCGCCATACAGGGGCCTACACAGTGAGTGGCATAATGCATGGGGGGCAAGCCTGGCCAGTAGTTGGGCCAACCGTCCATGTCCTGCTGGTGACTGGCCTGAAGGAATTGGACTTTGCCCAATTTACCCTTCTCATACAACTCTTTGACGTAGAGGAATTCCCGGGCATAAACCACGGTTTCCATCATCATGTATTTGAGACCGGTTTTTTTACAAAGGTTCACGATGGTCTTGCAATCCGCGGCCGAGGTCGCCATAGGCACGGTGCAGGCCACGTGTTTTCCCGCCTTGAGTGCGGCGATGGATTGGGCGGCATGGTCAGGAATGGGAGTGTTGATGTGAACCGCATCCACCTCGGGATCTTTGAGCACATCCTCATACTTTTGATACCGCTTCTCCACACCAAAAGCATCACCTATCGCGTTCAGCTTCTTTTTATTGCGCTGACAAATTGCGTACATGTTGGCATTGGGATGGTTTTGGTAAATCGGAATAAACTCCGCTCCAAACCCCAAGCCTACAATTGCAATATTGATCTTTTTCCTGCTCATAAAATCAAAAACCTCAATCCGGGTTCCTTCCCGGAAAGCACCACCTCCAAGACGCAATCAGCCTACGAAAAGGCACGCCTTTTAGGAAAGGTAGAGGCGAAATAAGACCCTGACACCTTGGAACTGTCAATGGAAAACTTGCCAAAACCCCTTCAAACAGGGACCTTCAATCCATCAGAACATTCGAAAACTGGTAACGGGAATGGATGGAAGAACGGAAGTGCGATCCCTCTACCGAACGCTGGGTGAAGCCTTGGCCAATTGGTCAAATATGACCAATGCTTCATCAAAGGCACGACGTGCATCGGCACGTTCAGCCGGTTGAATGGTATGACTGCGGTTCCGCCAGAGTTGATGGATCGTTTCCGCGCACCACAAGGCACTTTCACGAGAAACACGAATCGGCTTTTCCTGGATGATCACATTCACAGGGTTGGTATGCAATTGAGGAAATTGTCGCAATGCCACCCAGCTGCTTTGAGCCAATGACACGGAGCATGATATTTCATGTTCCAGGCCGTCGGCTTCAACATCCCATTGATGCAGAGGTTTTCCGTTCACCACCAATTCAACCCTTCGCTTGCCACCATGGAACAAGCGATTCGGTGGAGGTCCGTGAAAGGTAACCGTATCACCCACATATCGCTCACCACCCGGTGGGTGAATCAGACCTTGAGCGACGGTCATAGGCGTGATGGCTGCAAAGGCAACTTTTGCCTTAATTTTGACCTCGCCGGGTTCAGACAAGGAAACGTCACCAAACCCGGGAGCCATTCCATTGACTGAAAATTGCAAAGCATGAGCAAATCCATCAGAAACATAGGATTTCCCCTGTTTCAAGCCGTTGCACCAATCGGAATAATCTATAGAATCCCTATTTCCCAATTGAACATATACTCGCCCCTGCCCCACTCGACTTCCACTCATGCAAGGGAAATCCGTTTCTCCACTGACCTTGAGTGGAAACCCACAGTTCAAAAGATGGTACCACATGTTCCACTCAGGAATGCGTGCGGTGTCCATGGCACTGATGAAATCACAGGCCCCCAACGCTGTGCTGACGCATATTTCCATGGCTCCAACGCTGTTCATTTCCGGGATCACCCAATTGGGAAGCTGATCGGCCTGCTGATTCATGGTATGCCGCAATTCACTTTGAGTCAGCATCCGGTCCCTGTCTTCATCGATCTTTGAAAAATCATCAGGCAGCAAAGCGTGTCCAATTTCATCTTCAACCAAAACCCCATCCTGATTGATGTCCAACTGGTGCATCATGCGAAGGGACGCGGCATCAGGATCGATTTGGAGTCCACTTGCGGAATGAGCGTATCCCACCACCCCGCCTTGCGACTGTGCCCACTTTAAAACCGGCGTTGCCCAAGTGGGCCATCCACGGTCCTTGCTGCCACGGGATCCTGGGTAGGTTTGGTTGGTAAGGTTGAGCAAACAGACATGCCCCATCGACTGCGACCCGAACCCGCTGATTTCCAAATCGTATTTCAAAAGAGTCAACGGATCGCTGAAAGCATGAGGTTTTGCTGAGAAATACTGACGTTGAAATTCAAAGCATGGTCCCCAGGTCAAAACACAACCCACATTGAGCCCTTCCCCTTTCACCTGCAGAAACATGTCTTCCGGGGTGACTCCTAAAGTGGGGAAATTGTAGTGAGCACAACCCGCTCCATGGATATGATGATCTCCACTGAAAAAACCATATTTGGCAGGATACACCCACCGTTTCAATTGAATATCCAAGTGATGATCGGGAGATTCCGGAATAGGCACGTCTTTCTTCACCACGACATATTCAGGACCGCGGGAGGCTTCGAGTTGATAGGTTCCAGCCGGTAACAGGATAGATTGCCCGAAGTGGCGATAAATTTGCTCCTGAAAATAAAAATCCGGTGCCAGACGTTTTGCCTGGGGAGGAAAGACATGCCCTGAAGAATCACGAAACACCAAACGTGCCGTACTTGGCTTTCCATCGACGTCACGGATGTTCATGGTTACGCGGGTGGCGGGTTTGACTTTGAAAAGCACCGGAACTTCAGCTCGAAAACCAATATCCTGGGTCCCCTGCCCCACATCAAAGGCAATGGTCGCTTCGAGCGAACCCGGATCAGTTGCATAAATCCACAAAAGTTTGTATTCCATTTCAAGCCCACTGAGGTGGGTGGTCATCGGTGGTTTCTCATAAAAACTCAGATCCAGAAATCGGGTAGGATCACCCACAGGATCTTTTAATTCCTGTTTGGTTTCTCGTTGCATGCGCCGGGCTGACAAGGGAGTCATGCCACCGAACCGTTGACCTGCTTGAGGTGAAGTCACATTGAGACGAGCTGTCACTGTCCCTTGATTGATCACCTTCACCAAAAAGGGAGTGTAGCCACCCTGACTCAATATGGGCTCCGCCCCTCCCCGCTGAACCTTGACTCGAGACTCCGGATTGATTTCCACGGTGAATAAAGTCAGGGGATTCAGAATGGATTCAACATCACTAATATCTTTCCGTTGAAGAGCATCCTTTAAATCTTGTTCGCGAGAACCAGAAAGAGGTATCCCCAAAAACTCCAGGGTCTCATTTAACCGCCGCACCTGCTCCATGAAGGGTTGCAAAGGGACGTCCGCTTTCAGGACTGACATGCTGAATGGAACAATAAGGACGGCACACAGGACGAAATGTTTAAAAACCCGGGCTTTCATGTGAGGTTTAAAGTTTACGAGGTTTGGGTGCCCAAGACCAGACAATGTGAATAGATGATCAACTCAAAAAATCAGGGGTCAGACGGTCACCCCCATGACATCCCCCATCCGCGCATAAAGCTCGAGACCGTTAGTGGTCTGGGTTCTTAAATCCTCGGCAAGCTGCACGGCACCGGGTTCAAAGAAGGTCATCGTTGCGGAACCTCCGAATCGAAAATATCCTTTCTCATCCCCTTTCTGAACAATGGAATCCGGCTGAAAGGTTTGAACAATGGATCCGACATTGGTCGCACCTATCTCCATGATCAACACTTCACCCAGCGATTCAGTTTCTATTCGAGTCAAAGTCCTTTTGTTTTGCCAGAGGTAGGCAAGATTTTGTCGCAGAGCCATTGGATTCACGGAATAAAGATACCCATTCATCAGAGATGTTTGATTCACTTTTCCGGAAACAGAAAAATGAAATCGATGATAATCCACGGGACATAATCGAGAGAGTACCGCAGCTCCATTCCGGTACCGTTGAGCCAATTCGGCGTTGCCTAAAAGCGCATCCAGTTGGAAGTTTTGGCCTTTGACAAAAACGCGATCGACCACGGACAGATCCTGAAAACCAAGGTGACGACCATCAGCGGGAAATACAATGGCATTCTCCTTATCCGAGATCGGGCGCGCTTCGGCTTTTAATTCTCGACTGAAAAAATCGTTGAAAGATACGAAGTCATCAGGGCTTTTGAGAAACTCCCGCGCATCCAAACCAAAGGAATTGATAAACGGTTTCACCTTGCGGGCTGTGCTGGATCGATCCATCCAGCAACCATAGAAACGAGAAAAGAAAGCCCGTTTCACCAGCATCTCAACAGAGGCTCTCCCCAGAGGGTTTCCGTAAGCCCATTTGAGAAAACCTCCACCGTACACCGCCTCGGTTTCCATTTTACCGGAGTAGCGATTAAAAAAATGAATGGGGTCGGTAGCCTTCATAAAGATCTTTAGTGGAAAGTTGGATCATTGATGAGGCGATGATTCCCTCGAAGACCTCAGACTCTGGAATAGCTCAGTTCACTTCGCGGGACGCCAATCGAGTAGTTTCAACTGAACCGATCGTCTTCCGTTGTAATCGTTGATTTGCGGCGCATATGCCAGGTCAAAACTTCCGGTAGGTAGTTTTGATTTACCGCAATTCCACCAGAGCACTTCAAAACTGGAACGCCCATCAGATACCCAGAATTTAACGTGTTGCTGATCTCTCCCCATTCGATGGGGCTGGCTTTGCATGGAAACCCGTTTACTGGCGAATTGGAGTGCGGCATTGCCAGCACCAAAAGGATTGAGCCGTGCCAACTCTTCCATACGATCCAATGTCAGTTCTGAGAGAGGCACATCGGCATCAAGATGCAAAATAGGAGTTAAACACTCCTTTGTCATCTGCTTCTCAGCATAGGCATTGATTCGTTTTCGAAACTCTTCAAGGTTTTTTGGATCGATGGACATACCTGCAGCCATGGCATGTCCACCATGACGAACCAACAGGTCGTCACAGGTACGAAGAGCCTCAGCGAGATCAAATCCATCCACACTTCGACCCGAACCCCGCCATTCGGTTCCTTCCCCTCCCAGGATGATGGTGGGCCGGTAAAACTCTCGTAGCACTCGCGAGGCCACGATGCCGACGACCCCTATGTGCCAATACATTTCACCCTGAACAATGACGTAATCGCGCTGGGGATCAAACTGCGATCGAATGGCACCAATGGCCTGATCCGCGATCCCCTTCTCGATCATTTGTCTCTCCTTGTTGTGAGTGTCCAGCTCACGGGCCAACTTTCGGGCCTCATCAAGATTGTCGCTGAGCATCAATCTTAACGCGGTGTCCGCATTGACAAGACGACCGGCAGCGTTGATTCGCGGACTCAGTTGAAAACTGATTTCGAAAACTCCAACTTCATCCCGGACCTGAGCTATCTCCATCAAGGCAAGCAATCCGGCGCGGCGGGTTTGATTCAAGCGCTTGAGACCGGTGGTCACCAAGACCCGATTCTCCCCTGTCAATGGAACCAGATCGGCCACGGTTCCAAGTGCCACCAAATCGAGCAATGGCCGCATATCATAGTCATGAACAGATGGGGGCTGATTTAATTCTCGGCACGCTTTGATGACCGCGTGTGCCAGTTTGAAAGCCAATCCAACGGAGCTTAATTCGCAAAGATGTCCACCATTCAGCTGCGGATTGACCAGTGCATAAGCTTCGGGTTCAGGATCGGTCACTTGATGGTGGTCCAAAACGATCACATCCAGTCCACGATCTTTTAACCAGCGAATGGTGTCCACGGCTGTCGAACCACAGTCAACCGCCAAAATGAGATCGGGCTGAACCCTTTCCAGACAATTTTCAACGCCATCCTGACTAAGCCCGTATCCTTCCTCAAGACGATGAGGCAAATAAAAATCTATTTTCCAGCCCAGTTCGCGAAGGACTTCAATAATCAACGCTGTCGAAGTCACACCATCGACATCGTAATCCCCAAACACCACTACTTTTTGGCCAAGCTCCCGCGCAGCTAAAAGCCGATCCACCGCCCGTTGAATATTGGGCAGTGTAAATGGATCTGAAAGGTTTTTGAGTTTCGGGCGCAGGAAATGGTCCACTTTTTCAAAATCACCATGCCCACGATTGAGTAAACACTGGGCCAATAGCGGAGAAAGGTCGAACTCCTCAGAGAGGCGTTTGACCTGCAGATCCTGGATCGGAGCTATGGACCAGCGGTAATTCATATCAATTGCTGCAGCCAGGAAAGAATATCGTCATAGTATCGATTCAACAACGCAATAATGCTTCCGGCAATCAAAACAAAATAAACGCATGTCGCTAAGAACAATATATATCCAAACGACAAGCACACCCCATCCTCTTCCATCACCCCGGCGGCGATGGCAATAATGGCATAAGTTGGCAGGGAATTCGTGAAGGGTATCACCCCGGGAACCGGACATACAAGCAGGAAGGCCAAAAAAGCCAGAAGTAGTGTGTTCAAGGTGGATACCGAATGCCAGTGGATCCATTCACTCTTGCGTGGCTTTACCCAGCGCTCCAGCCAAATCAAAAACCTCATACTGGCCCTGAAAAACCTGGATTCACGGTTAAGTGGCAACGGCCTGTCTCCAATGAATCGAGGCAAACGCCCGACATCCCCAAGTAGTAAGGACCAGCACAGGCACAGAAAGACGAAACCAATTAGAACGCTGAACCCGGGTATGGAAACAGGAACAACAAACGGTAATGAAAGCCAAATAAAAACCAGATAAATCCCACGGCCCTCCGTTTTGGATATCATCCAGTTGACTGTCACCATTTCCCCTTGGGGAAGTCCGCGGAGCAGATTATTGAGAGTTTTTGATAAAGTAATCCTCTTCATCCATCACTCCATTGTTCCACGGCGGCCCGACATTGTCTTCCAAAAAGTGGCAATCACTTTTCGGCTGATTCATCGTCACCCCGGAGTTGACTGAGAACCAGTGAGGTCATGATGGAAGTAAAAATAATTCCTGCCACAATGATTAGGGAAAGCAAAGTGTCGATATGATAATCAAAAACAACAACCAGCATTTTACCCCCAATAAATATCAGAACCAAAGAAAGACCAAACTTCAGATAAGTGAAGTAAGACATCGCACCTGCCAGCAGGAAGTAGAGGGATCTCAGCCCCAGGATCGCAAATACATTGGAAGTGAAAATAATGAAAGGCTTCTGCGTCACTCCGAATATGGCTGGAATGGAATCTACCGCGAAGATCAAATCCGTCGTTTCCACCATCATCAAGACCAGAGCCAGCGGAGTAAGAGCGAAATAGCCGGGTTTGTGGGTGGTGAAATGCTGACCGTCATAATAGTTGGTCACAGGAAAAAATCGGCGAGCCAATTTGATGAACGGATTACGCTCAGGATGAACTTCCTCTTCACCCCCAACGGACATTTTGATCCCTGTGAATATCAGAAATGCGCCCAGGATATAAAGAATCCAGTGAAAGCGTTCGACAAGTTCCACTCCCAGCCAGATCATCACTCCCCGCATCACCATTGCACCCAAAATCCCCCAGAACAAAACCCGATGCTGAAGTCTCCCCGGCACCCCGAAATAGGAAAATATCATCGCAATGACGAAGACATTATCCATCGAAAGAGCCAGCTCAACAATGTAGCCAGTAATGAACTCACCAGCCGCTTCCTGACCGTGCCATCGGAGCAACCCGACGGCAAAAATCATTGCGAGAATGAACCAGCAAAGAGTCCAGGCGATGGCTTCGCGCATGCGAATTTCCCTCGCCTCGCGGTGAAGCAACCCCAGATCCAGAGCCAGAAAAAAGCAGACGCCAATGATAAATCCTGCCCAATGCCAGGGCTGAATGGCCTCTACAGCAAGCATTACCTAAGCGTTCTTATGCCTCCGAAGGTTGAACGGTGATGTCATCTGTGACCTCGGTAGTCATCAACTTCGGCTTCTGTCCTTTGGTATACCAGAGAACAATGGATGCCGCGATATAGATACTGGAATAAGTACCTGTTATGATGCCAACCACGAAGGTGAACGCAAAGTCGTTGATCACGGTGCCCCCGAAAATAAACAGAGACAAGGCGGCAAATAAGGTGGTGCCCGACGTGATGATGGTTCGACTCAGGGTTTCGTTGATCGCCTTGTTCATGACGTCTTTGAAAGTGCCTTTCACACCCAGCTTCAAGTCTTCCCGGATGCGATCAAAAATGACGATGGTATCATTAATGGAGAAACCGATAATGGTCAGGATTGCTGCCACCATGGGAGCATTCAGCTCTCGTCCACTGAGGAAGAACAATCCCAATGTCATCAAAATATCGTGAAGCACGGCAAGAACGGCTCCAATGGCGAATGAGAATTCATATCGCAGTGCCACATAAAACAAGATACCAAACAATGCCAAGGTTACGGAAATGATGGCAGATTTCTTAATTTCGTTTCCGATGGAACCACCCACTCTACTGGCCGATTCAAGCGTGAATCCTGCATTGGAAAACTTTTCCTTCAACATGTTGGTGACTTTTTCACCCTGATCAAATGCCGTAGTGAGCTCCAGCGTTTCGCCGCCATCGGCAATATCCCGCTGATAAGTGATTTGGGCTTCACCGATACCGAGTTCAGCCACCGAACTGCGTATTTCTTCAACCGGAACCTTGGTATCAAAGCTGTAGGACATGCTGTCACCACCCGAGAAATCAACCCCAAAGACATCCCCGCCTCTGACGAGCCCGTATCCGCAACCAATGGCAATGATCAACCATGAAATACCAAACCACTGCTTCCACAATCGCATGAAATCGAAGCTGTTTTGATGCAGGAAAGGAATCCTCATCATGGAAACACTTTTCATATTTCCTTTGCCCAGGAATGCTTCAAACACCAAGCGAGTCACGAACAATGCCGTGAACATACTGGCAATGATACCTATGGTGAGCGTCACACCAAAGCCCTTGACCGGGCCTTTACCCATGTTGATCAGGATGATTGATGCGATCAATGTCGTAACGTTGGCATCAAAAATAGTACTGAAGGCTTTTCCATAACCCGATTCAATCGCTCCTTTAATCGATTTCTTCAGGGATAATTCTTCACGGATACGTTCGAAAATGAGCACGTTGGCATCAACTGCCATGCCTACCGTCAACACAATACCTGCAATACCTGGAAGGGTCAGAGTTGCATCAATCATGCAAAGCACACCCAGCAAAAGAATGATGTTCAGTAACAAGGCAAAATTGGCGATCAAACCGGCCATTTTGTAATAAATTAACATGAAAATGGCTACTGCAATCAAACCGATCAAGGAGGCGCGAATACCCTTGGCGATGGAATCACGTCCCAAGGTGGGTCCAGTGGAGTTTTCTTCAACAATACGAACAGGAGCTTCCAAAGGATTTTCCAGAACGTTGGCCAGCTCGAAGGCTTCGCGCATGTCGTAGTCACCCGTAATTTGACCGCGGCCCTGCTCGATCGGACCGTTGATTCTTGGAGCAGATTTCAATTCGCCATCCAGTACGATGGCCAACTGACGCCCCACATTTTGACGGGTCACATCAGCGAAAATAACGGCACCTTCAGAGGTGAGCACAAAGTCAATCTCCGGCTTGCCAGTCAGAGGGTCGGGATAAACACCGGCGGAGCTGATATGGGCACCGGTCAAACCTTGTTCAGGTTTGATTTTAACCAGATATTGAATGAGGGAATCCGATTCTCCAGGAGTTTCGCTGCGACGACGTTCGGTCAAAATTTCATATCCGGGAACGGGGAAACCTCGATCGATTAATTCCTGACTACGCTCGTGGACCATTCGAAATTCAAGGTAAGCGGGGCGGGTCAAAATCTCCCGAACGGACTGATAATCCAGCTCCGACAAACCGGGCATGTCGATTTGAATCTGATTTTCACCGCGCGTCTGCAAAATAGGTTCTGCAACACCGAATTGATCTACGCGTTTGCGGAGTACTTCGATACTCTGTTCGAGCACCACTTGTTGATCCTGGTCGGCACTCAGCACGTTCGTTTCCATGGCCACGGTGAAGGAAACACCACCCTGCAAATCCAAACCAAGCCGGACCTGACCTGCAGCCCTTTGCTGAAGTTCATTGAGGACAACCTTGACGGGTTGCTCCTCATCCTCATCAATTTTGATATTCGGGAAGAGTGAACGAACGTCATTGGTTCCGATGGCATCAAAAAGGTTGGCATAGGTTCTACCAGGTGAAGCTTCCTCCATTTTACGGGCTTCGGCCACGACCGTTTCGAGCAGAGTCCTGGATTCGTCGGTATCTACAGAAGCATCCTGTTCAAACTGATCAATCAGGGAAGCACTCCACGGAGGAGTGATTTCAGAGATCGCCCAGGCTGCCAAAAAGATGACCAACAACCATTTCCAATAATATCCGGGTTTCATTGAGTATTTTAAGTTACGTCTTAAGAATCTGAAGAAGGTTTGTCCTTGAGAACCTCTGTGACAGCACCTTTGAGCATTTCCAGTTTGCTGTCTGCGGAGCGAATCGAGACCTTGTTATCTTTGAGGCCAACCACAACCCCGATGATCCCCCCGTTGGTGGTCACCTTGTCCCCGACCTTGAGTTTCTTTAAGAGAGCGTCGTGCTCTCGGGCCTTTTTCTGCTGAGGACGGATCAGAATCACATACATGATCAGGAACAGAAATACAAACGGTACAAACTGCACCCAAACCGGGCCTGGCTGGCCTTGCTGTCCTGTTCCAGTTGCGGTCTGAGCCGCCAAAATCCATGTCATGTTCTCAATCAAAGTCATCAGAATCGTCACAAATGAGCCGGATACTCTATTAAGAGCGGACCATTTGGCAAGAGAAACGTGCAAACATTTGGGGGTCAGTCCCAACTATTGACACTTTTTGAGACCTATCAAAGGTTTTTTTCGGTAAATAAAACCTTGACAATTATCTGCATTCCTTATTATTGCCGCGGACCGCACCCAATGATTAACGAAAGGTGCATTGTTGTAACTCATTGATAAACCAAAAGATCGTATGCCAAAAAAAGCCAAGGAAGCTTTTCCTAAAATAAAAAAGATTCAATTTGAAGGCCCGGATTCCAAAAATCCACTCGCCTTCAAACACTACGACGAGAATGAAATCATCGAAGGCAAGTCCATGAAGGATCACCTCCGATTTTCAGTGGTCTATTGGCATACCTTCAGAAACCCGCTTTCCGATCCTTTTGGAGCAGGAACGGCATTGCGTCCATGGGATGACGGAACTGATTCAGTCAAAAACGCACAGAATCGGGCAAGAGTAGCGTTTGAGTTCATGGAGAAACTCGGTGCCCCTTACTACGCGTTTCATGATCGGGATGTTGCACCCGAAGGAAAATCACTGGCTTCAAGCAACAAAAACCTGGATGCCGTCGCGAAAGTTCTCGCAGAGGAACAAAAGCGCACCGGGATTAAATTGCTGTGGGGAACAGCGTGCCTGTTTGCGCACCCTCGCTATATGCATGGAGCCGCTACAAGCTGTAATGCAGATGTTTTCGCCTATGCCGCAGCCCAGGTCAAGAAGGCGATCGAAGTCACCAAATCTCTTGGTGGTGAAGGTTATACATTCTGGGGAGGACGCGAAGGTTACTCCACACTTTGGAACACCGACCTCAAACGCGAGATGGATCACCTGGCCACATTCCTGCACATGGCGGTCGATCACAAAAAGAAGATCGGATTCAAAGGACCTTTTTACATAGAACCCAAACCGAAAGAACCCACCAAGCACCAGTATGACTCGGATGCAGCGGCATGTTTGAATTTCTTGCGTCAATACGATTTGACAGAACATTTCAAATTGAACCTCGAAACCAACCACGCCACCCTGGCCGGCCACACCATGCAGCATGAATTGGAAGTGGCTGCGGCTGCCAATGCACTTGGCAGCATCGACGCCAATACGGGAGATGTGATGCTCGGATGGGATACAGACCAATTCCCAACCGATATTTACCTGACCACCCAGTGCATGCTTTCGATCCTCAATAGTGGCGGTCTCACCACCGGTGGCGTCAATTTCGACGCGAAGGTTCGTCGTGAAAGCTTTGAACCCGTTGATCTGTTCCACGCACATATTGGGGGTATGGATGCTTTTGCACGCGGCTTGAAGATCGCAGCAGCCATTCGGGCTGATGGACGCCTGGACGCTTTCATCAAAAATCGATACAGCTCGTGGGACTCTGGAATTGGTGAGAAAATCGAATCAGGAAAATCCAGTTTCAAGGACCTGGAAAAATACATCCTGAAGAAAACCCGTATCGCCGGAAACGACAGCGGACGTCAAGAATTCCTCGAAAACTTGATCAATGAGTTCATTTGATTAAGCCCTCTTGATGAGAACATTTAACCGCTCAGGGTTTCCCTGGGCGGTCTTTTTTTTGGAGTAACCTTGTCGTTTACCCGGTCGAAAGAAAAACTGACATCAAGCTTGCCCTGATGAAAATTAGCTTGAGTTTGGGGTGATTTGTCCACGAAATGCTTTCATGAAATCAGCATACGAATTGGCGATGGAACGATTGAACAAGGACAATCCAATCGCTCAATTGACAGAGGAGCAAAAAAGCAAACTTGGTGAGCTTGATTCCAAGTACGCGGCCAAAATTGCCGAGAAGGAAATATTCCTCAAAGGGGAAATGGACAAGGCTCTTCAGTCGGGTGACATCGATACATATGAGTCCCTGAAATCTCAGATGGCAACGGAACGCAAAGCATTGGAAGCCGAGCGAGAAGAGAAAAAGGAAAGAGTGAGGGAAGGGAAAGACTGACCTCAAACCCAGGGTCGCTCGGGCAAGGTCTTGACTCAAACAAACCGTTCGCCGGCCACTATCGCGCCAAAGTCGAAATAAAATAACCGGCAACAACCGCCGAGCCAATCACACCTGCGACATTGGGCCCCATGGCGTGCATGAGGAGGTAATTACCAGGGTCGGCTTTCTGCCCTTCCACATGCGAAACGCGAGCCGCCATAGGCACCGCCGAAACTCCGGCAGATCCTATGAGTGGGTTGATAGGGTTCTTCTTTGAAAAAAAGTTCATTGCCTTGGCCATCAACACTCCACCAGCGGTCGAAATTGAGAAGGCGATGACCCCCAGCACGATGATTTTAATGGTTTCCCATTGGAGAAAACGTTCTCCTCTCATGGTGATCCCCACACTCACACCCAGAAAAATTGTCACCACATTAATGATTTCGTTTTGGGCCGATTTCAGCAAGCGATCCGTCACCCCACATTCCCTGAGGAAGTTTCCCAGCATCAACATGACAATCAGCGGAGAGGCATCCGGCACCAGCATGACACAAACGATGGTTACGACCAACGAGAAGGCCAATTTTTCGATACGGCTCACCTTACGCAGAGATTGCATTCGGATCTTTCGCTCTTTGGTAGACGTTAGCATGCGCATAATAGGCGGCTGAATCAGAGGCACCAGAGCCATGTAACTGTATGCTGCAACCGCTATGGGACCGAGAAGCTCCGGGGCAAGTTTGTTACTGGTGAAAATAGCTGTAGGACCATCCGCCCCTCCAATGACACCAATGGATGCCGATTGTAGAGTACTGAAACCCAGAACCGATGCACCAAGGAAGGTAAAAAACACACCTACCTGTGCGGCAGCACCCAGCAAGAGCATCCTTGGATTGGCTATAAGTGGTCCAAAATCGGTTAAAGCACCCACCCCCAGGAAAATGAGTGGTGGGAAGATTTCGAGTTTGATGCCTTGGGCGATGAAATCAAAGAGACCGCCTTCCAGCTTGTGAACCTGATAAACGTTGGCAGCTTTCTCTCCCTGATTGGTTGCTTCAACGGTTGCTTCCATGTGGATCGCTCCGGATTCGAGTGTTCCGTCCGGTTTCGCTTCAAAAGTGATCATTCCACGAGTTGGGAGATTTGCGACCAAAGCGCCAAATGCAATCGGTACGAGCAGTAAAGGTTCAAATTTTTTATAGATGGCAAAGTAGAAAAGAATCAGCACCACAAACCACATCACAAACATCTGCCAAGTGATCAAACTCAAGCCAGTCAACTGAAAAAAACTCGTAATGCTCTCAATCATAATGTGTTGGCGAATGAATTCTGAATCTGAACTACCTTTCCCACTTTAAGCTATGGTGGCTAAAGTCTGGCCCTCTTCAACGCTTTCTCCCGGATACACCTGGATGTTACTGACCGAGCCGGACTTGGGGGCATGGACATGAGTGTTCATTTTCATGGCCTCCAGCACCATCAGTTCATCGCCTTCCTTCACCTGCTGTCCCACCTGCACACCGATGCTGACCACCTTACCCGCCAATGGGCTGGTTACGGGATCACCTTGTCCGGCGGAAGCGGCGGATGATTCGACTTTGGGAGGAGCAGTTTGTGCCCCCTTGACCTCATCCCCCTCACCCAACAACTCGACAGTCACATCGTAACTCTTGCCTTCAACGGTCACTCTTAATTTTTTCATACGCAGCAAGTTCAGCCATCAATGTTAAAATATTTTACCGGATTTAATCAGGATTGATCAGGTTTCGTTTCCTTTACGGATACAATCTTGAAGGGTCCCTGGATCACCGTGTGAAGCGAAGCTCCTACAACAGCCATGACTTCTGGTGTGACCTCAAAGGAAGGTAAAGATCCCTCAGATGATGGGCTGGTAGGTTGCCTCGATTCTAAGTCAGGATCCTTGATGTCAAATTTTCGAAAAAAGAAACCCATGCAAGAAACAGCCATCCACAAGGAACATAAAACGAGGATGACGATGAGGAATCCCGTCAACTGATAAACCAACAGGTCTTTGATACCACCCGTTTCGGCGTTCACTGTTGCCTGTGCTAAGAAAATAAACATAAGGACGCGCTCGCCTTCAATGTGAGGACACCTGACAATATGTGTCCTCATTGGTCATCAACGCAACCGAAAAGTCACATTCAACAAAGAATAGGCCATGTTGGGCAAAAAAGGGAAACTCAATAAAAGATCAAATAAATGAAACTGAACAAGAGACCTTGTGTATGAGTCTGATGAAAAAGGCTTGGTTTATGAAGAATAACAAATTTCGTTTTGAAGGATTCACACTGATCGAACTTTTGGTGGTCATAGCCATCATTGGAATCCTGGCAAGCTTGCTCATGCCCGCCCTTTCATCCGCGAAGCAAAAGGCCAACCGTATTAAATGCCTCAACAACCTGCGTCAACTCGGCATGGCCCTGACGATGTACGCGGATGATTTCAATGACGAATGCCCTCCGGTAAGCCGCAGTTTCCAAAGCAACTGGATGGCCAAGCTTCAGCCCTATTATTTGGATCGAAAGCTGCTGAAATGTCCTGCGGACAAGTTCTTTTCAGATCGAAGTTACCTGATCAATGGCTGGAACGATTATTTTCGAATGACCCTCAACAAGGAAAACTTTCAAGCTTTTACCAATGGGTTCTGGCCGCATGGAATGAAACTTACCGCGATACGGCACCCTTCCGATACCATAACGTTTGGTGAAAAATCTTCCAATTCACCCCACGTTCACATGGATTTTTATCAGGGCCGAGGGAACGACATCGAGGAGGTTGAACAAAATCGCCATCGCACAGGGGGTAATCAAAACTCGGGGGGATCCAATTACGGATTTGCAGACGGAAGTGTGAGGATGTTGAAACCAGGCGAGTCCGTTGCTCCGATTAACCTCTGGGCAGTCATGGACATGTGGCGGTTTGAGCCTTTGCCTGAGGATGTTCAGCCTTGATTAAAATCCAAAGTATCTTCAGGTTCCACTGATGAACTCACCCTCATTTTATGCAAAATTGATGTGTTGGAATCACACGAAAAGGGGGTGGCTGCTGGTGGTTCTCTTGTGGACCTGGGCCCCTGCTTCCCTGATGGGACAACCCGTTGTCATTAATGAGGTGATGTACCATCCTCCCATGCTCAGGGACGATTTACAGTTTGTGGAATTGATGAATATCAAGGATGAGGTAGCTGACCTTTCGGATTGGCGACTCAGTGGAGGTATCACATTCACCTTTCCAAAAGGAACTCAGATTCAGCCCAAATCTTTCAAAGTCATCGCTGCCTCTCCTTTGGCGTTTTCCAAACATTACAAGGTTCAAGCCCTGGGACCTTTCAAAAAACGTCTGTCCCATTCAGGCGAAAGCATCTCTCTGATGAACGATGCGGGACAGGTGGTGGATGAATTCACCTTTTCGGATGACCCTCCCTGGCCCAAGAGCGCGGACGGTTATGGAGCATCTCTGGAGCGAATCGCGCCGACGATACCAGTGACTACGCATCAAAATTGGGCTCCCTCCAAATTACCGCCTCAAACCATCGCAGCAGGGTCTCCCGGAACCATTAATTTCAACTTTCAACAAACGCTTCCACCGACCATTTCCGACGCAAGTCGTGTTCCAGAAAACCCACGCCCCGGCCAATCGATTAGCATCGAAACAGCCATCGTTGATGACCATGGCATACAAAACGCAACACTGGTCTTTCAAACTCTGACCGAAAGCGGCCTTTCAGCCGAACAATTCGTTCCAATGAAACTGGCGGCGGGGAGTGAAGTTTCCGGCCGCTACCAGGCAACTTTAAGCGGGTTCCCAAACAATACCCTTGTGCGATATCAAATCAGGATCGTCAACGCAGAGGGAGGAAAATCATCGTGGCCTCACCCTCAATCATTGAAACCGGCTCTTTCCTTTTTCGTGACAGAATATCAACCCAATGGCCTTATCCCGCACGTACTGGTCCTCAATCCGTCAGGAACAGAAAGAGCCAAGAGGAAATACGATATCCACGCAAGTGCTCTGGCCCCTGAGCCAACACGTGGGGGCAGTGCTTTTATCTTTTTCCCAACTGGGAGCAATATCCCTCAGGTTAGGGATTTCATTCGGGTGGGAAGACGCACGGGAGGCTACAAGATTCGGTTTCGTAAGGATGAACCTTTCCAGGAAATGACCACTTTGAATCTTCTGGACGAAGGCAAACCTCGATTTGCGCTTTCGGAATTTCTCAGTTACGAACTTTTTCGAATGGCCGGAGTGCCCGCTCCTTATACCGATCATTATCGCCTCCGAATGGATCAGGAATGGAAAGGCTATCACTTGGTGGTGGAGCAACCCAACAAAGCCTTTTTACGACGGAACGAAAGGGATGATGATGGCAACCTTTATAAGCTGCTTTGGTATGGCAGAAACTTCATTCAGCAGCACGAAAAGAAAACCAATTTGGATGAAGGTCATGATGACATCATTCAGACGGTCCAGGCTCTTGGAAGACTCAATGGGGATCAGGAATGGAGATACATTCGACAACATTTTAATGTGGATGAATTCGCTGCTTTCTATGCGGTCAATCAGTGCATCTCGAATTGGGACGGATATTTCAACAACTACTTCATCTACCACGACACGAAAAACACGGGTAAGTGGGAAATTTATCCCTGGGACACTGATAAAACCTGGGGAGATTTTGATGGTGCTTCCGACACCTACGATTGGTACAGCATGCCTCTGACTTTTGGAGCCGAGGGAGATCGACCTGGAGGTGGATTTTTTCGGATACGCCGAGGTCCGTTTGGCGGTCAAAGCTGGTGGAGACCACCCGGGCATCTTTCCGGACCACTGCTGGCGAACCCCGGTTTCCGCCAGGTATTCCTCAGGAAATTGGCTGAAATCCTAAATACCACTTTTACCGAGGAAAAGTTCCTTCCCATCATCAATTCTTTGGAAGAAAGGCTTGGACCCGAAATCCTTTTCAAATATGGCCAAAACAACACCTGGGCTGCAGAAACATTCAGAAAAGATATCGAATCCCTGCGGAATCAAGTGATCCATCGAAGGAATTTCCTTCTAAAAAATCTGTGATATGGCCCCCGAAGAACCAGTCGAAATCCCCATCAACGGCGAACTGGACCTTCACACATTCCGCCCCAACGAAATAGGAGATCTCGTGCCTGATTATCTGGAAGCCTGCCGGGAGCAAGGCATTTTCACCGTTCGTGTCATTCATGGAAAAGGCACAGGTGCCTTGCGCAAAGGAGTGCACGCCATCCTCGACAAACTGCCCTACGTCCTTTCCCACCGAACAGCCCCTGAATGGAACGGCGGCTGGGGAGCGACCATCGTTGAACTGAAACCAAATTAACATCGGCCCATTGGCTAATCAATCGTGGTGCGCTTTAAAACATTCAGAACCCTCTGAGCTTCATTGTAGCATGGAGGCGATGGCAGGGCGCCCACGGAAAGGCGAGACCTATGGTTGGAGTTCATGCTTGAGCATGCTTAGGTCGGTGAAACTCGACCTGTGAATGATTGAAACAGGAATTATCCATCCTCATCATTCTAATCATTATATCCGCGAGCTTCGCCGCGTATTGGCAAACTTCCAGTGAGACACTCCATAGGCGTTTTGATAATCAAACGGTTACGCTGCTTCT
>CAYFHO010000016.1:0-76475 GCA_964342825.1 uncultured Verrucomicrobiota bacterium
CAATTGTATCCGCGCATGATGATCACGAATAGTTGGGTTTTATTAAACATTTACGGTGGACAGTGGAACTGTTTTATAGGGATATCAAACAGACGATGATGATGGATGTTCTGCGTTGTAAGAGTCCGAAGATGATAGATAAGGAATTGTTAATGCACGCTATTGCATACAATTTGATCCGAGCTTTGATCCGCGACATTGCTGATAGTTATCAGGTCTCCATTCAATGTCTCAGCTTTAAAGGAACGCTCGATGCTTTATGTCAATGGCAGACGTTGTTTGAAATTAATGGAAGAGGCAAGCGTCCCTGTAATAGGTGGATCAGACTTTTCTATGAAATGGTGGTGTCTGATCCCCTGATACAACGACCTGATCGCAGTGAACCCAGGGCGATCAAACGAAGACTCAAGAAATACAGGTTGCTCACAAAACCGCGCAAAGAAATGGTAGTCGAACCTCACAGGAGATATAGCTCCAAATCATCGAGGAAGCATCTTAACTAAGCGCCATTCGGGTTGACCCTAAATTAATGTGGTTGCGCCCCTCTCCTTACACGGATCTATCTTAGGCGCACACTTAGCCTGTAGAAGCCATGGCCCTGCTCGGTGTATGGACCACTGGCAGTGACTCCAACGCTTCTGTATCCGTTCTCTAGCGACTCCGAGATGACGAGATTGGGAACCTGAAAGAGCCAGTCTGTTTTGCCCTCTTTTAATGCAATCACCTTCCAGCTCTGAAGATCTGTAGATTCCTCTACTTCCAGGATTACATCTTCCCTGAAATTATCTGGAATTTGAAAGAAGAGTGTCGCCTTATCATCGAAGAAATCTTGGTCGATTGTGGGCACTAGATCGGGATACTCAGTCTGGACGACCACCATCGCTGGAATTTTCATAGCATAGTGAAACGAGTTGGCTAATCCATCTCCGCTGGCATCATCAGAAAATCCTGCGTTCTCCGCGAGTCCCTGCTCGACTGCCCAGCCATCATAACCGGGGCCTGGTCCAACAACATTAATGGGGATACCCTGTAGCACACCTTGCAGCTCATTCACCTGCTCGACCGTCAATGTCAGCTTGCCACCAGCGCTCACCTTGATAGTAGACCCAGCATCAAGGTCCAGAACAGCCTCACTAAGGTCAATATTACCTATGATGCAGATATCCGTATGGATGAATGTCAAATGACCACCGGGTTTGATATCGATGTTCTTAATCTCTAGATCTAGGTTGTTCAAACCACCCGCCGGAGTGTAGCCGCCCGGCGAACCATTAAAGGTCCAAGTACCACTTGCCGACAATGTCGGAGTTTCCTCAACACCATCGTCTAGAGCGGTACCAAGGCAACCAAAAACCTGGCCGGTCTCCCCTGCCTTTAGGTCGAACTCCTCGCTGTTGATCTCAGAGATCACACCAAGGCTGATCACACCGTCATGCATCGTTGCATCGATATCTTCCAAAACCATTGACGACACACCCGCAAATGGGTACGTCTCACCGTGACCAACGATGTATTCGATACCAAACTCGTTTTCACCCTCGCCGGAAGTGTTGGGATCATCGAAGGTGATCACGCTACCGTACTGAGCGACACCGTCCTTCAGGTCAACCCCGCCAGACTCGGCTTCGTCGTTGTCGTTTAGGATCTCCAGCAAAACAGTGCCGTCGCCACCGTCAAAAGCCGGGCTGCCGCCAGTCGCTGTTAATGTTCCAACGTGATGCGTTAAATCCACGGTAAGTGACGTAATATCGGCATCGCTGGTATCCAAAGATTTAAATGTCACATCGTTGCCACCGTTGATCTCGAGCCTCGCTCCGGCATCCACACCGCTCGAGCCATCGTCTTCGAAAAAGATGGTCCCCACATTCAGGTCGACACTTTCGCCCCTGGCAGCAGCCAAGGTTGCTGTCGCCCCGCCGTCGTTGACGCCCGGAGCAAAGACGACCGTTTCGATGCCCACCGTATTGCTGCCTTCACCCGCAACACTCACTACGCCAGAAGAAGCAATCGCTTGAAGCGAAGGATTGGCAGCTAGAGCAACAGCCACAGCAGCCGCCATAGAAACCGGCGAAGTCGTGTCCACACCCGCGCCAAGCGGCACAGCCACAATGAGAGGCTGACCATTGACCGACAGTGTGACAGTCACAACTTCGTCATCATCATCATCCGCGACAAGCGCCTCACCCGTAAAGGTGATGGTGTCACCTGTAAAGGTGTTGATCACGATGTCACGCAGCCCCTCGCGGCCCTCCCCGGACTTGATGTCGCCGACAGAGTTCGACTGATTGGCGGAAGAGAAGTCGATTCTCAGCTGCTGTCCGGAGCCGCGTTCTATCCATACCTTGGTGGGAGGGAAAAAGTAACGATCAGCCGCTTCAAAATCCACCCCATACCCAAGATCTTGCATTGCCGCGATCGTTAGTCTGCTGATCGGATTGTCTGGATTCCCAGAAGTGTTAGGAACGAAACGGCGAAGTCCGACCCTTGAAGTCATCAACTCGCTAACGAATAACCCTTCTCTCCAGTATTCATTTGCAAGTGCGCCGTCGGCCCCGTCTTCAAGCATAACTATACCACCATTCCGATCGCCCCAAAGTTCTGACATTTCGCGTAACGCATTGGAACCAGTGTAGGTTGCGACACCGTCGGTATCGCGGACCAGACCGAACTCTTCCCAGAGTGAACCGAACCCAAGCGCCCGTCCGATTGTGTGCATCACAAATTCATCAAGGTTCAGAAGCTCCCCGATCTCTTCAGGATTGATGACGATACGTGAATAGGTAGGCAATGCGCCCGCACCAGCGTCCGCCTCTGAGCGCTGGTCAAGCACGCTTGAGATTGCCAGAATATCCTGCTCCACGCTTGGGAATGAAAGATCCACGTCCCCGACCGCCACCTCGATCAAAATGTCATCTACAATCCCATGGCCTTCGATAAATGCATAAGGCAGATCCCCGACAATAATCTCTTCCCATCTTTCTACCGCCTCTTCAACAGCGTTGGTATAGCTCTTCGGCACATCATCAGAGGAAAATTGGATCGTTATGTCGAACTTGTCGTCATCCAAGAGGCCCAGGTCGTTTAGTTCAAGGCGGTATTGACCGGTGCTGGAGTCAAAGCCACCAGCAGCGAGATAGAATGTGCCGACATCGTCGGTGGCAAACTGAAGAGCACTACTTTTATCGTCACCGCCATCATCGTTATCAGTTCCTTCAATCCGATCGCCATCTTCATCATAGACACCGCTAAAAAACGGATCCGCCAAGGCATTACCTCCAGGCTCAGGAACAAGTTTAATCTCGTAACGGCGATTTGCGGCCAGACTGACTTCGAACCAGTCTTTGTCTTCTGCGAAGTCGATGCGCCCTGCCGCACTACCGCCAGGAGCGATCGATCCAGTCGTGGTAACGTCAGCACTGTAATCGTCTCTGACCCCAATGTTATCCACAGCAACTGTGTAGGTTCCGACCCCATCAAATAAATCCTTAACGCCGATAAAGTACTCGCCCGGGTTATGAGGTGAAAAATAGGAAATGCTATCATCACCGACAGATTGTGTTTCCAAGGTTTGGACAGAACTAACAGGAGTTAGTAAATCGCTAGCAGAGAAAATCCCAAGCAAGTTCGGATTGACCAGCGTACCGTTGTTGGAATTCCTCCCGAGAATGCTGATCGCATATGTGGTATTCGACTGAAGGGAAACCTCGAAGCTGTCCACGTCTCCTGACGTTTCAATCTCGCCAGTCGTGCGACCTCCGACCGTGACGCTGCCAAAACCGCCTGAGATGCCTGGTAGAAAATCATCGATGTAATCTAGAAATTCAACGGTCAGCGTATAGTCTCCAACGCCGATGTCCCGCTCAGTGCCAACTTCGATCTGGTAGATCCCGTCGGTATCAACCATTAGCCGTTCTACCAGCGCGTTATTGCCGACTCCACTGTTGTTGTCAGCTCCGCCCGAAACAAACTGTCCCTGACCGTTGAAAACACCATAAATTGCTGGATCGATTAGGGATCCCCCACTGGTTTCAACCCCTTCCAGCGAAATGCTATATTGAACACCGGCCTGAAGTGTTGCCTCGAACCGATCACGATCTCCCTCGAGCTCAATGTTTCCGGTGGTTGGCACATCGACATCAATGCTTCCGAAAATTGTCGCCGTGTCGCCTGGCAAATAATCGTCGGCATGCGCTCCAAAGATGATTTCCTGCTCGCTGCGTGTCATCGCGCCTCGCGTGTCTTCAACGACGAAAGCAACGATCACTGACTGCCCCGATGTCCCGCTCGATGCGTTGATCAATAGGTCTCCGTTGGCAAGGACTTCACCTTCAACAGCACCGCCAGAAAAAGTAACAGGAATGACTGCAAAAAACTCGCCGCTTCCGTCTTCAAAGTTGGTCAAAACGTTGGTGACAATCTCAGGATTTACGAAGGTGAAATCTAAAACTGGATTAGGATTTCCCTCGGGCGCGGAGTTGATTGTTACGTTCACCCTCAGATCGATATAGCGGCGTCCAATATTGCCCATGACGGTTGAGCCGGCCAAGTTGTCAATCTCCGTACCACCAAACTCCGCCGGAATGATCCAGTCGATGTAGCCGAAAATGTGTGCTGTGACGGTTTCGTCGTCTTCGACAAGCTCGTCGTCTAGAGCGTCGAGTCGCAAGCTTTGGGTGGCTCCGAACTCGTACAAGAAGGTGAAGTCGGAGCCTTCTGCGGCAACACTACCGGTGAGATCAACGGTTAGGTCCCGCGCCGCAATGTATTCGTTAAGCGGACCCATGGTTTCGATAGACAAATTGACCTCTCTTGGGACAATGGTGTTGACAAGGAGGGTCAAATCCTCGCCTTCGTTTACTGTGTTCGTCGAAATGAACGATTGTGTTAGCGCTGCGATATCCACGGGTCCCTGATCGTAGACTTCTACGGAATAAGCTCCTGTGTCTGTGAGGGAGCCAAGATCTTTGCCCTCGGGCGGTCCCATTGCAGCTACGTAGTAGGTGCCAGTTTGTGATGGGGTAAACAAGCTCTCACTGTTTTCAACGACATCCGACCGATCATCATTTCCATAACCTAGAAAAGTCCGATTGCTATCGTAAATGCCTGCGAGCGCTGGATCGATGACGCGGCCGTCATCTGCGACCGTGGCGATCACCTGGACAAGATATTCGCGGCCCGCTTCAAGTGAGACGGCAAACCAATCTTCGTCGCCGACAGTCTCGATTTCACCCAAAGCCGGAACACCAACCGTTGCCGCACCAAAAACCTTTGCCTTACTGCCGGGCAAAAAATCGTCCACAGCTGTTATGGTGAGTATGCCCGGGGTAAAGATAATGGCGTAGTTGGCGTCCGCCGCGCCACTCGCCGTGATCGGATAGTCTCCGGGATCACTTTGTGTCATCGCGGTAGTACTCAGCCTCACGGGCGTATCCAGAGAAGCCACCGTGTCACCATTAACGAATCCAGCAAAGCTCGCCGTAAGCGTCGGGTTGGCCTCACCCGCCTTGCGCTGTTGACTATCAGCGGTGATGGTCAGCGGAGCCAGGTTGACTGTGATCGGAACCGTTTTGCTGGTGAAGGCATAGCGAGCGGTGTCTGTCGGCATGAAGTTTACCATCAATGTATGTGTGCCGGCATCAAGCACTGTTCCCGAATCAGGAGAATAGCTGAAGCTTCCTTCCACGGCAGACGAGGCATTGAGCTGCAGGCTGCCGAGGGCGGTACCGTAGACGATGGCAGCGGGATTACTCCAAGTCAGCACGGGGATCTCTTTTTCTGCTACTGTCAATATACCATTCACTCGTGTGATCATATAATTTCCATCGCTGCCACCTGTAACGGTGATCGGATATACCCCCGGTAGGCTATCAGTGGTGGCAGTGGTCGAAAGTGTCGGAGGTGTGGCAAGGGCAGTATCACCATTGACGAAACCCGAGTAGCTGGCGGTGAGCATAGGATTGGCAACACCGGCGGATCGCTGCTTGTCGTCGGCGGTGATCACCAGCGGGGCTGGGGTTACATTGATCGTTACCTTCTTTGTTGCGGCTTCATGGTTGCTTGAGGCTGGCAAAGTTGCCGTGAGTAAGTGCCCATTGCCTGTTTCGAGAACTGTCCCTTCGGCGTGTGAGTAAGTAATGGTGCCGGGAGCGCTCGAAGTGGCGTTCAATTGCGTCACGCTGAGAGGTGTGCCGTAGGTGATCGGCGTCGGATCGTTCCAATCAATGGTGGCCGTTGCCTTGTTAACCGTGATTGAAACCGTGGCGCTGGCGTTGGCATAGCGAGCAGTGTCTGTCGGTGTGAAATTCACCGTCAATGTGTATGTGCCGGCGTCCAAAACCGTACCTGAGGCTGGCAAATAACTGAATGTTCCTGGCAGACTTCCGGCAGTCGCATTGAGCTGAGTGTCGCTCAATGCCGTGCCGTATGTGATCGCCTCGGGGTTGTCCCATGTGATTTCGGGTACAAGATTGTATATGTATGCGGCTCCGTTGTTGCCGAATCCACCATCGAAGGCGGCTCCAAGCATCGCATGGTCTCCACTGAGCGAGACATCATTTCCGAACCCGAAATTGGTTGTAGGATCCTCAGGAACAAGCACAGTTTCAAGCCATTCAGAGCCATCGAATCGAAACAGGTGGCCTGTTCCCCTGTTGCCCTGTGCCGCCCAAGCGCCCACGAGCGCGACTTCCCCGGAAATCGCCACCGATTCGCCGAAGGAGCCAGCAGGCCCAGCGGGGTTTCCTCTGGAAATTCTGGTCTCATCCCAGATGGATCCTTCTGTGTTGCGAAAAATGTAAGCGGCACCTATTTGTCCATTGACGCTTGCTGCACCGATGATTGCCAAAGATTCGGATACGGCGACCGCACTACCAAACTCATCACCGTTCATTCCATCACTGGCGGTCAGAATTCTCTCCTCAACCCAAGTGCTACCAACTGTATTCCGATAAACATAGGCGGCTCCCCCGCCGCTCTTAGCGGAAGCTCCGACGACAACCACATCGTCGATAACTGACACCGCCGCGCCAAAATCGTCTCCGGCATTGGCGTCGCTCGCGGTCAGAATTTTTTCTTCAACCCAAGTGGAACCGTTGTAGCGAAACACGTAGGCAGCTCCCCCCGGTGAACCCGTCTGTTTAGGAAATCCGATAACGGCAACCGTTTCAGAAATTGCAACGGCACCGCCAAAGCTCCAATCGCTCGTGGCGTCACTCGCAGTGATTTTTTGCTCCAAAACCCAATTGGTTCCATCGTGGCGGAAAAGGTAAGCCGATCCCGAATTGGAACCATTAGCGGGATCATCATCATTCGGTGCACCGATTATGGCGACATCTCCAACCAGCGCAACAGAAGCTCCGAAAGAATCATCATCTTCACCATCAGAAGCAAAAAACTTCTCGTCAAAGACCCACTCACCACCCATTTTTTGATAGCTATAAACTGCTCCAGTTAAATTATTCCCAGCTCCGTTGGCACCACTCGCGCCGACCAGGGCAAAATCACCGGAGACCGCGACATCACTGGCAAAGCTGGAGGCAGCAGGATCGTTGAACTTGGTGTCCTCTGTATTGTGTTGGGCTTGAAGTACAGGCTGTAACGCCATGGTAAACAAGGACACAACGATAATTTGCCCAAGTAAAAGAATCCTTATTCCCAGCGATGACTGCTTGCGAAGGTGAAGTTGGCTCAATAGAGCGGACGGGTTATGGGGCATAATGCAGGTCTCGATGCTGGCTTAATAAAAGATACCCAGTTCGATTATAGGGTCAAGCCTGCATTGTTCTGAAGAAATCCTACCTGTTGGCTCCTGAATGTGACAAGCAGAGCATGGAATGACTGAGGAAAGGAAGTCTTCAGGACCTCATGGATACAGGTTTCCGAAATGTAAAAGGCCTTCCCGAAACAGGAAGGCCTTGGAAATAATCACTTATTGTATTTGGGGTCACCTTTTCTGGGTAAACCATTCAAAGGTAAGCATCACCTCGTCACCGGTCTTGATCAGTCCAAGAGCAATCTTCGGAGCGGGTGGCTGGATGCCATAATCAGTCATTTTAACTTGACCCTTGCCCGCCACTTTGAGGCCCTTTTCAGTAGGCGAAATGGTGACAGGCATTTTGACTTCTTTTTTGACACCGGAAACGGTCAGTTCCCCGGTGGCATCATATTTAAGGGCATCACCACTATTACGTTCGGACTTGGAAGGGGTCAGTTCCGTGAGCTTGTAGGTGATCCAAGGATGATCATCAGCGTTCATCGCGGTGAGCATGACTTGATCCATGGTGGGCTTGCCACTCTTCAGGGATCGGGCGGCAATCTTGACGTCCACCTTTGGAGTGCCGGGCAAGGCAGGTACTGTTTCAACGGACAAGTCGGAAGGAAAATCTCCTTCAAGCTCCATGGAGCCCGAGATCAACTTGCTCTCCACTGTCCAATCGTGCACGGTCGAGGTCCCGTCAATTTTCATCGAGGAGCCTTTGAACATACCTCGATATTTGACAGTTTCCGCCGATACGGTTGCGGTAACCAGCAATGCAGCCAACCCGCAGTTCCAGATGAGTCCTCTTAATTTATTCATCATATACTTCTCCAATTTGATTAAAATTATCCAAGATCAAACAAGCTGTCATCCAGCTCAATGCGCTGTTTTTTCATGGTTGCTTCGTGAGCTTTGACAGCGATCACGTTGGCCTCGAAACCTTGTTGATAACCAGCAGCTGGTTTCTTGGACCCCTCAAGCTCTGCCAAATATTCACCTAAAATTTCATCATCGGCTTCACCAAAGCTTGCAATGAAATCTTCCACACCCGATTGATGGACGTAGGCATTATGCACAAACGATTCCAGGGCATAGTACAAAGGAGTGTCATTGAAAGGATTCTCTTTGGCTCCCTCTTCACCCGATCCAGTAACCGTGGTTAACTTGGTGGCATTGGCAACCAGATAGATACCCACCTCTTTGTGGAAGGTATCCTTCTTGGCATAAACTTCCCAGCCAAGCATCGGTGCATCCGCTTCTTTAAACATCCAGGCCTGTGAACCACGAACCATCAAGGCCGCATCTGTGCCGTGATACATTTCGTATTCTGTATCAAAGGAATTACACAAGGTGATGTCCACATAGGATTGCACGCCGCCGGGGTATTCGAGGGTGACCTGAGCCGTATCGGGAACGTCGCGTCCGTCCTTCCACAGGATGTTGGACCCAAAACCTGAAACAGCCGAAGGGCGACCTGCGAGGAACCAGTTATTTGCGTCCAGAAGATGAATCCCGATTTCACCAACGATTCCTGAGGAAGTCTTGTTGTTCAGGCGCCAGTTGATTTCTCGCTCACGCTCATTGGTGGGAGCGGCTCTTTTCCAGCTGGTTTTCTTATGCCATTGGGATCGTGCAAACACCGAATGGCCCCATGCACCCGTGCGAACAAAGTCCACGAGAAAGTGACGTTGAGGATCACTGCGATATTGAAGGCCGGCCTGGAAGTATTGTTTGGGAGTGTTCTTGGCGGCCAGGGCGATGGCGCGGGCATCTTCGATGGAACTGGCTATGGGAGCTTCACAGTAAACATGCTTACCCGCTTTCAGTGCATCAATGACGATGTCCTTGTGCTGGTGGCTGGGTGTTGCGACCACCACGGCTTCGACGTTTTCGTCAGCCAACAAGTCCTTGTAATTCTCATACTTGGCCGCTTCGGGAGCCGATCGGCCGGCACGACGCAGGAACGCACCGTAATGGTCACAAAGAGCCACGACAGGCGCATTGGGAAGTACGGCCAAGGTACCGATAATGTCACGACCGTGGTAACCACATCCAATCACACCGAACTTCACCGGTGGTCCAATGGGGGGTTTGGTCGACTGAGCGTTCAAGTCTGCAGGTTTGAATGCGGTGGCACCGCCAGCCATCATGGCCATCACACCAGCCATGGAACCTCCCTTGAGGAAGTCGCGGCGATTCAAGTCCAATTTTTCTGTCTGATCCGTCATAAATCTATTCCCATTCGGGCACTTATTTCACTGAAAACCCCGGAGAGATTCCATTCAGAACCTTTCCGGGAGGGATTATCTTTAATCTCAGTTTGATTCAATTAAATCGATTAATCCAGCACTTTGATGCGAATGTTGCGCAAAGCAACGGCTCCGTGATCGCCCTGGACAAACAAGGAACCAGGTTGATCCACGTTGGCATCGAGTTCACTACCGGTTGCCCGGTTGACTTCCACGTTGTCGTGCACTTTGACGCCATTCAAGGTCACACTTATTCGATTACCCTTGATGGTTGCCTCCACTTCCTGCCATTCACCCGCACGTCGGGAAGCCATGAGAGAAACAGGTTTCACGCTGTAAATTGCGCCATTTCCTCCCATTGCTGGCTTCTTGCCATAGTCGTCAAATATCTGAATCTCATGACGTCCGCGCAGGTAAAACCCACTGTTGCTGCCTTTAGGAATCAGGTATTCGTAGCGTACGGTGAAATTCCAGAATTTCTCCTCGGTCACGATGTCCGTGCCATGCTCGCCTTTACCGACGGTGTTCACCATCATGCCGTTTTGAACACTCCAGCTCTTGGTTCCGTCCTTGTGGCGCAGTTTCCACCCGTCCAGGTTGATGCCGTTGAACAGGGGTTTGAAACCGGCAGCGCGTTCTTCGGCACTGACTTCGTAACGGTTACTGAGTGGTTTACCATCCCCTTCCGCCAAACCGAGAGCCCAGTTGATCCCGCCAAGGATGTGTTTCTGGTAGTGATCACTGGTCCAGATATCTTCCCGGTGTCCCAGAGAAGTATAAAAAACTTTGCCTTTTCCATATTCACTGCACCAGGCGATGGGGTAATCCCCGGGGGCCATGCTGTTGGGATGGCTGTCCTGACTGAGAAGGCCGTGAACTCGGTCACGATGGAAATTTTTCATGATGTAAATCTCATCATATACTTTGAAACTTTCTCCATAGTGCTGACAGGCGGGATGGTGACCATCCTCGACACGGGCTATGACTTCAGCCTGAGGACCATGGGTCAGGAACTCGCCTCCTATCATTCCGACAAACTTTGGAAAACCATGAAAGGTGTCTGAAGCGGAGTGCATGCCGACGAACGCCTTCCCGCTTTGGAGCCATTCCATGAAGTATTCGCGGTTTGGAATGGGAAGATCACCGGTGGTGTTGGCGAAGATGACACCGTCATACTTTTTGAGAGCTTCGGGGTTCATTTTCTCCGCGATCTCCTCATCAGTGCGAGCATAGTCGACGTCAAATTCTTTGGATCGATCAGCCAATGTTCCCAATACAGATTCAGCCGTTGGAATGGATGAATGACGGAAACCCTTGGTGACAGTTACGACCAATAGGTTTTTGGATGCAGCCTCCAATGAGGCACCGGTTAGACAGGCCACCGCAACCAAAATGCCGGCGATGGGACAGGTGATTAATGATTTCTTCATACGATTTTCAAATAAATTGATTCACAGCCTTTATTCTGTTGTTCACACATCAAACGGATCAATGACAGACACCAGAGGCTTCAGGATTGATTCTGGTTTAATCTCTCCACACATACGGTCAAGGAATCTTTCAATTCGACTTGATGGACGCCTCCTGGCCCTCAGATCTATCTTTCTCCTGATCAGAAACTTCTGTTTTATCTCTCGATTTCCACAACCGTTGCACAGGAATTAACCCATCTTCAGACAACAACCAGTCATCCATGGAATTCAGAGACTGAAATGGAACCAACAAATATTTAGGAACCATATACAGTGGTTTGATCTCAGGTTCTCCGAGACTGCCGGTGACTCGATATTCGAATAATTTGGAAACCGGCCAAAGCGCCAGACTAAAAACCTTCCCCAGCATTGGAGTGTCCCGGAGCAATTCAGCTTCAACCCGTGCATCCAGGTTCCCGTCAAAATCAACGGAACCCTTGTACTTGAGCCGGGCTGTTCGCTCCTTGATCTCCAGATTGCGAGTTTCGATCAAACTATCCGTGATGGTGAAATCTCCCTTCCCATGGGCAGCTCGGCTGTTTCCAAGACCCGGAGAAACAGCGTTCATTAACCTTGAAAAAACCCCGAACAGAGGGGTATCCCACAAGCGTCCCTCTCGTAAATCCACTTTGCCGTAACCTTGCCAGGATCCCCAGTCCCCGGTTTCTGCCGCGGTGATTCTCAACTGACCATTCAGGCTACCTTCGGATTCTCGAGTCTCGGCGACGACATCCTTCATGAGGGGACCAAGGTGAACATTCCTGAGGTCTGCATCCATTTCAAAACTCGCCCCCCCACTATCATGCAAGTGGAGTCGCATTTCCCCATCCAATTCACCTTCATAGAATGGAGCATGGACATTGCCAATGGTCAGTTTTTCATGATCCCAACGAATGCGGCTCCGAATATTCGGGACGTGAAACTTCCAGAATGAAAATGGCCCTCCATCCACCTCAAAGGTGGCATCCGCGGATTCGATATCATCAAAAGGAATCAATCCGCTCATGGTCACTTTGGGAGCACTCGCAAAATGATATGGCTCCAATGTTCGAGCGGTAGCAGGACCAATGGCATGGGCAATGGCCATGGGGTGCACGTGGCTCAAGGCATTGGTGATGGTAATAAACCCTTCAGATGCATCGATTCCCAAAGCTTCCGCCTTGACCACACCTTCTTCTCGCTGAATGACGGGACTAAAGATTTTAAAAAACTGATTTGTAAAACTGCCAGTAGCTTCGACGGAGAGACAATCCTGATTTCGATAACTCATCCGACCTGTTTTGAGCATCGCCTCGGCTCCTGTTCGTTCCAGGTGATGCCATCTTCCCCACACCTTGCCCTTCACTTCCACAGGATCCTCAAACTCCAATTCAGAAAGCACCTTTTGACCTGCGGCGTTCAACAAAGGTTTCAAAGCTTTTGGCTGAGCGATACTTTCCACGTCCCAGACATAATCCTGTGTACGGGCATCGCATTCATAACCCAATCGAGTCACACCTTCAGGTCGGTGAATGGTTAAATTGGGCAAACGCCAGATCATGTCTTCAAAGAAAATGTCCGAAGAAGCTTTCTCAACGGGCACTCCGCGAAAGCCACCCTGATCCACATCAAAATAACCATCAATCCTCATGGTAGGTTTGACCTCCCCTCGCCAATCAGGTTGAGCATCGGTCCAGGCCGGAAGCCTCGCACCGCCCGTTGCCTTTAACCTGGGTGGATCGACCCAGGAATATTGATCTATCCATTTCTGTCCGTTAGGTGAAAGCAAATGCCTGATTTGCCTCGCATCAAAATCTGAAGTGACTTCAAGAGTCGCTTCTCGTGAAGGTATATCCAGCAAGCCACGAAGATCCAGGCCACCACGGTAAAGCGATCCGATCAACTTTTGGATGTGTAAAGCGGGAGCGTCCCATCGGAGCTGGGTTTCGAACTCAGAAGCCTCAATCAATGGGCCGTCCACTCCGGCAAATGTGGCGTCGAGTCCGATGACATATGGAGCCAAGGATGCCCACCAAGCCCAGGATTCATCGACGCCCTGCGCTTCAGAACGTTTGGTTTGGGGAGCCATCTGAGCTGTGAAACCGGCACTTTTAATGGAAACCCAGGGAGCATCCAAACCGTGAACATTTAAATCAATATTACCCATCCAATCGGTTTTCGATCCGGGCACCCACTGAAAGCGTCCTTTCCATTCGGACCGCTCCAAAACAATGTCGTGCTCCTGAAGCCATTCAACCTTGTCGGTAACAATCGTAGCTTCCGTGTTCCAATGAAGCTCGTTCTCCTCAGGCGCGATCAGACGTCCACTCAGCAAAACGGGCTCCATCATGAGTCGATCGGGCATTTCAAACTCAGTTGTGCCGGCAAAAAGTGCATTACGAAATTCACCCGTGCGTGTCACCAATTGTACGGTTCCGCTTAGTTTTGCGCTGGATTGAATACCAGCAATCAGGTTGGCGGCATCCCATGAAAGATTCCATTCAACATTCCAGAAATCCTCCTGATCATCACGAGAAGGGATTTCCGCGGTCAACAGCGCGCCTTGCAATTCTCCGAATTCGGTGGTGATGAGGTCGGATTGGATATGGATTTGAGCAGCTGATCTTTCAGGATCTTTGGCATCGAGATCGACATGCACCCGGATTTCGGGGGGAACACTGAACTGGATGCGTTCCTTGGTCTCAACGATCTGTTTGACCAGTCGACCGAATTTCAAGGGAGTCTCAGGTGAGCTTTTCCCAGTGCTCCATTCGGAAAATGCATAAGCGTTGGTCACACTTCCGGAGCATGAAATTTCGAGCCCTAACATTTCTGTAGTGAGGAATTCCAATTCCCACCATTGCCTGGAATGCAGTTTCACCTTTGTCTCAATATTAACCGCCTCAAACTGCTCGACCTTCTCCATCTCGGAATCGACCGGCATGGTCAATCGTCCACCGCGCACAATGGCTTCTTCGATATTAACTTCCTGAAAGAACCACTGAAGAGGGCTCAACCGAACCTGAACCGCATCCGCAGAAAAGGAAGGCTCGTTGGGATCCTTGGGAGCCACGAGGACAACCTCCTCAACGAGTATCCCGTCCTTCGGAGTCCATCTCATACTGGAAAAATCAAGTTCCAATCCCTTGGTACGAAGCTGCTCAAGAATTTTTATTTTGGCAAAATCAGGCAATCCTTTGTGATCCAAATACCAAATAGATCCATAGATCAAGGTTGCTAACAGAACAACGATCAAGGCCCCCCACTTTGTGCCAAAGCGCAGCCATCGATAAACAAATCCTCTTGCGGGAGGTGTCTTGGTGTTTAATTCCGATGGGCCGCTTTTTTCCATGAGAGAATATGACGCAAGCTATAGGGCAAAGTATTCGAAAGTTCGCAGATAACCGGTCCGGTTTCAAGGTCGACACCTGCATAAATTGCCGATCTCGGACTCTGCCGACCAAAGAGTATTCGTTTACTCACGGAGGAAGAACTCCGTTCAAAGTGTATCGTCATTTGTAAATTTTCACTCGATGCATCCAACCCGAATCGAGAATATTGTTCATCGCCTGCATCCACCCATTTGGTGGTCCGCGGATGCGATAGTAATTCCAAAAAATCGTCGGTGAAATCCTTTTCGGTTTCACTCAAGATATCTCCGTCAAACAACCATACTCCATTTTCCGATTTGTCCAACCGAGTGGACTGACCATTTTCCCGGATGTCCACTCGAACAATTTCTTCTATAGGCACATCCCACAGATTTTGATTACGAATATCGACGGGCTGGGATGGAAGATCCAACAGAAGACTGGCCGGCAGCTCATAGATCGTGTCCTCATCGGATCGCTTGGCATACATGGCAGCATCAAAGGTTCTGCTGAATCTTACCTTCAGCACAGAAGACTCCACGTCATTGGTCATGGTGGAAAATCGTAGTTGGTAAGATTCGATTTCGAACATGCTCTCTTCTTTTTGCGGATCCACATCATCGTGATATGCCTTGATTTGAATATTTGCGAGGTTCTGAAAAAGTTGTCTTACCAGAAGATCATCGGTAGGCAGGGATACAGGTTGCTCCAACTTCCAACGGGCCTCCGAGGTGTCAAATTGTAAAGTGAAGGGTTCATCCACCCCACATTCCAATCGATTAAATGAAAAGGCGGGATCGATGAGAAAAGGATCTCGAAAGGCACTTGGAGGGACATTCAGTTGTTCCGCAAAAATCAAATCAGGGGAGACCATGATCCCTGATCGACCTTCCAGGCGAACATATCGCAACCCCGGTTTACCGGGTACGTGAAAACCCCATGAAAGATGCAGAGGTTCCCGGTCACCTGTTTTTAGAAAAAGTTCCAGAACGGGATCTTCCAATCCAAGCCATTTTAATTCCCCTGCTTCTTCAGGAGTTAAAAACTCGGTGGCATGAAGGTTTGGAAGAGATTTTTTTAGCAGGGTTTCAATCCTCGAAATATTGGCGCGCGAGTCGGTCAAGGCTTCAGGTAATGTAAAATGCCAACCTGTGCCATCAGGGTTTTGATCCATGACGATGTGTGCATCGATGTGACGGATCTCGATTTGATCCACATCTTCCAAATCGCCGGCCACAATTCTGGGATCCCGCCAGGCTTTAACCTGATCCGGTAAGGAATCCAACCAGGAAGCATCCACGACCCAGGCTTGAGGCTCATCATTGAGACGCAAGTAAACTTGATCACCAACCGACTCACGATCACCCAACTGAATCCTTACTTTCGTTTGGGTTTTAGAGAGGGTCATGGTGGTGGAAGCGGGGTCCAGTCCGAACGTTTTGAACCCGCCCGCTTTCATGATGTCGGATTGGGATAAGACCGTTTTGGGTTGCAGGTTCGAAACGGTTTCTATCAGGCCGTCGACCAAAGTTGGATGCCCGATGTCCTCGACCGGTTTAACAATTTTCCAGGCCGAACCTTCCCGAGTAAACTCGAGCAGAGCCTGGTGCTTTTCGATGGCAAGACCTTCCCAGGTAGCAATTTGCGAGGCAGGTAACAAACTGCGTTGTTCCACCTGATCACCGGATTCTTGCTTCCATGGTGATTCGAAAATCAGGATCAATCCGGATAAAACCACCGCAATCATCCATAGAAGCGTTGTTTGTTTTCGAATCATTTTCGTGTTGAGTCCTTGAAGATATTTAATGTTTACCAGGAATACCGAATCTCTAATACCGACGTTTGAGCCACACCAAAAAACCTATTCCAAAAACACCCAAGGGAAGGACCGCCAGCATGAACCATTGAAGGCCTTTTAATGAGGCAGTGGGAATATCCAATCGAAATTCTGTCAATGGACGTGGTCCGATGCCTCCCAACATGGCATCCCGCTCAAGCAGCCAATTGATCGCCAATCCGGCGAAGTCTCGATTTCCCTGCTTGTGAATATGAACATTACTCAAAAATTGTGAATCTCCCAACACGAGCATTCTCGAAGCAGGTTGATTCAGTCCGCTTTCGGATGAAGGGGTTGCAACGACTTCTGTCATCAATGAAATGGAGCCTCGGAAATCGGTGATAGGATTGTGCACCAGCACACCTTTGACATATTCGGATTTGGCGACTCCATTGGTGGTAGTCAAAACCAATTTGCCAACTTCGATTTCCAAATCTTTCATCGGCTTGGTGTTTACAGGTTCGATCGACCTGGGAAGCGATAACACCAATGGTGTTCTGGAACCCAGTAACGGATTGGTCACCGGGTGTGGCACCAAGTTGCCAATTAGCAGCTCACTTCCTGAGTAAGTTTGCTGATCATCCACCACGTTATTTCCAACACTGACACCCCAAGTACGCAACCAATTTTCGAGTCCTGTTCGTTTGCCAAAAGCCTGAAAATGAAAAGCCACCATCAAACGCCCGCCAGACTTCATATAACGATCCAGTTTCTCAATTTCATCAGGCGTCCATTGATTCACTGAGCCAGCCACGACCAGTGCGGATGCATCGGCTGGAACAATCTCTGATTCACGCAGATTGAGAAGCTTGAACTGAATGTTTTTGTCCTCCAGGACTTGCTGGAAAGCCGCGTAACCGTCCAGTTTTTGATTGGAAGGGTCGTGCTCACCATGACCCTGAATGAAGTATACGACCGGTGAGTTTCCTTCGACCAAATTCATGAGGGCAGAGGTAAACAACATTTCACCCTTGAACCCGACGGCCTTCATCCTCAACTGCCCCGAAGCTTCCACCGGGAGATCATCGTATTGTGTCAGCTCACTCACAGAAACAACACGATGTCGTTTTCCAATAGCAAACAAAACCATTTCTTCAGATTGCTCGGCATCCATTTCGTATTGTTTTCGTATCTCCTGCGCTTTGTCTCGTTCCCGCAAGTAATCGACTACTTCCAGCTGAATCCTTTCATTCGCGTGCCGGTATTCCTTGAGCAAACCCATCACTCGACCATGAGGGGTGTCTTTTTCATCCGGATCATGGAAGACGACCACGCGAACTTCATTGGTGAGAGATCGCACCCAGTTTTCAGTCAGAGGTGAAAGCATGATGGAGGGATCCTTGTGCCAGATCCAACGCAACGGATGGCGTGCTGCGAGATAATTCAAGCAAGCTGCAATCACGATCATGGCCAAAGCGGCAAGGATTAGATCCAACCAGAAGGCTCCCCCTGCCAAAAGGCGACGATGAGAAAGATTGGGTGTTGTCTTGTTGGGGATCATGATTGCGCTTTTACTTCCTGCTTTCTACCCATCGCCAAGTGAGAAAAAGAAACAGCCCCATACCGGTCAAATAAAAGACGAGATGCCCTCCGTCGACAATCCCACGAACAAAATCACTCATGTGATCGAAAAGGCAGATATGGCCGAAAAATGCGGCCTGCCAGCCTGATTGATCAGGAAGCAATTCAATGACAAAACTCAGCATGAACAGAACCATTTCAAGCGTGAGCGCCAACATTGCGGCAATCAATTGGCTCCTGGTGGCCACCGAAGCAAGACAACCCATGGCAAGGAACAATCCTCCCAATAACATGACACCCATGATGGTGCCTCCCATGATCCCTGCATCCAAATACTCAGGATCGTTGAAAAATTGTCCCAACCAGGTCATGAATCCCCAAAGTGGCAACCACATCAATCCATAAAAAATCCATGAGGCCAGGAATTTTGAGAAAACAACCTGCAAGTTACTAACAGGTGTCGTCATCAAGGCTTCATAAGTTCCTGAAGATTTTTCATGGGCAAAACTGCGCATGGTAATTGCCGGGCAGGCCAGTAAAACGATAAACCAAAAAAACGGCGTGCCATAAAACGCCTCCGTCAAGGGAGCATCCATGGCTCTTCCATTATAGGCAAGAATGACTGTAAGGAGACTCAGCCCGATGAGAAAGATGACCAGACTGAGAATGACGTATCCGGTCAGGGTCGTCAGATAAAATCCCAGCTCTCGTCTAAGCAGTGTTTGAAATATTCGCATCGTCGATCAGCTGGCCTTCAGATTGGGGCTCACTTGAGTTAATTGCACAAATAAATCCTCCAGGGTGGGCCGTTGATGGGTCAGTTCTCGCAGAGTCCATCCGCGTCTCTTGATTTCTTCAAAAAGCAAAGGACGCAGATCCATCGCACCTTTGGCAGTTAAATGACATTTCAAAAAACCATGTTGCAGATCTTCAATCTTAAAATCCGCCACGGATGGCATCGCTTCCAGTGAATGAGACAAGGCTTCCCATGGAGCCGCCACTTCGGCAGTCACATGTGTCAACGCACCCACTCGTTGGTGAATATCATCTTTGCTGTCATCGGCGAGTAATCTTCCTCCATGAAGAATGAGAATACGATCACAGGTAATTTCCACTTCCGAAAGGATATGGGTGGACAACAAAACGGTGTGCTCGCTTGCGAGAGAACAGATCAATTTTCGAAATAATCGTACCTGATGAGGATCCAGACCGATGGTGGGTTCATCCAGGATAATCACTTCGGGCTGATGAAGGATCGCGTCGGCCACACCAACACGCTGGCGATAACCCTTGGACATCTGACCAATGATCTTGCGCCTGACATCGGTTAAATCACACAACTCCAGCACCTCACCCAACCTGGTTTTGAGTCGGTCTCCGGTGACATCCTTTAATCCAGCTCGAAACCGCAAGTATTCCTCCACCCGCATGTCCAGATGCAGTGGGTTATTCTCTGGCATGTAGCCAATCCTTTTGCGAACTTCCATCGGCTTTCTGCCCACATCGAAACCTGCAATTTGTATTCTGCCTGAAGTAGGTGGCATGAAAGTGGACATAATCCGCATGGTTGTGCTTTTCCCCGCGCCGTTTGGCCCGAGAAAACCCACAATCTGCCCCTTTCTTACAGAAAAGGAAAGCTCACGCAAAGCTGTATGCCCTGCATATCGCTTGGTTAATTCTTCCACTTCAATCATGTTTATATTTCTAATCTGGCCTTACTCGAGACATAACAATCTTAAAGATTCATTCTGTTGAAATAATCGATGACTGGCCAAGGAAAAATCTTGTTTGAATTCCATTAGATGGAAACGAAAACACTTGTGTTCAAAACAAGTAGAGGGAATGATTCCCCTGTCCATGAATCCTTATTCCATTCCATTTGAAATACCCGGTGAATTCACTAATTGCACGGGTATATTGACCTTGGTGGATCAAGAGTTACGACTCGAGTTTCAAACCAAGGACGGATTTGTGGGATTGGTCAAATCAGATGTAAAAAAAGTGGTGATTCCCCTGAAGGACATCATGGATATTCGTTTCAAAAAGGCGTGGTTTACGGGTGGAAAAATATTCATTCAGGTTGGCAGCATGGAAATGTTGCAGGATGTCCCGCGTCATGAATCCGGAATCATCCGTTTGAACGTCAAAAAGGAGTCCAGAGAAAGCGCCATGAATCTGGTGGCAGAAATAACCTACGTGGCGGCAGAGAACAGTCTTGCTTCGGTAAAAAGCAGACTCTAGTTGAAAGGGAAAGAGGAATGAAAACACAAGATATGCACATAGGGATGCATGTGACGCACCCGGACCTGGGCGTGGGAGAAGTCGTCCGTCTGGGTCGTGGTATGGCTGAAATTGAATTTGAATCAGGCAAACGTGAGCTGAGTCCGGAGAACAGCAGCATCGAACCCCTCCAATCCGAAGCTCATTTGAATGGATTGAAAATGCCTCTGGAGGAACTTGTCAAAGAGGTCGTTCAATCCACGATTGATGCCCTTGAAATTGAAAAACCTGGAACGGTCATCGATGAACTTGCACCCAAATGGCAGGATGGTCGCATGGTTTTGCATCCGAAAGATCCGCAACTTCAGCCCAAAGAAGTTGAACTCGAAACCTTTTTTCACAAAATTGTGATGATGCGAAACAACCTTCGTGTCCTGGAGCAAAGGGTTAATAATTCCAAGCAGCTGAGTGAAGCGGATAAATTTGATATGCAACAGTATATTTCACGTTGCTACGGTTCGATGACCACGTTCAATGTTCTGTTTCGCCGCAAAGAAGATCAGTTCAGTTCGAAGTAGAATTTTTATTTAGGCTGGAACTTTGTCTCGGCTTGAAACCCGCCTTTCTCATGTAATCTCTCCATTCCGGTCCGTGAGGTTCAATACCCAATCCGAACCGACGGAAAGCCATCCAGTGGGCCGCTTCATGGCACAATGTTTCCTCGAGCAGAGATTCCTGGTTCAACTGCAAAAGGGAAGCATTGAGGTATATGGTGTTGCTTGCAAAATGACATCTGCCCAGGTCCGGATGGTCAGAAGGAAGAAATTCAATGTTCAATGTACGTGGCAAAAGCGTGTATCCCCAAAGAACCGACCACGCTTTCAGTTTTTCAAAAACGCGCTGCAACATTGACTCTGCTATGGTTTGATCTGTGGATGGTCGATTCATGATTTCTAATCCTTGGTCTGCCTTCGCATTTCCTGAAATTTCTCCCGCCAGCCTAAAACACGCTCACGAATTTTTCTCTCACTCCCCTGCTCCGTGGGTTCATAATAGCACTTTTCAACACCGAGATAGTCTTGCGCCACGAAATGCTCAGGATGTGCATGAGCATATTGATAACCCTCACCGTGACCCAACCTCTTTGCCCCCGGATAATGACCATCTTTAAGATGAACAGGAACGGGTATGGTTTGACCTGCCCGCACGTCCGCCAGTGCTTTATCAATGGCCACCATTGCACTGTTGCTTTTGTGAGCGGAGGCAATGTAAATCACCGCTTCAGCTATTGGAATGCGAGCTTCGGGCCAACCGACAAAGGAGGCAGTCTCATGAGCGGCATGAGCCAATACCAGTGCCATCGGATCAGCCAAGCCCACATCCTCGGCCGCACAAATCATGACTCTGCGGGTAATGAATCTTGGGTCTTCCCCTGCATGGATCATTTTTGCCAACCAGTAAAGAGCTGCATCCGGATCCCCTCCCCGCATCGATTTGATAAAAGCTGAAATAGTGTCATAGTGGGCGTCTCCATCCCCATCATAAACCACTGCCTTTTTCTGGATACATTCTTCTGCAGCAGCCAAATCGATGTGCACCTTGCCATCTTCTCCCGCGGGTGTTGTCAAAGCCGCAATTTCAAGAGAGTTTAAAGCCTTCCTTGCATCCCCATCCGCCAACTTGGCCAGATGTTGAATCGCATCGGTATCCACCCGGAGTTGTAGCTTACCCAAACCGCGTTCTTCATCCTCAATAGCTGTCTGCATGAGTTGGTAAACTTCGGATTGAGCCAAGGGTTGAAGTTCAAATATCTGGGACCTGGAAACAAGGGGTGAGTTAACAAAGAAAAATGGATTGTGCGTCGTGGCTCCGATTAATTTGATAACCCCACTTTCAACATCGGGTAACAACACATCCTGTTGCGATTTGTTGAACCGATGAATCTCATCCACAAAAAGTAATGTGGATTTACCGGTATTGGCTAAACGATTGGATGCCGATCCTAAAACGCGTCGCATTTCAGCCACGTTGGATTCCACACCACTGAGTCGCTCAAAATGAGCCTGAGTTCGTTGAGCAATGATCTGTGCAAGGGTTGTTTTCCCGGTTCCTGGTGGACCGTAAAGTATAAGGGACTGGATGCGGTCCGCTTCTATGGCCCGCCGAAGGAGTTTGCCAGGAGCAAGAATGTGTTCTTGCCCTGCGTATTCTTCCAAAGTACGTGGGCGCATGCGCGCCGCCAGAGGAGCTGCTTTGTTTGCCTGGGGATCGGATTCATTACCAAGTGATGAAGTGGCACTTGGTGGACTGGATTTTGGAGTGGACTGAAATAGATCACCCTGACTCATAAGTTCATTGTATGAGCCAATGTGCTGTGAGGCGAGACCTGTTCCTTTAGTAATTCGTTGCTGAGTGAAACAGCGATGAATCCATTCAGCATTCCGATGTCATTAAACACAGAAAAAGCCCCACTAGTGCCGTGGGCAACAGTTCCTTGGAACGTGTTACATAAAGGTGGGACTGGCCCGCCGACTTTCGACTTCCAGTCAAGGCCTGACGTGGGTCGACTCCTAAGGCGTGGTGTCCCATGTTTTTTATTACGGTTCAAGGATAGTATTTAAACACGAGCATAAGCAGGGCTTTAAAAACAAAGCGTTCAAATGTAAAAGATCAAAGCCAATGACCATGTCAAAGGTGATTCCAAACTAGCCCTGAGGATGGACTCTAACAAGCATTATATCTGAGTAGCACGGATGATGCGCTCGATCCATGATCTCAATCAAAAAAGTGTCAATAGTTGGGACTGACCCCCAATGGTTAGGGGCGCAACCAGCCAACGATGGATCGAAATCTACCGGGGTTGTTGCCGGGATTCAAATTTCCGCTGGTACTGCCTTCGGGATCATCCCAAAGAGCTGGATCGAATGCTTGTCGGGTGTTTGAAAAGGAAACGTGTGCGTCTCCCCAAAGCACATTCAGACCCACTGGATTGCGATTGGATTTATGAGGAATGGTTTTGAATGAATAGATAAAATCCGTGATTAAAGTACGCTCGGCAGACAGCTGAATGGACTTGGTGGCTACAAGCCCCCATTGCCTTTCGTTTTCATTGGCAGGTTCACGGATGGCAGGTTGCTGTGACTGAGGATAATAGACGTAGCTGGACCTTACCCATGCACCTTGGGCCACGGGAAAGGGATGTTGTTCATTCTGATAATCTTTCAGCTCGTATCCCCTCCCCTCAAGCTCTGCATCGGCTCCTTTTAAGCCGGGATCAAAATACATGCGCGGTTCCCTGAGATAATTCATCGTGAACAGGTGACCATGGTTGAAAGGGGTTGTGATGTCCGCAGGTTGCCCATCGGAACCTCCAAACAAACGATACGACCACCATGGCTGGCTTTGACGAATTTGTTCTGGATTGAAAAGCGAGGGATAAAGTTTGTCCTCATTGTCATCAGCATAAAGAAATGTGCCAATGCCAAGCTGTCTCAGATTGTTAATGCAATTCGCACGTTGAGCCTTGTTTTTGGCTTGGCTCAGAGCCGGTAGAAGCATGCCTGCGAGGATGGCAATGATTGCAATAACGACGAGAAGTTCAATCAAGGTAAAACCGGATTGATTGCGATGGGGTCTCGGTCCTGCCGGAGACGGGCTCAAATTATTCATGACGTAGGGCTTCAATGGGATCTAGACTAGCAGCTGCGTTGGCAGGGTAAATACCAAAAACCACACCAACCGCCCCTGAAATCCCAAAAGCCAAGGAAACCGACCAAAAAGTAACAATGGTATTCATGTCTGTCATGGCCGTTACTATGTAGGGAGTTATCACTCCAACGATCACTCCAATCAAACCCCCGCCCACCGAAAGCACCACCGTCTCCACCAGAAACTGAGTGGTAATGTCACTTTTCTTGGCCCCGAGTGCACGTCGCACACCTATCTCACGAGTGCGTTCTGTCACGTTGGCCAGCATGATGTTCATGATGCCAATACCACCTACCAACAACGAAATGGCCGCTATGGAACCTAAGACTATGTTGAACATACGTTTGGTCGCCTCGGCCTGTCTTAAGAGCTGCAATGGAACTGTGATTTCATAGTCCACATCCTTGTGAAACCGGGAAAGCAAAGTGCGAATTTGCGGATCCGCCGACTCCACAAATAAGTGGTCTTTCATTTGGACTCTGATTTCATGGACTTGAACCGTTTCTGAATTGATCGTATTGCCCGTGCGCTTGATGATGGTTTCTCCAAACCTGGATTTAGCCGTTGCCAGGGGAATATAAACATTGTTCTCCATGGTTTCTCCTTCGGTTTCCCCTGTTTGCGGACGGTCTCCGGGAGTATTGATTTCACGCACCAATCCAACCACCTTGTAATAATTTCCAGCGATTTTTATGATCTGCTTAAGGGGGTCATGGTAAGGGAAGAGTCGCTGAGCCAGTGAAGTTGTCAGCACACAAACATTCTGCTTATACACTTCATCCATCGGACTGATGAAACGTCCGCTCACCAGGTCAATGCTGACAATGTCCGGATAAAACGAGAGAGTTCCAACCACCTGACAAGGCAGTTCCATTTCATAAAAACGTATCTTCTCGCGAATGATCCGCATGGGCAAAACACGTTCGACACCAGGAATGGTGGAGTATATGCGAGCGGTATCGTCGTAGGATAATCCATAGCGAATCCCTCTGCTTCGCCCTGACGAATTGTTGGACTCACGATCCTGCTCGGGAGGTTTCACACTTCGAACAATAATGTTGTTACTGCCAAGGGCCTTGATGCGTTCCTGAGCTTCATAGGATGCACCTTCGCCAATGGCCAACATCGCAATGACCGAACAAACACCAAAGATGATCCCCATCATGGTGAGTCCGGAACGGAGTTTGTGCAGCAAAAGGGTCTTGATACCCAACTGCACTGTACTCATGAAATGCTGGTAACTCACCATAATCGTCAGCGCCTTTTATTGATCTTTTTACGTGCCTCCCCAGGGGCTCGCTTGACTTCGATTCGATCAACCAGACCGTCTTTCATATGGATGACCCGATGTGCGCGTTCGGCGACATAATTATCATGTGTCACAAGCACAATGGTTTTTCCACTGTCATTTAAATCATCGATCAAATCCAAAACTTCCAACCCGGTTTTGGAGTCAAGATTTCCGGTCGGCTCATCGGCCAAAATCATCAATGGGTCATTGACCAGTGACCTGGCAATCGCAACACGCTGCTGTTGACCACCAGAGAGTTGATTGGGACGATGAGTCAGGCGGTCGCCCAATCCAACCAGGGTGGCAAGTTCAGCACATCGATCGTAGGATTCCTGCATACTTTTTCCCTGGTAAAACAATGGAACCTGGATGTTCTCCAGAACGGTAAGCTGTGCAATGAGATTATAAGATTGGAAAATAAAACCAATGCGTCGACCTCGAACATCGGATAGGGAGTCGTCTCCCATTTTCGCGACATCTTCACCACCCAGCCAGTAAGCACCCGCAGTGGGTCGATCAAGGCAACCCAGGAGATTCAGCATCGTGGATTTCCCTGAACCTGATGGCCCCATGATGGCCACGTATTCTCCCTGAAAAATATCTACATTGACTCCACGCAGGGCCATGACCTCGATGTCATCACCCATGACATACTTGCGCTCAATGCCCTCGATCTTGATGATTGGTCCCGATTCCAAGAAGTTACCCTTCCTTGACAATTCCTAGAGTGAATTCAACTACCGTCCGCCGCGACCTGAGCCATCGTTACCACCACGGCCACCGCCGCCGCCGCCGCCGCTTCCTCGCATCTGTTGGAATTGTTTCATCGCAGCGGATCGCTCTGCATCACTTATTTTTCCGTCACCATCGGTATCCATACGTTTCATCATGGCTTCTCGATCAAAACCACCCCCGCCAGGGCCTTTCCCTCCCTGACCACCAGGACCTCCCTGAGACTGTGGACGACTCCCTTTGGAATTAAGGTTTTCAAGAGCTTTGGCGTCAGGCTTCAATTCATCATCACTTACCTTTTCACCTTCATCAAATATCTCACCTGCCAGGTCAACTTCTTCCATCTGTAATGGAGGAGCCAGAAGTATTTTGTCCCCTTCTTCAACACCATCCAGAATCTGGATAAACTTGGTATTGAATAAACCGACTTCGACTGGAACTCGTTCGGGATCTCCCATTCCAGCTTTGTAAACGACTTGCTCGCTGTTGACGGTCGTCACAGATTGGATCGGCACTTTTAAAGTACTGGTGATGTTGGTTATCACAATTTCCGCACGTGCAGAAACACCAGGCTTCAGGTCCGGTAATTGATCAGTGACCAAAATTTCGGTGGCATACTCCTTAAGATTGGGGTCACTGAAAAATGATGCTGAATCGGGTAAAGGGGCAACTTTACTGACGATGCCTTTGAATCGTTTGTCGGGCATGGAATCCAGGACGACAAATGCAGTTTGACCTTTCTTCACCTTGTTGACCTGGGACTCATGGACCTTGATATCGACCTTCATTTGTGAAGTATCAGGAAGAGTAATGAGGTCCTGGCGTTTGCGAACGGTTGCACCCTCCTCGATCATGGATTCCGAACTGAAACGGCTTCTTGATTTGGCATACACGACCATTCCGCCGATGGGAGCATAAATCTTGGACTTTTCGAGTTGCTCTGTTTCGTTATCCAACCTTTCTTTGTTCAAAACCAGCGAATTGCTCTGGGTAATCAAATCGGCGATAGCCTTGTTCAGGCTGTTGGTTGCTTGGAGAATCACTCGGCTTAGTTCATTGGATGCCTCAATCAAACTGGACACATATTGTTCTTCGAGCTTGGGAAGATCGTAATCTCTGAGCATCGTCAATTCAGTCCTTGCCTGCTCCAAATTCAACAGTGAATTGGTAACTGACAACTGGTCCTGTTCCAATTTGGTTTTAGTTTCAAAACCTTCCTTAAAGAGACGTTGTGACCAAAAGAGACGATCTTGGGCAATTTTGAGATTCTCTTCCACCGTTTGTATGGAAATTTCTGCGTTCCGTAATTGCTGGAGTTTATCGCCCTCCACAAATTTTCGATAATCGATGAAGGCAAAATTGGTCGCAAGGATAGCTGCATCAATCTGGCTTTGAACCTGGCTCTGCTCGATCTGCAAATTAGCTTTGGCAGCTTCAAACTCTTGAACTGCTTTCTCGTAACTAAGCTTTTGTTGGTTCAACTGCTCTTCGGCCTCAGCAGAATCCAATTCAACCAACAGGTCGCCTTCTTCAACCACAGTACCCTCGGGCACGATATAAATGACTCGAGAATTTCCATCCACTTCGTTTCGGATGACCTCTTGATTCACCGCCTCAAGTGTTCCACCTGCCGTCACTGAAACGAGAAAATCACCGCGCTTCACCTGGTAGAAAGACTCAGCGGAGTCTCCGTCGCCACCGAGGCTTGATAAAAACCAAACAAAAAGTAAGGCACCCATTACGACTCCAATGATCACCTTGGGTTTTGCCGGACTAGATTTGTCCGCAGATAATTCGTTCTGACTCATAACTATTCTAACAGTCGAAATTATTTCTTAAAAAGTTCTTCAGGCGTCAACAGTTCCGGTTCTTTGACATCGGATGCATCAGGAGGAAAATCGGGTTTCGCCTCCTTCTTTTCCAGATCCACCACAACCGCTGATTCATTGATCCAAAAGGCATCGTTGTTTGTTCTCAGGATTCCAATATCAAGGAGCAAAGACATACGAGCTTCCAGATAATCAACCACCAAAGTTACCAAAGCGTTTCTCGCAGCAACAAAGTCGTCCTGCGCATCACGAATATCTCGGACGGTGGCGCGTCCAGCCTGATTATTTAAATCCGCACCTGTCACACGTTCAGCAGCCAATTCGACTGCAAGTTTCTGAATCTGATAATTCTGTTCAAACTGTCGAAGATTTCGCAGGCCAAGCCGAATCTGATTACGCTTGTTGTCCAATGCCAAACTCAATCGACGCAATGCTGCTTCAAAACTGATGATAGTGGATCGATACTGGTTTCGCTCTCTAAATCGGTTGATGGGTAAATCTAATTCGATCCCCATTCCTGCTCGAATATCATCAGGATCGAAATTGGTATAGTCCGTGGGCCGCTCGGATGAAAGAGAAGCGTCTGCAAAAAAATCGATGCCGGTTTTCAGTCGATTCGCCGCAACATACACCTTGCGTTTGGCGTCTTCATATCGGTCGATGTCATTCATCAAAGGCCAAGAATATTCCAGAGCCAACTCAAACGCATACTCGGGATCAATGTCCAAAACAGGCAAGCCTTCGCGTGACAAAGACTCCAACGCGCTGTCATCCAAGTTCAAATCGATACCCAAGGGCAAACCTAAATTGATTTTGAATCGATCCAGAGTGGTCTGAAAATTCGCAATCACGTTAATGTAGCTATTGCGCGCGGTTAGTTCCGATTGCTGAGCCAAACCGATCTGAACGCTGGTTTCGATGCCGGCATCCAATCGTCGATTCAAACGAATGGTCTGATTGGTTCGACTCTGATAATCGAGGAACCTGTTACGAATGATGTCTTTATTCTGAAGGAGTCGGAAATAATCCAGCACGATGTTGACGGCAAACTCATTTTGAAAGTGGCTGAAATCCCGAATCGCATAGGCAACATTGCGCTCCGCCTGTCTCAGGTTTTCGATGGCAACCCGACTTCCGGCATCACGCAAAAGGGGTTGGAACAGATTGACGGAAAGAGTGCTGACTGCCGAACGGCGAGGATCTCCTGTGTAGAATCGAAGCAGATCGTTGGCGAAGGTCGCACCAATACTTCCGCCCGTTCTCAGTGCCTGATTCACAGTCAGTCGAGAGTTGGCACCCCCACTTCGTTCACCCGTGCTGCTACGGTCACCAGAGGTGGTGGATCGGGCCAAAAAATTCGGACTGAAAACAAATTCCGTCTCACTCAAGCTCAGTGCAGTAAGATAAAGGGATTCCTTTTGATTTTGATACTCACGGCTGTTCTTGATGGCAAGATCAATGGCCATATTAACATCAATATCTTTCTCTTCCTTGATGTTACGATCCTCTATGATTTCCTGGGAACTAATGTCTTCCGGATCTCGTTCTGAATATCGAGTGTTGACCGTGAATGCGTCACTTTCACCAAAAAGATCGGTCTCAATCTGTTTGATGATGGAATAAACTTCTTTGTCGGTTTTCTTCTTGTAGAAGGAGGATTTGCACGCGACCAAAGCAGAGCAACACACTGCTGCAATCAGCAGTGGTAAACGTTTTTGTTGATTCTTAATTAACAGACCCATTCAAAAATATCCTCAATTTAGCAGACCAGACAGGAAGCAACCTGGAATAGTTACATTTAATGTTTCTTGTCAGGGCAATTGGAAATGGAAATGGAAAGTTTCACTAAAAAAAGAAACTGGCGACCACATGATAGATGGTCGCCAGTTAAAAAATGTGAGCTAAATGATTAAGTCCTTCAAATTGGAAACATTTACTCTTGGACAATTGCCCTGAAAATACGATGACGTCTAGGGGCGATTCTCTCGACGCGTGTAACAGTTCCTGTTTCATTCACCAGATCAGTGGCACGAGTGGACCAATTTACGAAATCATCGGTCGCTTCGATGGTATAAACCTCACCGATATTTCCGGTGACGATGATGTTTACCCTACGAGCATCTTCTCCCGGAGTGACGGATAACGTGGGACCTTCTGTTGGTTCAACGACAATCGGTTCCACAGTGACATTGGAGAACGAACTGCGTAATGAGGAATCAATAGTAGAAGCAATCACGGCATACTGACCAGCATCTGCAACAGCGACAGGATCAATGGTCAGTGTTGCTGAATTCGCCCCAGGAATATCGTTCCCGTTTTTCTGCCATTGGTAGCTGATACTATCCGCACCAGCGGCTTCGGCAGTTAAAGTTAGGGCACCACCTTCGGTCAGGGCCTGATCGGTCGGTTGTAGCGTGAAACTGAGTGGGTTTTCAATACCGTCAACCACAAGATTTTGTTCCCAATCCAATGCCTCGGGAGTGTTGATGATCACTGCTTGACCCACACCCAGGTTGGGCTCTTCAGGAAGCCAAGCTCCGTCAGTATAAACAGCAGGTTCTGCGGGGGTTCCATCCAGATTGATCCCACCGACCGTTGTGCCATTAGCAGGAGTAAAACCCAAATCAGTGGTGATAAGACCTCCAACTGCCAAACGACTACCCCGTACCGACTCTCCTGCTGGAACGAAATTATTGAGCATACCAACCAACGGTTTGCCAAACGTGAACCATTGATACGCTTCGGGCGAATCAACCATGGCTCCTTCACCTGGGGTAAGACTCATACTTGGAATGGACCAGGACGCGGTTTCCGCACTCCAAGTGCTTGCAACCCACTCTCCTCCAATGAGTTTGGAAACACTGAAACCGTCTGGGACATCACTGAACAGATCCGAAACCAGGTTGCTTCCAGACTGAAATGGATTGGACACTAATGAACTACCCTGCGGTAGGTCCACCAGGTGAAATCCAACCCCAACAGACTGAGCTTGGGTATGTAGAGCAGCGGCAGTCATCAGCGCAACACAGGCGCTTAAGAGTGACTTTCCAAATAAACTTCGTAGCTTCAAAATGGCCTCCATGATGTTCTTGGTGTAGCAAAGACGATACCAATCTCTTAATGACCTAAAGGATTATTGTCAAAGTTAATCGAATTTCGTCACAACAGATTTGTCATAACTCCAAATCTTCTTCCTCCTCAATGACTCGGAGTCGATTGCGGGGCAAACGAAGCCTGATAAACCCGTAGATGAGATAAGCTGTGAAAATGATGGGTAGTATGATCGGTAGAATCTTGTTCTGCAGGATAAAAATAAGGCCAATAAACAAGATCGCACCTACGATTGTCAGAAACCGCCCCCGAGTCCTGAACCCGACACCTTTGAAGGAAGGATAGCGGACTTCACTGATCATCATGGCGGATAGAAAGATCAGCAAAACCGGTAAAACGTATCTCCACTGGCCTGTTGAAAACCCTTTATCTTCCCACCACATCAAAAAGAGTGTCAGGGAGGCAACCAAACCTGCTGCTGCAGGAATCGGAAAACCGAGAAATTCCTTACTGGATCCCGAATTCGGTTCTGCCGCCATGACATTGAACCTTGCCAGGCGAAGCGCCCCACAAATCAAGTAAACCGAGGCAATGAACCAACCGATTTCCTGATGCTGAATGAATACGTCTTTCAGAACGATCCGGTGCACCAGGAAAGCGGGAGCAACACCGAATGAGACAATATCAGCAAGTGAATCAAATTCCCGGCCAAAAGGACTCTCAAGCCCCCCCATCCTGGCAACTCGTCCATCTAAAAGATCGAAAAGGCAAGCCAGGAGAATCAATAACAACGCCTTGAGAATGATATTGTTAAAATCATCCCGCGCAGGATCCGCCTGGACAATGTGAGTCAGCGCAAGGAAGCCGCAGAAAAGGTTTCCTGCCGTCATCAGGTTGGGCAGGATGAATATTCTTAGCTTGGTATCCTCCCCTGCCCCTTGAACTTCGTCATTTTGCGAGACCATTTCTTCTTTGGATTCAGGTGATTGTCTTCTGTCCATTTTCTTTTTGCCGGACAAAGGACGTGACCTACCCTCAAGTTTACGAAATTGTCGCATCAATTAACAGATAGGTTGAGCAGGGAACAAATGCTCTGGCTTAACTCCAGAATTCGCGTGGATCAGTGACCTTTCCAGTCAATGCACTGGCAGCAACTGTGGCTGGCGAAGCTAGAAATACCTGAGATTCTTTGTGACCCATTCGACCAGGAAAGTTTCGGTTGGTCGCACTGATGCATTTCATTGGTTTATTCATCCGCCCAAAAGTATCCACCGGACCACCCAAACAGGCAGAACAACCTGCGTTCTCAGTCATTTGAACCCCGGCATCGGTCAAGATATTCCAAACACTCTTTCCATCCCAATCGGTCGTCTTCAAATCATCTACGATCTCGGGTGTTGCGGGAACACCAAAGGTGTCAATTTTGACAGATTTACCTTTGATAATGTGCGCAAAGGCAAGAAAGTCGCTCGTTTTACCTCCGGTGCACGATCCAATGTAAGCCCGATCCAATACCAGATCACTCAGCTCTTTAGCCAATTTGCGATTTCCCGGATCTGGATGACAGGCAACTGTTGGTTCCAACTTACTGAGATCAACGGTCAGGTCTGAATAGAATTTTTCGTCACTATCCCTCTCAACAGGCTCATAATCGGGCCGAGTCCCATTCAAGGCACAACGATGATCAACATAAGCCTTTGTTTTTTCATCAAACTCAAAAATGCCATTCTTACCACCGGCCTCAATGGCCATGTTGGCAATGGTCATCCTATCATCAACCGTTAAGCTGGAAGCACCTGGACCGTCAAACTGCATGGCTCTGTAGGTGGCACCGTCAAAGCCGATCTCTCCAATCACGTGCAAAATAATGTCCTTGGCCATGACACCAGGCTGAATTTCACCCTCCAATCGGAAATGCATCGTTTCTGGAACTTTGAGCAAGAGTTTACCGGTTCCCATGACAAATCCTGCATCCGTATTACCAATACCGGTTGCAAATTGATTGAAGGCACCGGCCATGCAAGTGTGGGAATCCGTTCCAAACAAGACCTCACCAGGCCTGGTATGACCTCGATGCGCCAAAGCAGTGTGACAAACACCTGCGTAATTGGAACCATACTGTTTTTTCAAAAGTCCCTGGTCAGGATTGAATGTCCATTTTCCATTGGGATCATCAATGACATCATAAAAATACTTGATGTCCTGCTCACGGACAAAATCACGAAGGATATCAACATTTCGATTGGATCGTGAATCTGCTGTGAAAATGTAGTGATCAGGAATAATGACAATTCGTTCCTTATCCCAGACTTTGGCGTTTTCACCAAATTCACGTTTGAACACACCAATAGTACCAGGTCCGCAAACGTCGTGCGTCATCAGCGTGTCGGCCTTGACCCACACATTTTCACCAGCAGTGACCTGAGCTTTCCCTGCAGCTCGTGCCAAAATTTTTTCCGTCAACGTCATAATAGCTCACCACTTTAACCAAAGATTCAAACCAACATCAACACTCAACTGTTTGGGGTCAGTCCCAACTATTGATACAAAAAGTATCAATAGTTGGGACTGACCCCTATTTAAAAAACGTGTAGTTGGTTGGCAGGTACTTCAATTGTGACTGATTGATTTACCTGCCAATCGGTATTGGCCGTTTGCCGAATGATGACTTTATGCGGACCTGATGTAATATGAACAAAGGTGTCAGCACCTGTCGGTTCTAGCCATTGAACACAACCCGACATCTGCAATTTTGTTTTATCCATTGAAATCGGTGCTTTGAGGATTGTGGCACTTTCAGGACGAAAACCAATCACTTGAGTCTTATTTCCGCCCAGAGGAAATGGATCGGGCAAATTTAAAAAGACCGAAGCAACTTCTCCATCTGGGTGATCGTTTTTGGATGAGCCTAATCCAAGTTCTATCAAATTCATGGGCGGGGAACCGATGAACCCGGCGACAAACTGATTGCTCGGCTCTCGGTAGATAGTCTGCGGAGGTGCAACTTGCTGCAATGATCCCTCATTCATGACGACAATACGATCACCCATGGTCATGGCTTCAGCTTGATCATGGGTCACATAAATCATCGTCGAACCTAATTTATGATGCAGTTCAGTCAGCTCCATGCGCATCTGAAGCCTCATGCGAGCATCCAGGTTCGAGAGAGGTTCATCGAAAAGAAAAACTTTGGGTCGACGAACAAGTGCCCTGCCAACAGCAACCCGCTGACGCTGACCGCCAGAAAGCTGATCCGGCATGCGATTCAACAAATCTTGTATTCCGAGCATTTGCGATGCCTCCTCGACACGCTTGGATATTTCGCCTTTGGAATATTTCCTCAATTTCAAGCCGAGTGACATATTATCCAAAACATTCATGTGGGGATATAAGGCATAATTTTGGAATACCATTGCCACGTCACGGTCCTTGGGTTCGAGATCATTGACTTTGGTCTCGTCCATAAATATCGAACCTTCGTCTATCTCCTCAAGCCCAGCGATCATTCGCAAAGTTGTGGTCTTACCGCATCCAGACGGGCCAACCAGAACCATGAATTCACCATCGCTGATCTCCAGGCTCAGATCGGAGACAGCCGTAACTTTCGTTTTTTTTGGTCCGGTAAAAAATTTGGATACGTTTTCGAGTAATACTTTTGCCATGAAATCTAGGGAAGGAGATTAACAACTTTGACGCGGTGCATAAAGTGCGATATGAGATTGTTTTGTATGGGATCGAATCTTTTCTCACAGTAGCAGATGAAATCGAAGCGAATCTCTTTCAGTTCATACTATTTTTAATCATATAATCTAATATATAATATAATATTTCCTTATGAGCAATATCGATACTTGGGCAAGATTTCAGAAGTACACCTTACCAGTTGATTCAATTAAATTAAGCCTGGACATCAGCAAGGTATCCTTTGACGACCAAACATTTTCAAGCTTAAAAGAGAGAGCACAGAAAGCACTGGATTTTATGCAATCTATTGAGAGAGGGGAAATTGCAAATCCAGATGAAAATCGCATGGTGGGCCATTACTGGTTGAGAAATCCAGATTTGGCCCCCAAACCCGAGCTGAAAAAGGAAATTGAAGATGCCATTGAACAAATTGATCAATTCACAAAAAAAATCCACTCAGGAGAGATAAAAGGCTCTCATGGCATTTTCGAAAACATCCTGATTATTGGTATCGGAGGTTCAGCCTTGGGTCCACAATTCGTTGCGGCAGCACTGGAAAAACCGGGCCAAGATCCTATCAAACCTTACTTTTTTGATAACACAGATCCAGATGGAATGGACCAGGTCCTGAGTCAAATTGGAAACAATCTTGGCAAAACCTTGAGCATTGTCATCTCGAAATCAGGGGGAACAAAAGAAACCCGAAATGGAATGCTTGAAGCCAAGAAAGCATACTCAGATGCAGGATTGGAATTTGCCAAGCATGCGGTGGCTATCACCAGTGAAGGCAGTCAGTTGTTCCAGGTGGCAGAATCAGAGGGATGGCTGGATACCTTTCCCATGTGGGATTGGGTAGGTGGAAGAACCAGCGAATTATCAGCCGTCGGGCTTTTACCAGCCGCTCTTCAAGGAATAGATATCCGATCCATGCTGGAAGGTGCCAGGGATTGTGACGAAGCAACCAGAGTCAAGGATGTTGATAAAAACCCGGCTGCCTGGCTGGCGATGATGTGGCACCATTGCGGCGCTGGAAAGGGAAACAAGGCCATGGTGATCTTGCCCTACAAAGATCGTCTTCAGCTTTTCTCAAAGTATCTTCAGCAACTCGTGATGGAATCACTTGGTAAGGCTTTGGACCTCGATGGTCATCTGGTTGAGCAGGGCATTTCCGTTTATGGAAACAAAGGTTCGACTGACCAACATGCCTACATCCAGCAGTTGAGAGATGGCCGAAATGATTTCTTTGCTACTTTTATTGAAGTCCTGCGTGACCGAAAAGGTGACTCCATTGAAGTCGAAACCGATGTGACTAGTGGAGATTATCTGAATGGATTTTTCCTTGGCACACGTCAAGCTCTCTCAGAGAATAACAGGGACTCCATCACTTTGACCATTGAGGAAGTCAGCCCTCAAACTGTGGGAATCCTGATTGCCCTCTACGAGCGCGCTGTTGGACTCTATGCTTCCATGATCAATATCAATGCCTATCACCAACCAGGGGTCGAAGCAGGGAAAAAAGCCGCAGGTGAAGTCATTCAATGGCAGGTGAAAATTCTATCATTCCTAAAGCAAAATGCAGGGAAGTCATTCACCGTGGCCGAACTGGATGAAGCCTTGGGCAGCCAAGAAGCACATGAAATCATCTTTAAGGTCTGCCAGCACTTGGCCGCAAATCCAACCCGCGGCTTAACTCAAACGGGAGGTTCAAATCCTGCCATGGCAAATTTTGTCTTCAAGAACTGACTGACCACTTAAAAGGTACCAGGCTATTTTCATCATGTTCGAGTATCCACGATCGTTTGATGTCATTGTAATTGGCGGTGGCCATGCGGGTGTCGAAGCGGCACTGGCGTCTGCCCGGATGGGCTGTCAAACTTTAATGCTCTCGATCAATGTAGATACGATCGGACAGATGTCCTGTAATCCCGCTATCGGGGGATTGGCAAAAGGTCATCTTGCACGGGAGATCGACGCCATGGGAGGCGAAATGGGGAAGGCCACCGACATGACCGGACTTCAATTCAGGATGCTGAACACGAAGAAAGGGCCCTCTGTCTGGGCTCCCAGGGCGCAGTGCGACAAGAAAGCCTACCAGTTTCGATTAAAATGGATTTGTGAGCGAGAGCCTAATCTCTTTTTGCAACAAGGCCAGGCGGGTAGACTTTTGATTAACGATCAGCAAGTCTATGGAGTAGAAACCCAATTTGGTGTTCAATATCTGGGAAAAACGGTTATCATTACTACGGGCACGTTTTTGAGAGGCTTGATGCACATTGGAAAATCACAGGCCTCGGGTGGGCGTGCGGGTGAATCTGCCGCTATGGGGTTATCTGATTCTTTGAAAGAAATCGGACTCAAATTAGGTCGACTCAAGACCGGTACTCCTCCTCGCATCCTGAAAAGATCCATCGATTTTTCCAAAACAGAACCACAACCCGGAGATGAACCAGTGCCATACTTCAGCTATTGGAAAGACGATTTGTTCCACGTGGAACATTCCGATATCCAGCCGGCTGATATTGGACACTCCAACGGAAAGTATCCACCGGGTTCCATTCTGGACAAAATGGGAGGTCAATTGAAGTGTCAGATTACACAGACAACCAAAGAGACGGCAGAAATAATTAAGAAAAACCTTCACATGTCCCCGATGTATTCAGGCATTATTGAAGGTACCGGCCCCAGGTATTGCCCTTCCATTGAAGATAAAATCGTCCGCTTCGCTGATAAAGAAACTCATCAGGTATTTCTTGAACCCGAGGGGATTGCTACTGATGAATATTATATTAACGGATTCTCAACCAGTTTACCCTTCGAAGTTCAAGTGAAGCTCATCCAATCCATCCAAGGATTGGAATCAGCTGAGATTCTCCGACCAGCATATGCCGTAGAGTATGACTTTGTTGACCCCACCCAATTATATCCTTCATTAGAAACCAAATCTTGTTCCGGCTTATTCTTGGCGGGACAAATCAATGGAACTTCTGGATATGAGGAAGCTGGTGCTCAAGGTCTCATGGCAGGCATCAACGCTGCACAAAAAGTGAAGAATCAGGAGGCCGTTATCCTTCAAAGAAACGAAGCATACATAGGTGTTTTAATTGATGATTTGGTAACCAAGGGTACAAGCGAACCTTATCGCATGTTTACTTCACGAGCGGAATACCGGTTATTGCTTCGTCAGGATAATGCGGATCAGCGGCTGAGTAAATTAGGACATGATCTCGGTTTACTTCCTGACAGGAATTTTCAACAATTCCGGGATAAAGAAGACAGCATTCATAGTGAGGTTGACCGACTGCGGTCAACACGCCACGAAGGGCAACTGCTAAGTCAAATTCTCAAACGCCCTGAAAATCGTTACCAGGACATTCCGCAGCCCAACTTGGACCTTTCTGAAGAAGTTCAGCAACAGGTGGAGATCATTATCAAATACCAGGGATATATCGAACGCCAGGAAATGGAGATCCAAAAATTCAAAACAATGGAAGAAAAACAAATTCCAGAGTGGATGGATTACGAGCGTATCCCTGGTTTAAGAAATGAAGCACGTCAAAAATTGTTGGATATTGAACCTCGCACTTTAGGTCAAGCTTCCAGGATCTCCGGAATTTCTCCTGCCGACATTTCTCTCCTCATGGTTCACATGAAACAAGCTGCCAGGCATTCCTCTTAAAAAAGGTGTGTATGTTCCACGTGGAACAAATCCCTTTTGAATGATGTCAAAAGTACCTTTTCACTTAGCAAGTCGTTTAAAATGATTCAGACTTTTAATTACTGAATCTGATCTTGGGTTCTTCTGTGATGTTTCCGATAAAACTCGAATGGCTTGATTCACCGGAGGTTGGTAGTCAACGAGGGCCATGGCTGAAATATCTCTCAATAACGGATCGGGTGATTTCAAGGCTTCAAAGAGCAAAGGTAAGATTTGTTGTTCAATGGTATCACGATCATAATATTCCCAAAAGGCTGCCAGCATTCTGAGTGGCTGATGGTGAAACTCACTTGGCAATTCCTCCAGTATGATTCAGCAAAGGGACAATAAGACCTCTTTACGATGAGGAGCAAAATTCCTTTGATGAAAAAATGCACTGATCGTAACACCTCTGAGTATTCTGTTCTTCACTAAAAGATGTTTCCCTAAATCAGTGTAATCGGACGTGGCCTCCTGCAACAGCCATCGAATCTCGTCACTGGATTCCAAGTAGATCTGATCAACTACTGGTAGCAAGTGAGGGATGGAATCGGGCGGAGCAGCATGGGATTTTTCCATCAGACAAAGTGCCGCCAACATGACCGAAGGATCTTTGGATCGGGAGTAGACTTTTTGAATCAAGGACAATGAATCTGGATCCAGCTCGTCAATCGTTCTTCGAATGATTTGCATCGAAGTTCGAAGAATAGCAGGGTTGGGCTTAGGATGTTTGATGGATTCATTGATCAAGGCAAGGATAGGTTTCCTCAGGCTGGGAGGGGGATTTTCAAGAACGTTTAATAAGTATAATGCATCCAATTGCCGTTGTTCAATCGTGCGGGTATCACCCACGAAACCTGCTGGTAAATGTTGTTGAACACCTAACCACCAAGGCCTCAACAGATGATCCCGCAAACTCAGTTCTTGATAAAAATAGTCTGCAAGCTTTGGACCTAATACCTTCACTGCATCATGAAATTCGACCGGATGTCGCAGGTAAGCCTCCATTTGAATCCAATCAATGGCAGGTTTTCCATGGATGGAGATTTTGTTCCAATGTGGCACCTTCAAGTAACTCCATGTTAATAGTAACATGCACATGATGATTATGTTACAAAGGATGATGCGGTGCCTGGAGTGTTTCATTTACATAAAAAACTTACCTGCCTGGGGGTTCAAAGACAGGTAAAGATGCTCAAGAATAGTTTTGTATTAGATAAACTTATTTTTAAAATTTTTTATTATTATGATCTGGATTGATTTCATCAACGGTCTGCCTTGAAGCTTTTGAACATTGAATCTTGGATCAGGTTCGTACAAAAACATGTCTATGAAAACAAGATTCCTTTCCCTGTATTGCATGGCCGTTCTTCTCTTATCGACAAGCATGAGTACATTGCTATCTGAGGTGAATCAGACAACGCAACATGAGGTCATCGCGCTTTGGGAAGGTAAGCCTCCTGCTCCAAATATGGACCTTCCACCAGAAATCGACACCACCAAACCTGAGAGCAATCGAGTCGCTGGCCGACGTGTGATCCGTACTGGAAATGTGAGCAGCCCAACTTTGACCGTTTATCAACCCGAGGCCGGAAAATCCAACGGAACATCTGTCGTCATATGCCCGGGTGGAGGACATTACATCCTGGCCTGGGATCTGGAGGGAACCGAGGTGGCAGAGTGGTTGAACGATCTGGGTGTGACTGCATTCATTTTAAAATACAGGGTCCCCTCTCGAGAACGCGAAGGACGTCGATGGATTTCCGCCGTTCAAGATGCGCAACGAGCAGTCAGTATCGTTCGAAATCAGGCAGGAAAGTGGAACATAGATCCTGATCGGATCGGTGTTTTGGGATTTTCTGCTGGAGGTGAAACAGCGGCCTTGACCGCTTTTTTAGAAAACCGACAATATGAATCCCGCGACAAAAACGATCAAAGCTCTCATCTACCTAATTTCAGTGCACTCATCTATCCCGCTGGATTGGTCAACAAAGACAAGACGGGATTACCGAACCATATAAAAATTCACCCTCAATCTCCACCAGCCTTCATGGCGCATGCATTTGACGATGGTGTTCCTTTGGAAGGTTGCCTTTTTCTGATGCAGGCTTTGAAAGCTGCAAATGTTGCCTCGGAACTCCACATTTACTCACAAGGAGGTCACGGATATGGGCTCAGGGAGACAAAGGTGCCCGTAACAACCTGGCACCATCGCTGCGCTGACTGGCTGAGATCAGAGGGTTGGCTGGCCAAGTCAAAATAATCTATCCTCCATTTTTCGTTCGTTCGGGATGGTGTACAGCGCCTGATTGGAATCCTGAAAAAAATTCTTTAGCGGAACCAAAGGACAACCTTTGACCTACCCCTTCGGTTATGGTTTTGGTTCTATGAAATTATTTTCAGAACACGAGGTAGATATTCGACTCATGAAAGCAGGCAGACGCATCCGAATTGTGGGAACCAGACCTACTATCATGCTTTCCATTAATGACGTATTCAGAGGCTGGTTTGCCAACCCTGATGACGCATGGAAAGCCCTGGAGGATCGACAAAACCCATCGACATCAAAACCCCTGAACGATTTCAGTCGAAGATAAGGTCTAGAATTTCGCGATATAAAACCGGTTATGAAGCGATCAGGGGCCAGCTGGCATTTCAACATCCGAACGTCGTTGATAATCTCGATGCCAGTTTTGCATCCATAGCTGCTGTAATCGAATGTATCCGACATGACCATCGGTATAGGCCAGGTTGATCCCTTTGTTGTGTCGATCTACAAAATACCTTCTCATGCCTTGAGAATTATCACCACCTTCATAATTGGGTGGAGGGGTGTTATCGGTACGTGGCCAGGCATCGACCCAGTTACCATCGCCGTAAAGTGGCACATCGGCACTACTGTTTAAATACATGCCCCAGTAACGATTGCGTTCTTCGGTCGTTTTCGGTTCGTAATAGCTGCCCATCGGCCACTGCATCCATGAATTAATGGTATAGCTACCTTCCGCCTTACTCCTTGCAAACTGTCCCCACCAAAAACTCCAATTCGTTTTACTATCACCGGGGCCATCCCTTTGAGACCGATTCTTTACCGAAGGACAAATAATCGTCTGCATGGAACCATTGTATTTTTGCTGAGGATCATCAACATAGGAACTGTCTCCCATGTAGGGTGCAATAGCATGGAACCAATAAGGCTGCCCGGGTCCAAGCACCGGAAGGACCTTATCTTCATGATCATCAGCATAAAGAATCGTAGCCAATGCAACCTGACGCAGGTTATTGACACATTTGATGGTCTTTGCCTTGGATTTAGCACGGCTCAATGCGGGCAAAAGCATTCCAGCCAATATGGCAATGATAGCAATCACCACCAATAGTTCGATGAGAGTGAATCCTTTTCTTTTCATGGAGTGACTCCGATCCTGTTGGATAAACTTGAAATAGCCAAGATCGAAATAAGGTAACAATCCTACTCTTCAATGACGGCGAAGAACTCATTTCCTACTTTCAAAGGATACAGTCGTTTCGCTCTCTGACCTGTCCCAGAAAATACTTCGGCCTCTGTTAAATTGTTGAGTGCTCCGCCTCTGAGTAACCGGTAGCTTTTACCCGGTTTGGTTTCGAATTCGATGGAGAGCATGCTTTGGGCGGCTAACTCAACAGAAAGCGGGGCAGTCCCAATTTCTTGATCGCGATCGGGCTGGATGATCCCTCCGCGGATCCACTGCCTGCGAGTGACCTCAAAATCCTCTGCAACCTTAGTCAATGCGTAAATGTAGGTTCCATCTTCACGGATTTGGATAACTGGAAGTGCTTCTGCCTGTATTGGTAAAACACCTGAATCGTTGAGCAACCGAACATTCGTCGCAATTGAGAAATCAGGATTGAATTCCATTAAACGGGTTGCTTTGACATCAGGCAAATCATCCTCGAAAACGAGAACTATCCTTCCTTGCTCAGTCATATCCAAATCAAAATTGGATTGCCCACCGATTTCAATATCATGTGAAGAAAAGATCTCCGATGGCACATCATTTTCGGGATAAAAACGACCTTCAAAGGTGGAACTGTAAGTCCTGGAAGGAGGATCTTCATCCTCTCCTAGCTCATGCATTACGGTGTGATTGGTCATCACGACAAATCCATGTCCTGCCATTTTTTTGACCCTAGGTGGTAGATGTTCGTGTCCAACTTCTAATTCTTCGTGGCGCAACACCAAATGAGAATCCAATGCATTTCCCTCGGGATCGTATACAGCTGCCTTTAAATCAATAGATAATTCACGGTGTGGAAATTCGGGAAAATACCGATGCAGCCAAGTCACCACAAAACCACCCTCATCATCCATACTGACTCTGACATCGGATTGGGATTGGTGAGGAGGCACTTCCTGAGGGGTCACTCTGATGCGAGGTCCCGCTTTGCGACTGCGCGAATCAAAACGTTGGGCGTAGATCACCGAACGTGCATCATATAAATCAATGCTTTCACTCCATACCACGACGAAGCTTCCGTCCGGAGCCATATCTACATCGAAAGTCATTATGATCGCTGAATCCTCAACATTGCTGCCGGTTCTGATGACCGTTTCCACATCCGTACGTGCTCTTCCATTTGAATCAAAACGTCGAAAACTGATGTACGGGTTCGCACCAGATCCTGGTCTCACGCCCCAAAAACATGTAAAATTTCCACGTCGATCCGATTTAACCACTGATCTTCCTGAAAAAGCAGCACCCGAATATACCTCAAATGCTTCAGTCATAGCCGAACCATCGGAGTGAAACAGACGAGCGAACAAGTGCGAAGCGGGTACTTGAGGTAAAGAGCTGGGAGATCCATTCAACAAATCCCATCTGAGGCGAGTGAAGAGGATCATGAACTCTCCAGAGTCAGAGGCTGCTATTGAGGGTCGGATACCATTCTCAGTGAATGTTTGACTGGTAAGATCCATTCCTTGAGCCTGACGTCCGTTAATAGAAAAAGCCAAAGCAAGGCAGAAAACGAATCGTGACGCCACCCAATGCATGATAAGGCGGTGCATTCTAGAAAACCTCGATCCGGTAGAACCCTTCGAGCCAGCATCGTTGCCAGAGAAAAACGTGGGAGTCATAACTGATTGACAGCAAAACCAATGCCAATATTTAAGTAGGCATGGATTAATAAATCTAACTTATAAGTGAGCTACAACGGAAGATTTGGAAAACTGGCGATTCGCAAAAATCCTGGTTTAAACCGCTAAACTAGGACTTGCCACCTTCATAGGTTCGATTTACATTCTTCTCTCTGCAACGACATGCCGGCGTGGCGGAATTGGCAGACGCGCTAGACTCAAAATCTGGTTCTCGCAAGGGAGTGGGGGTTCGAGCCCCTCCGCCGGTACCAAGTTACCTTGGGAGTTTTAACACCAAATCTTCTCCAATTTATGATGGGTCCCATGACAGTCCTCTTCCGTCCGGCGCTCATTGCGCGAGTGATCTGCTTCGTGTTAATTCAGGTCATTTGGATGACCACCTTGTTCATCAACCTGGAAGCTCAGAGTCCTGCTTTTAACTTTTTAACCGATCGCGATGCCATTCAAAAAATCCGTCCTATTCTCATCGCTCACCGCGGGGGCGTCGTTGGGGAAGACGCTGCTGAGTGCTCGCTGATTGCATTACGTCGTGCCGCCAAAGAGGGATACCACATGGTGGAATTGGATATCAGGCGGAGCGTCGATGGTATTCCCATTCTGTTCCACGACAGGGCACTTCTTAAGGCATGCGGCAAAAAAGGATCGGTCGAGTCCATGAGGGCAGAACAGTTAACAGCTATCCATTACATCAAGGGAAGTGATCACATCGTCACCGTGGATACCGCATTGGGTGTTTGTCGATCCTTGGGACTTGGGGTGATGTTGGATTTTAAATCAGGCCGCAATGATTTGATCTTTTTAAAACGGGTGGATGAACTACTTGAACGGCATCAACTTCGTGGTGCCACCATCACCTTTTCAGGCGATGAACCCATCAGAAAGACTCTGAAGGGAGTCTTATTCACGCCAACCGAAAGCGAAATGTTGCGACTAAGAAATGGTGACCAGGTAGATCTCCGAAACAGATTTTGGTTTGGTTTACCGCATCAGTTGAAAGCTGAAGATATTCTCCATTTGAAAGCAGCAGGCGCATTCATATTTCCAGCGATCAACACATTCAGATATCCAGCTGATCGCCATTCGGAATTGGCGAAGTCGGATATCAAACGGCTAATAGAGGCAGGAGTGGATGGCTTCCAGATCGATTCAGTTTACAGGGTGCTCTTCGATGAGCTGGGGGTCAGTCCCAACTATTGAAACTGTTATAGCCCCATTTCAGAAGTGACTTTTCTTTTTTGTCAGCTAAAAGTTGTCGTATGAATCCAATGCATTACCTGGCAATCCTTTGGGGTGCGTTCTTGCTTCCTTTGTCCAATGAGGCTGCGAAACCCAAACCGAATATCCTTATTGTTACAGTGGATGATATGAGTTGTGATTCGGTGGGAGCGTTTGGTTGTGAATTGCCTGGTACGACACCCCATATTGATAAGCTTGCTGAGCAGGGCCTTCGTTATCACTACGCTCATGTCCAAACTGGAAGCTGTTACCCATGCCGTAACGTCCTGTTTTCCGGCCGCTATTCTCACAGTACGGGTGTGGAAGGTTTTTATCAGGTGAATAACACGGATTACCCGCACATGGTGGACCTGATGAAAGAGGGTGGATATTTCGTGGCCATAAGGGGGAAGGCTTCTCATTCGACGCCCTACCAACCTTATGCATGGGATGAAGATCTGACGATATTGAGCGGAGAAAAGCAGCATACCAAAGATCCTGATTCTTATTATCGATCCACCAAACGCGGAATTGAGCTTGCGACCAAATCCGGAAAGCCATTTTGTTTGAGCATCAATATTTCAGATCCTCACAAACCATTTTACTCGATGAATGGAAAAGGGGATATTGTCGAGGATCCATACAGACCCACCAAGGTTTTTACTCCGGAGGAAGTTCCCATACCTGGATTTCTATTTGACCATCCGGATGTGCGCTTGGAGCTGGCGCATTACTACTCGTCGGTACGGCGGGCAGATGATTGTTTTGGAAACGTCATGAGGGCACTTGACGAATCAGGTATGCGTGACAACACCGTTATCTTTTTCTTATCAGACCATGGGATGCCTCTTCCATTTGCAAAAACCGCCGTATGGAACCATAGCACAAGGACACCCTGGATCGTTTCCTGGGCAGGTGTGACAACAGCGGGTGCTATTGACAAGAATCACATGATTTCCAGTGTGGATCTTTTGCCAACGCTTCTGGATATTGCAGGTATTGTCCATCCAGAGGGGTTTGATGGTCGTTCGTTTTTACCGACCATTCATGGAGAAAAACAAAGTGACCGCGAACACGTATATAAATTTCATAACGAAAATTCAGGTAGAAATCGGAGCCCCATGAGGAGCATTCAATCCAAACGTTTTGGGTATATCTTCAATCCATGGTCGGATGGAAAGCGAATTTTCAAAACGGCCACGAGGGGAACCATGACTTTTCGAGCGATGCAAAAATTGGCAACAACAGACCCTCAAATCGCAAATAGACTTAAATTATTGGAGTATGGGACGCCTGAAGAATTTTACGACTACGAATCAGATCCTGATGCATTGAACAATTTGATCAATGATCCAAATTATCAGGAACAGATCAATCAACATCGGGCAATCATGCTGAGATATATGAAGGACTCAAATGACCATGCGCTGGATGCTTTTCAACATCGGCATCATCCGAACATAGTTTCAGCTTATGTGGACCGCAAACAAGCCGAAGCCGACGCACGCCGCAAAGCCGCAAGAAAGGCCAGATAAACCACGTGGGGTCAGTCCCAACTATTGACACAAAAAGTGTCAATAGTTGGGACTGACCCCTAAAGTGGGTGTCTTTTATCTTTTCTTGTGGCTGATCAGCATTACTCTCTGGCTGCTACGTATTGGCATGCAAACGGAATTTATAAGAAATTTTAGCATTATCGCACATATCGACCACGGCAAGACAACCTTGTCGGATCGACTGTTGCACATGACGGGGACGATATCGGATCGAGAAATGCAGGCTCAATTGCTGGATTCGATGGATTTGGAAAGGGAGCGAGGTATCACCATCAAGGCACATCCTGTCACGATGTATTACGATGCCAAAGATGGTCAGAAGTACGAATTAAACCTGATCGACACTCCTGGTCATGTCGACTTTTCTTACGAAGTATCTCGAAGCATGAGTGCCTGTGAAGGGGCCTTGTTGATTATTGATGCTGCTCAAGGTGTGGAAGCGCAAACGGTGGCTAATCTTCATTTGGCGATGAAGCAGAATCTTTTTATCATTCCAGTAATTAATAAGATTGATTTACCTCATGCCAACGTAGAGCAGGTCCTGAATCAGCTGGAAGACATTCTCGCCATACCCCGTGAAGATGCAATCGCAGCCAGCGCCAAAAAAGGGATAGGAATTGCGGATATTCTGGAGGCTATTGTGAAAAGGGTTCCACCCCCCAAAGCAACTGGTGCGGCCAGTGCACAAGCTTTATTGTTTGACTCCTATTACGACACATATCGTGGAGTGGTTACCCACGTGCGCGTTTTCAATGGTGGACTGAAGGCTGGTATGAATGTGAAGTTGCTGCATTCAGGAAAGACAGTCGAAATTAAAGAAGTGGGGAGTTTCAACCCCAAACCATATGCGCGCAAGGAGTTGACTGCTGGTGAGACTGGTTATTTCACTGCCAACATCAAGAGTCCGATGGACATCAAAATGGGGGATACTCTGACCGATGCCAAAAAACCTTCTCCACCATTGCCTGGGTTTCAAGAGATTCATCCCATGGTTTATAGTGGAATCTATCCTATTAACACCGCCGATTACGAGCACCTCAAGGCAAACTTGGCCAAGCTGCAATTGAATGATTCAGCATTTGTGTACCAACAGGAAACATCTGTGGCCCTGGGTTTTGGTTTCCGATGCGGGTTCCTTGGATTGCTGCACCTGGAGATTATCCAGGAGCGGCTCCGGCGCGAATTCGAAATGGATATCATCGCAACCTACCCAAGTGTGGTATACCGCGTACAGATGACCGATGGAGAAATCAAAGAGGTGGATAATCCTGCACATTTACCTGCAGTCAACCACATAGAGACCATTGAGGAACCCATGGTGAAATCTTTCATCATTTGTCCCAATGGTTACATCGGAGACATGATGGCCCTGGTTTCCGAAAAACGAGGATTGCTGGTTCATACGGAGACTCTGGACGACGCCAGAGTCATGTTGACGTGTCGGATTCCATTGAATGAAATCCTGATCGATTTTCATGATCGTATCAAAAGTTTGACCCGTGGCTATGGTTCCATGGATTATGAATACGACGGCTATGACGTTTCAGACATGGTCAAGCTTGACATGCTCGTCAATAGTGAATCGGTCGATGCTTTTTCATGCATTGTTCATCGTTCTAAAGCAGAATTTCGTGGACGAGCATTGGCTGCGAAACTATCTGAAGTCATACCGCGCCAACAATTTCAGGTAGCCATTCAAGCAGCGATAGGTGGAAAGATTGTGGCTCGAGAAACCGTAAGAGCCCTAAGAAAAGACGTCACAGCCAAGTGCTATGGAGGTGACATTACACGAAAGCGCAAGCTCTTGGAGAAACAAAAAGAGGGTAAGAAACGTATGAAATCGGTGGGATCTGTGAACATCCCTCAGGAAGCCTTTGTGCAGGTCTTAAAATCATGATTACTTTTGCAATACGCTGGTTGACATCTAAAAAAGTCCGGACGGCGGTCCAGATGAGGCATCATGTCTGGAAATATCTAAACGCTCAGCGCGACTTGATGCAGCCCCAGGCTGTTGAATCACTGGAAGAAGCTATTCAGAAGGTCACGGATAGCATTCACCAAAAGGAAGGTGCGCTCAATTTGGAAGATTCCCTGGATGCGCTCGAAAAGTCAGCCAATCAATGGTTGAAGCCCTATCCGAACGCCGGATTGAGAGAGAATATCGAGGTTTTCCTTGTTGCAGCCGCTGTGGTACTGGCTTTTCGTTCCTTCTTTTTTCAGCCCATGGCGATTCCATCTGGTTCAGCTCAACCTACTTTTTGGGGAATCACCGAAGAAAATCTGAGGTTTAAACCAGAAGTCGAAATCCCGACAGGCCTTAAGAAGCTGTATTATTCATGGGTGAAAGGAGAAAAGTATTACCAAGTCAAGGCAAGGAACTCAGGCACCTTCAGAGCCATTGATGCGAAACCGGTTAGAGTCATTCCTTTTGTCTCGAAGCAACGTTTCATGATCGACAATGAGAAATACACCTTGTGGTTTCCACCAGACTCATTATGGACTCGTGCCAGTCTACAGAATGGAATGGAATTCAAAGAAGGTGACGATATCATCAAACTCAAGGTTGTCAGCGGAGACCACCTGTTTGTTGATCGATTTACCTATAATTTTCGCAGACCGGAGCGTGGTGAAACGATTGTTTTTAAATCAACCGGAGTCCCTAAGCTCACACAAAATACCCACTACATCAAAAGACTTGTTGGCTTGGGTGGTGAAAGGATCCGAATTGGAGACGACCGTCATGCCTACATCAACGGTACTCGACTGGAAGCCAGTGATCCCGGATTTGAAATGGTGTATTCTTTTGGAAACCGACCGCCTCAGGACAGCCGCTACTCCGGGCACGTCAACGGCAAAGTAGCCATAGAAAACGGGTACCAACACCTGGCCATCAATTCGCTGTTTCCGGATGGAAATACGGAATATAAAATTCGAGACAACCATTATTTCGTCATGGGTGACAACACCATGAATAGCTATGACAGCAGGAACTGGTTGGATTTTCCGAGGGAAAAAGTCATTGGAAAACAGTTCTTCGTCTTCTGGCCCATCACCGATCGGTTTGGCTGGCACAACAAATAGACTGCCTCCGTTCAAAGAGCTGATCTGTTTCAGCAAGTTTTTCACTAACTGTGTCAGCTGAATGGATCAGATCCGGATCCTGTTCAAGCACCCCGGAACAATTTGGTAATTTGCATTCTTATAACAGCAAACAAGTTGTGTCATCATCGATATTTTCAAATCCATTGTGCCATCAAAAGCACACTTGTCCGCCCATTACGTCATTCATATCTTGAAGCAACTTTTTTCTGCAAATCTAGATAGGTATGAAACTACGCAATAATAACCATAGAGAAAGCCGGCCTTTGATTGCCGGATTTACATTGATCGAACTTCTGGTGGTCATCGCTATCATTGCGATCCTCGCTGGAATGTTGTTACCGGCACTGAGCAAGGCGAAAGACAAAGCCAAGGGCATTCTTTGCATGAACAACACCAAGCAGCTCATGCTTGCTACCCACATGTATTTGGGTGACAACGAAGATAAATTTCCCAATTCATGTCATGGCAGTGGTGCTGCACAGGGTTCCTGGGTCACCGGTTGGTTGGACTGGGGGAACAGACAGGACAACACTAATATCCAATATCTGCTGGATCCCCAATTCTCGGTTCTTGCTACTTATTTCTCAAATGCCAGAAACATATTCAAGTGCCCATCTGACAATAAATTGAGTGCCGCTCAAAGACGTTTGGGTTGGAGCGAAAGGGTGAGAAGTATTTCCGGCAACATCAGGGTAGGAACTTGCTCCAGCAGAAATACGGGAGGAGCTGCGGCCTGGGCGGCACGCGACTATGCAACCGAAACCGAGAAAATGTCGGGTTTGACGGATCCAGGTCCGTCGGAAACATGGGTCTATGCGGATGAGCATCCAGACAGTATCAATGATGCGGGTTGTTTCACACCCGAGCTGCAACGTGGAAATCCTTGGATTGACACTCCGGCAAACTATCACAACGGGGCAGGGGGGTTTGCGTTTGCTGACGGACATTCGGAAATTCATAAATGGACGGCTTCAAACTCTCAGCAAAACAATCCGATCAGAGTGAGCGGATTCCAGGCTCCGGCTGCCAATGCTGCCGACCCAGATGTGCTTTGGCTGGCGTTAAGGACACAACGAAAGACCGGACACCAGCTCCCCGTTGGAGCTCGATAACACACATTTCAGACAAGCAAGCAGCCCGTTGGCAAATCCAACGGGCTTTTTTATTGAAAAACAAAAGCGTTCTTAGGCAAAATCGAGGCGATATGCAGATCCAAATCCTCAAAAAACTAATCACATTTGTCGCAACACTCGCTATGGCCAGCACACTATGGACCGGCTGTGGAGGTGGTGGTGGAACTCCCAAAGCTGTCGCGAAAGATATTGATGTTGCGGCGCTGATGGACCAACTGATGAGTGACAATGGGGATGACAAACTTAATGCTCTGATTGAGCTTGGTGACGGTCGAGAGAACGCGGCACCTGCCATTGATCTGGTGACTGAAGTACTGATTGAAGATAAAGATCCCAAGATTCGCGAAATGGCGGCTTATGTCTTGATGATGATGGGAGAAAAAGCAGGCAAACCTGCTGTGCCAGCACTTCAAGAAGCCTTCAAAAACGAGAAGAATCCAACCGTGAAAATCAACATCATCAACGCTTGGAGTGCGATAGATCCCGATTCCGCTCCTGGAGCCAACGCCCCTGCTCAGCCTTAATGGGGCATTCCGGGTATTCCAAATACACCGGCGGGAAGCTGTACGTGAAATAGGTTTCCGAATAAAAGTTGGATTCCAACTACGATTAAAACTGCAATGGGTAGGGCTGCAATCCATCGAGTACCCTGCAGCCAAATCATGGAAAAGATAAAAGCGACGGATGAAATGGAAAAACCGATCCAGGGCATTAATAAAAGGTAAACAAAAAATCCGCCTATAAATCCGAATAGTGAACTGTTTTTTGCCAGCGATTCAGGAGGATTAGGGACGGTTTGCGCGCTAAAAAAACTTTTTATCAACAACGCTGCTCCGCCAAAAAACAAAGCCATACCCAAAAGAATAGGAAAAAATTGTGGCCCGGGATCCTGATTCGAGGCGAACCCTGGCTTTTTGATGGCTTTTCCAAGCACCATGGCAGTCAAACCCACTGCTAACCAAAAGCAGCCGGCGGTTCTATGGATGATCGATTGTCGAAGGGAGACACTCATCATTTGCTGGCGTAACCGGTAGCCTCAATCACTTTCTCCCACTTGGCGTCCTCAGCCTCCAGAAAAGCTCCAAACTCAGCACCCTGTTTTAGTTCAATTCCGAATCCGTTCTTTTTCATGAACGATTGATACTTTTCAGACTGGGTAATCTCTGAAAAAGCCTCCGTCAATTTGTTGACGATTTCGGGCGGAGTTTTCAATGGAAGCAGCAATCCTCGGTAACCAACCATCTCCCAATCAATTCCGGCTTCCTTACAGGTTGGATAATCTGGATAATCACTCAGGCGTTCGGAGGACATCACGGAGAGTACCCGAAGTTCTCCAGCATCTATTTGAGCCGCCGCTTCGGGCACACTGCAACAAACGGCATCGATATGGCCTCCAAGCAACTCCACAAGAGAAGGAGCTGATCCTTGCGTAGGAATCCATAAAACGGCATCAACTGGCAGTCCTGCGGCAATCTGAAATCCGGCACGAGCCAGATCCCAAGCACCACCAGTGGCTGTACCCGACATTTGAACTTTTCCTGGGTTGGCCTTGATATGATCCAAAAACTCACCAAGAGTCTGCCAGGGAGCATCTTTTCGGACGATCAGGGCGGCAGCATCAGAATTGACCTGCATCAGTGGGATGTATTGTTTATAAGTCAGATCAGAGATGCCCATCCAATGCATGGTACTTAGTTCGAAGGTGCCCATCGTTATTGTGTAACCGTCTGGCCTGGCGTTTGCCCCAAAGGAATGTCCCACTGCTCCGCTTCCCCCAGTTTTATTCTGGACGACACAAGGTACACCCAGAGATTCCTTGAGAGCATCTGCAAGAAAGCGAGAAACTCGATCAGTTCCACCGCCGGCATTCCAAGGGCAAACAATCGTGATCGTTTTATTTGGAAAAGATTGGGAGTCAGATTGTATTGATGTGTTTTGAGGTCCACATCCTTGCAAAAACAATGACACGATGCAAAGGCTGAGAAACTTCCTTAAGGTCGGAATGATTTGTATCATTTGGGAAAATGCGTTCATGAGAATGGAAGACAGATTGGTGGAATCGAGCTCTCATGACAAGATTACAATCAAGCTTAGAATGGGATCGCTATTTAAGATGGAATCAAAAGGCCGCGCAATTAGGCAAGGAGATGAAGGCAAGCCGAACGTATTAGATATTAGATTATTTAGTCGGATTTTCGATAACAATCTGCTCAGGTGATTGATGGACCGGCTTGATCTCTTGATCCGAACTCCTTGGAGACCAGAAAAGAAAAACGGCCAGTGCAACTGCACCAGCGACTATGATGACGTCTACGATTATCAACCCTCTAGTAAATTCCATGGAACGATCGGCGTTAGCTGTTGAGATCATGGTTCCTCCTGTTTAGAAAGTAATCCTGGAAAATAATTTCTAACAAATCCCGATAAAAGGATTGGTTATTAATTGCTCTATGTCAATTCTTTCCACGATCAAAACCCATGAAAAAAGATCCATTTTTGAGACATCATGAACCAAAATGCGACATATTAGCAAATCATCACAATGAAAGGCCGACAAAGTGAATTTTTTTATGTCCAGAGGGGGACAATATTGAAGAGGTTCGGTTACTCAGGACGGACTTGATCACCCGACTGGGCTTCGCCTTGGAGAAGGTCTGCGGCTATGGAACGTCCGTGGGAGGGACCCGTTACCTTGACTACACCCACTTTTTGCTGATCGCGATAAATAAACAAACGTCGATCCACCTGTGGCATGGGATGCAGGGGAAAATCTAGGATCACAAATCTCAGGGCTTCATTGACTGATGTTACCTGACCGATAGGTGCATTAACAACTGGGATGATAGTGGGAGACCCTGACTCTGTATTGTCATTGTTTTCAACGCTGGTTCCATCTTCACCCGTCCATACGGGATCATGCTCCAGCCCGGGAGGAGCATTCAATGCCGAACGCTGACATCCCATGGCCAAGACAAAAAAGCATGAAAGTAAGATCCATAAACGCATGGAAGCAATACAAAGTCCGGGTGAGTTAAATGTCAAGTCACGGGAGGTGATGAACTTTTTACATCCCAATGAGTTTATCAACCAATCAGACTGCACTGGAAACCATTTGAGCTTGTATGGGAACAGCATTTATTCGTAGCGCAATATTCAGGCAGGAGAATAACTGGAGCCATCCCCTTGAGAAACTTTTGATTCCAATTCAACTGGGCATTCTAGGAACTTCACCGGAACAGAAGCTTCGGCATTAAATTTTTGACCTCCATCAGCCTGGCATTTAGGATCGCTCACGCTTGGAATCTGTGCTGAGACCATCTCAATGAACTACAAAAATATCTTTAAAATCATCGGGTGGCTTTTGATGGTCCTTTGCTGCTTGGAGTTACTCTGCCTTGCTTATTGTGGTTTCAGAGGAGCGATGTCAGGCAGCGCGGCCAGGGCTTTTTCCATTTCAGCGGCGTTAAGCGGTTTTGCCGGATTGACATGCTTGATGTTTGGCGGAAGGCACAAGCAGGACTTGTTGCGCAAAGAAGCCATTGCTGTCGTCGGACTGGGTTGGATCATATGCTCATTGTTTGGTGCCATGCCATACGCATTATGCGAACCTGGCCTCAATCCGGTGGACAGTTTTTTTGAATCCATGTCTGGATTTACAACGACGGGTGCCTCCGTCATTGCAGATTTGTCGATTTATCCCAAGGAACTGTTGCTTTGGAGATCGCTGACCCAATGGTTGGGCGGCATGGGAATTCTCGTGCTGTTCGTGGCACTTCTTTCATCTTTTCGAATCGGCAGTCGCGCTATCTTTCTGCATGAATCGTCAGCTAACGAAATAGGAGGAGTGGCAAATCGAACAGGTAAGATCGCCACGAAACTTTGGTCGTTGTATTTGATGGTCACCATCATCTGCTTTGGAGGATTCAAATTGCTTGGGATGTCATGGTACGATGCGGTTTGCCACACTTTTTCCACTGTATCCACAGGAGGATTCAGTCCCCATAATGAGAGCATTGCTTATTTCCAAAGTCCGGGAATTGAATTGTGGACTATTTTGATGATGATCATCTGCAGTATTAATTTCATCTTATATGCCTGGCTGCTTCGCAAACGTTGGGATCGATGGAAGGATGATGAAGAGTCCAAAGTGTTCTTAATCATGCTCGCGGCTGCCACTATTGTAATCGGTGTGAACTTATCCATGTTCGAAGTGGAGGATTCGTGGTTACGATCTTTCCGACTGTCAAGTTTTCAAGTGGTGGCCCTCATGTCTGGAACCGGATTTGTAACGGCAGATTTTGATTCATGGCCACCTTTATCCAATGTTCTATTGTTGTTGTTGATGATTTGCGGGGGATGTGCCGGTTCTACATCGGGCGGGGTGAAATTAAGTCGGTGGATCTTGTTCATAAAAAGCATCAAAGCCCAGGTGAACGCAGAATTTCGTCCAAATCTCGTTGCTCATTTAAAACTCAACGGAAGACCTGTCAGCGATGCACTCCGAATAGGAACATTATTCTTTGTGGGACTGTCAGGTATCACGGTACTGTTGTCGACCTTGACGGTGACTCTATTGGAACCACACATGGATTTTAAATCCAGTATCTCGGCCGTCATTGCCACGCTGTTTAACATCGGCCCCGGACTTGGTTCGGTGGGACCCAAAAGTAACTTTTCAGCACTGGCGCCTTACACCAAACTACTTCTGAGTTTTCTGATGGCTGTGGGCAGATTGGAGTTCTATGCGATCTTTGTTTTATTCTTCCCTTCGCTGTGGAAAAAGTATTGATGGGGTTTCAAGCGAAGAGCGGTTTTAAAAACCGACCTGTGTGACTCCGTTTGCAATCAACAATCTTTTTGGGTGGTCCTTGTACCACAATTTCGCCACCCGCTTCTCCTCCTTCGGGGCCAAGGTCGATGACCCAATCCGCTTCGGCGACCAGTTCCATGTGATGTTCAATCACAATGACGGTATGCCCTCCATCAACAAGCCGGTGCAGAACTTCAACCAGTCGCCGTACATCTGCATGATGCAACCCGATAGTGGGTTCTTCCAGAATGAATAGTTTGGAATGTTTGCGGGATCGCAGGGAATCCTTACCCGGCTTGAGACCAGTCAACAAATGGGTGACGAGTTTCAAACGTTGAGCCTCTCCTCCACTCAAGGTTGGACTGGTCTGCCCCAACCCCAGGTAACCGAGACCCGTATCATCCAGCGCCTCTAGTGCTCGACGTATTTTGGGAACAGGACTAAAAAATTCAATCGCCTCTGCAACACTCATTTCGAGAACTTGAGCAATATTTTTCCCTCCGTATTCAATGTCCAATGTCTGTTGGTTGAATCTGCTGCCACGGCAAGATTCACATAGCGAATAGGATGGGGGCAGGAAATTCATTTCCATTTTAATGACACCCATACCTTCGCATTCGGCACATCGACCCGCCTTGCTGTTGAATGAAAACCTTCCCGGAAGGTAACCACGTATCCTCGCCTCAGGCGTTTTGCTGAACAATTTTCTGATCTCGTCAAAAAAACCTACATAGGTTCCGGGTGTTGATCGGGGTGTACGGCCGATCGGAGATTGATCAACTTCGTGTAGCGAGCTGAAACTCTCCAAACCGAAAATTTCCATTTCGCCCATGGAAGCTTCACCTTTTCTTCCGATAGCATCCTTTGCGAGCGGAACCAGGCAATCACGAATCAAGCTGCTTTTTCCAGAACCGCTGACACCTGTCACTAGAATCAAACGGTTGATTGGAAACTGAACGGTCAAATCCTTGAGATTATTCAGATTCGCGTGAGTCAGGGACATGCATGGTGTTGACTCTTTCTTGGATTTTGATGAAGCCTTAAATTTTCGGAATTTCTTTCCAAAAGTTTGAGGATTCATTTGCACAGGGCGGGGATGTCCGTGCATTGGATAGGTACGCTTTTCCTTTAATGCAACTCCTGTGATGGATTTTGGATTCTTGCATAGTTGGTTCAAAGTACCAGTAGCGACAATTTCACCGCCATGAACACCGGCACGCGGACCCAGATCAATGATATGGTCGGCCGCGCGCATCGTGTCTTCATCGTGTTCAACAACAAGAAGCGAGTTACCACGCTCCCTCAATTGCTTGAGCGCATGAAGAAGTTGCTCGTTATCACGAGCGTGCAAACCAATGGTTGGTTCATCAAGAACATACAATACACCGGAGAGGGTGGAACCCAATTGTGCCGCCAGCCTGATTCTCTGGTTTTCACCTCCAGAAAGCGTGGTGACACTGCGCCCTAGCTGCATGTAATCCAGACCAACCTCTTGAAGGAAGTAGAGCCGCTCCCGGATTTCAGGCAAAATGTCACGAGCTATATCCTGCTCCCTTCCTTTCAATTGTATGCCATCAAACAGAGCCAATGCATCTCTGACCGACAGGTTCGAGAAGGAATCGATGTTTGGGGCATGCTTGTGAAAATCGTATCCTTTAATCTGAGAAAGTTTCTCAGGATAACCATTCAAAGCCAGGCGAACGGAACGAGCCTGAGGGTTCAATCGCGCACCCTGGCAAGATGGGCAAAGATCTCTCTTTCCTTCCTGCCAGTGAAACCAGGATTCTTCAATGGCATCTGCGCGGGCCCCTCTTTCGGTTTCGGGAAGGTAAAATAATTCTCCGAATCCCCGACATTCGGGACACCACCCTCGTGATGAATGATACGAGAATAACTTGGGATCCAATGGCGGGGTTGAAAAACCACATGAAGGGCAAGCTTGTTGTGTGGAATGCATGGAGACCTTTTCCTGATCATCCACGGCAAATAAAATGCCCTTCCCAATCTGAAGTGCAGTTTCTATCAGCGACCTGTTGAAGCTGGTTTTTTTCAATATACCCATTTCCACTTCAACATCATGTTCTTTGTAACGATCCAGTTTGAAGGATTGATCGGAGGCATACCATTTTCCATCCGCTCGCAATCGAGTGTATCCATGCTTGAAAGCCCATTCGGCGATCTCGCTATGAAATCCTTTTCGATTTCGGATCATGGGCGCAAGAATGCTTAACCTTCCACGCTTTTGAATCTGAGACTTAAGTGTGCGAACAATGGCATCTGAAGTCTGACCCTGCACCGGTAAATCGCAGTCTGGACAATAGGGAGTTCCCAATCTGGCAAACAAGAGGCGAAGGAACTGATGGATTTCAGTTACCGTTCCAACTGTACTTTTTCCACCTCCCTGTGAATTTCGCTGCTCAATACTAACCGTCGGAGGAAGCCCCACAATACGATCCACATCGGGACGAGTCATTTGCTCCACGAATTGACGAGCGTAAGCATTCATGGAATCAAGAAATCTTCTCTGCCCTTCGGAAAAAATAATATCGAATGCAAGAGTGCTCTTACCAGAACCGCTGACACCTGTGATCACCACAAATTGATTGCGAGGTATCTCCAAGGAGACATTCTTTAGATTATGCTCGCGTGCACCCAGGATTTGGATGTTTTCCTTGAGTGGGACTGATTTCGTCTTTTTGGGCATAAAGGGCTGGCTCTATTCAAATTCACAATAAATGACTCAATCACTATTGCTTGGCTCCCAAGAGATATATAGGAAAAAATTTCAAGGATCAGCACAGGAAGAGAATATTTTGTATCACATCCCGCATTCGCCTCCCGAAAAAGAAGACAAACTTCACTAAGCCAAATTTAATCACCGATTGTGGAGAGGAGATTTTTCCACATTGGGCACGATCATTTTTACCTGAAAGTTTCCAGCACTCAACATGAATGTAACCAAATACCGAGTTGACAGGTCAAATAGCCCATCAGAATGAAAAACTCCATTCCCAACAAAGAATTGAAGAATCCTATCTCCTCAATGGGCAAAAGCCGTTATCCATGGGTGCTCAAAATGTGGTTTCCACTGATTACAATCATGACCTCACTGATCTTGGGTGGTCAAACTGTGATGTCAGGGGACGTGGTGATAAATGAGATCATGTATCGCGCCCCTGATGATTTGAACGAACTTGAATATGTAGAACTTTGGAATTCTGGAAACGAATCTGTTGAAATGGGAGGTTGGCGTGTTAAAGGCATCGGATTAAAGATCGAGCCGGGAACAACTCTAAAGCCTGATGAGTATTTCGTCGCATGCCGGAATGCTGATCTTTTTGAGCGAATCTACCAATTTAAGCCAAACGCAGTTTTCAAAAAATCTCTGAATAATGGAGGTGAGCTTCTGACATTGATCGACGCAGCAGGGGATATCATGGAATCGGTGGAGTACGATGACCAATCCCCCTGGCATGATACCGCAGATGGGAAGTCAGCATCACTGGAAAGAATCTCTCCTTTACATGATGCAAATCTTCCACACAACTGGGCACCTTCAAATCTCACTTCAACATTTACAGAACAACCGTCCGGCTCTCCTGGAAAAATTAATTCGATTTACCAAAAAGCCCTACCTCCGGTTCTGACACATCATGCAAAATTTCCTGCTATAGTCAGTGCAGGATCTGAGTTGAATTTTTCTGTGGACGTTCAAGGTGAAGTGAATCAGGTGGAGGTATTGGTCAACATCATCAATCCTGGGCATTCGACCGAAGAGATGTCTATTAAGATGGAACGAGTTGGTGACAGTCAATTTCACGCATCCATTCCTGGACAGGATAAAAATCGTGTGATTCGATATCGATTTAAAGCCATTGGAAAAAACAAATCAGTGAGCTGGCTTCCACATCCAAATGCCTTGCGACCCACATTTTCGAGTTACGTACCCGGGGATCTGCCTTCAAGCGAAATTTCCATCATGCATTTCATTAGTGCAGACGAGTCAATTGCGACAAATTTTGAAAACTATCGAACACAAAGCGGACGTCGGTTTGGACGAGGTGGGTTTGGCTTTGGCCCACCTCCTGAGGAATCAGCAGAAGAATTACTCAGGCGTGAATTGTTCAGACGTGCGAGTGATGAAGCATTGAAGAGTGAATTTGCTCGACTGACTCTTGATCAAAAAATGACCACAGCCAAAATTGCAGACCTAGCCAATGCATTTCGTGTAGCCAACCAAAAACTCAACACAATTCGTGATGAAATTCGGCAAGCTGGAAATGTGGCTTCGATGAAGGAGACATTTGATCTGCAAATGAAGCAAATGGTATCGGAATTAACCTCATCGTGCCGTGCACACCTCTCCGGGGAACAAATCAATAATTTATCCGAGTCGTTGTTAAGTTCAAAAGTAGATGAGAGACGCCAACGAGGATTTGATCCGAATAGATTGGTCCAGGCAATTTTTGACATTGAGTCGATGTGGTTTCAGCACGTCATTCTTCAAGAACCTGAGAAAAATCAATTCAGCTCTTTATATCAAATATTTTCAAAAGCCTTGAATCAGCGGCAGGGAATCTTGGATGGGCTGGTCCAACAAAAATCAGAACCTGACCTTCCCTCCATCCTGGCAAAAGTCCGTCAAGCAAGTACGAACCTCAATGATAATGTGAGGGAAATCTTGGGCGAACCGGTTCCAGAAGAAGTTGCTGATCGGGATGGAATACAAGAACGGCGTGGCAGAGAAGAAAGATTCGGAAGAGGGCCGGGAGACAGATTCGGCCGAGGAAATGTTTCGACTCCCGTACCGCCACAAGGCCAATCGGCATTGGTCTATCGTGCAGAGGGTTCGGATTTGATTCAATTTTTTGATCACGTCAACATTCTGCCGCGAAAGAGTGGCTACAAGGTGCGTTTGCACAAGGACAACCCCTTAAATGGCATGACGACTTTAAACGTCTTGTTTGAACCCGGGGACGCTTCGACCATCAATGAAATGCTTGCTTATCCAACCTATGATCTATTTGGAAATGTCACTGTAAATTCTGGTGCAACACGAGTTTTGATGAATGGAGAGGTGGCAGGTTATCATCTTTGGTTTGAACAACCCAACGGAACATTTTTGAAGAGGAACGGATGGAATTCAAATGGTAATTTCTACAAAGTCATCTGGCAGCAATCCAATCGCCCAAGTCCATTCATTCCTCAAGACCAACAGACGGAGCGAAACGACATTGTCGCTCGGTGGGAAAAGGTGACTCATCCACATGAGGGATATGGAGATTTGGTGAATCTGATCGAGTCATTGGAGGGCGCAAAAGGAGATGCTGCTGCCATGTGGCGGGTGATTGAGTCTCATTTTGATGTGGATCAGGTGATTAATTACTATGCTACAAATCTGTTGCTTTCCCATTGGGACGGGTTTTTTAACAATTACTTTCTATATCATGATGTTAAAGAGACCGGGAAGTGGTCCATCCTTCCATGGGATCAGGATTCAACCTGGAGCTTGAGAGGCGGTTCACCAGATTCACTGGCAAAAATGCCCCTCAACTATGGTGGAGAAGGAGCTCGGCCACCAGGAGCATCAGAGCAACGCCAAGACAGAAGTCCCTTTGGCGGACGCGGGTTTGGTGGCTTCGGGGGATTTCGGGGTGGCTTTGGTTGGTGGCGCGATGGCGATATCATATCCAAGTCACTGATCGGAAATCCTACTTTTTTCGAGAAATACAAACTGCGCATCAAGAGTTTGCTCGAGAACAAATTTACTTCCGAGATCTATGAGCCTCTATTTGCAGATCTGAAGGTGAAACTGACACCCGAAGTGAAACTAAGGGCTGAAATCAACAATCTCAATCCAGAAGAAGAGACTCAAAGATTTCATGACCTTTTCGATATTCTGAATCAACATTTGGAGTATCGAAGAGAATTTCTTCTGGCTGAACTGGAAAAATAAGCGTGCGGAAATTATTTCTGATTGTAGAGCTCTTAATTCCGAAAAATATCAGATCTCGCAAGGATGGAAGGTCAAATTTGGACCTGTTGCTGCTCACATCTACAATCGAGCTAATTCAGTTCTAATTTTTGTTGGGGCCGTTTTATGTAATTGAAGATTGCTGCAGTGATTGAATTGCATAAATGATTTGAGCTCGTGGAGTAAAGCTTCCAGGAAAGAATCCATGTCTTTGATCGTAGATTCCAAAACAAGGTGATGAATATGAAGAACCGATTCCAAACGATCCGCCTTGCAGTCCATGCGTGCCACAAGTTTTCCGTCCCATAAAATGGGCAATACAAAATACCCAAACTGCCTTTTGCTTTCCGGTAAATAACACTCCATCAAGTAATCAAATCCAAACAAGGCTTTCAATCGCTTGCGCTGAATGACCAAATTATCGAAAGGTGAAAGTATGTTTACTTTTCCGCGAATCATGGGTTGATCTAAAAATTTCAATGCTTCGGGAAAAACATGATAAATCTTATCAGCGACTTTTACCTGTGACAGCTCCCCACTTGAAACCATGTCTTTAAGAACCCGTGAGATAAGCATCTTGGTTCCCTTTAACAAATAGGCAATTTCCGAAGCTTGTCCCAATCCGTTGGCTTTTAAAAATCGTGTGATCAAAAACCGGGCATATTCCTCTGCATCAGGGATAGTAGTGTCAACCCCGGATGGCAACACGCGTTCAGTCAGATCATAAACTTTATGAAAATTTTTTCGCCGAGAGATCATGAGTTTACCCTCCATGAACAAGGATTCGAGGGCTCGTTTGGCTGGTTTGATTCTCCATTCGCCGATCCTTTTACCTGCATTCTCAAAATCTTTAGCCATCAAAGGGCCTTCGTGCCGGATGCGATCGAGAACTTTGTTCATCAATGGTTGATCTCGTTCATACCAGTGTTCCAGTTGTCCTTCCGCAATGGAACGTTTGCGCGGCAGCGTATATCTGTAATCACGAAACGGTAGATATGCTGCCGCGTGTGACCAGTATTCAAATACTTTTTTGTTCAGAACGAGCTGATCAAGATGTTCCGGTTTATAGCGCGGATTCCGGTTCCAAAGCGTATGATGGTGAGCCCTCTCTACGACGGAAATGGTATCTATCTGAACATAGCCAAGCCTCTCCAGTGCTGCGAGGGTGGCTGTTTGGGAATTTCTTTTTCCTTTCGCGGGCGGCAATCCTTGAGATAAAAGAACCAGCTTCCGAGCATCTTCAATAGGGAGTGATTCGATCATCAGTAAGTAATCAAGAGAGGTGGCTTAATTTTGAAGAATGATACTCACCTTTGAAAATCTACAGGTTAGCGGACATCAAATTTTCTCCAAGGGATACACAACCACATCAATTGTTTTTGAATACAATACAGATGGGTGCATGCATCCAACAGGCCAATGATTCAGCATCGTATTGGTGTGAACTTCAATGGATGCAGCCTGCAGTGGCCATTGCCGGTGATGAATTTCAGCACGGAAAAGATCACCTTTTTTGTTATCGGAGTACAAACAATATCGTTCCGTAGCCCAATTCTCGAACGAATCTTTTTCGGGCTGAACACGTGTCTCCGGAGTGTAGGACGCATGAAATTCAAGTGGGTTTCTTCTGAAATGATATTCGATCTGATTTCCTTGGTTCTGCGTTGCTATTTGGGCCTTGTAATAAGGCAGGTGGAAGAAAGTCCGCGCGATCCAAACAGCCGTCCATTGTGTTATATCCAAGCTGAAAAACCAAACACCCTGCTTGCCATCTCTCTTGACATAAGTCCTGAGATTTATTTCCGGAAAATCACACAAGAAACCTGGAGCAGGCAACTTTCTCAGAGTAACGCCTTTCATCGAAAAAGGCACGATTCCCAGCCATGCTTTTCCATCGTGAAGGTCGATTTCCAGTCCTTCGGGAATCCGGCTTCTCAACCAGTTTGGATCCACTTCCCAATGAACGAAAACCAGATCATTCCATTGCTGCTGCCATCTCCAATTCGTCTCAGGCAAAGGCCATGGACGATGATCTGTATGCTGAAATGCCGGATGATTTTTCATCAGCAACTTATCGAAGAAAAATGAAACGCGATCGAAAACATTAGAATAGAGTTAAACTCCTTTACCAAGAATCATCAGAAATCCCAAAACAGATTGCCCCAGGGAAAATAACGTCAGTTTAAATAAAATCGAGCGCTGAGTTGATAGGTTTTTTGGAGCCTTCAACATCCGGGTCAAAGGAATCAACCAAACCATCAGCCATAGCAAAACAATGGAGATGGAATACGTCTGGTTGCTGAGTTCAATCAATAACTGGATAGGTATCATGAAAATAATGGTCACACCTCCAAGCAGAAGCACTGCTTCCGAAGGGTGATCAAACCATCTGTAACTCAATATCAATCCAAGAAGTGGCCATATTGCCATGGCACCAAAGGAATACAAAATTACCTTACCAGCAGGCATTGGATGAACAATTGCCGAAGCGGGTTGGCTTTGCTGTGGCTCTTTTGATTTCAAAGCCTCTTTGAATGAAACTGCGGTGGGACAATAAGAAACAAATTAAAGCTGGGAAGGAATAGAAAGATTGGCCGGTAATACCTGCCGGTCATTTTGGTGTGCTCGAAATGCTGCCGGCACCATAATGGATGGCGACCGGCAGCTAATGATTGAACAGAATACCTATTTCTTTATTCCTCGTCTGAACTGATCAAGGTTTTGTGCGGGATCAAATTTTGCAGATCATCAACTGAACCTTTGTTCAGACAGCATTCAATAATCTGCTTACCCAATGGATCCAGATCATCGACCACAAAATGATTTAATTCTTTTTCAAAGAAATCATGCAGCATTTTTGCACCCGCATCATACGCCTCAGTGCCAACTTCGGGTTGTTTTTCGACATCAAAGAACCAGTTTCCGACGACCCGACCTTCCACAAGAATAGAACCAGGGATCCATCCCAATAACGGACAACGACAAGGATGGACCTGCTCTGGGGTGAAGCGCAGGCCACCTCGACGTGCCAGGACTTCACGCATGATCCATTGAGGCATAAATCCAACGTTCCATGCTCCGATATGTTGATTCGGTGTGAGGATGTACCTGACACGAGGGGTATCTACAATTTGTCGCAAGAGCAAATTTGCCTGATCAACACGACGCCCAGTCGCGAACGGCCAATAAGAACCGACACCTTCGCTGGTCATTCCTTCAGTATCTGTAATGGATGGATTGGCATGACCTCGCGGCGCGACCAAACGCCATAACCATGCCAGGGCGGGAGGCAGGATGTGGAATAGTCCCAAGATTCCGTAAGTCGGTTTTTCTCGGGTGCAAGGAGGACAACGCACACCGAAGGACCTTACTTGAACATCAATTTTTCCATGATGGACATCTGGCACTGCTTCGCGGGGAAGGATGACACGAGGGTTGGGGCATGGCTTGCCCGGTTCATCTTCTATATGTTCCCAGATAAGAGCAGTGCTTCCCGGTTTGGCGTCGATGTTCAGGAATAGAAGTGGTTTTGTAGGTTTGATGGTGAGACGCTCCAAGTGAGGATCCGTTCCATACTGTTCGATGTGATTCACCCTGACAAACCAAGCGTCTTCGGCATCCATGAGTGTCAGTTTGCCATTACCTTTGTCAAAGGAGGGATGACACAAGGCCATATCATCGGTCACAGGCCTGATTTCACAGCTCTGAGGCAGGGTGATGTGCCGGGACTCACCGTTGCAAAGATTTTTTCCCAAAAGGAGAGATCCATCTTGTTCACGGTGTACTTGTTCCAATAATTCACTTTTACCTCCGCCACTGGCGCCTTCGTGAGAGATGACCAACCTGTTTTCGTAAGGTGTAATGATCTGAGCTGTTGAGCAATGCATGGTAATCCATTGCTGACTTTCACCAAGAGTCAAAAGGACACCGTAAATTCCTTTCTTGGCACTGGGACCAGGATATAGATTGTAACTGAACAACTCGTGAAGGTTCTCCATACGGTTGTGAACGACCACTTGTTTCCCATCCAGGTGTGTGTGTCGGAAGGGTGGTGCCACATAAATGATGGCTTTTGGATCGAAACCATCTGGAATCTCTTCCGGATCCAAGAGTCCTTGTAATAGCGCAAGGCCCAACGCAAAAAACCCTGCGTTTGCAGGAGCAATCACCATCGCATCCGTTCCTGTTCCCGGCATGCCAGCTGGGAATGCGAACACAGCCAGATCCTGTTGCTTTAACCACTCGAAAGTTTCCTGGCGCATCTCATCGAATGGTTTTCCAAACCTGGCTTTGAAAGTGGGCTTGTCTGTTGGGCGATCGTCACCAATCACCATGCAATCGGGATCCCGACGGCGCATGTACGCTTCCAGATAATTGGCAGCAATACCATTTCGCACACGACAGGCTTTTGCCTCTACAACTCTACCCTTGCCAGGGACATCATAAGCGATCTCATGCCAACCGTCAGGTCCAGCATTGTTGACTGCCAACTCGGTCAAGTCCTCGACGGAACTTGCTATAATGACAGAAGGTGCCGCTTCAAGGATCTCACGCGCTTCATCTGGAACATTGAAAGGAATCTTGATTCCTTTTGTTCCAGCATCAGTATTTTGGTTTTCCATGACTCTCGTTTTCTATTTTTTTGCTCATCAACTCTTGACTCATCATGACAATTAATTCACGAAATATGTTTCGTGTGTTTTTCACCACATCATTCGAGTCGTTGTTGAGCTGATTGAGATTGTTAGTGCAAGAATGACAACTTTGATAATTTTAATACCACTGCGGGAATATCTCCAAGAATAATTTCTTGAGGGAAGGATTGATCCTTACGCACTGCAAATGAAAATCGGCAAGGTCGTTGGGAAGGTGGCTAAATTGCGAACGCGTTCCACGGATTCACTTCAGTGATTTGTTCCAGCTGATCTTTTGAAACTCCTGCCTTGCTTAAAGCTGGTAAAAAAGACCGATGGAGCTCTGTGTATCCGCGGACTTGCCCACCATCAGGTTCACCAACTGAATACCATCCGTTGTCTTGTGAGATCAGCAATCGATCTGCTCGATGCTTCAACATTTCTGGAACAATTTCCAAATGCTGCTTAAGTGGTCGACGACTTATCGCGTCAAAAGAAACCCACCCTCCAAGATCGGCCACCTTTTTATTGATTGCAATTCCGTGGTTATCCGAATGCGCAACGATGAACCTTTTTGCTTTTCCCCCTTCTTCGAGGAAAAGGCGAAGCGCTGAAAGACCAGCGAATCCGCCTCCCGTGTGGCAGGTAACACTCAAGTTTGTTTGTTGAGACACCTGCGCTGCTGCACGCACAATTTTTGTGTCGATATCCGATAATGGATCATTTTCATTCTTTATGGAATCCACACCAATTTTAATAAACCCTGGGTGAATTCCCGAGTCACCTATTCCAAATTCAAATTCCTTCACCCATTGTGCTGCCACGTCATCAACGCTCATGGTGAAGGCTTGTTTGGGAACAAACTTGTCGTTGGCCCCACCGTAATATCCTGTGTTGGTCACAATGTTTAAATTCGCAGCCTTTGCCAGTTGCTTCAGCAAAACAGGATCACGACCTATGTAAATCGGTGTGCAGTCAAAAAAAGTGGTGACGTTAACCTTTTTCAATTCTTCTAAATACGGAAGCATTCGATGGAAGACAATCTTTCTATTCCATCGATGATTTCCTGTTTTATCTGCACCAATGAAGTCACAGATAATGTGTTCATGTGGTAATGCGACTCCAAATTGATCTGAATCAATCCAGCCTCGAACGGTCATGATTCTTTTGGGAGATGGCTGCCCTAGGGCCGCCAGTTGATCCAAGGAAAGTGTACATCCAGCAGTCAGAGTACAACCTAAAAATGAACGACGATTCATTGTCATCGGGCACTGCTCCATAGCCGGCATTCTGTCATTGGATCGCCAAAGGGAAAAGTTTCAATTGAGATTACAGCTCTGGAAAAAGGCTGTGGCCAGACGAAAGAGATACATTAACTGCAAATTTCCCTTTTCAAAATTTCCATGAACTCGTCTCGACAAGGACCGACCCAAGGATAATGCCCAGCATTAAGAAGTTCATAAGTTTTCAAATCTGAAATATGTTGACTTGCCAAACTAAAAAGTGCGGCAGGTTCGACGACATCAAGGCTACCCTGGATCAACCTTACTGGAACTTCTATCTTACCAAGTGCATCAGTATATTTGTTTTCAACTATCAGCCGGTCCGATTCGCACATGGCATGATATCCCCCCTTGAAATCCCAAACGCGCGGTTGAATTTCCGGTCCCGATAAAGGATCCCCTTGGTAAAATTCCATTATCTGGTCTATGTAATAATCCGCCAGTCTCTGCTGTTTCACGACATCTTGCTCTTCAACGATGTTGTTCCATAACGAATCGAGCTCTTCTTTTCGATCACCGAATCGACAGGCTAATTCTTTTTGAAATTCATTGCCTTGCTTCTCACTCAGAGGACCACACCCGATCAATATTAATTTGCGAATCATACTTGAAAATCGACCTGCAAATAGCACCCCCAACATGGCACCCCAGGAATGACCCACAAGAACAGGTTTTGATACTTTTGAATAATACTGAACAATGCATTCAAGATCTTGAAGGTGATCACGAATTCCAATTGGGCCATTTCCTTGTTTGGATCCTCTCTGATCGAAATACACAGGATTGCAGACGGCAGAAAAAGATCTGGAAAGGCTTTGCATGTAACCATACAAACCGGGGCCTCCATGCAAAAAAATTGCAACAGGATCATTTACACTTTCCTGATACTCGATGATCTCAAGACCGTTGAGCTGGTGTCTCATAGGGAATGATATTACCACAATCTGGGGGTCAGTCCCAACTATTTAAACAAATGTATCAATAGTTGGGACTGACCCCAAATCTTTTGGTTGGCATTTGGTTTCTGGGTGATTGATATACAGATCGATTGTTTTATGACAAACTTATCAGTTGTTTCATCGATTCCATGTGCGTTGACCATTGCTGGATCGGATAGTGGGGGAGGTGCTGGTATTCAAACCGATCTTAAAACCTTTGCGGCTTTAAAAGTTCATGGAACCAGTGTTGTCACTTGCGTTACAGCTCAAAACCCTGATCAAGTGTCTGCCATTCAAGCTGTTTCAGCAAATGTTGTGAAATCACAATTTGAAGCCTTGAGCGCCGGTTTTCAGCCCAAGGCGGTTAAGTCTGGCATGTTATTCTCCTCATCGATTGTGAAAGTGGTCGTTGAAGGTTTGTCACTGCTGAGACCTGACTGGTATGTCATGGATCCTGTTATGGTTGCAACGAGTGGAAGTTGTTTGCTTAAGGAATCATGCATCGACTTAATTCGCAGAAAACTAATTCCTCTGGCTGATTTAATCACACCAAATATCGCGGAAGCCGAAGTGCTGCTTTCTGAATCGATTCAAACACATACTAAAGCCAAAAGAGCTGTGAAGAAACTGGTGGAACTTTATGAGAGGCCATTTCTTTTGAAAGGAGGTCACCTTCCTTCAAGAGGAAAGGCTGTGGATTATTATTATGATGGGAACGAAATGGAACTTTTGGAGTCGGCATTCATTCCCGGCAGAGACACACATGGAACGGGTTGTACGTATGCAGCAGCAATCACTTCATATCTATCACTAGGTCATCCCCTTGTATCAGCCATTTCAAATGCAAAAGCCTTTATCACGAAGGCGATTCGTCATTCTTATAAAACAGGCGAATACGAAGCCTTGAATATTTGGAAAGCTGCAGGCAAATGAATGAAATATATTTTGATTACAATGCGACGACTCCTTTGGACGAGGAAGTATTCCAGGCAATGGTTCCGCATCTAAAGGATTTCTATGGCAATCCTTCCAGTGTGCATCGCGTAGGCCGTGAAGCGAAAGCCCAGTTAGACGATTTTCGATACGACGTTTCCGAGCTGTGGCAGTGCAAACCAAGCGAAATTGTATTCACGAGCGGTGGAACTGAAAGTAACAATCTGGCAATCTTCGGCACTGCCAGATTACGTAAATCAAGTGGCAAACATTTGGTTTGTAGCACGATCGAACACCATGCAGTCCTTCATTGTTATGAATACCTGGCCGCCAATGAAGGTTTTGATGTCACTTACATACCTGTTGATCAGGAGGGGAGGGTAGATCCGGATTCCATCCGCCAAGCCATCAGGCCCGATACTCAACTAGTCTCGGTCATGGCAGCCAATAATGAAATAGGAACCATTCAACCTGTTGGAGAAATCGGTGCTATCTGTCGGGAGCAGGGGGTGTTGTTTCATACAGACGCCGTTCAGTGGTTTGGTAAAGAACCTCTGGAATCCATTCATGCCTTCAATGCGGATTTGGTTTCAGTTTGTGCACACAAATTTCATGGTCCAAAAGGATCCGGTGCCTTGTTCATCAGATCACCATTGTTGCCAGAAACCATTTTCTTTGGTGGAGCACATGAAAACGAAAGAAGGCCCGGTACGGAAAACCTGGCGGCCGTAGCTGGACTGGTGACAGCTCTGAAGAAATTCTCAAATCCTCCTATCTTTGAACAACCCAGTCTACAAGAAGGCATTCCCATGCTTCGAGAGAAACTAAAAGGCATTGGAGGAGTGGATGTTTTAACCCCGTTATCCAGGTCGTTGAACAATACGTTGGCATTTACAGTCGAAGGATGCGACAGTATCGGATTGTTGGCCGGCCTTGATATGGAAGGTATTTACGCCTCCAGCGGGTCGGCATGTTCTGTTGGATCTCTGGAACCATCCCATGTGGTGATGGCCATGGGTATGAGTCGAGAGAAAGCCAATGCGTTGATACGCTTCTCTCTAGGCAGAGAAAACTCACTAGATCAAGTGAAACATGCAGCGGAAATGTTACCAAGGATCTTGGATCGATGCCGACCTGTGAATGGAAGACCCAACAAGCTGTGAATAACTTTGTGAATAATGTGGATAAGTCCAGCAAGTCACCTTAACCTGCTGGTTATCATTTCGTTATTCACGCGTCAAATCTGTTCTAAGTCCTTGAGGGAGCCTTGACAGCGTCAGTTGTTTGCCTTATTCACAGGGCTTAATTTGAATATATTTTTTCTCTCTTTGAGAAATATTAGATAGCCTTAGCGCATGAAAATCAGCATTGCCAAAGAAGAATTGATTCGCGGTTTGCAGTCCGTGCAAAACGTGGTCAATCCCCGTACAACCCTTCCTGTGCTCTCCAACGTGCTTCTCGTTGCAGAAGAGGGCAAGTTGGTCCTGACGGCCACGGATCTCGATGTAACGGTCTCCTGCACCGTTCAGGCGGACGTACAGGAAACCGGCAAAGTCACCTTGCCTGTCAAGAAGGTCTTTGGAATTGTGCGCGAATTGTCCACTCCTGAAATCGAGCTTGTGGTCGATGAAAAGAATGTCTGCAGTTTGCACGCGGGTGCTTCGTTTTTCAAAATAGTCGGCTTAAGTGCGAACGAATTTCCACCGATCGCGTCCTTTGAAGAAAAGAACAAGATCTCCATCTCCCAAGAGTGTTTGCGTGGCATGCTTAAAAAAACTTCCTATGCTGTCTCATCTGAAGAATCGCGTTACGTTCTGAATGGGATTTACTTCAGCATTAAGGAATTCAAGTTGACCATGGTTGCCACAGACGGTCGTCGCTTGGCTTTGGTGGAGGAAGACTTGGAGGAAACTCCAGATGTGCAGGCAAACTTCATTGTCCCCACCAAGGCGATCAATGAACTCAATCGTCTGCTAGCCGAGGATGGGACTGTGGATATCCAGTTCCAAGACAATCAGGCCTCCTTCTTCCTGAAAGGCGAGAGCGAATTCTCGGTTCTTTTAATTACAAAACTGATCGAAGGCACCTACCCCAATTATTCGCAGGTGATTCCTCAAAAATGCAGTGAGCGGGTTCCTCTGGTAAGGGAAGAACTCCTGCAGGCACTGCGACGTGCCGAAATCATGACCAGTGATAAAGCTCATTCCGTCAAATTTTCCTTCACGCAAAACAACTTACAAATCACTGCCAACACGCCTGATGTAGGAGAAGCTCGTGAAAATATAGCCATCAATTATTCTGGTGAAGATATTACGGTTTCTTTCAACCCACTTTACATGATGGATCCGCTGAAAGTCTTGGATGATGATGAGGTATTTCTCGAAATGTCTGATGAACTCAGTCCAGGGGTTTTGAAAGTCCAAACACCGTTTATTTATGTGATCATGCCCATGCGCACGAACACAGCTTCCTGATCCCAGTTTTAAATAAAGTTGGATTGTTTCCTGACACCTGCTTAAGCGATTAAGTAGGTGACCTATTTTCGCATGGTCAATCCAGAGGAGTTGAGCTCATTGTTAATTTTTTAAAAGATTATGATAGAAAATGTTAAATCCATTGCTGCAGAAGCTGGACAAGCGATCTTATCCTTTTATGGGCAACCAATTCCGGTCGAAAAAAAATCCGACGACAGTCCATTGACCAAAGCCGATTTGGCTGCTCACAACGTGATTATCAAGGGCCTGAAAGCATTGGACGATTCCATACCCATCATGTCTGAAGAGGCCAGTGAGGTACCCTTTGAAACACGTGAAAAATGGGAACGATTTTGGGTGGTTGATCCGATGGACGGTACCAAAGAGTTTATCAAGCAAACTGGTGAATTTACCGTGAACATCGCCTTGGTTCATCGGGGAAAACCAATTTTGGGAGTCGTTTATGTTCCAGCGCAGAATCTTTACTATTGGGCGGAGCAGGGTAAAGGGGCCTTCAAACAACAGGGAGAGGAAGCGGCATTTTCCATTAAAGTTCGGTCTTCAGATAAAGACTCTCTAAGTATCGTCGCAAGCCGTGATCATGCAGGCCCCATGGTGCAAGAACTTTTACAAAGGTTTCCAGGTTCCGAAACAAAAAGCATGGGGAGTTCGCTTAAATTTTGCCTGGTTGCAGAAGGGAAAGCGGATATTTACCTACGGGACGTACCTACCATGGAATGGGATACCGCAGCGGCCCAATGCATCGTGGAGCAGGCTGGGGGTGTCGTTCAAGATATCGAGGGCAAAACACTTAGTTACAACAAACGCGTCCTCAGAAATCCATCCATCGTGACTCTTGGTTCCTCAGGATTTGTTTGGCGGTAGTAAGAAACAACTGTTGCTGCAGCAGGTGCTGGCAAACTCTTCAAGGAGAAACCCTCGTTTTCGAAAGCCCGTAGTTGATTAACGTCACTTTACGGTGACGGAGCAACCCACCTTTAGCTCGATGGTCGGTCTCTCAATGACGATTGGATTTCCTTGTTTGAAGGGAAAGCCATCAGCCCACTGCAGCAAAATCAAGGATAGGATGGTTCACCAACCTTTATTATTTCACCATTTCTAAGGCATAAATTGTGCCAATAATAAAGAAAAGGCCTGGATTTAAAAGCTAATGTCCGTTGACTGAAATGGCTGGTTAGCAGATCAACGGATTGATTATCTTCCAATAAGTTATGTTTGCCAAAGCCATGATTTTTGAACTCTCGCTATTGTTGGTGGCTTGGGTAGTTGCATGGTTTTTTTCTATTCCTTTTTGGGGTTCGGGATCATGGGATTGGATGGGTGTTCTCGTGGGACTCACCTCGACACTGCCCATGCTCTCCATATTTTTCTGGCTTTTGCAGTCCAAATGGGATGCTTGTGTAGAAATAAGAAAAATGATGGATCAAGCGATTCTACCGCTGTTCAAAGGTTTTAGCGTCACACAGATAGCTCTGTTGTCCATCACAGCTGGTATCAGCGAAGAAGTTCTATTTAGAGCCGTGATTCAAGGAGGAATCCAGGCCGCTGCAGGACTTCCTTTGGCCATCTTCGTTTCAGCGTTCCTTTTTGGACTTTGCCATGCGCTTACTAGATTCTATTTTATCCTGGCTTCCCTCATAGGTGTGTATCTGAGCATGGTTTGGATGGCCACGGACCAACTATTGAGCCCAATCATCACACATGCCGTCTACGACTTTATCGTGCTTCATTGGTATCTTCGATTGAGGGTCAGTCCCAACTATTGACACTAATTTGACATCGCCCTTGTTGCAGACCATTCTTTAGCTCTTCTCTTGAAATATTTTGATCACAATGCAACGGCCCCTATGAGTCAGGTGGCCAAAGATGCCTGGCTTGAAGCGGTTGAAAAATTCCCGGGAAATCCATCGAGCCTGCATCGAATGGGTGCTCGCGCAGACAGAGCCCTCGAGGATGCGCGACTGAAACTGGCGAATCATTTGGGATGTTCGCCTCTGGATATTGTTTGGACAAGCGGTGCGACAGAGGCGAATAACATGGTTTGGCACCATATCAGGAAAAACCTTCCTGAAGACGGCGAAGTTTGGATTTCGTCGATCGAACATCCTTGTTGCATTGAAAGTGCCAAACATTGGCTCGGGGACAGGATTCAATGGATTCCCACCTTTGAAAATGGAGTGATTGATCCGAGTTGGCTCCAGACACGCATTCAAAAAAAACAGCCACATCTCGTCTGTGTGATGGCTGCCAATAATGAGACTGGCTGCATTCAACCTTGGGAAGAGACATTGGATTTCTGCAAGGAACATCAAATCCCTTATTTTTGTGATGCTGCTCAATGGGTAGGAAGGCTGCCCGTTGAAGGTCTTGGAGACTGCGATTGGATTTCAGCTTGTGCTCATAAATTTGGAGGGCCTAAGGGAGTTGGTTTTCTAAAATGCCCATCCAAGGGTCGATTTGATTCCCTTTTGTTGGGAGGAGCTCAAGAGCTCAACCGCCGAGCCGGAACAGAAAATGTCCCAGGCATACTGTCGATGGTGGCCGCTCTGGATGCTCGTGAAAAGGAGTTGAGTGAGCACACCATCAAGGAACGTCTTGGTATTCAAGAGAAGTTCGAATCCTTTCTGCAAACTCGCATCCCGGATATCAGAATTCTAGGACATCACTCCAGACGCCTTTGGAATACCACTTCGGTGATCATGCCGGACCTGGATTGTCGCATACGATGGGTGGTGAAACTGGATAAATTGGGATTTGCTGTCTCAACCGGATCTGCTTGTTCAAGTGGCCAGGAAAAAACCAGTCATGTTCTAGTATCCATGGATCTTAAAAAATCGGAGGCAAGCCGAGTTTTGAGATTCAGCTCAGGGTGGGACACCGACTTTGATTCTTGGAAAGAACTGGGTGTGGCGATGGTGGATCTCATTGAGGACATCCTGCTTGAATAAGGCATGGAACTTTCTTCCCTCGTAGCGTTTCACCATTGAAACAAGAGCGCTCTATTGTAAAGTTTACTCATGATTTATGACGCATCCATGGATGCTTTGTTGCAGAAGGTTTGGGACGGTGAACGTGTTGATGCCACCGAAGCTCGCAGGTTGTATCAATTGCCCTTGGAAGAGTTAGGATCCTTGGCACACCGAAGACGGCTCCTGGCTAAAGCAGACGCTTATGAAGGCAGCGGGAATGACATTGTCACATACAATGTGGACCGCAACATCAACTACACCAACATCTGCAATGTTTATTGTAAGTTCTGTGCCTTTTATCGCACCGAAAAAGATGTGGATTCTTATGTGATTACCAAGGACGAGTTGGATCAAAAGATTGAGGAAACCATCGCCTTGGGAGGTACACAAATTCTTATGCAGGGAGGCCACCATCCTTCTTTAGATTTGGAATGGTATCTCGACACTCTTTCCCACATCAAAACCAAATTTCCAACCGTCAACATTCATGCTTTCAGCCCCAGTGAGTTTATTCATTTCCAAAAAGTTTTTGATCTGCCCATGGAAGACTTGCTGCGTCAATTCAAGGAAGCAGGACTTGGATCCATTCCCGGAGGGGGAGGGGAGATCCTGGTGGATCGAGTTCGCAAGCGCATCGCACCTCTCAAGGCTATGAGCGATGAATGGATGGGTGTCATGGACACTGCCCATCGAATCGGACTTAATTCGTCTGCAACGATGATGTTCGGTCATGTGGAAACTCTTGATGATCGGATAGAACATCTGGAACGAATCAGATCTCAACAAGAGGCTACAGGCGGATTCACTGCCTTCATTGCCTGGACCTTTCAATCAGAGAACACCAAACTCAAAGCGGAGCCTGTTGGTTCTCATGAATACCTTCGTATGCAGGCACTCAGCCGCATCTACCTGGATAACGTGGAAAACATCCAAAGTTCATGGGTAACCCAAGGACTCGAAGTCGGTCAAGTGGCCCTTACATACGGAGCCAATGATCTTGGAAGTATCATGATTGAAGAAAACGTCGTGAGCCAAGCTGGTACCACTTTCCAAATGACTGTGGAAGATATGCACCGCTTGATCAAAGACCTGGGCTACCAACCTCGCCAAAGGGATAACTGGTATCGGTTGGTCCAAACCGAGACCTAAGAGCCAGCTCAAATGGATTCTTAAAAAATATCAATAGTTGGGACTGACCCTTGATTCTACCAAACCACTGGAATGGGGTATTCCCTAAATTGATGGTCTTTGCTTATCAGGGTGAAGTTCTCTGTCATGGCTTGGCAAATAAGGAGCCGATCAAATGGATCACGGTGGTGCCATGGAAGACTCTCGTTTTGACGGCAATGATGCCAATGAACAGGCAGGTCGCGGATTCGGTTGAACTTCTTTTCCTTCTCCAATTGCTCGCTCCAACTGGAACTCAATTTGATCTTTTTCAGCGATAACTTAACGGTGAGTTCCCAATAACTGACAGCACTCCAGTAAAGCACATTCTCTCCATCTCCAATGATGTTGCGGGATTTGGTGCCGAGTGCATCTGGGTCCGTCAACATCCAAATCATTACCTGAGTATCCAACAGATAATTCATCGCATGAAGGATTCGAATTCTTCTAAAGGTTCATCAAAATCAGGAGCAATCCACTCGACCAGGTTTCTGCATCGTCCGAGTTCTCGCTTTTTTTGAGCGCCATCCACCGGCGTCAGTTTTACGAGTGGTTACTTGCCTCGAGTGATCACGATCTCCTCACCCGCCAAAGCTCGTTGGATGAGCTTTGAAAAGTGTGTTTTAGCCTCATGAATCCCTACCATTTCCATAATGGGAAGCCTACTCGACTAACATAGTTAGCCCAAGTTCGTCACTTTTGTTAAGTTACAAAAGTACGGTTGTTGTAAATCAG
>CAYFHO010000017.1:0-71880 GCA_964342825.1 uncultured Verrucomicrobiota bacterium
TGATCAACATCGTCAATGAAAATGGTGTCCTGAGTCAGTTTGAAATTTGAAATTTTAACTCCTGCGCCTAAATGCGCGTGAAATCCAAGAATAGAATCACCAATGTAATTGAAGTGAGGAGCAACTGCATGATTGAAAAGTAGGCTGTGCTTGATTTCGGTGGCATTTCCCACCACACAGTTGTCGCCAATGATGACATGCTCTCGGATATAGGCATTGCTTCGAATTTGGCAATTCTTCCCGATGATGGCAGGGCCCTTGATCACTGCGCCGGCTTCGACGACTGTGCCTTCTCCTATAGAAACATTTTCTCCAATAAATGCTGGGTCACCAATGGTGGTGTGATGCTTTTCATTTCGAACGTTTTCATCGATGTAACTCTTCAACGTTTTCAAAGCCTCCCAGACACGCGACAAACCATCGAAAAGCTGCGCGTGATCCGATTCATCCAAATTTAGAAAATGCTCTGGTCTCAGCATGGCTGGCATCGTAGCGAGTTTATGCCGGATGGAAAGTTAAAACCAGTTTCCAGAGGAGTTTTGAGCGCAAAAGATTATCGAATTTGAGAAAGATTTAAAAATGAACTTCTTATTACCGATGCCACCGCAAAACACACCTACGCGAAAAAAGTGTTAATATCTTATAATCAACAAGTTTAAAGCAAACACCACCCTCCTTAGACCGCCACCCGCTTTTCTCATTTCATAATGGCAGTGGAATTGCTACTTTCTCAACCACACTGATTGATTTTCTTTTGGCTTGGAGGAAATAATGCACTCAACAACCCAGACACATAACAGACCATTCGGAAATTCGATGCACAAATTCGGATACCTACTATCGTTGGTGTTAATCACACTATTTTCTTCAGTTACATTGCGAGGTCAAGGTTCACCGGGGGCACCAGATGCATTGTCTGCACCGCGATTGGATCTGATCAGCGTAAATGATGAAGGGAATGCGTGGAGTGTTCTCATTTGGATAACGCTTGGCAATGGCAGCGACCAGTGGAGTGATGGAAATTCTCCACTAGATGAATACCATGTTTACCGACGGCTCACCGGAGCGCAGGATTGGGAACTTATTGATTCTCGCAGAATTTTCAATCGAGGTTTTGAAAACTATCCTGATACCAATCTGACTGAAGGTATTTACGAATATTCTGTCAGCGTAAGCAATGAGGCAGGCTTCGAGAGTGAACTCAGTGAAATCTCTGCTATCAGTGTGGGGCCTCACTGGATACGTCAAGACATGAGTGCTTTTCTTAATGTCGCTGGTTATACAACCCAGAATCCCGTCATCGTTTATGACTTATTTTTCGTCGACAACTTCAACGGTTACGCGTTGCTCAAGGAGTCACCCCGGGGAAGTAATGCATTTTGGCGAATGCCTGGTGCGGAGAGATCACCCGATCCTGTTGAATTTCGTGTACTGATGAAGACATCGGATGGGGGTATTACCTGGGAACCCATCAAACGCCTCCGTGCTGTTCAGAATGAAGTCATACCGCATTTTAACGCTGGCTGGAGGTGGCTTCACTTCACTGACCTGTCCAATGGAACTGTTATAGGTCAACGAACCGAACCCCTTTTTGAATGGTCTTTCTCAAACACAGAAAACGGTGGGCTCGACTTCTCGCCACTTGAACAAAGGGTAGTTAACAATAACGTTGTTTCAGATATTCAGTGGGATTTTCGACCTGAAAGATTGCGTCAGGAACAGGAGGAATTCTACATCAGTGACGTTGGCCATTTCTCCAACAACATGATCATTGCTGGAAGCAACGGCGGGCTTATCCGCCGCTTGAATGGAGGTCGATTCCAAAGCATCGCTCTGGCCGACGTGACAGCCAATTTTTCCATGGTTAACATGGTCAGTCCGCTAAGGTTTTTCCTGGGTTCACGCCAAAGTCCTTACCTTTGGGCCAGTTCCAACGGTGGTATTAATATCTCCCCACTACCTGTTCCCAATGAGTTTCTACAAGCACAAGATTCAAACAGATTTGCTGGCATTGGTTTCAAAGATCTTCAAAAAGGCTTGTTCGCAGGAAAAATCGATGATGAGCTCCACATTTGGAAAACTTCCAACAGTGGTAGAACCTGGGGTGAGACATCACTTAGATCTGTATTGTTTAGTGGTTCCTCACAACTGCGGTTTTTGTGGCAAGATGATTCCACGGTTTATGCTGCATCCAATGCCACTTCATCTCATCCAGAGCTTCTTTTGAGTAATGATGGAGGCCAAACCTGGATCAAGGACGGTCTCCTTCCTGCTCTGGATCGCAGTTTCAATACATCAAATATCAATCAATCAGTCATTCCGGTCGGAAATTCTGGTAGGCTTATCTTTTTCTCAGGAAATAATACCATTTACATCAAGGGCGATGCCCCCCAACCTCCGGGGCCTCCGACGGATTTAGCCATTGAAACTGGAAGTCAGAACCTGGCTTTAACATGGCACCCTCCGGCACTTCAACTCGGTATCGTGGAATACCGCATTCAAAGGTTGTTGGGCGGAGAAGTGACCGAGACATGGGATCAGTCAGCCGATGAACCTTTGGAGCTGCGCGACTCAGGTCTGGAAAACGGAGTCATTTATACCTATGAAATTTCCGCTCGCAATGACGCGGGATTTGGTGCTGTCGCTACCATTCAAGGCACCCCAATCTCCACTGCCAGCCGAGCTCCTGATCCTTTTTCTGCACCACGACTGGATTTACGAAGTGTCAATGACGAGGGTAACGCATGGAACGTTCTGGTATGGGTTTACCTGAGCAATGGCGGAGATCAATGGAGTGATGGAAACTCCCCTCTGGACGAATATCATGTTTACCGAAGAGCCGTTGGTGAATCCAACTGGGAGTTGCTGGATTCACGAAGGGTATTAAACCGAGGCTTTGAAACTTACTCGGATCGAAACATCCCCGAAGGTGTTTACGAATACGCTGTCAGTTCCACCAATGAAGCTGGTTTTGAAAGTGAGTTAAGCGAACCTTCTGCTATCCGAGTAGGTCCTCACTGGATTCGACAGGATATGAAGTCTTTCCTCAATGTGGCCGGGTATACCACACAAAATCCTGTCTACGTGTACGACATGTTCTTCGTCGACAGCCTCAATGGATATGCACTGCTCAAGGAATCTGGATTCGGTCAAAACACCTTCTGGCGAATGCCTGGTCCGGAACGATTTCCTGATCCTGTTGAATTCCGCGTACTCATGAGAACTTCCGATGGAGGTATTACCTGGGAGCCCATCAAACGCCTCCGTGCTGTTCAAAGCAACGCCATCGCACATTATGACGCTAGCTGGAGGTGGCTTCACTTCTCAAATCTTTCCAATGGAACCATTATTGGTCAACGCTTCGAGCCTTCATTCGAATGGTCCTTCTCACTCACAGAAAATGGTGGACTGGATTTCTCACCTCTCGAACAAAGTGTAGTAAACAACACCATTGTTTCAGATATCCAATGGGACTTCCGACCTGAAAGTTTACGTCAGGAGCAGGAGGAATTTTACATCAACGATGTTGGTCATTTCGGCAACAATCTGATCATCGCCGGCGCCAACGGGGGACTCATTCGTCGCTTGAGTGGAGGTCGATTCCAAAGCATTGCATTGTCTAACCTGACGGCTAATTTCAACATGGTCAACATGGTCAGCCCGCAAACGTTTTTCCTGGGTTCCTACCAGAGCCCCTACCTTTGGGCCAGTTCCGATGGGGGTGAAACCATCCTTACCCAATCAGCTCCCCAGCCGTTTATTCAGGCAGAAAATTCAAATCGGTTCAGGGGCATCGGATTCAACAGCACCCAGGCAGGATTATTCGCGGGTGAAATCGACGACGAATTACACATTTGGAAAACATCCAACGGGGGTCAGTCGTGGAATGAAACTACCATCTTGTCTGAGTTGAATGCCAATACATCCCGATTGCGTTTCTATTGGCAAAACAGCTCCACAGTTTACGCCGCCTCCAATTCCAGAACCAGTCATCCGGAGCTGCTGGTTAGCACCGATGGAGGGCAGACATGGATCAAAGATGCCGTGCTTCCAGCCTTGGATCAAAGCGTCAATTCCTCAAATATCAATCAATCAGTGATCCCTGTCGGCAACTCTGGAAGACTCATCTTTTTTACCGGTAATGACACCATCTACATCAAGGGCGATGCCCCTCAACCACCGGGACCTCCAACAGATTTATCCATTGAGATAGGAAGTCAGAACCTGGCTCTGACCTGGCAACCTCCAGCACTTCAACTCGGTATTGTGGAATACCGCATTCAAAGGTTGTTGGGCGGAGAAGTGACCGAGACATGGGATCAGTCAGCCGATGAACCTTTGGAGCTGCGCGACTCAGGTCTGGAAAACGGAGTCATTTATACCTATGAAATTTCCGCTCGCAATGACGCGGGATTTGGTGCTGTCGCTACCATTCAAGGCACCCCAATCTCCACTGCCAGCCGAGCTCCTGATCCTTTTTCTGCACCACGACTGGATTTACGAAGTGTCAATGACGAGGGTAACGCATGGAACGTTCTGGTATGGGTTTACCTGAGCAATGGCGGAGATCAATGGAGTGATGGAAACTCCCCTCTGGACGAATATCATGTTTACCGAAGAGCCGTTGGTGAATCCAACTGGGAGTTGCTGGATTCACGAAGGGTATTAAACCGAGGCTTTGAAACTTACTCGGATCGAAACATCCCCGAAGGTGTTTACGAATACGCTGTCAGTTCCACCAATGAAGCTGGTTTTGAAAGTGAGTTAAGCGAACCTTCTGCTATCCGAGTAGGTCCTCACTGGATTCGACAGGATATGAAGTCTTTCCTCAATGTGGCCGGGTATACCACACAAAATCCTGTCTACGTGTACGACATGTTCTTCGTCGACAGCCTCAATGGATATGCACTGCTCAAGGAATCTGGATTCGGTCAAAACACCTTCTGGCGAATGCCTGGTCCGGAACGATTTCCTGATCCTGTTGAATTCCGCGTACTCATGAGAACTTCCGATGGAGGTATTACCTGGGAGCCCATCAAACGCCTCCGTGCTGTTCAAAGCAACGCCATCGCACATTATGACGCTAGCTGGAGGTGGCTTCACTTCTCAAATCTTTCCAATGGAACCATTATTGGTCAACGCTTCGAGCCTTCATTCGAATGGTCCTTCTCACTCACAGAAAATGGTGGACTGGATTTCTCACCTCTCGAACAAAGTGTAGTAAACAACACCATTGTTTCAGATATCCAATGGGACTTCCGACCTGAAAGTTTACGTCAGGAGCAGGAGGAATTTTACATCAACGATGTTGGTCATTTCGGCAACAATCTGATCATCGCCGGCGCCAACGGGGGACTCATTCGTCGCTTGAGTGGAGGTCGATTCCAAAGCATTGCATTGTCTAACCTGACGGCTAATTTCAACATGGTCAACATGGTCAGCCCGCAAACGTTTTTCCTGGGTTCCTACCAGAGCCCCTACCTTTGGGCCAGTTCCGATGGGGGTGAAACCATCCTTACCCAATCAGCTCCCCAGCCGTTTATTCAGGCAGAAAATTCAAATCGGTTCAGGGGCATCGGATTCAACAGCACCCAGGCAGGATTATTCGCGGGTGAAATCGACGACGAATTACACATTTGGAAAACATCCAACGGGGGTCAGTCGTGGAATGAAACTACCATCTTGTCTGAGTTGAATGCCAATACATCCCGATTGCGTTTCTATTGGCAAAACAGCTCCACAGTTTACGCCGCCTCCAATTCCAGAACCAGTCATCCGGAGCTGCTGGTTAGCACCGATGGAGGGCAGACATGGATCAAAGATGCCGTGCTTCCAGCCTTGGATCAAAGCGTCAATTCCTCAAATATCAATCAATCAGTGATCCCTGTCGGCAACTCTGGAAGACTCATCTTTTTCACCGGTAATGACACCATATACCACTCCGATCTTGCCGCTCAGACACCCATTCTGCCTGCACCTTCAGACTTCATTGCCTTACCTGAGATTGGGGGTGGGGGTATACAGCTTTCATGGAGCCACCCTGACCCGCTCGAAATAGATGGCTTCGAACTCATTCGATTTATCGAAGGAGAAAAGAGGGACCCCATTAAGCTATCCAATGATATTCACGCTTATCTGGACGAGGAAGTCTCCCCTGGTCAAAAAATCGTTTATCAACTGAAAGCCGTCAAAGGCACTCGAAAGAGTGATTCGGTTTCCATAGAAATCACCATTCCTGAACCTCCATCCGAACCTTTGGAGCCTAGAATCATCAGACAGGCTCTCTCTGTTATGGGACCAAAAGGGTCCACAGTTCAATTATTCGTTGAAGCGGACGGAGATTCCCCATTGGAATACACCTGGTACTTTAACGGCCAAGTCATGCCTGACGCCACTCAGGCCAGCATCCAAATCTCCAATCTTTCTAACGAAGATGTTGGTATTTACGAGGTCGTGGTCAGTAATCCTGTCGATGAGGCTTCTTCCGCCCCAATGAAAGTTTTAATCAATCCTGCGAATCTGGGTGGAGTGGATAGTGATTGGAATGCTCGCTTCGAAAGTGCTGAAGGATTCAATAGTCGACCCGTCGGGGTCTATCACCATGGCAATGGGGGTGCACTGGTCGCAGGAGAATTCACTCCAACAGGAAGCAACAACAGTGATTTCATCGTGATTGAATATGATGGAAGCGGCAAACAAACTTGGGCAACCAGGGTTTCCTTCAATGACACCAGCAGCGAACTTGCCCGAAAGTCGGTTCTGGATCATCAAGGAAATGTCATCGTGGGCGGATCCACTCTGGTGAACCCTGCTGACTTGGTCGACGAAATCACTCCAGATTTACCGAAGAGACCGATCGAACTCACTTTTCTGGCATCTGTCGACCCCTCAGGAAAAACCAATTGGACTTATACACAACCTGTTGATTTTGAAAGGGAGTTACAGATCCTCGACTTACAACTGGATAACAGCGGAAAGTTGTATTTGATGGGAAATATTAGAAGCGAAGCCTACAACGGAGTCATCATCCAGACATTGTCTTCCAACAATGGCAACGTAACTCAAACGATGTTGGCTGATGATAAAACCCGGTTCATCGCCATCGCAATGGCAGTTGCAAATAACGGAAGAATATATTTAGCGGGGAACTCCAATGAGACCACAGGCAATGCCTCTGGCTTACAAATACGTTGTTACGGAAGCAACGGACGTCTGGATTGGAAAACGGACCTCGGCAGCATTGGTGTCACTCAGTTCACTCCAACGACATTACACTTACATGAAAGCGGGGGCGTTTATGTCGTCGGAATTTCAAACAACCCTGATACAGCAGAAGACATACACGTCGTCAGATTTGACAGTAACGGGACTGGTGAATGGCAAAATAAAATTGGCCTGGATGGAAATGCCAAAGATATTTTGGTAGCTTCCAGAGTGGATAAGACGGGAGCACTGATCGTTGCCGGAGACAGCGCATATCCCGGTGGTCACACTCAGATTGTATTGGGTAAATTCAAAACTGATGGAAATTCAGACTGGTCCACGGTTCTCCCCCTGTCCATGCCAAATGTATCTGATCGTGTGACCAACATGGATCTCGACAGCAGCGGAGACATCTACCTGTCAGCTGTTCGCCATGCACCCACCACAGGTCAGGATTTTGCAAGTTTCAAATTCGATTCCAATGGAGCACTAATTTGGGAGGCCAGCTTCAAGCAGGAAGGATTCGCCATAGAAGAAGCCACACATATTGATGCCGATGATTCAGGAAATGTGATTCTTTCGGGGATTACCTTTCTGGAAAATCAGCAACAAATCGTGACCATTCGGCAAAAACCATTGCCACCCATTGTAAACGCATTACCTGAGTTGGCTTTCAAAACTTTCAAGAATCCTGTCATTATTCCAGGGCAAAGGACTGTTGAACTGAAGGCGAAAGACCCCGACGGTGAGATTGTTAAAGTGGAATTCCTTGAGGGATCCAGAGTGTTGGCAACGGATACGGACGCTCCCTACACAATGAGCTTGGAATTTGATACCCCCACCGAAACTAAAATATTTGCTCGTGCTTTTGACAACCTGGGTGGTGTAGCGATATCAGAGGCACTCGAAATTAAAGCAGAAGAATTAACGAGTGGTCCACCAATCAATGTCTTACAACCTACCGACTTCATCTTACCTAAAGAATCAGAACTCACGCTGGATTTTGGAATCACCGGTTCGGATCCTATAAATTATGAGTGGTTCCTTAACGGTGAAAAACTCAAAGGAGCGAATCAGGCCACATTGCCCATAATTCCTCATGTCACACGGGAAAATTCAGGCAGCTACGAGTTACGAGCCGAAAACAGCGAAGGAATACTGAAAACCGAGCAGGTGATCGTTTCCCTCGATTGGCAAATAGTGGATGGCGCCGATCAATTTGAGGATGCAGTAGAAATCGGAGGTGACTCAGGTGAATTGAGAACCTCAAACGTGGATGCCACCGTTGAAATTGGGGAACCCAGGCATAGTGACAAAAGAAGCAGTAATACCATCTGGTATCGTTGGCGCCCAGCCTCCTCAGGCCTGGCTACCCTCTCTCTTCAAGGGTCCAGTTTCGATACACTCTTGGCCGTCTACACTGGCAATTCATTAACGCAATTAAAGGAAACAGAAATAGAATCGGATGATGATCGAGGTGGATTTTCTACCAGTCGATTGCAGTTCAATGCATTCGCGGGTGTGGATTACATGATCGCCATAGGTGGTTTTAATGGTGCCAACGGGAACATTCTTTTCAGTTGGAAATTGGATGCTGCACAATTGGTCAGAATACCACGCATCACATTCCCTGATAAAAGGAACACGGTCAATTTTGGTGAAGATTATCAGTTCTCCCCAGATATAATTGGTGATTTACAGGGCATCCAGCTCCAGTGGTTCCATAACGGAGCCCCTATTCCCGGAGCCACAGGAGAAACACTAGTTATTGAGTCAGCCCAACCCGGGGATGCGGGTGCCTATTGGATTACCATTGATGCAGGTGGCAACAGCGGGCGCACCAAAACTGCGCGTTTAACGGTTAATATTCCTCTTTTAGGTAAGACCAGGGAACTTGAACTTGTCCCGGAAGAAAAATTTGCAGACCTTTTTTTCTTTGTGCGAGATAACAATCCCCGTCTCCGCAATTTCGCTCAAAGGTTCCGACCTCAAGCCTTTGGATCTCCGTTCAGAACCACAGGGGCATCGCTGGCCACCGGCTTTACCGGAGCACAAATCTTCAACACCTTCGGAGCAACCAAGGAAGTCGGAGAGCCAGACCACTGCGGTATCCCAGGTGGCGCATCACAATGGTTCGCCTACCAGGCCCCGGCTGATGGTGAACTGACCATCACGACAGATGGCAGCGATTTTGATACAGTCATGGCAGTCTACACATCCACAGGCAGCAGCTTTGAGAACTTAACGGAAGTTGCCTGCGACAATGACAGCGGAGCAGACGGACAAGACAGCACCGTTACATTCACAGCAACAGAAGGAACTGTTTATTACATCGCGGTGGATGGAGTCGAGGCAGCCACTGGAACCGTTAATTTGGCTTACGAATTAGAGGTCGGCCTGGAAGTTCAAAGCGTGACCATTGCCGAAAATGGCATGCAATTCCAGATTCAAACTGTTCCCAACATCACTTTTGTCATTGAAGGCACTGAAGACTTCATTACATGGGATGAGTTAATTTCCACCAGCTCCTTAGATGGTTCGTTCATCTTTCTGGACAACGAAGCTCTTATCGGCACGCAACGATTCTATCGAGTCTATTTAACTGAATAGTCGCTCTATCAAGTGCCGTTGAAGAACACGAAATCATTTGCATTCCATTCATATCCAGATTATTTCATCAACGATCCCGTTGATGAAATAGCGTGAAAAGACTGCTCATATCCTTTGCTTCCTTTTGCTTGAGTAAACCTGTCTGGCTTCCCCTTGCATTGGTCGCTGTGTTCCTCTGCATCTTTTCTTTCTGGTGGTTTTGTCAGCCTACCCACCTTGGTCATGGCATGAGATGGTGGCTGGACTACGGAATGAGGGACGTTCTCCGAAGTTACCAGAAGGGAGGAGTGGAAACCAGCTACGGAAAACCTCACAAGCAACAGGCGGTCGAAGCTTTTCGATCCTTTGGAGAGGAGGGCACTGCATTTCTCGCTGAATCGGAATATAGAGACTCATTTCGAAATTTACCCAAAAACAACTGGATCCTTGAGACGCTCTCTAATTTACCCTGGAATAATCACCGAGATCTCGTTTCGGAAACACACTACCGTTCGCAACTTGCAAGGGATATTTTGGAGGAAACAGGCCTTTCATTTGAACATGCTCAAAGAATCATCCAGCCACGACTCGAGGCATCTGATCCTCTCAAGCAAGCCTCGGTCATCGGTATTTTTCAGTGCGTAACAAATCAATTCGACAGCCTGGCAATAACGGTCGCCCCATACATCAACCACCCCAATGGATGGATAGCGCAAATGGCCAGTAATACCATGCTTAAAGTGGGTCGTACCAACGCAGAACCACATTTCAGGCTGATGACTACAGGGAAACATTCACGCCGATTTGCAGCCTATTATCAGATGCTCGCGACCTACGCCCCCTACTCCACCGATATCAAAAACCATTTGCAGACCTTATCCAAAGCGTCTGATAAATGGGTTTCAGGATATGCGTTACTGGCTCTTGCCCACGCCTTCCCTGAAGATCCAACCCCAGTCAAAGAACTGACATTAAGGATCGAGAATGGATTCAAAGCAAAAGAACCACATTTGATCAGCCCACTCTCGACCTGGCCTCTGGCAACCCCAAGCTTACACGGTTTCCTCATCCATCATGCTCAGGAGTCAGAAAAAACGAACTTATGTATCGAAATCATCAACCTCCTCTATAAACATCAGGTGGATCTCACTCCACTGATCCCTAAACTTCAATCATTCCTTTATTATGCTCCACATCACAATGGATATTTTTACTCGGTGGGAGCACAGGATACAATCGCAGCGACGTATCTTCTCGAAATGAACAAGGAAGACCCCAAGGTCTGGTTTTACTTCGTGGATCTTTTTGGCAACATCCTGCCCCCCTTCGAAAAACAAGGTGACAATAATTCAAAAAGCATCGTGTCCCTTTCCAAACCCAGAGCTTCTTTCCTGCAATTCCTTGCCCCATACCACGAGAATGCCGCCAGAATTGTGAAAAAATATCCATTGGCTCAGGTCGAGGAATCTGAACGGATGAACCATTGGCAAAAAGGCCAACTAATCCAACACAAACTCATCCCTCCCAATAAACCAACCCCAGTAAATTAAGAATTTTTGATAGAAGAGAATTCATGCGCATTCTTCTCATCAATGACTATTGAATATGGATGATTGCCTCCTTAGGATGTTGTTTATTCATGAAATTACCGAGATTCCATTCGTTGCCAATCAGCATCCTTTTCGTGGAGTTTTTCGCTGCCCTCTTTTACTGCTTTGGAGCTCAAACTCCCAATATTGCCACCCCAGAAAAACATCCGTTTGCAGATCCTGAAGGAGGCAGGGAAGGATACCAGCTATCGAATCAACGGGTGAACGAGGCGCGTCTTTATCAGTTCTATCAACGACAAGCTGATTACTACATGGCTCATCCTGAGAAAACGCCCGACATCCTGCCCGCTTTCCCTGGATTGGATGGAGGAAAATACGGCCATTGGGGTAAATACAACCAAAACAATCACGGCGACGGTCGCTGGAATGACATTGAATTCGGAGAAGTCGTGCCTCAGGTTTTTCGCACGGAGGATCTGGTCGTTCTCAAAGGCATTTGCCTTCGTTTAGGCGATCAACGTGAGCTATCCGCTGTTTTTGACCCGATGAGCCTGACCTATCGTTGTATCTGGCAGGATGGTTTTATTCGGTTTGATCCATTTCGATGGGGAACTTCTCGCAACGCTCAGCTGGAAGGTAACCCCTGGTTTAAGATCAAAGAGGCATCCATGCCAGAAGGAGGCCTGTATCATGGTTACCATCGGTATGGAAAACGGGTGGTGTTCGATTACTCGATCAACGATATTAACATCACCGATGAACCATGGGCCAAAAAAGATGTGTTTTATCGACGTATTGACATCAAGGAACCCGTCAACCAACTGAGCATTCCCATACCATTGCATCAAAACTTTCGCATTCACCTTGTCGATAAAAGAAACATCGAAACCGTATCCATCACCGATGAAGAACTACGTCTGAGCGATGTGAATCCCGGTGCAGCACTGATCGTTCGTGTTTCGAAAGATGCCGATTCCATGTTCGATGAAGCGGCAAAAGCTTATTTAAACACCGAACGAAAGTTCGAACGCAGATGGACCGAAACCTTGGAAATGCCCGGCGCCCTGGGAACATCAAGAATCGATTCAGCATACGTGGTGGACACACTAAATGTCCCCTATGACAATCCTTACCATACGGTCATGCAGTTGACCAGCATCGGATTTCTTGGCAACGGAGATGCACTGGTCTCCACATTGGCCGGTGATATTTGGCTTGTAAGTGGCATTGACGACGATCTTGAGTCAATCACATGGCGACGATTTGCCACAGGCTTTAACCAGCCCATTGGTATTCATATCGATCAGGATGGGATTTTTGTTCTGGACCGGGGCCAAATCTACCGACTGCATGACGCCAATTCGGATGGAGAAGTCGATTTCTACGAAAACTATGCCAACGACTTTGGGGGTTATAACCGCAGTCACTCACACACATTTGGGCTTCATCGAACGGAGGATGGTTCCTTTCATTTCACTCAGCGGGAAAGCATTTTGCGAACTGGACCGGATCGAGTCACCACCACGCAGGCCTGGGGCGTTCGAAATTGCATGGGAATTGGTGGTTCCAACAACTATTTCTGGGTGGCACCCCAGGAAGGAACATGGACACCTGCATCAGCCATAATTGAAGTCAACCAGGGAGAATTTTACGGTCTTCCAACGAGCGACGGAAAAGGTGGGACCATCGCGGCTCCCCTCTGTTTCATCCCACGAGGAATCGATAACTCAACCGGTGGCATGTTGGAAGTCACAAGCAATCGATGGGGACCATTCAATGGATCGCACATTGGTCTCAGCTATGGAGCCAGTCATTATTATCTGATACTTCGCGACGACAAGGGACCACGTCCGCAGGGAGCGATCGTGCCATTGGAGGGAGAATTTTTATCAGGATCCATGCGGGGAGCTTTTCATCCGGAGGACGGCCAACTCTATTTGGTGGGCATGGATGGTTGGGGTGATTATTCGGTGCAAGACGGCTGCTTTCATAGAGTGCGATACTCTGGCGGTGCCGTCCATAAACCCAAAGGATTTCAAGTCCACAGCAATGGCATCCGAATCGATTTTACTACCCAACTCGCCCGGGAAAATTTCCAATCGACAGCCAACATATTTGCTCAATCCTGGAATTATGAATATGCCAAACGCTATGGATCACCGGAATTTTCAGTTGGCACCCCAGATTCGCTGGGACATGACCCTGTTGCGATCCGCTCAGTGAAGTTACTGGAGAATGGAAGTTCCATTTTTGTGGAGATGCCCGCCTTGGAACCAGTCATGCAGCTCCACATTCGCATGCATCTTCATGCCTCCGATGGAACTCAGTTCAAAACAGATTTATTTGCATCCCCCATGTTTCCTGGACCGCATTTTGAAGGTCCTGGACTGGAACCTCCTCGTCAGGGAAAACCCATGGCCATTGCATTGCGGGTGGATGATGGCAGGAACGAATCTTCGCTTTCCTCCCAATCAGGAACACCGTTGGCAGATGAGAGAAAAATCTCAATCGATGCGATTGGCGGATTACAGTATGCCCAAAAAATCATAAACGTGTCTGCCGGTGAATCTTTGGCTTTGACCCTCGTGAACAAGGACGTCATGCCGCACAACCTCGTCATTGTTAACCCAGGTTCAGCCAAGATCGTTGGCGACGCATCATTTAAGATGCTGAGCGACCCTCAGGCTGGGAAAAAACACTACGTTCCTTCATTACCAGAAGTTCTGAATTTCATTCCCATAGTCAATCCTGGAAAAACACATACCCTGCATTTCAAGGCTCCGGAATCACCTGGCGATTATCCATACATCTGCACTTTCCCCGGCCATTGGATGGCAATGCAAGGTATCCTGAGGGTCGTTGAACCATGACCCCATTCCTTGAAGCAGATTCAAACCCCAGGACCCGTGATCACTTCTGCCAAATTTCAATCAACGACCACGATTCGATAAATTTATCATTTAATATTATTTTTTATTTGACCCTCACGTTACGTCATACCTGACAACTGTTGATAACAGTATGGCATCTCGAAGATGCCTTCGCTCTTATGGCTAAAGCATATACAGTTCATCAGCTGGCGACCCTATCCGGAGTAAGCGTAAGATCTTTGCATTATTACGATGAGATCGGATTGCTTTATCCCGCATTTGTCGGAAGCAACGGGTATCGATATTATGAAAAGAAACAACTTCTGCGATTACAACAGATTCTTTTTTATCGGGAACTCGGTTTGAAATTGAATCGAATTCAGAAAATCCTGGATGAACCGGGATTTAATCTCATCGCTGCTCTTGAATCTCATCAGGAAAAGCTCACCAAAGAGACAAAGCGCCAACAGAAACTGATCCAGACGATTGCCAAAACCATCGAACACTTGAAAGAAAATCAATCTATGAACAACGAAGTCTTATTCCAGGGATTTGATCCGGAGAAACAAGCTGAGCACGAACAATACCTCATCGAGCGATGTGGTCAGCAAATGCAATCATCAATCGATGAATCTAAACAAAAAACCAAAGGATGGTCTCAGGAGAAATGGAAAATGGTGATGGGTGAGTTTGACGAAATTTGTGAAAAGATGATTTGCGTCATCAACACCGGCCTGCCGCCGGAAAACCCAAAAGCGCAGGAATTGGTCCGACGTCATTACGAATGGATTTGCCAGTTCTGGACTCCAAACCGGGAATCTTACCTCGGTCACAGTCAGCTCATTTTGGATTCCAAACTGCGCAGTGCTTACACCGCGCATCATCCAGATCTACCCGAATACATCGTGGAAGCCATCGCTCACTTCTCTGAGAGCGAACTGACTTAACTAAAAAGAAAAAATGACTACGCCAAAGGCTTCAGGTCAGTCGCTGATAGAGGGAATCTTTCAAAACCGCACGATCATGCTTCAACTGATGCATCGCATCATCGTCGATAGGTGAATCTGCGAGTTCAAGCACCCTGATTTCCTTATCCAATTCATTGTAGCGCTTGGTATCCTTCGCGAAGTTTTCGTCGCTTCCTAGAAGCTGTTCAATCCGTTCTTTGTGTTCAGGGAATTCGTGTAATAATGAATGATCTTCTCCTAACATAATGATTCCTTCATTTAATGGCACCCATGAAAAGTCCAAGGTGTATGGTTCTTCATCAAGTGGTGTTGTTTGAGTCTACTGAAAAATGAAAGCTCACTCAAGGTTGGAATCAGAAAAGACGAATGAACCTTCAAGCAAAAGGTTAGGGTTATCGGAATCCTTGTTTGCGTTGCTGGGGATCCCAAAATTCTAAATTCACATCCGTTCCGGTGCGCGCAGGATCGGAGGGAGGATTTATCTGGTCGCCCTTTCGAAATTCGGCATGACCATCATTGAAACTGGCATTGCCACCCCCCTGATGTCTGTTGGGATCAATTCCTTCCAAAGCGTCGCCGTCACCAAAACCCGAGGTCGGCCACCAGAGACTACTGCTCCATGCCCCATCTGGTTTAGGCATCGTATCCCCTATCGAAAGATTCATGGATGGACTACGTATTCCGGCACGCTTAAAGTTGGGTTTGGAATCTACTTTGAATCCGTTGATGGTGAATGATCCACCTCCATAAGGATGGATGCCCAAAAAGAAAGCATTGTATCCGTATCCCACCTTGTGCGCGTCAAAGGCCCATTCCCATTTTACATTGTTGTCCTGCCGACTGCGTTTGAGGGATAGACAACGAAACAAGTTGGTCATGTTTGCCTCAGGAATGATCGTTGTCCCCCACCAGTTCGTTAAATTCTGAGCAGTAGAACTGGTCCCGTTATTTCGGTGAGGGGGAAAAGTATCATTATTGTCATCGGTGTAGAATTGCATGAACAAACCAATTTGGCGGAGATTGTTCAAACATGCGATGCGCTGCCCTTTTTCCTTGGCTTTGCTCAATGCAGGTAAAAGCATCCCTGCCAGGATGGCGATAATGGCGATAACCACCAAAAGTTCAATGAGGGTAAAAGCACGTCGGGACTTCTGCGGCCAGGAGGATTTCGTGGTCAAAGGAGCGCTAGTGTTGGAAGAGGACATGTAGTTTTTCTAAAGGATGGACTTGGTTTTGCAATGAAAATTCAAAGGTAATTTGACTTAGTAAACTACGCATCCTTCATGATTTTCGAGCCATCGCCAGCAGCGTTTGAAAGTGTGGTGGCTCTTCCTCCTTGGCCACTACTTCAATTTCAATTTGTGTGAAACCAGCCTTTTCCATCCACTTTTGAAGATGACTTTCCTCGAATCCCATCCAGACATCTCCATAAAGTGACTTTGCGTCATCGAAATCATGCTTCAACAGGTCCAGAACCAGCAATTTACCCCCTGGCCGGAGTATCCTAAAGGCCGATGTCAATGCAACGCCTGGATCTTCGGCATGATGCAAAGCTTGACTCAGAATGACAACTTCCACGCTTTGATCGTCAATAGGCGGTTGCATGAGGTCCCCCTGCCTGAACTCCAGGTTGGCAACGCCGTTTTCTTTGGCTTTGCGAGATCCGAATTCGACCATGCTTTGCGAGTTATCCACGGCGATCACCGATTTCGCATTCATTGCCAAAAGTTCCGATAACAGTCCTTCACCTGAACCGAGATCCGCGATGTCCAGGGGAGGTATCAATCGAAGCAACATCTGCCCAAAAGCCTGCCAGGATCGACCCGGCCCGTAACTGCGATCAAAGCGACCGGCAACCTGATTGAAGTACACTTTGGCCTGATCCTCACGTCTTTCCAGGATCCTCTTCAGGTTGATGGTGTCCGATTCATAGTTCTCCAACTGATGGGCTCCCTCCAGAGCAACGTCGAGTAGCGATTTATCGGCACCGTCTCTTATTTCCAATAAACGGTAGAAAACCCGCTTGCCCTCGCGTCTTGAAGTCAGAAACCCATGCTTTTGGAGCAACCCGAGATGTGTACTGATTCGTGACTGCCCCATGCGGGTGATCTCCTGGAGTTCGTTGACGGATAATTCATCCTGAGCCAACAAAGCCACCAGACGAAGACGCGTGACGTCCGCCAACACTCTCAATGATGCAACAATATCGGCCATGTCTGTTTTCTCTGCTGTTCTCGTTTCATGGATGATTTGAAGTCCATAAATTCAGTAATAATCCATTGACGTCGAGAAAAATGGTTATATCATCCTATCAAGATACGTCAATATGACACTAATTGAATCGAATTCGAGACATCAATAATCATGAGCAATAACTACATTTTTTCATCCGAATCCGTCGGCGAAGGCCACCCTGACAAAGTATGTGACACCATTTCTGATGCGATTCTGGATGCATGTCTGGCGCAGGACAAAACCAGCCGAGTCGCCTGTGAGACTTTCGTAAAAAGCAATGTGGTCGTGATTGGTGGAGAAATAACCACCAAAGCAAAATTCGATTACAACGAAGTCATCCGTGAAGCCATTCGTGGCATTGGATATGTTAACGATGATGACGTGTTCCATGCAGATCATATATTCATCAACAATTACCTGACCACGCAAAGTGCCGATATCGCCCAGGGTGTGGACGCCAAAGCAGCCAAGGGAAAGGCCACGGACGAGCAAGGGGCCGGAGATCAGGGTTTGATGTTTGGTTATGCCTGCGATGAAACCGATGAATTAATGCCAGCTCCGGTCATGTTCGCACACCGAGTAGGTCGCGAACTCACCCGCATCCGCAAAAGTGGCAAAGCAAAATGGCTGCGTCCAGATGCAAAATCTCAATGCTCCGTTCGTTATGAGGACGGCAAGCCTGTTGAAATCACCTCCGTCGTCGTCAGCACTCAGCATACAGATGATGTCACTCACAAGCAAATCCATGACTTCATCGTCAAAAAAGTCATCCAGAAGGTGCTTCCAAAGAAAATGCTGAACAAAAACACCCAATACCTCATCAACCCCACGGGCCGGTTTGTGGTCGGTGGCCCTCAAGGAGACGCAGGTTTGACCGGTCGCAAGATCATCGTCGATACCTACGGCGGCATGGGGCGGCACGGTGGAGGGGCTTTCTCGGGTAAAGATCCCAGTAAAGTCGATCGCAGCGCGGCCTACATGGGACGCTACGTTGCCAAAAATGTCGTCGCTGCCGGTCTTGCGAAAAAATGTGAAGTGCAGTTTGCTTACGCCATCGGATACCCAGATCCGGTTTCCGTTGCCGTTGATACTTTCGGCACAGGCACAGTGAGCGATGCGGAAATCACAGAAGCGGTGAAGAAGGTTTTCAGTTTCAAACCCGCCGACATCGTCAAGCAACTGAAACTACTTCGCCCCATCTTCTCTGCCACAACCAATTATGGGCACTTCGGCAAGGTTGATGACACCAAAACCATTACCTGGGAACGAACCGACAAAGCTGCCGCGTTGAAAAAAGCCATCAAGGCATAAGCACAATTCTAATCTAAAATCATTCTTCAAATTATGAGCACAACATTGAATCAACCCACCGATACTCAAGACTTCAAAGTCGCCAATCTGTCACTTGCCGAATGGGGCCGTAAAGAAATCACCATTGCCGAAAAAGAGATGCCCGGTTTGATGGCGATCCGTGAAAAACACGCCGCGAACAAACCTTTGAAAGATGTCCGCATCACCGGGTCTCTCCACATGACCATTCAAACGGCTGTGTTGATCGAAACTCTTGCTGATCTCGGAGCATCTGTCCGCTGGGCTAGTTGCAATATTTTCTCCACCCAAGACCATGCCGCCGCCGCGATTGCTGAAGCTGGCCATCCAGTCTTTGCCTGGAAAGGTGAAACTCTGGAAGAATACTGGTGGTGCACTTACCAAGCTCTGACTCATCCTGATGGTAAAGGCCCTGAATTGATCGTCGATGACGGTGGTGACGCCACCCTGCTCATCCACAAAGGCTATGAGTTGGAAAATGGAAGCGACTGGGTCAACACCCCCTCGGAAAGCACCGAAGAACAGGTTATCAAGGACTTGCTGAAAAAGGTTCACGCCGAAGATCCCCTGCACTGGCACAATGTTGTCAAAGACTGGAAAGGCGTCTCCGAAGAAACCACCACCGGGGTACATCGCCTTTACAAAATGCTTCAGGAAGGAACGCTCCTTGTTCCCGCAGTCAACGTTAATGACTCGGTCACCAAATCCAAGTTCGACAATTTATACGGTTGCCGCGAATCTTTGGCAGACGGCATCAAACGCGCCACGGACGTCATGATCGCTGGCAAGGTCGTTTGCGTCGTCGGCTACGGTGACGTGGGTAAGGGTTGTGCACAATCCATGCGTGGTTTCGGTGCTCGTGTGATCGTCACAGAAATTGACCCCATTAATGCACTCCAGGCAACGATGGAAGGATTCGAAGTCACCACAGTTGAAGAAACCTTAGGACGTGCTGACATCTATGTGACCACTACCGGAAATAAAGATGTGATCACCCTGGAACACATGTTGAACATGAAAGACCAGGCCATCGTATGTAACATCGGTCATTTTGATAACGAGATTCAAGTGGACAAATTGAACAAGCACCCTGACGTAAAAATGGTCACGGTCAAACCACAGGTTGATCAGTATTTCATGAAAGATGGACGTTCCATTTTCATGCTCGCAGAGGGACGTTTGGTCAATCTTGGTTGCGCCACCGGCCACCCTTCCTTCGTCATGTCCAACAGCTTCGCAAACCAAACCCTGGCTCAGCTCGACCTTTGGGAGAAACGCGAAAACTGCAAACCTTGCGTTTATGTGCTGCCAAAAGCCCTGGACGAAGAAGTCGCACGACTTCATTTGTCCAAACTGGGAGTTAAATTGACCACCCTGACAAAAGAACAAGCCGACTACATAGGAGTACCGGTAGAAGGCCCTTACAAGCCAGAGCACTATCGCTATTAATCTCTGAACAAAACGAACCCTTTGAAACTTCAAGGCGGCCACCAACATGGCCGCCTTTATTATGCGGACTTAGAGGTTTGACTGGAGGGGTGAGTTCCCACAAATCCCACTTCATAATCTCATCGTCAAACCCCCTTTGTGTCTTGGCTCCTTCGTGTGAGAACAAATAGCAGATACCGAGATTTGCAAAGTTATAAACAGGCGATCAGCGATCTATCCACTGAATACAGCAGCCTGTTGGAGTTCAACCTTAAGGTTACCACAGCTCTCGAAGAGAGCGAGTCCCAATGACATCAAGCAAGGAGATTCGCCCAAACTTAAAACCGGCTCCGCAATATGAAGCCGCAAAATGCAGTCTCAAGGCTGAACTCCAACTAATTTTGGTGCGAATGGAAGTCGTTGGCGAGACGGCAACAAAACCGTGATTTGGACTCAAAAAAAGTTTAAAAAAGAGAATCTAAGCCATCTGCGGTTCAAGAGTCAGTAGTCAGGACAAAGGTTTCGTACTCAAAATCCAATTTATCTGGGAATGGAAACAACATTTCCCTCGCCTTGACACTGAGGTAGGAATTCTTATTTTAAAAGTATGAACGCGATTGTTTCTGAAAAAGGACAAATCACCATACCGAAAAAACTAAGAGTCAATCTGGGACTGGAAACGGGTTCTGTATTAGAATTTACCGAGAAGAACGGTCAGTTAATCCTCGCCAAAAAACTCGAATCCGATCCCATCGATGCCTGGTTGGGATTTACCGAATTACCCGGGGACAAATCCGTTGACGCTTACATGAAATCCATTCGGGCTCGATGATCACCGCAATTGATTCCTGCGTTCTTCTCGACATAGCCGTCAACGATTCTAAAAATGGCCTTGCATCTGCCAATGCCCTGAAAGAGGCCAAAAAACAAGGGAGATTGATAGTTTGCGAGTGTGTCATAGCCGAAATCACACCTGTATGTGATCAGAAAACCCGTTCATTCCTCGAGTCCATAGGTATCGACTACGTACCAGCAACTCATGAAGCAGCCCTGCTTGCCGGAACCCATTTCAAAAAGTATCTGTCCAGAGGAGGGAAAAAAGGCCGCATAGTGATCGATTTCCTCATAGGTGCCCATGCTTCCGAAACGGCAGACCGACTCCTCACCAGAGACGCGGGATTCCTTCGAGATGATTTTGCACAATTAAATATCTGGTACCCAAGGAATGGCGCCGCCACAAAACAACAGCCTCAAGGCTGAACTCCAACGGAATGAGTGGAGGATTATTACAACTCAGTTTCTGTCCAGGGTGAGGTACGACCTTGCGTCTTTAATCGGACTTGATGTACCCGTTCGGCGGGAATCGCATCACCTTCGTTTCCGAAAGATTCCCTGAGAAAACTCAGCAATGCCGCCAAATCATCGTCATTCAATCCGGCGAATGACGGCATGGCTACGGGAGTTTGAGGTTGAAAACTTTGACCGTTTACCTGAATAGGACCGGTCAAACCATGCAGCACTATTTTTATCAACCGATCCACATCACCCTGCACCCAGTCACTTCCACGCAAAGAAGGATAGACACCCATCAACCCCTTACCATCGGGTTGATGGCATGGGAGACAGGCTTGTTCATAAAGCAACTCACCCTGACTTGGCGGAACCGGTGGATTACCGATCAAATCTCTCAAGTAATCCGCTTGTTTGGCTGAACTAAACTCCAATCGCCCTTCTTTCCAGGGCTCTTCCCAAAGTGGTTGCAAAGCCCTGGTACTTTGCCGCAAGGCATACTCAAGAAAACGATCCATGGGATGTTCCAAAGCAAGCGTCGCAATGGCCACAGATTCAGTTGAAGGCAAATAACTGCAAGCCACAACCGCCTCCAATCGAACTCTTGGATGAGTATCTTGAACGGCCTGACGCAGCCAAGCAGCGGCCTCCGGCAATCGATCGGCCCAGCCTCCGATGGCGCGTGCTGCGTAGGCACGAATTCGGTAATCCGATGACCGTAACAAATACTTCAAAAACTTGGGACGAGGAGTTTCATGCGCCTGAAACACCCCAAGTATTTCCAGCATCCATTGCTCCGAAGCTTCCTTTTGATTCAATAAACGCTCAACCAAAGCATCCGCCTCTTTGACCACTTCATCAGTGGAACGATAGTAAAGTAATCGCTTGGCCTGATACCGTGTCCACCTCTCCGGTGAATCCAATTGGTCCAGAAGCTGTCGTGTCGTCATCTCAGCAAGGCTGGGAGGGCGAACCGCATCAAGTTTCGTCGAGGACACACGCCAAATTCTTCCATGATGTTTGTCCCGTTTTGGATCCGCATAGCTTGCCTGGTAATGCCCAATCACGGGATTATACCAATCGGCCAGATACATGGCACCATCGGGTCCCATGCTGACATCCACAGGACGGAAAGCGTTATTCGAAGATCGCATGACTTTGGGCAATTGAGTGGTCTTAAACCCCGCACCATCATCCTGAAATCGATGTAATTCCACGACAGAACCAAAGTAACCACCAATCAAAGCCGTCCCTTGAATATTGTCGGGCATGGCCGCGGTTCCAACGATATCAATGGATGTGGTTTTGGGTGATGTTTCAAATATGGCCCCCACAGAATGGTATTGTTCCGGTGAATTGGCATAGGATTGATTCGCTGATTCGCGGGAACCACTGCCAATGGGACTCGCTCCACGCACCATTCCAGGTACTGTCCAGTAACCATGAGGTCTGTCACCAGTCTTGTGAAAGACCTGCCCATAATCATCAAACGTCACTCCCCAACAATTGGCCCCCGCCATTCCCCCGCCAAAGAATCCCTCCAATCGCAAAGTACGGGGACGCAAACGCCACACTGCGGCGCGATCCAATCTCGCAATGCCCCAAGGTGTTTCTACAACCGACATGGCATGCATTCCCTGGGTAAACCACAGACTTCCATCAGGACCATGAGAAATCGAATTGATCAATTGATGCGTATCACCAATTCCAAAACCCGAAAACAGAATCTGTCGTTCATCTGCGACGAGATCCCCGTCCCGATCTCGCAGGAAAACGAGTTGATCAAAATCACACACATACAATCCATCCTTACCGAGCTCCAAACCCTGAATCATGTTGAGCCTCGAAGCAAACCTCCACTGACGATCCGCTCGCCCATCATGGTCCGTATCTTCAAAAACAAGGATGTAGTCTGATGGCTGGCGGTTGGCGAGGTTTTGAGGATAAGAAGGAGAGCATGCCACATACAAACGTCCGGCTTCATCCCAGGCAATCTGGACTGGATTCACCACACCCTCCCTTTCCGAAGCATACAAATTCACTTGATAACCATCGTGCATTTCAAATGTTTTCAATTGCTCTTCGGGAGTCAAAGCCACCGGTGAGACGACAAACTCATCAGGTTCAAAGAGAGGTGGGAGAGGAGTTTGGCTTCGATTAGCAATTTGATGAATATAACCATCCAATGCTTCGATCATGGGTTTCCTTTGCTCGAAGCTTTCGTGAAGCGAAGGAGCCCCTGCGACTCCACGGCCAAACATCTGCGAGATACGATCCCCATATACAAAAGACCAATTCGCCGGTCGCCAGGAATCGAACCAGAGTCTGTTTTTTGCCAATACCAATTCTTTCAACACTTCCCGCTCCACCCCGACGACTGGTTGAGCCCCCAATGCGTTCGCCATGATTTCACCCACCACCTCAAGGCCAAATGTCGTCAGGTGGATCCCATCCTCGGTCAATCGTGAAGCCGAGTCTCCCCTGCCCTGCAACGCAGTTACCAGATCGATGAAAAGGCATTGTCTTTCCCTGGCAATTTCGCCCACCACGTCGGCATAAGCCGCCACATCCTGATTCCGAGAAGTCAGGTCAGGAGCATGACTGGTGAGCGGTTTTTCAAATGGCATCGGGGAAACAAGTACAACACGTCGGGTTTGTTGTGCGAACTGATCCAGTAAACGATGATAAGCAACCTTGAATTCGGTTAATCTTTCAGGACCATCAAAAACTTCCATCTGACCGAACTGAATGATGAGCGTTCCGGCAGAGACTGTTTTCAATTGATCCAACCAACTACCAAAATTCAACTCCCGCCACTGCTCATAAACCGTGTCCCCTTCCCATGCCATCGAACGAAAACGTAGGTTATGGCTTGCGAATCCGGCCACCATTCTGGATTCAAACGACGCTGCTTTTTGTTCCCTGACGAAATTCTCCTGCCCAATCAACACTACGATCTCATCATTCTGAGGCACGTATACATTGTTTGTGAAAGGTAATTTGGATTCGATAGGTTGACCATCTCCAAACCGGCTCAACACCTTACCTTCAAGAGGTGTTGAAGGTTCGGGTAATTGTTGAATCATGATATTTCTAAATGAGATTTCAGCCTTGCACTGGCCGTGAATCTGAAGCGCGATCAAACCCTTTTGCTCTAAATCGGAGTCTGGTTCGATGTAGGTGATCATGTGAACATTGTTTAGAAACAACTTCACTTGATTCCCTTGAGCCACGATTTCGTATTGATTCCAATCTCCCGGTTTTTCAACACGTGCCAGCAACGCCTTGTCTGCGGTTGCCAACATGGTCCTTCTACGTGATTCGTCATATAAACTCCCCGACCAACCCGCTCCGATGTCGGCTTGATATCCGATCATTTCATTCGCCGGATCTGCAATACGACGACTGCGAAACTGAACACCACCATTCACAAAACCTTCGGATCCCTCCAATTTGTATTCGAGGGTTAAACGAAAGTGATCGTATTCCTGTTTAGTCGCCAAAAATTCGTTTTGGGGATTACCTTCCATCGAACCTCCCACGATGGTATTGCCCTCAATCCTCCAAACCGTCATGTCCCCTTCCCATCCTTCAAATGATTGACCGTCAAACAAGGGAATCGGATCCGACTGACCAAATAGCGCGGAGGTATTCCAGCTCAGTAAACAAAAAATGAGAAATAAAAGTTTCATTAGGAAAATGATCTTGAACTTAGTAGCGAACAAAATGAATTTCATAATCAAGCGATGATACAGTAAGTTTTTTATTGCCTTCTTTTGGCTTCCGGGTGACTGGCAAGAATAGCCTTCAATTTGACGACTGCCTCTGGTCTTGCAGATGCCAGGTTTCGAGTTTCGGCAGGATCCTGGAGGTAATCATACAATTCAAATACCGCTGACTCCTCGGATGCCCCCGGCTTTTTCCATTCAATCAATCGATATCGATCCGTGCGAATGGCTCGACCGATTTGTTGTCCTCGTGGATAACAATGATAGGCGTGATTTCGAACAAGTTTTGAAGGATTCCTGAGCACCGAAACCAGGCTCACTCCGTCGATCGGTTGGGGTCCACTGGGAGGATTCAATCCCGCCAAATCGGCAACGGTAGGAAATAGATCAACTGTTTCGGCAAGCTGCCTGGTTACTGAACCTGGCTTCGTAACTCCCGGCGCACGAATAATGATTGGAATCCGATTCGCCTGTTCGTAGTTGGTGTGTTTGGTCCAATAACCATGGTCACCAAGGTGCCACCCGTGGTCGCCCCATAGAACAACAATGGTGTTTTCAGCCAGACCTAAAGAATCAAGTGCATCCAAAACCTTACCAATCTGAGCGTCCGCGTAGCTCGCTGCGGCATAGTAGCCATGGAGCAACTTCCTTTGAATGCTGATTTCTTTGATATTTTCCACCGTCAGTGGCGCATAATTGACAATCTCACCACCACGTTTCCCTGCCAAAGATGGAGCCAACTCAGGATCCCGCTGATCTGAAGCTATGGGAAAAGCATTTGGGTCATGCATGTCCCAATACTTTTGAGGAGCAGTGAATGGAAGGTGTGGTTTCACAAATCCAGCCATGATAAAGAATGGAACGTCGGTATTGCGCTGATGAAATTTCAAACGTTCAATCACCTTAGAAGCGATCCTCCCATCCGCATAAGCTTCATCAGTTACATCGGCACTCTCCCAGGCATAACCTTTCGGCAAGCTTCGAATCTGACCCAATTTTTGATTCGTAAAATAAGCCTCCTCACGCGTCAGTTGACCACCCTCCGTGCTTTCAGGCTTCAGGTATTCGACTACCTTATCGAGGTAAGATGGAACATCCCAGGATTGCTTGTCGTCATGGTTTCCATGTCCGGTATGGAGCACTTTACCCATGCATGCTGAAGTCCAACCATGCTGACTGAAATACTGTGGCATGGTTAATGCATTCGGAATGACATCACGGAAATGTCGCCCTAATCCGTAGATCCCAATCGAAGTGGAACGGCTTCCAAGTAATAAATTATTCCTGGATGGAGCACATACTGATTGGTTGCAATAAGCTTTCACGAATCGCAATCCACTCGCAGCCAAACGATCCATGTGAGGTGTTTTGGCTAACGGATCCCCATAACATCCCATTGCGGGTTTGAGATCATCGACGAGAATCATCAAAACATTAGGCCTTTGCTCGCCATATGCGGGACATATTTGAACCAGTAATACGATCAGGTAGCTTGTAAAACAGAATCGTTTCATGACGCGTGTGAAATCGAATTACCCTTAAACAAAAGAAGCATGTTCTACCAGATGATTCTCGGTTCATGTAGGATTGGCGCGTCGTCTCATGAAAAAACAAAACTTACCTCTTGACAGAATCTGATTGCGCAACGCTAATACGCCTAAGTCATGAACGACCAAAGCCCACAATTCAAAAGCTGGAAACACCTCGCTGCAGGTGTCAAGGCGGGCGTGCGTCTTTATGTGCTTCCGATGACAATCTCTATTCTCGTTACCCCGGAAGAAAGGCAGCAGGAACCTAATTAGTGATGTAACCAAAAACTGATTTATCAATTTCTAACCCTGCTAGCCTTAAAGGTTGGCAGGGTTTTTTTATTTCTCATGAAAACCACTGACATCACACGCACCAAATGTTCAACCGCTGTCACCGCAGCAAGAGAAACACCCACGATCGTTGAAGCGATCCGCAGTTTTCCTGCGCAAGTCTGGATCATACTGGGAGGAATGTTCCTGAACCGTTTCGGAACATTCGTCATTCCTTTCCTTGGCCTGCACCTGCGCAAAGCTGGTTACTCAGAATCCCAAGCAGGTTGGGCTTTGGGGTTGTATGGTGCTGGACACCTTTGCTCTGCCATCGTGGGAGGTTACCTCGCTGATTCTATCGGCCGAAGACGTTCCATCATCACCAGTATGCTGATGGGAGCCGCAGCGATCTGGACTTTGTCCAGTGTGAGTCACATTGCCTTGATCTGCCTCTGTGCATTCATGGCAGGATTGACTTCTGAGCTTTATCGGCCATCTGCCAGTGCATTGTTATCGGAAAGCGTAGCCGAAGAACATCGAATCACAGCATTTGCCATGCTGAGGTTCTGCATTAACCTGGGCTGGTCACTGGGGCCGGCTATGGGAGGATGGCTCGCTTCACATTCATTTGTCATGTTGTTTCGATTGGATGCTGCAACGTGTGTGATGTTTGGCTGCCTGGCTTTTTTTGGATTGCACAGCAAAGAAAAACGTCACGTGACATGGGAAGGATTTGGAAAGATCCCGTTTCATTTGACGGAACAATTCAAAATCACATGGAACAACCCGCCATTCAGAAGACTGATCTTATCGAACACATTGATAGCTTTTGTATTTATTCAATGGATCAGCACCCTGGGCATTGCCATGGAATCAGTAGGCTTAAGCGCCTCTCACTATGGATTGGTTTTGGGATTGAATGGAGTATTGATTGTACTTTTTGAAATTCCCTTATCCGCCTGGACACGCCGTCATGCCCCAACGGTAATGATCAGCCTTGGATATTTTTTAATAGCCTGTTCGGTTGTTTTTATCGTCTTAGATCCGGGCATTACACGGTTCTTTTTCGGAATGATGGTATTTACATTCGGGGAAATGATTTGTTTACCCGTCAGCATGGCATATGTCAGTCATCTCGCTCCAAGTCACCAGCGTGGTCGTTACATGGGAATGAATGGCATCTCATGGTCCACCGCTTTTATGCTTGGACCAAGTATTGGAATGGTGCTTTACCCCAAGTTCCCTTCCGGATTCTGGATAGGATGTTTCATAATGGGAATCCTTTCAGTATGGATCATGAATCCATTGAAGACGGAGAAGAATGATCCATGATGAAGGACTTGGGCACATTGTTTTGTATCTTCAGCAAGGGATGTAAACCAGGCTTGCGATAATCATCATTCTGGCACATGATCTCGCGCAGTCGATCGTGTTATCCATTCAGAAGATGGGAGTGATCAGTTCCCATCTTCTGAATACTGGAATCATGATCCATTGGAGGCGACTTATAAAGCTAAGCATAACCTGAAGGAATGAAGGCATGAACCAACCATTGATTAAATTGATTTTCAAAACAGGGAAATCAAGGACGTATATGCCCTGCATCCTTGTTTTCCTATGGTCGTGTTTACTTCAGACGGCACATGGACAATCAGCTCCCACCGACCTAACCCTATTGAAATTGGAGGATATTTTGGCCATGCCAATTATCCCCCATGAAACAGGAGATGACATCCAAGAGCAGGCAGTCAAACAAGACAAGTTTCGCTTTGCTTATCATTACGTGCACGCAACGTTCGAAGATTACCAGTCAGGAACACGGAAAGTGCCACTGGTTGAAATGCAGGCGCAGTTCCCTGTGTTACCACTTGAAATCATACAGAACGTGCATTTGATTTCATTGGGTTACCAAATCAACTCACGTCTGAGTTTGGATTTGCAACTATCATACGTCAGGCAGGAAACCTATCACATTAGCAGTGTTCCGGGTTTTGACGAATTCACCATTCATTCACATGGGATTGGGGATACTTCCATTGGCCTGAATTATCTCGCCTGGAATGATGAGAAGGATTCCATCCACCTGGGCGCGGCATTGAGTGTTCCGACAGGATCGATCAATGAAAAAGGCAGAACTCCTCGCGACGCCAACCAGGACACCTTGCTGCCTTATACCATGCAGTTGGGATCAGGAACCTTGGACTTTAGCCCGAGTCTAACACATATCCGGAGAATGAACAATTCGGAATGGGTTAACCAGGTGCAGGGAACGTTTCGTATGGGGAAAAACTATCACAACTACAGTCTGAGTCACCGAGCTATCATAAAAACTTCCCTTTTCTACGAACTCCTCCCTTATCTCCAACCTTCAATCAAATTAATGGGCACTTATTGGGACAGGGTGCATGGGCAGGATGATGATTTGGTGCTCCCAGGCGGAGTCTACCCAGCCCCCGTCACCAACCCATCCTTGTTTGGTGGTCGCAAGATTGATTTTCTGCTGGGAATCAGGGTTCCGATTGATCGGGGAGTTTTCAGTGGACATCAATTTGAAGTCGAAGTCGGAACGCCGGTTTACCAATACCTCAATGGACCTCAGCCCGGGGAAAATTGGAGAATTGCCACTTCCTGGAATGTTCAATTTTGAAGATTTGAATCGAATCATTCTCATTTTTTTCAAATGACCTGCGGCCAACAAGAAATCAATTCCATGCCTCCCAGGCAGAGCTTATCCAGATTAAACTGGACCAAGCATGTATTGATTTCATTGGGACTTTTATTCCTGACCCTATCAACAAGAAGCCAGCAGTTACAGGAGTATGAAGCCAGGGCACTTCTGGTTTACAATTTCGTTAAATCGACTTCATGGCCTGAAGGATCTTTTGCTGAAAGACATTCTCCCATCGTTATTGGGATTGTTGGCAATCAGGACCTGGTGAATGCCTTTCAAAAGTTTCAAGGGAAACTCATTAAAGGACGTCCACTTGAGTTTGAAAAATTTGAGCACATGACTGATTTCCAATCAGGACACCTTCTCTATATCAGTGGTGAATGGTCGGCTTCTTCTAAATTTTTTATTGATAGCCTCAGGAAATCAAGAAAGCCCATCCTGACTGTCGGTGAAGATCTCAATTTTGTAATCAACGGAGGGATGATATCCATCATACGCGAGGACAAGCATCTAGCCTTATTAACGAATCCCAACGAGGCCAAAAGCGCCGGCCTTTTTCTGAGCAACAACTTGGTTAAACTCTCCAAACAGGTTTCCACCTTAAAGGAAACTGAGCAAAGGTATTGATGTTATCTTCCTATTACAACTCGAGTTTATCAAGGAAGCTGATGCTCTTTATGATGCTTACCAGCATCACAACACTTTTACTGGCCTCTTCGGTCATGGCTGTTTTCGAAATAAAAATAGTGGTCCAGCTGACGCTCAGAGAACTCGAGACCATTGTCGACAATCTCGCGGAGAATGGTGACGATCCCATGCAAATGGCAATGCTCGGGAAATTGCAGATGCCCAACGCTAAAAATGCAGCCGACAATCTTCTGCAAATGAATGAAAGACCTGATATTGTCGCCGCATGTTTTTTGGATACCGATGGAAAGGTATTTTCCGAATACCTGAGACCGGATTCCCCCACTCCTGTCATTGAGGAGAATGAAAGGTTCAAAGAGGGTTCAGCCATCTCACTTTCGGGCGTCAAATGGGTTAAGGCCATCAGGGATGACAACGACCCCGAACAAATACTAGGTTACGTGCATCTAATGTCAGATCATTCTCTCCTGCGGGATAATATCCTGAACATCTTAATTACCAATTTGATCATTATATTCATGGGAAGTGTTTTGGCATATGTCTTATCCAAGCGCTTTGTTTTTTACATTTCAGGACCTGTTGCCAATTTGCTGAAAATTTCCCAGGACGTCGCAAGGACCGGGGATTATGACAAACGCGTAGAATGCAAAACAAATGACGAGTTAGGACAGCTCTCCCAGCAATACAACAACATGCTGGATCAAATCCAGCGTCGCGACAACGACCTGAAGAATGCTTATGCAGAATCTGAAGAAAGGCTTCATGCATTGGAAAAGGAGAGAACCGAACATCACAAGACTGTCGAACGTGAACGAAAGCTGCTCGTGGAATTAGCAGAAACCAAGCAGGTTGAGGCGGAAGAGTTAAAGACGGCAAAAGAGGAGGCTGAGACAGCCAACCGGGCTAAATCTGAATTTCTAGCCTGCATGAGCCATGAAATCAGGACTCCAATGAATGGTATCATTGGAATGACCAATATCCTTTTGGATTCCGAAAAAATGCCTGATGAGCACAAGCATTACCTCAACTTGTCCAAACAATCCGCCGAGAACTTACTTACCATTATCAACGATATTCTCGATCTTTCTAAATTGGAAGCTGGGCGAATGGAATTCGAATCGGTGAATTTCAATCTTCAAAACCTCCTTGAATCCACTATCGAAACCATGGCTCCGGGAGCCTATAAAAAAGGCCTGGAAATTGGCTTGAGGCACTGTAGAGATTTACCGCTTGATTTTCAAGGTGATGAAGGTCGAATCCGACAGATTCTCACCAATTTGTTGGGCAATGCCATCAAATTCACAGATCAGGGCGGTGTCATCTTAAGTGCTACCAACAAGGGGCAAACGGGAAAAAGCACCTTCCGAATCAGATTTGAAGTTGAAGATACAGGCGTCGGTATTTCTCCTGAAGGGAAGGATCGTTTATTCCAAAAATTCACACAAATCCATTCACCTTTCGGCAATAAAGCAGAAGGAACTGGATTGGGGCTGGCGATTACGAAGTCCTTGGTGGAAATCATGGGAGGAAACATTGGTGTTGAGAGCAATTTAGGTGAGGGCAGTCAGTTTTGGGTCGAACTCGAAATGAAATGTCTTGATGTATCTACCTTACCTCCAGCCAAATTTATCCCCAACCTTCCTACAACGATCATTTCACCCGCTCAGGTGAATGCAACTTGCACTTCGTCCATCTTCAAGAATCTAACTAAAAATCTTGAGGTTTTTAAAACACTGGAAGATGCCAAAGCGAAGAGTACTTTCCAGGAAGGCTGGATCGTGTTGGATATTCCTGTGGGCTATGATTCAAATCAGTTGAAGGAGTTGGTCGACGAAATCAAGGCAGTTCCCAAATGGAATCATCGTCGGACTTTGGTGATTCATGCTGGACTGATCCCTTCTGATTTGATGGATGGCATATCGGAAAATGTGAACCATATATTTACCAGACCATTTTACTTCGCGACAGCATCACGGTTTTTCCGAACAACCACACAGTCCATCAAAGAGCATGAGTTGAATTTTGAAAAATCATCTGGAACGACCTCCAAACACCGCATCCTGGTGGTGGATGATCACCCCATCAACCAAAAAGTCGTCCAAACCATGCTGGACATGCTGGGCTATGAAGTGTCCATTGTTTCTAATGGACAGGAAGCGGTGGATTCTATCAAAAGCGGAGATTATGATTTAATACTCATGGATGTCCAAATGCCCATCATGGATGGTCTCGAAGCCACTGAAGTCATTCGATCCCTGGATGCTGATTCCTACGGCAATAAATCCCATATCCCCATTGTGGCAGTTACAGCAAATGCGATGGTTGGCGACGACCGTCGATGCCTGGATGCCGGCATGAATGATTACCTGGCGAAACCTTTACAAAAGCAGGAGCTGCTCAGAGTTTTGGCTCAATGGATACCCACATCACATTAAGCCACATGAGCAGAATCGTGGTCTCCATCGGATTCAATCAAGTCGCTGATAGTTATTTCAGCCGCAGATTGATTACGCGAATGGATTATTTTGGAGTAAGCTTGATTACATGCATCAGGATGCTCAGCGCCGGCTTCGGAAGGAACCTTTTCAGTATCTATCTTCTGAAAAACTTGGGCTAATGTGATCTTATCAGAAGGCTTGGCAAGACTGACAAGCTGCTCGGGCTCCGCTCCCAAAAACAATAAACCACCTTCTTTCAATACCCGCACCAAATTTGAGAGGTAAGTAAGCTCCAAATTCATTTGATCGGCAATTTCATCCAGTGAAGAAGCTTTTTCACCCTTGCTGAATCTTCCCCCAACAAAGCATAACAATTTTATCGCATCCAAAACTTGTAACTTTGGTTCATCCGAGTCCATTTTGTCTTTCTCAAACTCTCTGGCTGGGAATTGAACCAAGTAAGCCACGTGCGATCCAAAAATCAAAATGATCCAGGAAACATAAAGTCCAAGCAGGAGGATTGGGATGGCCCCAAGACTTCCGTATATTTTATTGACCGTTGCAACGTTGGAAAAATAAACCACACTCAATTGGCTGTTTAACTGCAGTAAGAGCCCCGCGGATAATCCGCCTGCGACAGCTGCCTTCAAAGTTACCCGGGTATTGGTCATGATTCTGTAAACCAGAGCACAAGCCGACCCGGTAATCATCCAGGAAAATATGAACAACAGAAACTTCCCAAACCAGCGCATCCCCGAAATGTAGAGGGTAAAATCCTGCAAAAACGAACTCGAAGACAAGCCTGTTCCGATGATAAACAAAAATGGCATTAAGGTCAGTCCCGCCCAATACTGAGCCACACCTGCCCCCCAGCTTCGATTCCGGGGAATTTCCCAAACCTTATTAAATGTTCGCTCAATGGCACGCAGCAAAAGAATAGCGACGACGAGAAACAAAATAACACTCGTCATCCCAATGGTGCGGGTATGTATCCGGCTAACAAATTCAGCAATTTGCCTGGCAACTTCCCTCCTCCTCCCATTCTGACCTGTTTGAGAAATGTTTAAGATTTTGGATATACTTTGAGGTGTGGTGGAATGCTCCCAAACTTCGTCGGTTCGAAACCCTTTTTCCATTTTATCATCTGGTTCCACCGAGGCCATATGCCCCACCTGTTCCGCACTACCATCTATTTCATCGCGTAACTCAAGATCCAACATCGGAGCAACGGTTTTGACCATCGTATCGATCCATACTTCAACCTCCGCCCTTCCTTCCTCTCCATCTTTGAACATCAGGCTAGTAGCAACACTTAAACCAACAGCAAGCACCGGAATGAGGCCAACCAGGGTGGTGTAGGACAATGAAGACGCATGAACAAAACCGGAATTTTTGATAAATCGTTTGACAGCAGAAGGCCACAAACTCAGCCAATGCATGATGACCGAAACACCATTCAAAGATTCAGTTTGATTTGTTTTTTGTGCTTCCTGAGGCATTGAAAATAGGTTTTGGCTTTGATGATGAGAATGTCCCTTTGAGTAAACTAATTCCTAATTACCAGATTCTACAAGGGACCAACGGATTGAATTGAGTTTATCTGAGCTTATTTCAATGACTTCCGAACGGGTTGAATATCCGGGCTTTCGCAGTTCCAATTCAATGCTCCCTTTTATCAAACCATCAATAGTCAAGGGGGTTAAACCCTTGCGTTCAGAATTGATAAACACCTCAGCACGGTCAGGGTAAGATTGCACCTGCAATCGACACCCATCAAACACAGCAACGATATCCATGCCTTTTGGATGGTATCCGTTTACAAGAACCGCCTTTGTCAAAGTTTCGCCATTCATCGAGAATTGAATCAGATAATCCCCGGATAGCAATGGAATACTAACTGGCGTAAGTCCTGTTATCCATTCTCCGGAAGAATTTTGAAACCTGTATGTACCGCCAGAAGGTTGAGTCGATAATTTGACCTCGGTCAGCGGTTCGGAAAGCTGAATCTCAATCACGTTTGTTTTTCCTGATTCCAGGAAAGGATACAAGTTAGTAGGAGAGTGACCGACCGAAAGGACAGACAATTGATAGGCACCTTCCTGCATTTGAGTCCATTGCGCAGGTGAGAACTCCTCTAAAACATCTTTGATTCCTGGCCCAGACAGGCTTAACAATGCTTCCTCCGGTGCCGTACGAACAATCAAGGTACTGCTGCCCTTGACAACCGACTTGTCTAAATCATTTGGGGCCGCTTCACGGACATCCAAGATAAGGGTTTGGTTAAAAGTTTGACGTGCCTCCAACTGTTCCTGTGCAATTTGTTTTTGATGCCTGTCAGCAATGAACCACCCACCCAGAATGATGACAGCAAATGAGAGCAAGACCAAAAGGGATTGAAGACTGAATAATCCCCTGATCAACATTCGGGCGCGTTCCGATGCATCAGGTGCCATATGTTCCAGGGATTCTACCGGATCATCCTCCAGGGCTTCGCCAAGACCGAATCCCAGTAGAGCAGACAGGCGGAGGGCTGTATTCGGGCGATTCGTAGCATCTTCGTCGAGGGCATCCATGAGGGCTTTCTTCACATTTTTTGGTACCAGAAGATTCCCAAACCGGACTTTACCCTGGAGGTCCACATGCTTGGGCAGCTCGATATGGATTCCAAAGTGGCGAATACTCTCAAGCAGTATGGATGCCATTGAGAAAACTTCATCGGCCTGCCGGCAAACACCCGTTTCAAGACATTCTGAAGTGGCATGGATATCCCAAGATTCTGGTATGGGTTTATCGGTGATCTCCCTGATCACTTCCAAGGCTAATCTGTCCAATTGCGCTCCGAGAAAAACCACCTCATCGTCAGCTGTAAATCGAATATGCTCAGGACTGAGCCTTCCATGCAGTCTGGTCAACTTATGTTCCTGCACCAGATGATGCATCACCTTTTCAATCAGAGGTTCAATATCTACCCAATTCGCTTTGGCCCCCTCCTGATGCAACCGATTCTCAAGAGGATTTCCGGCATGAGTAGATAAAACTACAAAAGGGTAAGGTTTGGCGTTTGGCTCCATGTGAATGATCGAATGCCATTCGGCATCAACCGATTCACCCCATTGCAACAAACGTTCGAAAAAACTTTCCAATGCTGATGTATCCTTGACGACAAGCTCAGGGGGAAAGTAGAGAATCACGTCCTTATCTTCGTCACGATCTGTTGCGGTCCAATATGCGCTTGATTCAGGAGTTTGAAAAAGCTCTTCACGCAGCATGAATCTGGACTGGGACAGACGTTGACCAGGTTGCAACATGGAAACTCTCAACCTCTCGTGAAATTCATTTGAAAACAAGTCACTCATGTAGACTTACAATAGTTCTTCAGATATTTCCCAAATGCCAGATGGCTGCTCGACTAGTGTGGAAAGATGGAATCATTTGACCCCAGTATTGTGCACAAAATCCACCCCAACTCCAACGTAAAACAGATCTATCATTGCTTCCAAAACTGAAGCCCATATAGTCGAGAAAAATGAAGAACAACCAAGTTTTGCCATTGAGTGTACCTGCGGTAAGCCCAGAATTGGATCCGAACTTTAGACCTGCCATTCTGGCACAAAAGGCCTTCTTGAACGCAGCCAGTTCAACCGATTCGATCCAAAAGATTCATTTGGTGTTGAAACGTCCAGATGGGAGTGCCTACAAATTTCAAACATGTATCCTGGATTCCAGCGAACCACACTCTATCCATAACTTTTTCTTTCTTGAGAGATTCATAAAAGTATTACTTTGGTCACGCGGATCTGCGAAAATTTACTGTACGGCACCGCAGAGCTTATGTGATCAGCTCAACCACCATTACCGCGACCATCCCGTTGGGCAATGGGACGCAGACATGATGGGGCGCCGTATCTTTGAGGAAAGTTTTGAAATCATTCATTGTAAAGAATCGGATTTGCCAGAAGAAAACAGCCAGGCAGCCAATTTGGGGCGACACCTGAAAGGTTGCCGAATTGGTTTTGATCTCGGAGGCAGCGACCGCAAAATAGCTGCTTTGATCGACGGTAAAACCGTTTTCTCAGAAGAAATTATCTGGGATCCAATACCTCAATCTGATCCACAATGGCACTATGACAACATCATGGATACCCTGAAGCTGGCAGCTTCAAAATTGCCCAGAGTAGATGCCATAGGAGGGAGTGCTGCCGGGGTATATGTCAACAACCGAGTCAAAGTAGCTTCTTTGTTTAGAGGAGTTTCCGAAGAACTTTTTAACAGCCGAGTTAAAGACATTTTTCTCGAATTGAAACATGCCTGGAACGATATCCCATTCGAGGTGGTTAACGATGGCGAAGTGACAGCCTTGGCTGGATCCATGAATTTGAATCAAAACTCTGTTCTCGGTATAGCCATGGGAACCAACCAGGCTGCGGGCTTTGTGACTCCTGATGGCCAAATTACCCCCTGGTTAAACGAACTGGCTTTTGTGCCGGTGGATTTCCACCCGAATGCCCCCAAGGACGAATGGTCAGGTGATGTGGGTTGTGGAGTGCAGTATTTTTCTCAACAGGCTGTTGCTCGCCTGATTCCAAAAGCAGGCATCGATGTCCCTCAGGGCATGCCCTTCCCTGAACAGTTGATCGTTGTCCAAAATTTAATGGCAAACAACGATCCTAAAGCTGCAGCTATATACAAGACGATGGGAGTTTATCTTGGATATGCATTGGCGCAGTACAGTCAGATCTATGAATATGAACACCTGTTGATGCTTGGCCGTGTTATGACCGGAACAGGTGCCGATTTAATGATCGAAAAGGCGAAAGAAGTTTTGGCAACGGAATTTCAGGATCTTTCAAATAAAATCCAATTCCACATACCAGATGAAAAGCAAAAAAGACACGGACAGGCCATGGCCGCTGCAAGTCTGCCATCTCCGGTCAGCAATTCATGACTTCTATCCACCGTTACGTAGGGCATTTAAGATGACCTGATCATCATCACCAGCTTCCCATACGATTTCCAGGAACTGGGGGAGGGTCAAACCGTAAGAGGCTACAAAGGGACGATCTCCTCCACATCCATACATGGTGTCATTGTCCAGTTCACCTCTCAGTTTGGCTCGGGCTTTTGCTATGATACGTGGTAACCAGGGGATTCCGTCCAGGGGCTGTGGTTTGGGGGGCAATTGGCTGGCAGGAATGATCCTTTCACTCAAAACACCGTTTTGGACTTCACGAAAATATCGTTCCCTGATAGCTGCGACCTGATAAGCCGTTTCAAAATCGGGCTCACCGTATTTGCAACGATCTTCAACGAAATCAAATAATTCCTGAGGCTTGCACCCAATAGTTGCAAGAAAAGCTGTTTCCTCGGAAGAAAAGAATGAGTCTACATCACGATGGCCGGATTGATATTTTTCCAATCCCTGTTCGAAGATAGTTTGAAACTTATTTGCCCATTCTGCTTTGTCAATGCCCATGCTGAAAATTTGCATGGAATCTCATTCTTGTCCAATCTTCGTTTGAATTTTTACCTTTAAGTCACCAAGCAACTCAGTCCATCATCAACCCATGACAAACCGATTTGATTTAACGGGAGAAGTTGCAGTGATTATTGGAGGTACCGGCAGCTTGGGAGGTGCTATTGCTCAGGGCTTGGCAGATGCAGGCAGCCAAGTCATCATTCTTGGCCGGAATGCCTCCAATGGCGAAATTAAAGCAGCTGTCATTCGAGAGAAAGGCGGCAAGTCAAATTATGTAAAAGCTGATGCCATGAGTGCAGAGAGTCTGAAAGAGGCGCATGAGACTATTCGTAATCAATTTGGACCGCCAACCATACTCGTCAATGCCGCAGGAGGAAATGATCCAAAAACGACCTTGTCAGGTGATTTCACATTTGAACAGATACCCTTGGAAGCCTGGAGAGGAAACTTTGATCTCAATCTGGTGGGTGGAGTGTTGTTGCCTTGCCAGGAGTTTTGTCCTTCTATGATTCAGTCTGGGAAAGGTAGTGTGATCAACATTGCCAGCGTCTCAGCTCACATCCCCTTGTCAAAAGTTGTTGCTTATTCCGCAGCCAAGGCGGCAGTGTTAAGTCTGAGTCAATTCCTCGCTCGAGAATGGGCAGGCTCCGGCGTAAGGGTCAATACCATCACTCCTGGATTCTTCCCCGCTGAGCAGAATCGAAAAATTCTTTTCAACGAAGATGGTACCCCCACCGAAAGAGCCGGTTCCATCATGGCGCATACCCCCATGGGAAGGTTCGGAGACGCAGAAGAATTAATTGGGGCGGCAGTCTTCCTCGCAAGCCAGGCCGCGAGTAGCTTCGTCACTGGCACCGATATCCGAGTCGACGGAGGCTTCTTGAGTCAGACCATTTGATCCAACAAAGACATTAGAATGTTATGGCCGCACTAATCGCACCGGATCAAACTTTCTTGGACGCTGATCAGGTCGGTGTCTTTTTGAATGAATCCATTCCCTCGGGAAAATTCAGGAACAAAAAAGTTTTACTCATTGTACCTGATAGCACTCGTACTGCCCCGGTTGGAATGGTATTCAAAAACTTATTTTCGCAACATGGAGAAAGTGTTCAGTCTCTCGACATACTTGTCGCTCTGGGCACACATCAACCCATGAGCGAAGAAGCCATTTGCAAAAGGTTGGAAATAACTCTCGAAGAACGTCGTGATCGTTACAAAAAGGTTCAATTTTTTAACCACGAATGGGATAATCCTGATGCCTTAAGACAGGTCGGCACGATTACATCCGACGAAATAAATAGTCTCACTGACGGACGATTCTCAATGGAGGTACCGGTCAGCGTCAACAAACGTTTGTTTGACTATGACCAAATCATCATCATCGGACCTGTTTTTCCTCATGAAGTCGTGGGGTTTTCAGGTGGAAACAAGTATTTGTTTCCCGGTGTCAGTGGACCAGAGGTCCTGAACTTTTTTCACTGGCTGGCCGCCATTATCACCAATCCTAAAATTATTGGGCACAAGTGGACAGCCGTTCGCAAAGTGATTGACCGAGCCGGAGCATCGGTAAAAATCCCAAAACTCGCCTTATGCATGGTCGTTACTCACCAAGGACTGCGCGGTATATTTACCGGTACGCCCGAATCGGCATGGGATGAAGCATCCAATCTTTCGGCGAAAACACATATCGAATATAAGAAAAAACCCTTTCATACCATCTTGTCCTGCGCTCCGGAAATGTATGACGAACTCTGGGTGGGAGGGAAATGCATGTACAAGCTGGAACCAGTGTTGGCAGATGGCGGTGATTTGATTATTTACGCACCTCATATCAGGGAGATCAGCCTCACTCATGGGAAACTCATTCGGGAAATCGGCTATCATAGTCGTGATTACTTTTTAAACCAATGGGATCAGTTCAAGGAATATCCATGGGGAATTCTCGCCCATTCCACTCACGTTAGAGGTGTTGGATCTTGGGAAGATGGAAAGGAAAAAAATCGGGTTAATGTCATTCTGGCCACAGGAATTCCCAAAGAGGTATGTGAGGAAATCAATCTCGGATATCTTGACCCCGACAGTATTGATCCTCAATCCTACGCCAATCGAGAAGATGAGGGTATTCTTTATGTCCCGAAAGCCGGTGAAGTTCTTTTCCAGCTTGAAAATCCACCTGCCTGGGCAAGACCTGATGTTGGTTAGATTTTAAAACCCCGTACTCCAATGTACGAAATCACCCAGCTAAAAAACGGAACCCGAATTGCAACGGCACATATGCCACACATGGCCAGTGTGTGCATTGGCGTATGGGCCGGAAGCGGCAGTCGACATGAAGCGGAATCACTCAATGGAGTGTCACATTTCATTGAACACATCCTGTTCAAGGGAACAAAACGTCGAAACGCCAAGGAAATTTCTGAATCTGTAGAGGGAGTCGGAGGATACCTCAATGCTTTTACTTCAGAAGAAAATACCTGTTATTACGCCAAAGCTCGTGAAGACAAATGGGAAATACTGGCGGATGTCCTTCTGGATATGTTTATCAATCCTTCTTTTGATCGAGAAGAAATCGAGAAAGAACGTGATGTCATAAAAGAAGAATTAGCCATGTACTTGGATCAACCAAGTCAGCATGTGCTCGAATTACTGAACAATATACTCTGGCCCAACCATCCGTTGGGGCGCTGCATTACCGGCACGGAAGCCTCCATTGACCGACTTACCACCAGCCGCCTCAAGAGATACTGGAAAAAGCACTATGTATCCAGTAATACCCTGATCGTTCTCGCTGGCCCGGTGGATCATCAACACGTGGTTCGCAAAATAGGAAAATACGCACGAAAAATAAATAAGGGCCCTGCGCCTTCCTACAAATCTGTCAAAATAATCCAGGAAGCTCCTCAATTTTATGTGCATGCCAAACGTTCTGAGCAGGTGCAGCTAGCATATGGAATCAAAACATGCTCCAGGCACACTGAACAACGCTATGCTCTACGACTTTTGAACACCATCCTTGGAGAAAATATGAGTTCCAGGTTATTCCAAAGATTGAGGGAAGACCACGGACTCGCTTACTCAATCTACAGCAACCTAGGTTTTTTCCACGATGTGGGGTTTTTGACCATCGCCGCCGGAATCGATGCATCACATTTGGAAACATCCCAGAAACTGATTCATCAAACTTTGATTGAACTGCGAAATAAAAAACCACTTCGCAAAGAACTGACCCGAGCCAGAGATTACCTGATTGGACAACTCGATCTACATCTAGAAAGCACTGAAAATCACATGATTTGGTTGGGAGAGCAAATTCTCGGGCTGGGCAACCCCATTCCATCATCCCAGATACAGCAGAAACTGATGACTGTCACTCCTGACGAAATTAAGAACGTGGCCTGTCAGTTCTTTCAACCAGATCGATTGAACCTGGCCGTTGTTGGTAAAGTTGCAAAAAGAAGGTTGGAAGATTTCCGCACCTGGCTTACTTAGGATCCAAGATAATTTCAGAAAAAAGTTAATAATCATGGCACGCAAAAACTTGGTAAAAACCAAAGATCTCCAGCCCGGCGAGACCATGAAATTTGACTACCGACAAAACGGAGTCCCACGAGAAGGTTTTTTGGTCCGATTGAAAGATCGCTGGGTCGCTTATGAAAATCGATGCCGACACATTTCGATCAGTCTGGATTTCGATAATGGGCAATTTTTTACAGATGATGGAAAATTTCTCTTCTGCCAAACTCACGGGGCCATTTATGAACCCGACACAGGACTCTGTGTGCAAGGCCCTTGTGCGGGAGCGAAGTTGTTTTCAATTCCTATTCAAGTCGACGGAGAGGATGTATGGATTGATATCGAATAAAATATTTTTTTTGATAACACAACGGACTATTCACAGGAAAAAGCTCCCTTTTAACCTTTAATCTACAGACTGTTACAATTACACAACAAACAGAATCCCGGTCTCAAAAGAAAGTCCGCTGATTGGGAAATTTCAAAATGGTTTTGAAATCTTTGAGGTCTGTGCTAACATACCTTCAAGCGTGTCAAGTAATTCACGTGGTGATCGCTACCAGTAATTCGTTTTTGCGATTGGCACAAGGCATGCTTAACACCGAGTGTTGATTGAATTAGTCTCATTTCATCCATCTGCCGGGTTTCGCCCAGGATTTGTGTCTTCAAAATTCCGGAACCTTGACGCGCCAACTTCGTGGAAGCCTTAACTAAACTCCCCTAAAATCATTAGATAGATATGGTAAAAACTACACGTAGTCCTATGAAAACAAAAAGTACATCCATCGAGAAATCTATGATCGACGAAAACACCAAGAAATGCTGGAAGCACTATGCGAAACATAGGAACCAGCCACAGAAAACCAATACTGCTTCACAGAAAAGAAGAATGAAGGGCGGACTTGTCGGTCACCTTATCTGAAATGAACCTCCTCAGCCATATTAATGGCCTAATACCCACGCCACATCCAGACCAGGGTGTCGGCAAGGGTGTGCTCAAACACTCTACGATCACAATGCTTTGAGGCCTTGCTGAACACGTAACGGTAATGATAGCCCTTTGCCTTGAGTGCAGCAGCTGTCCGTTCGTTTGCCATCACCCAATTGTGATACGTCTCCTCTGGATCATTCGCACGGTTGTCGTGTTCTGAAACGTGAGTAAATATCCGTAATGGTTTCTTGGGTGAATTTTCGATCAATTTTAAGTTGGAATGGTATTCCCAGGCCCCAAGTGGAAAGGCGTCCTCCTCAGGAGCATCATCGTCCTGTTGATCAACAAAGGTTCCAGAATAGGTGATCAACCTCCTGAATAAATCTGGCCGGAACCACCCCATGGTCAGTGCAGCTGCACCACCTGAGCTACAGCCCATCACTGCCCTTCCCCACGGATCTTCCGTGAACGCCATGTTCGGATATGCCGCCCTGATTTCTGGATGATTCAGCACAGCAGGCAGCACTTCATCATTAATGAACAAGGCCAGACGATCGGACATGGTATCGTATTCCAAACCACGTTGGCTGTTCTTTCCATCGTTACCACCGTTTTGTACTGAGATTACAATGAAGGGTGGGAGTTTACGCTTGGGATCGTCTGAAATGGTCAGGTTATCAAGCGCATTTCTGACCAGATCCAGGCGATTTGGTCCATCATGCATGACAAGAATGGGAGCTTGCACGCCATCCTGATAAGCAGCGGGAACGTATACAAAAATCTTTCGCTCCTCTCGAACGGGTTTTTTATGGGGTTCCAGAGTCGAATCAGTTCCTTTGAAAATTTTACTGTCCGCAAGCCGCATTCGGAACTCAAATAATATCCCCTTTGGATTTCCTTTGTCAGTCAGGTCTGGATCGATAGAAAAGTCTGGCCCGACCACAAAATCCCCTACTCCCTCACCTCCCGGATTCTTGGAATCAGAATTACAAGGACAAGTTGCACACCCGCTTAATCCCAGAATCATAGTCAAAATCAGGACTCTAAACGTCAGCTTGAAACATTTCACAATTGCCATGGATAAGGATTAACTCAAGCAAAGGGCCATAAATCAAGTGTCAATCAGAACCAAAACTTGCCCAAAAGGGTTTAAATCAAATGAGGTCATCGAGAGTCCAAAGCCATCGGTAAATGATTCTCCAAACATTATTATTTCATATTCGATGAGTGGACCGGCAATTCCGAATCTGATAAGTTCCCTGCATGACCCCAGAGAAACTGGAATCGTATAGCCAACGAATCCACAGCCTTTACAATGAGATTCAAGAGGATCTTCAACAGGAGAACGAAGGTGTGAAAGTTGTAGAACTGGATACCTCCATCGGGCGCTTATCCAGAATGGATGCCATGCAAGATCAACAAATGGCACTTGAACTGCGCAGAAGAAAAGAGCAGCAACTGATCCGCCTGGAAAGTGCCATGGCACGAATTAAAAAAGGAACCTTTGGTGCATGCGCTCGATGCCGGAAGCCTATCCATGAGGAGCGACTGGATATTCAACCCGATGCAATTCTGTGCATTGAATGTGCTGGATAAATGGCCTAAAACACGAATGACCAATGCTTTTGATGAAACACATTTTTAACTATATCCGGTCCATCTGGATGTCTCTGCTGGTTTTAACGTCGATGGTTGAGCTTCTTCATGGGGAAGATCTGCAGTTGGACGATCTGTTTCCAAAAGACCGATTAGTCACGCTGAACATCACCATTTCTGAGGAAAACTGGGATAAACTAAGATTCCAAAGACGTGAATTTTGGTCAGCTCTCCACCCAAACCGTCAATTTGAACCTCCGCCATCCCCTTACAGTTATGTCGAAGCGAAAGTGGAAATAGATGGTGTCACTTTTCCTAAGGTAGGTTTACGGAAAAAGGGATTTTTTGGTTCACAAGATACTGAAAGGCCTTCTCTCAAGATCAAGCTGAATCATTTTCATCCGGATCAGAATATTGATGGGTTAAAGAGCCTTACATTTAACAATAACAAACAGGACCGAAGTCTCATGAGCCAATTCATGGGATATGCCTTTTTTGACGCTGCGGGTTCTCCAGGCTCCCGTTGTGCTTATGCAAAAGTAACTGTAAACGGGAAAAACCTTGGAGTGTATTGCCATGTGGAAACAGCGCGCAGCCAGCTACTGGAACGCGAATTCGGAAATAGTGACGGCACTCTTTACGAAGGCACGGTTGTTGATTTTTTTCCTAATTGGGAGAAAAGTTTCGAACTCAAGACCGGTAATCCAAACCTTGGACTAAAATATATCCTGGGTGTCATTGAAGCCTTGAGCGAAGCTGATGGTGATTCACTTTTGGGAGAAAAACCAAAGGGAAGAGCATGGGTACCCACGCACGGAAGTTTTGATCAATCATGGATGCTGGCAGATTTTAACGACGAGGCATGGAGAGAGGTCTCGAATGCGGTTGGCTATGAAATCAACAAGGGGCCGGAGGGATACGATTCTTATTTCTCAAAACAAAGTGATTTTCAAAAAGAATTGCATGGAAGATCCACGTCCCTCTATTTGCGTATTCCTTTTGAAATAGAAAATCCATCCACGTTGAAACCAGACAATATCCTATTGCGGACACGATGCGATGATGGATTTGTAGCGTATTTAAACGGGCATGAGGTTGCGCGTCACAACGCCCCCCAAAACCCAAATTGGCAATCCAATGCTACAAGAAGCACGGAAGATCGGATGAACTATTCCATGACAAGCCATGATCTGAGCTCACATTTAGATCTATTCGTTCAGGGTGAAAATTTACTGGCCATTCATGCTTTGAACAGAACTGCGAACAGTACCGATTTCTTAATCCAGGCAGATCTGCAAACAGGTGATTTTGATCTGCAAAAAAGAGTATGGAAATGGATCGACAAGGATTCCTTTTATACATTCTGGACCATTGAAGGCTTACTGAGCTTCTGGGATGGCTACTCTGGCAATCGTAATAACTTTTTTATCTATTCGAATCCAGCCACCGATAAACTGCATTTCATGCCATGGGGTGCGGATTGCTTATTTGAAAAGCATAGCCCCCTCGGTGTTCCGCCAGAATCGCCCAGATCCGTTCGCACAGTTGGTCTTCTGGCTCACAAACTTTATCAGATCCCAGAAGTCCGTCATGAGTATGCAACTCGAATGAAAAAGCTGATGGACGACCAATGGCATGAAGAATCTCTGCTCGAAGAAACGCACCGGATCGAGAAATTGCTTCGCCCTCATCTGTCTGATCACCAGAAAAGAACTGTAAATTTCGATGCGATTAGGAAGTTTATCAGAAACCGTAGATCCGACATGGAGAATGAAATTCTGGCTGACAAGATGCCAATCTGGAATAGCCCCCCCAATGAGCCTCCAGTCATCGGAAGACAATAACGAACTTGAATCCCCAACTCATTTCCCCACGATAAATTACGATTATTCTTCAATTACCAAAGAATACCGATTGGATGCAGAAAACATTTCAAACAACAGCACAAATATCCCTACTTGTTCTTATTTGTTTGGGCACCCATACATTTGCTGAAATTTCACCCTTAAGAATCCTTTCACCCGTCTACCAAAGAACGGATCCAAAAAACGGGCTAATGCTGAGCTTGGATAGCGATCCTGTTTCTCAATCGAGTGGGAATCATGTAGATGATTCACCTATCTTCTTTGCCGTCAAGTCTCGTACATGGCCTAATGGTCTGATTCCAATTTACCAATCCAAACAAAAGAACGGGGGTTCTGTGCTGACTCGAAGACTGACTCACGCTAGGGAAAATTTCGTTGATCCCCTGTTCTTTGCCTTCCCTCCACAAAATGAAAGCAATACCGCAGAGTTGTCCGGAAGATGGTCATGTGAAGCAGTCCATAACGACGGGAGTATCGATTTCTTGCATTGGGAAATGACAGTAGAAGATGGTGTCGTTGTGGGACGGTTTGATCAGGACACAGATTACCGATTCGCCTGGTTGATGGAAGGAAGATTCAATGACCCTCACATCCTGTTGAAGGCCGAATACATCGACGCGAAATATGAACTTAAAGGCAACCTAACCGACGGAAAACTCCAAGGCACCTGGAAGCATCATGAAGGTGCTGATGGTGGAACATGGAAGGCAGAGCCATCCGAAACAATTTTTACAACTCCCGATCTAATGGTCGCCGTAACACTCTATGTCATCGAAGACAAAAAGAGTAGACACCAATCCATTTTGGTAAGCGGAAAGCCTCCGGCAAATTCAAAACCACTCTGCAAGGTATGGCTTCCGATCAAAGAATCATCGGATTCAAGCACGAGATGATTCACCTAAAACTAACCTTTAGCGGAACCTTCTTTCTCCTTGAAGAAGAACCCAACGATTACCAGAACGATGAATGCGATTAAGGCATACTTCCCAAAAGGAATCACTTGTTCTCCAAGGGTCAGATTGGTGGTCCATGCCTTCCAGGCAGCGGCTGGTGCCATAATGATGAAAGCCAGCCCCATCAGGCCATTCCAAATTAAGCGTTTGCCTCCTGTCGGTAGATGTTCACCCAATACTTTCTTGGAATTCATCATCAACAAAAACGTCAGGTAAGCAATCGGAATCAAAACGAAACCAAACACCGAAGTTGGAACAGCCAGAAAAGCCTTCGATTCACTCGTCCAAAGCAGAGGCCACAGTACGCCGGTGATGGGAATCAGTGTTCCCAGCCTGTGGGTGATACTGCCATGTTCATGACCAAGTGCCTCACAGACACAGAAACCCGATATCAACATCAAGATGGATATGGTTGATATGGCCATCGCAAGCACACCAAATCCAAAAACGTAATTGGAAACCACATCAGAGCCTTTAAACAACGATTTTAACGAACCGGCCAGATCCCCTGTTCCTCTCTGAATCAGCATGGCCGCAATCTGTTTCTCTGAATCCACCACAGCCACGTCTTCCAGGCCGGGAGTCAAATTTCTATTGACCAGCATTTTGTTGTAGTCGCCATATTTTGGGCTGCTTTGATTGGCAACTATGCTTCCGGTGGAAGAATCCAGTAATCCAGTAAAGGGTTTTCCATGGAACTGAGAAGCAGCAGCGATCACAATACAGGACGTGGCCACCACGAATGGGATCACCATCCCAGTTGCGAGATCAAAGATGGCAAGGCCACGGAATTTACGATTCCACTTTTTAGCCAGAAGCGAAAATGGCAATAGGAAAGTCATGTTGATCCCTACAGCCGTGGCTGCCGCAGCGATCATGATATTGCGTTGCAAGGTCAGAATCTCAGTTTGCCAGAAAGCGCGCGCTCCCTCGGAAGGAATGGCTTCAAGATAGGATCGATACTGAACCGAAGGCTCACTGATGAGTGAAAAATTAGGAATAAAGCCTTTGAAAATTTGTCCCCACTCCAATGTCCCTGATAAGGCGATGGCGACTCCCATAAAAGACAGAACGATCAGGGCAACCAACACTTTCAGGATCATTTCGTAAATCTTGATCCCCTTTCCTTTCCCACCGTAACTCAGCGTGATGGGAATCACGATGAACATGAGAAGAAGGGTTATCATGACTTGAGTCGATCTCTCTCCCTTGGATTCAGCGAACACACCAGAGAACAAGTTGTTGGTGATAGCCCCATAAGCCAGAGCATATTGAGGGAGAACCCATACGACATTGGCAAGCAGTGACGCAGCTAACCAACCCCAGGCAAGAACCGGGTTAATGTGACGACGAATATTGGTGAAAGGAGAGGATTCGGTTGAAAGAGTCACATAGCTGATGGCACAGAGCATGGTGACACCAAAAAACATGGCAAGCCATTGGACCCAAAGCATTTGGTACCCGCCAATAACTCCGAGAAAGAGTCCACTTGCGAGCGAGCCTCCCCCAAGGGTAATGGCACTTTGAAGCCAACCGGGTCCGGAAAGGCGGGCAAAAACCTTGGCTTTGTCCAAAGCTCCTTTGCCTTCAACGGAATCAATCAATGCCCTCTCCATTTCAAATCGATCTTGATGCTCACTCATAGCTGTATTTTCAATATCCAAACGCGTTCAACGTGAATCAGGAATCTAATCTATCCTGAGTTTCTGCGGGAAAATCCGGGCCATGATGATGAAATCCGGGTGAAATGCAAAAGAAAATATTCAACGAAGCTGGTTAATGACTCAAACCTTGGAGACATCTGAGTCACTTGGAAGATATTCAATTGCCGTTTGTGCCGCTCGATCAAAGGCTCCAGGTTCCCCCATGGCATCCATGAGCTTGCCCAAAGTTCTTCTGGCATCTTGCCTTAAAACTGGATGCTGTAAGAACTGAATTGCCTTATCTGCGATCAGCTCAGGTTTGGCCTGTGATTGAATGAACTCGGGGTAGACCAGGCGATTGAGGAGAAGGTTGGGCATGGCGATATATTTTACCTTGATAATGGTCCGAGCTATCCAATACGTCAGCCAGGCAACACGGTAAAACACAATGGTTGGAACTCCATGGTAACCACATTCGCGTGTCACGGTTCCTGAGCAGGCAAGCGTCAAAACTGAATTTGAAAGTGTTTCGGACAAAGTTCCCACCTTCAATTCAATTGAATGTTTTTCAGGTAACAGGCCGTTGGCGAACTCAAGTTGGTCCTGATCAGATAGGATCATCACAAATCGGCATGGAAAGGCCTGATGAATCCTCCTGACCGCCTCTTCCATGATGGGAATGTGCCTTCGCAACTCTTGCTTCCGGCTGCCCGGTAACAACAAAACCTGCGGCCTGTCTTCTTGAAAATCTTCTGTCGATTTAAATAGATTGCGGTATCGATCCGCCATGGGATCTCCCACAAACTCCACCCTGAGTTTGGGCGCCCTGAGCGCATACCAAGATTTTTCAAAGGGAAATAAACTCAAAATGCAATCCACACTGCGTGAAAGTGCAAAGACTCGAAAGGCCCTTGAAGCCCAAACTTGTGGCGATACATAGTATAAAATTTTAGGTTGCCAATCCGGATAGGACTTTTGATTGCGTTTGAGACGCTTTCTAACTGCTTCGGCAAAACGTAAGTTAAATCCTGCATAATCGGTCAGAATGATTAAATCTGGGCGTCGCTCAAAAGCCTCATCCAGCAAACGCTGGAAAATCTGCTTGAACCAAAAATACTGGCTCACCACTTCACTCAGGCCGAATACTGTGCGCTTGGTTAAATCTTCCAAAATATGCACCCCAGCCTCACGCATTCGATCCCCCCCTGCTCCAAAAAATTCAAGCGCGAAACCTTCTCCAGCTTGACGTTTCAATGCATCCACTAATCCGGCCGCCAAACCATCACCGCTCGTCTCACCTGCAAGCATCATAATACGACAAGGGCGCCCCTGACCTCGGTCGATTGGCCCTGCAACTGTGCTTTGTTCGATGATTTCGCTCACTTGTTTTTGAATCCGTTATGCAAGAAAGACAACTTGAGAAACAGCCAACCCCTTAAACCTGAAATAAGTTCAAGCTCTGGGATGAAATCGCTGATGAACATTTTTAAGCTTTTCACGTGCAACATGGGTGTATATCTCCGTAGTCGCTATGCTCGCATGACCCAACATTTCCTGAATAACTCTTAGGTCCGCTCCATGGTCTAATAAATGCGTTGCAAAACTATGTCGCAACATATGAGGCGTCAATACTCGTTGAATTCCCGCCCGTTCCGCCTTTTTTCGTATCCGCAACCACATGGTGACGCGTGCAAAGCCTGTTCCACGTCGTGTTAAAAATACATTTCCAGGAGTCTTGGAATTGACAAAAGCAGGTCTTCCAGATTGTAAATAGCGATTGACGGCTTGAATGGCACTGCGCCCCACGGGTACGACTCGCTCCTTGTTCCCCTTTCCAATAACCTGAACAAATCCTGCATCCAAGTGCAATTGCTCCAGACGCAAATGGCAAAGTTCCGATATCCGCAGACCCGATGCGTAAGCCAGTTCAAGAATAGCCTGATCGCAAAGGCGTGCGGGAGTTTCTGGTTGTTCAGGTTTTAACAATGTGCTGACTTCGTCTGAGGAAAGGCTCTTTGGCAAACGCTTCCAGCGACGCGGAAGGCTGAGATGCTCAGCTGGATTCGATTCCAGATAATGCTCCCGCTCACAAAAATTGAAGAACGCTCTCAAAGCTGCAATCTCGAGATAAACCGTTTCGACGCTCAGTTTGCGAAACTTACCTTGTCCGACTGGAACTTTTCGATTCTGTTCGTGTTTGAGAAACTCGGTCAACGCTGTCAAATCAACGAGCCCCCAGTCTTCAATCGCCTTTTCATCATTCGCCCAACTGGCAAACCGGTTCAAAATTCCAGAATAGGTCAATTGAGTTTGCTTTGCCTGACCTCTTTCTTGTCGGAGGTACTGCAGGAAATCATCTATCAATGCATCCATCCTTGTTAAGACTCAACATGCCCATAAACATCGAACCATTGCAAACCGTGATTTCATCGATTTCCAATTTGATCTTTTCCTTCACTGCAAGCAAGCTGGAGTCACTTTTAGATCCCTTTGCAGGGCTTTAGACATGCGAACGATTTATGTTTACCTGACCAAGCAGACCTTGGCGACCATGGTGATGACTGTGGCCGTTTTTGCTTTCGTGCTTCTGTTGGGAAACATCATGAAGGAAATCATGACCTTGCTTGTCAACGGCCAGGCTTCCCTATGGCTGGTTCTGAAAGCCTTCCTCCTGCTGATTCCATTTGTGCTGGTCTTTGCCTTACCCATGGGAATGCTCACAGCCACTTTGCTACTTTTTGGAAGATTGAGCGCAGATCAGGAACTCACAGCAATGCGGGCGGGAGGTATCAGCCTCATTTCACTTTCCACTCCGGTCCTAATGATCAGCATGTTGATGAGTGCCATGTGCGCCTGGATCAACATGGACATTGCACCTTATTGTCGCAGTACCTACAAGCAGTTGATCAGGGAGGTGAATGTCGGGGAATTAACCGACTTGCTGCAACCCAACGTCCCCATGACTGACATTCCGGGGCAATTTATCCACATCAAAGGCAAGAAATCTGTGGGAGACATGGTTTACGTCGAGAATATCCATTATATTAAATTTGAAGGAGATGAACAAGATTTCGAGGTTTTTTCCCCCGGAGGTACCATTCAGGCCAATGAAGAAACAAGTCAACTTTTCATGACGATGACCAACTGTACGGTCTTGAGTCGCAAGGTCTCTTCCAGCGATTTCAAGAGTTCCGATGGAAACGAGCTGGATTCCTCAGGATGGGTTTTCGCTAAATTAGGAGTTTGGCCTGCAACTTTCACCTTTGAACGTGATTCTGCGGTCTATCGAAAACCCAAGCTTCATCATATGAGTTTCCGACAACTTCAAGAGGAAATGATCGAAAGAACGAAACTTGCTGAAAATTTAAAGTCACTGCCGTCGTTCAAAATAGAAACCTTGAGGGCGGAGCTAGATGAAAATTTCAAAAAGCCCTTTGATCCTATCACGCCTGTTAAAGTCCAAATGCATCGCCAGATGGCGTTCTCTTATGCATGTTTTGCCTTCACCCTGATCGGCATTCCCCTGGGAATTCGTGCACATCGAAGAGAGACCAGCATCGGGATTGCCATCGCACTGATGTTGGTTGCTGTTTATTACGGGTTTGTCGTCCTTGCCAACGCTTTGGAAACCAGAGGAGAGTGGGCTCCACATTTAATCATGTGGTTTCCAAATTTTCTGTTCCAGGCCATTGGTTGTGTCTTGATGTGGCGGGCCAACAAAGGGATGTGACTTTAAATATACCAATCCCAATGGACTGGCCGCTTGTTTCTTCAGTTTGAGTGCCCACCGGTTTTACTCCACTGTTCATAATCTGCAGGGGTATCCAGATCGATCAGTATCCCCTCACTGGAACATTCCAATTCAGAGACTTGATCGCTATGAGCTGAGAGGAATCCCCTCAAGCCAACCTCATCGTATTGCGTCATGATTTCCTCCTTAAATCTTGTGCGAAAATACAAAGGATGACCACGTTTCCCATTAAAGACCGGAACCATAACGAGAGGTTTTACTTGGTTTATTTTCAGCAACATTTCCTCGATCACACTTGAATTCAGACTTGGCATATCTCCAAGGCAAATAAGATACCCGTCCGTGTTTGGATCGGCATTTAACAATCCACAACGCACTGAAGAGAGCATTCCTCCATTGATGCTGTGTGGATTGAAAACAGCTTGTGCTCCCTTCGATTCAATCAACGGTTTCAGACGGTCATGATCCGGTCCGGTAACAACCAGACAGGAATCAATACCGGCATTCATAATTTCTCCAATGACATGCTCGAGCAAAGTAAATTCACCACAAGGTAGCAAAAGTTTCTGACGCCCCATACGGCGACTCATGCCGGCCGCAAGTACAATGGCCGTAATCATGACTTGGAATAGGTCATGGAGGAAGCATCCAGTTTACCCTTCCTCCGGAAAGCCACCAGTTGTGAAACGATACTCAAAGCAATTTCCTGAACTGATACCGAGCCTATGTCCAGACCCACCGGACAAACCACACGTTCCAATTCCAACGAGGTTGCCAGGCCTTTTTCCTTCAAACTGTTTCGGATCAACATACTTTTTCGACGACTTCCGATCATCCCAATGTATTTGGCAGAGCTTTTAACGCAGGCAGCCAAAGATGCTCCGTCATGCTGATGGCCGCGAGTCACGATCAATATGTAAGTATTTTCCTTGATATCCCATTCTGATATTGTTTGAGGGATATTTCCGCAAATCACTTGATCCACACCAGGCAAATTCCCCGCGCAGGCAAATTCCGGGCGGTCATCAACAACCACGGTGCGAAACCCCATCAATCCCCCCAAACTTGCAACCGCTTTCCCTACATGACCGGCCCCGGCAATCAAAAGCTCCGGTTTGGAAACGCAAGGTTCAATGAATAAAAGTTCCTGGTCCGCCTTGGAGAAATCTCCCTTTAGCTCAGCTTGTTCCTCTGATTTAACCTCCTTCAAAACCTCGGGATCTGAAAACCAAGAATCTTCAAGAGCGTCCCCATCTTCCAACCACAAACTGTCGGTTTGAACTCCATCGGAACGAATTATTTTGGTCAACAGCTTTCCTGCTCGTCCTTCCTTCTCGGCTTCAATAAGCACGCGGTAGGCTGAAATGTTCATGGAAGGAAGAGGTTGGATCAGAATGGTAGCTTGCCCTCCACATATCAAACCATCGTCCCACCCACTAATATCATCCAACTTCAAATGAAAAAGGGACGACTGACCATCGTCAAGAGCATCCATCGCACGCTTTCGAGCTTCTGCCTCAAGGCATCCTCCTCCAAGAGTGCCATGAACCTGACCGTTTACTTCAAATATGGCATTGGCCCCCACTTTTTGAGGAGTGGATCCCAAAGAACGAACAACCGTCGCCAAAACAAACGGCGTATTTGATTCGATCAATTCAATCGATTTTCGATAGACATCTATAAAAGTCATTCCAAGTAAACTGTGAAAAGGTAAACTTAACCCGAGGATTCACTGTTGCACAATCTGAATTGATTGCGGCAAAGTGAGTGCGGTACATCCAACTTTCATGCAAGGAAAAGATAAATTTAAGGTATTGCATCTCGTCGGTGATCACGAAGACGCCGGCGGTGTATTGTCCGTAATAAGAAACCTACAAGCGGTGACACCTGCAGACGAGATGGATCACTGTGTTTGGGTTAAGGAGGGCTACCGAGAAACCCGCAATCCATCCCTTGAATATCGATACAGCCCTGCGGTGGTCGCTGAATCCACCAATCACCTTAAATTGTTCGCACAGGCATTACCGGCTTACGGTGATTTGAAGCGATTACTTCAAAAAGAACCCTTCGATATCATCCACGCCCATTCGCGCGGCACCCTGCTGGTTGGAATTCTGGCTGCCCGTTTTCTGAAGCGCCCTGTCATTTTTACCAATCATAACTACGCCCGTCGGATAGGACTTTATCAATGGGCGGCCAGGCAACCCAATATGCACACGGTGGTCCTCACTCCAAATATGGCAAGGCATTACGGCTTAAGTCAGGGAGCCAGTCGTTTGAATGTCATTTCCGCCTGTTTCAGTGCTTCCTTACTGGATGAACCTCCAGTAGAGCACTCCACCAGGCCGGACGATCCAACCATTCGCCTTGTGGGAGTCGGTAATGTCATTGGATGGAAAAAGTGGGACCTCATTGTGAAGGCTTTGAAACTCCTGCCTGAAAAGGATCGATCCAGAATCCAATGTAACATCTGGGGCCCTACTTTGGATTTACCGGAATCAAAATCTTTTGACCAAACTCTCCGCTCCATGATCAAGGAAGCAGGGGTCAGCGAACAATTTCATCTGAAAGGAGCTACAACAGACGTGAAGTCCAAACTGCGGGAATCTGATTGGTTCATTCTTCCGTCAACAAACGAACCGTGTTCAGTGGCTTTGATGGAGGCTTTAGCCATGGGGCTTCCCGCTCTTGTCAGTGAAAGCGGCGGCAATGTAGATTTGGTTCATCAAGGTTGTGGACTTCACTTCAAACCAGACACACCCGATTCACTTGCGAATCAATTGAAATCCATTTTAAACGGTGCTTTCTGCCCTCTGACTCCGGAACAAATTCGTGATTCCGTTCGCATGAGGTCAGCTACAGTCGTGTATCAAGAATATCACAAGCTGTATCAAAGTTTAAACTGAGATTTGACGCACCACTCTGAATGATGATACTTGAGCGCCTGTCATGAATTGGAAATTACTTCGTCATATCCCCTGGGTAGACACTCGTTCCCGCTTTTTGGCTCGAGTGCCAAATGGTGGCTCGGTCCTCGACGTTGGGTCATCGGATGGTGAAACCTTGGGTCATTTCCATGAAATGCGACCGGACCTGCAATTCTATGCCACCGATATCGAAGGAAAACCTGAAACTTACCCATCGGGTTGTCAGTTTCATCGAGGGGATTTGAATAAAGAACCACTCCCATGGAAACCGGAATCACTGGATGCCATTACCTGCATGCATTTGGTGGAACATCTGGAGGATTTGACGTTACTTATTGCCGAGGCATATCGACTGTTAAAACCAGGTGGCAGTTTATATGTAGAAACTCCGCACCCGAAAACAGTAGGACTCAGTAGTGTGACCGGCTCTGCCGCCGGAACTTTCACCATGAATTTCTGGGATGATCTGACTCATACTCATATCGTCAGCATGGGAGCATTGGCCAAACAGTGCCGTACCGCAGGTTTTGGCATATCCCATTCCGGCACGTCCAGAAACTGGCTTTTTGCATCAGCCTACCCTTTCTTTTTCTGGATGCCCCCCAGCAGGCAAAAATTCACTTCCAAAATTCATTGGATTGGCTGGTCTGCCTACTTGATTGCCCGTAAGCCATGAGTCGTAAACCCAAGTTGCTGATCTTGGAGCTTTGGGGATTGGGCGATTTGGCCATTGCTTCGAAGTTCATAAGAGAGGCATCCCAATCTTTTGAAGTAACCGTTCTGGCAAAACCTTATGCCCATGATCTTCAAAAGGCATTATGGCCCGAGGTCAAAGTCATTTCATTCACCGCCCCCTGGACTGCATTTCGCGGTAAATACAAGCTTCTGAAATGGCCTTGGACGGATCTACTTAGATTGAGTCGGAAGTTACGTAAGGAGAAATTTGACATTGCCGTATCAGGGCGCTGGGATCCAAGGGATCATGGATGGATGCGTGTGTGTGGAGCCAAAAAATGCATAGGATTTCCCAGATCTGGCAGCCAGTACTTACTGAATCAAACATTACCCATTCCTGATCAAAAAGCACATCGTTACGATCAATGGAAAACCGTAGGCAAGGCCATTGGGGTTGAAATACCGGATTGGAAATCTCAACACTCAGAAGATGATCGATCCCAAAAAATCCAAACCGCTATCGTACATACAGGTGCCGCACAGCCCGTTCGAGTATGGCCTCTTGATAGATACAGCAAGTTGATCTCTTTTTTGGAAAACCAGGGAATCAATGTGCAGCTGATTTGTGATACGAATCAGGAAGAATGGTGGAAAGAAAATGGACGAACTCCGGTTTCACCCAGATCCGTCTCCGAATTGATTCAAATCATTGAAGCAGGTGATATTTTCATTGGTAACGACTCTGGTCCTGGCCACCTGGCCGCAGCCCTTGATGTGCCGACCTTAACAGTTTTTGGCCCACAACTGACAGAGTGGTTCAGACCTGCACATAACCTGGGAAAAGTTGTGGAGGGCAAAGATTGCGAATACAAGCCATGTTTTGACAGTTGTCGATTCGAAACTCCTCACTGCATGATGGGTGTCACCTACGAGGATGTAATGATTAAGACTCAAGAATTTTTGGCTCAGTTTAAAACACCTCCTCCTGAGCAAATTTGAGCTGCATGTATCAATGCAATGCATAGCGAACTTGGGGCACAGGAATTCAATCACATCTTATTTCCAGGTTAATTCCCCATACAATTGTTGATTATGCGATCAGAGGAACTTCAAAGGCACACCTGAATGGGGACTTCCTTGCTCAACTGGGTATTTCCGCTGAGTTTTGCAACAACTGGCTCTACTGCTTTGTGATAGACAATTATCTCCCTTCACCTATAGTGCTCTGACAATCAACAACCCCATGTAAGGATACCTTTTTGCCCTGGAATGCAGCCGTCCTCACCAGTCATATTCTTAAAGAGCAGTATCATGATCGTTGTGATTTTAATCAGCGGCTGCGTCCAACCTGCCAAATCAAATCTGCCCCAACACGGTATTCAAGCTCCAACAACTTTTGGGGGTGCATCCAGCACAAATTTACCATTTGAGGACGGGTGGGTGGATGACTTTAATGATCCCAACTTGGAGGATTTCATCCACGAGGCTCTGGAGGAAAATTTTGATCTGAAGGCAGCTTCCGCTCGTGTATCTGCTGCTCAAGCTTCGTTTCAGTCTGCGAATGCTGGATGGAAACCGCAATTGAGCCTCAACCAGGGTAATTCCAGATCAAAGACCGTTTTTAATCCCTTTGCGGGACCCCTTCAAAGCAGATACATCAATCGATTTGATCTGGGCGCCAACCTATCGTGGGAACTGGACATTTGGGGACGTTTAAGAAATCAAGGACGCGCCGCATTGGCGGATATGCAGGCCGTCGAATCCGATTATCTGGCGGCACGCCTATCCTTGGCTGCAAACGTCGCCGCGGCCTGGTTTAATGCTGTTGAAGCTGAATTGCAGCTCAAGTTGGCGGAAGAAACGCTCCAAAGTTTTGAATCCAACCTGAAGGTAGTCGAGGAATCATACCAACGAGGCATTCCTAACAGGGCACTGGACGTACGCCTGACACGGGCCAATGTAGAAAGTGCAAGGAGTAATCTCCATATCCGAAAGAGGCAAAAGGATGCTTCTGTTCGATCCCTGGAAATTCTTCTGGGCAGGTACCCGGCAGCTGAGGTAACTGTCGCCACAAAGCTCCCCTACCTCAATGGGCCTGTTCCAGCCGGTTTACCTTCTGAAATCCTGCTTCGTCGCCCGGACATTTTAGCGGCGGAACGACGTTTGGCAGCCACTATTCAGAGATTGAAAGTGTCAAAGAAGAATCTGCTTCCCAGCATTCGGCTGAGCTCATCGGTGGGGACAAGCAGTAATGAATTGACCGATTTACTGGATCCTGAACGCCTTGCTCTTTCCATTGCAAGTTCACTGACTCAACCTCTTTATCAGGGGGGACGCTTGCGAGCAAATGTCCGGCAATCAGATGCACGCATGCAGGAATCCATCGCACAATTCTCACAAATTGTACTGAACGCATTTCAAGAAGTTGAAACCCGAATGGCAGCAGAGGTATTTTTGAAAGATCAGGAGTCGGCTCTTCAAGCAACCAGCGAAGAATCCATCGCTGCAGAATCCTTGGCCAAGGAGCAATATGAACGTGGCTTGGTGGACATAATCACCGTATTGGAATCTGAGAGGCGTGCTTTCAATGCCCGCAGTTCCCTGATCAACGTCGCCAATCTACGACTCCAAAACCGATTAAGTCTTTACCTGGCACTGGGCGGACATTTCAAAGGCGCCAGTGAAACCACTTCATTGAAACAGGTCCACCACTAATATCAGTCACTCTTTTATCCTGCTATCATGCAAAAAATACTAAAATGGATCATGCCGGCGGTGTTTTTAGGATTATGCATTGCCATCGCGGTTATCATGATGGCCACCAAACCAGAGCCGCCCAGGCGCAGTCCTCCACCCAGCATCAGTACTGTGGATGCGAAAGTTTTAAAACGTCAACCTTTCCAGGTCATCATCCCCTCGCAAGGGATCGTTCAGGCAAGGACAAGAAGTTCTTTAGTGCCTGAAGTGACTGGTGAAATCATTTGGGTATCCGAAAGTTTCCGGTCAGGAGGTTTTTTCAAGCCTTCGGAAGAATTGGTTAAGATTGACCCGCGAGATTACCAGACAGCGTTGGTTGTTGCCAAAGCCACCCTGGCACAAAGAACCAGTGCCTATGAAATTGAAAAAGCTCAACACGAGCAGGCCAAGGTCAACTGGGACCGTCTGGGTAATGGTGAAAAGGCGACTCCGCTTGTTTTACGAGAACCTCAACTTGCAGAGGCAAAAGCCCTCGTGGAATCCGCAGCCGCAGGAGTCGAAAGAGCCGAGCGAGATTTAGAACGAACGGTCATCAAGGCTCCTTATGAGGGACGTATCCTGACCCAATCCGTTGATGTGGGGCGATCTGTCTCCCCTGGAACAGTACTTGCCGAAATTTTTGCCACAGACTATGTCGAAATCAGGTTGCCTCTAAGAAACGAACATTTAGACTTCATTGAGTTACCAGAATCCTATCGTGGAGAATCACAACAATCCCCCTTGCATGAGCCACCCGTTCAATTAACGGGTGAATACGGTAGCCGTAAAATCCATTGGGATGGGCGAATCGTGAGGGCACAAGGAGCCTATGACGCCCGGAGTCGGGAATTGTTCGTTATCGCTCAGGTGGATGATCCTTACGGTTTATCCACCCAGGACCAGCCTCCTTTGAAAATCAACCAGTTCGTGCAAGCTCAGATCAAAGGAAGCCTGCTTAATGATGTTTTTGTGATTCCACGCTCCGCATTGCGAATTAATGACGAGGTCATTTTGATAGATAAAGAAAACCGAATTTCTCGAAAGTCGGTTGAGGTTATTTGGAAACAAGGCGAAGAGGTTGTTGTGAAAAATGGTCTGAAGGAAGGCGACCTTCTCTGCCTGACTCCCCTGCTTTTTGCTGCGGATGGAGCAAAAGTTCGCCCTGTCATTGACGGCAAGGCCATGGCACCTCCAGATGGCAGGCGCAGACCAATCAAGCAGGGTCAACGAAAGAAATCCAATCCTCCAAACAAGGCTCCCTGATGCACGGAATGATTGCATGGTTTGCTCGAAACGGGGTTGCCGCCAACCTCTTGATGGTCGCCATTCTCATGGCGGGTGTAAACACTCTGTTCAAACGCATCCCAACAGAGGTGTTTCCTGAATTTGAGTTGGACATCATATCCGTATCTGTTCCCTATCGAGGCTCTACACCGGCGGAAGTCGAAGAATCCGTTGTGGTGAAAATCGAAGAAGCCATTCAAGACATTCAGGGGATCAAGAAAATCACATCAACCGCAGCCGAAGGTGCAGGATCTGTCACTATTGAGGTGGATAAAGGCTATGATTCCCGCGAATTACTGGATGACATCAAAAATCGAGTCGACTCAATCAACACTTTTCCGGTTGAAACTGAAAAGCCGGTTTTCAACCTCGCCCAACCTCGGGGTGAGGTGATCACGGTGGTCCTCGCTGCGGACATGAATGAAACAGATTTGAGAATCCTCGGTGAGCAAATTCGAGATGAGATTGCAAATCTTCCATCGATTACCCAGGTTGCACTGCAAGCGGTTCGTCCATATGAAATTTCAATCGAAGTTTCCGAACAAACTCTACAGCAATACGGTTTGACCCTTGAAGGAATCGCGCAGGCAATACGTTCATCCTCGATTGATCTGCCGGCAGGTGCCATCAAGACGAAAGGCGGTGAATTCCTGCTGCGTACCAAGGGGCAGGCGTACGTTGGATCGGATTTCGAGCAGATTGTTCTGATCACAAGAAGTGATGGCACACGACTCACTCTGGGAGACATCGCACATATTAACGATGGATTCGAAGAAACCCCCCTGTTTGCAAGATGGAATGGTAAACGAGCGGTGATGATTGCCGTCTCAAGAGTCGGGGATCAAAACGCCATTGATCTGGCCAATACGGTGAAAGCTTATCTATCCGAAAGACGGGCAAGTCTACCCGAAGGAGTGGATTTGGAATACTGGAATGATCGTTCCAAGATCGTGATAGGACGTATCAATACTTTGGTATCCAGCGCACTTCAGGGCGGCGCATTGGTTTTTCTCGTTCTGGCTTTGTTCTTGCGCCTTTCTCTGGCGATCTGGGTTTGTGTAGGCATCCCCGTCGCATTCATGGGTGCCATCGCATTCATGCCTCAATTAGGTGTCACGATTAACATTATCAGTTTGTTCGGTTTCATATTGGTTTTGGGAATTGTTGTCGATGACGCCATCGTGACAGGAGAAAATATTTTCAGTCACCTGCAACATGGAGATGATCCAACTAACGCAGCTGTTGCGGGCACCCAGGAAGTGTCTGTACCTGTCGTTTTTGGGGTATTAACCACAGTGGCCGCTTTTGTACCGATCATGATGATAGAAGGTTTTCGGGGTAAAATTTTCGCACAGATTCCCCTGGTGGTGATTCCAGTTTTGCTCTTCTCTCTTGTCGAATCCAAACTGATTCTACCCGCTCACCTAAAACACCTCCGCATTAGAAATAGGGACCGAACCCAGTTGAACCCCTTGTCAAGATTCCAACGTTTTTTTGCGGATGGAATGGAATCCTTTGCAAGAAAGATTTACCGCCCCTTCCTTGGCTTGGCCATGAGGAATCGATACATGACTCTATCCATGTTTGTCGGTGTCTGCATCGTATTATTTACCTTATTGCTCAGCAACAGGATGATGTTCGTCTTCTTTCCAAGAGTTCCCACCGAGCGATTAACCGTGAGGCTAACCATGCCACAAGGAACACCTTCCGAAGTGACCCAGGAACACGTCAATCGCATCCTTGAAATTGCAAATCAATTGAAGAATAGAGAGGATTATCAGGAACCATCCACAGGTGAAAGTATCATCGTAAATGTCATGGATGTCTTGGGGGCTTCCGGCATGACGGGGGGAAGGTCACGCAGAGCAGGAATGACAAACGTCGGAGAGGTCGCCATGAATATTACTCCACCGGAAGAACGCGAACTTCCACTCACCAGCCAGGATATTGTTGGCGAGTGGCGTAAATTGATTGGACCTATCCCAGGTGCCCAGGAATTAAGTTTTCGAGCTGAAATCGGTCGAGCCAGCGATCCGGTGGACATTCAACTGACAGGTCCAAGTTTTGATGATCTCCAGGCTGCTTCAAAAGAAGTCAAAGCCCGCCTTGCCGAATACCCTGATTTATTTGATATAACGGATACGTTCGAAAATGGAAAACCAGAGCTTAAAATGAAAATTAAGCCGGAAGCGGAATTGCTTGGATTGACCATGACTGACCTTGCCCGCCAGGCTCGCCAATCTTTTTTCGGAAGCGAGGCCCAAAGGATTCAAAGAGGCAGGGAAGATGTTCGGGTGATGGTGCGTTACCCTCTGGAAGAACGCTCTTCCCTTGCCAATCTGGAATCCATGAGGGTCCGCACTCCGACCGGCCAGGAGGTCCCCTTTTCGGCTGTAGCCAATGTGGAAGAGGGACGCAGTTTCTCAACCATTACCCGAATAGATCGAAACCGCACCATCCGAGTCACAGCGGACGCCAATAAAGAGGAAGCTAATCTACAAGTCATTCAGGAAGATATTTTGAAATTCATGCCGGAGATCATTCGCAAGTATCATGGAATGAACTTCACGTTGGAAGGCGAAGCTCGAGAGCAGAAAGAATCATTTGGAAGTGTCTGGCTTGGGTCGGTGTTTGTGTTGTTTACAATTTATTCCCTCCTGGCGATTCCATTTAAATCTTATATTCAGCCACTCATTGTCATGTCCGTGATTCCTTTCGGAATTGGCGGAGCTATTGTCGGACATTTGATCATGGGACATAACCTGAGTATGATGAGTGTTCTGGGAATGTTGGCTTTGTCTGGTGTCGTGGTGAATGACAGCCTGGTTCTGGTTGACTACATCAATCGAAAGCGACGTGAAGGGATTCCGCTTAACGAGGCTGTTCAAAACGCGGGAGTGGCAAGATTCCGAGCAATCATGCTGACATCGATCACTACCTTTGCCGGACTGATCCCCATACTCTGGGAGAAAAGTACTCAGGCCCAATTCCTGATCCCCATGGCCATTTCGCTGGGTTGGGGCATTCTTTTTGCAACCTTTATCACCCTGCTCCTTGTCCCGATAAACTATCTGCTTCTTGAGGATATCCAGAGAGTCGTCAAAAAATATATTCGCTGGCAATTTAATCTCAAAACTACCTGATCCTGTCCTATGCCTCTCATCAAATTACAGACCAATTCCAAATTGTCCCAAGATCAAATGGACGAAGTGCTTCCCGCACTCAGTCAAAAGGCGAGTGAATGGCTCGACAAACCTGAATCCTACGTTCAAGTCATCATTGAAACCAATCTGCATATGTTATTTGCAGGCTCAACTGATCCATCGGCCTTTATTGAGGTTCGCAGTCTGGGCTTTTACGGCCACTCGATCGGTGAAATCACACAAGGTTTATGCCAGTTTATTGAAGAGAAGCTAGGCATCCCCCAAAACCGGATCTTCCTAAATTTCTTTGATATCGAGCGAACTCACTGGGGATGGAATGGAAAAACTTTTGGATAGCTCACCTGCTTGAACAATCCGAAATGAAGAAACCTATCAGTCGTTGGTGCTGTGGAATTGAATTCCCCCTCTTATATTGGGCGCTTGCCGTGGCCTACTCTTCTTAATGTGATCTTGGAGAATTGAAGAGGTTGCACGGTCAAGTCTGAGGGCCTTAGCTCACTTTCCTCTTAAAAGCCCAAAGAGTCCCCATGCTCCACTTACAAAACCAGCCAAGCCAAAGACGAGCGCCACCCCGAAACCACCAAGTTTCCTGATCAATTCCCCCTTCATGTCTGCCTTCGAAAAGGAAAGCACACGGGTTCCGTCACCTCCACTTACATGAATCGTCCATTCACCTGGTGATTGAGAATCCAGATATCCGATACTCTTTTTAGCGTGATTGCCAATACTCCATGAACGCGAGGTATCTGAAATAAAATCAATTTTTGAACCGTCAGAATCGGTAACCGTAAATTGAATGTCTTTGGGGATTTTGGATGAATGTCGAAACCTTTGACCTTCGAATTGTGTGACATAATTATCCCATAGGTAATAACGTCCCCCGTCAGATGCTGAAACTTTGAAACTTCCTGATGCAGGAAACTGCTCTTGAAGGGACTTGCCTTGGTGCAGGGATGAGAAAGATGAAACCACCAGGACAAAGGCTCCAATTATTAGCAACAGACCCAATGACAATCTTTTTATTCCACGTTTCATCGATAATAAGAATTTTATTCCCTTGAGCCCCGGCTACCAGCCCTGCTCTGTCAATCCATCATCCGCTGAGTCATTTTTAAATCAAACCAAAGCACTTGGATGATCTCTGATGGTGCGATTAAAGTCAGTCTTCAATGACTTTCAAATGTTCCATGGAACCTTCAACACGTGCATCATCCATCATCCTCAAATTCACGATACGATCCGGGTCTTCAAGAATAATATCCCCCTTGATCAAAGCCTGCCCTGACAGGATGATTTCAGATGGATCTTCATTCCTGATCTTCTCTCTATTGCCCTCGATGATAACATTCCCTTCAATGATGGTTGTTGTTTTGAATTCAGCCTTTCCGCTTCGCAAGGTCACATTACCCAAGATGTGAGCCCCGGTAAAATCCAAGTGACCATTCACCACTTTGACATCTCCTTTGACCTGAACTCCGTTCTTGAGGGCAACGCCTCCATTTACAGTCTGGAGGTCACCTTCTATGACATTGTCACCCTCGGCAGATATTTTTCCATTCACCGTCTCCACATCCTCTTTGACCGCGGATTTTGGCTTGAGATGAATGCTTCCGTTGACCGTCTTCAGACTGTCTGCTTGAGCACCACTTCCCAAATGAACGCTTCCATTCACGGTTTTACAATCTCCGTTTACCACGGAACCATCGGCGACTTTAACACTACCATTGACCGTTTTAAGATCATGTTCAACCACCTCGTTGGGGGAGGTTCTGACGGAACCGTTGATACTCATGGAACAACCCGTTCCAAAAGCGATCAATCCAAGACAAGAAAACACACAGATTACGGTTGTTGCGATTTTTGGCATACCTCTTATACACCCCTTTCCTTGATCGGTTTCATTTTTTTGAGCTAAACAGAATTTTTTAGTAAGAATCAAACCACAAATGCATAGTACGCAAGAGGCCCTCATGAATAACGAAGGGGATAGGGCCAATGATGCAGAACCAAAAAAAAACTCTGGCGTATTTCCGGTTTCTAAAATACCTGCGTTCGACGGTGATCCCAAAAAACTGCCCCACAAAATATACCATCATCAAACCAAAATATAGGTTACCGGTGCAAAGATAGAGAGGGACATTGATCACCCACTCGTGAAGTATCCCCGAAGTAAAAAATGCCAAAGCGAGTGCTGTATAGGGCTTTCGCTTCCTTAAAGGTCGGAATATGGTAGATCGAGTCCAATCGCTATACCATAGATTCCACCTCCTTCCCCAAAAATCTTCCAAGGATCTGGATTTCCAGGGGCGATCATGCAATTCAGGAAGAATTTTGCCAGAAGGCAACCAAATCAAGGTCACGAACCCCACAAGAACCTCTGACATTAAAAATAACATTGGTACAGCCAGATAACTGCGAACAAAAAAAGGATTCCCCAAGTCTCTCAGTAAAATTTGATAAAAATAATGACCTACGCAAAAAAGCAGAGCTATAAGAAGGTATTTCTTTAAGATCTGCCTCAATCTGGATAAAGGTTGCAGTCGATCGTGGGAATCAGGACACAATAGCAACCAAAAAACAAACGGATGTTTCACTTGGGATGAGGGAGAAATTATAGATGAGAGAAGCTTCATGAAGAATCCCATTACGGCAAGAAACAACAAAAACAAAAAAGTCATCTGCCAATTGGTATTCTCAAATCCCATATCAACAAAATTTCCAGCAAAAATGAAACATCTGTGAAATGAATGCCCCACCCGCTCAAATCAGACTAAAACCTGATTGATCTTTAGTTCTTTTGCATGGGACAGGCACGAATTTAAAATTCTGAAACCCGTCCAGGCAGCAGATGTTAATTCATTAAAAAACCAATCCCAAAAACAACTCAGACGAGCTCGTGATGTCAGTTAATTAGATTTATTTTGCTGATCCTGCTGTCCTGCAGCATAAGCCCGGGTAGCAGCTGCTATTGGTATGATAACGATGAGCGGTCCAAAATTCCTGAGCCACGCCAAATCCCCGTCCGGTTCTTGGGTCATGGTCACCCCAAAGAAAATCAAGGAGATGACACTGTAGATAAACCCCAATTTTGTCCCACGGTGCCATAGCTTTCCCTCGTTGTCTTTGCTGATCATAAATATCCGTATCTCAATGCCAATTGACCCAAAGCCCAACCTTGAGGACCTGCGTTGCGTCCTTTTGATTCATCCACCAGGGATTGGGTCTCCAGGCTGAATAGTTTTTCCTTCCCATACAGGAATTCCATTCTCATAAACCAATATACGACTGGCACTGCCTTTAACAGGTTTGAGGTTTTTTTCGGGTAAGAAATGTGCATGTTCCTGTTTGATCGATTCGAACTCAGGATCTCCAGCGAGATTATTCCATTCGTTGGGATCTTTTCGCATGTCGTAAAGTTCCTCTGATCCATCAGCGTAACGAATGTAACGCCAATGTTCGGATCGTATCCCATGATTATCATGATTGTGAGTGGTAATCGCAGGCCACTTACGTGGGGTTTCCGGATCTTTTAATTGTGGAGCCAGGCTGTGTCCTTCCAAACCTTCGGGTTGGGGTAATCCAGCAAGGTCAGAAAGCGTTGGATAAAGGTCCAAAAGCTCGGCAGGTTTGGAACAACGACTGGATTTTGCCACTCCTGGTCCGGCAAAGATCAGGGGCACTCGAGTTGACCGATCCCACAATGTGTTTTTACCTGTAATAGCTTTCTCACCCAAGTGCCACCCATGGTCGGACCACATGACGACAACCGTGTTATCCTGAAATCCATTTTCATCCAATGCATCCAGAACACGCCCCACCTGACTGTCCACAAAGCTGATGGTGGCCAGGTAAGCTCTAACTAAGGCCTCCCACTGCCCTGCTTCTTGAAGCCATTCCAATCTGGGTTCCGGCAAACTCCAGTGCAAAAACCACGAAAACAAGGGCGTATCATCCCTGTCATTCGGTTTCATGGGCGGAAGTTTCAAAGTGTCTAAAGGATAAAGATCAAACCACTTCTGAGTGGCATAACAGGGAACGTGCGGCAAAAAGAAACCAACGGAAAGGAAGAACGGTTCACTCGGTTTATTATTGAGAGTATCGACAGCCCAATCGGCCACCTTCCAATCTCCCTTGTCCTCATCCTTGTGTGGAAAGGTTCCCCAATCAACCAGTGGGTGATTCCCAAACGGAGTCGTCACAATTTTTTTTTCGGGTCGTGCACCGACTCCGGCTCCTGGTCCCCAATGATCATATTCGGCTTTTCGCTGGTCTCTGGGGGGATATCCTCCATGATAAATTTTTCCTGTCGTATAGGTATGATATCCGTGTTTCTTAAGGTGTTGAGGAAGAGTGATTCGATCCTTCAAGGCGGGCACGTTTCTGAACCACGGAGCCAGCCCGTAAATACCAGAGGTGGATGGCCTCAAACCTGTCATAAGACTTGTGCGGGAAGAGTTGCACAAGGGGGATTGACAATGGGCGTTTGTGAAGACTGTCCCCCGATCCGCCAGACGGTCCATCGCTGGTGTCTGAACCTGTGGGTGTCCATTCAAAGGTCCCACCCAATCATTGAGGTCATCAATGGCGATGAACAGGATATTGGGTTTGTTGGCAGCTTGAATTCCTTGAACCCATAGCATGAGCCCAAGTAGAAGTGCGCTTGTGAATTTCATGAAGATACTTTAAGACCTCTTTCGTCACGAAAACAATGCTTTCTTTGACACACTTATGTTACGTACTGATTTAAAGAATTACTTGCTGGGAGACGGTATGAGTCTGAATCAACTCAGCCGCTTGGTTCGCAAACCGATCCAAGAATTAGAAAGCGATTTGAAACATTTGGAAAAATCACTCAAGCATCAAAACGAATCGATCATGGTGGAACCGGCATATTGCCGCAAATGCCAGTTCGAATTTCCATCCACCAAATGGCACAAACCATCCAAATGTCCGGAGTGTAAATCAACATGGATTCAAGAACCTCGTATTTCCATCAAGGAATAAACGCCGAAGCCTGGCGTCTTATTTGCCTCTGACTTTGCAATGACAGATCCTTCCAAAACAGATCAAAAATCTGAAGTTATTACCGTCATTCCAGTTTACAATGGAGAACCTTATCTGCGAGCAACTCTCGAATCTGTAGCCCGGCAAACAAGGAAACCAGATCGACTCTTGATTATTGATGACGGTTCCACTGACGGAACCCATGAGCTCGTTCAAAACTTTAAAGATCTCCCATGTGAGTGGCATCCAAACCCCAAGAACATGGGGCTCTTTCCCAACTTAAATAAGGCACTGGAAAAAGCATCAGAGGCTGAATATTTCCACCTGCTTCTAGCTGATGATCTGATCGCCCCTGATTTCATTGAATCATCCTGCGAGGCACTGAAATCAGCTACCCCCATGTCTTTTTCATGGACGGACACCCAATGGATTGATGCGGATGGAAATGAAATCAGGGGACATGTCGTGGACGGACAAAAACCGGCAATTTGTTTTGATAAGAAAAAGTTCATCATTCAGGAATCCGAACTACAAACCGTCAGCGTGGGTTCGGTTATGATACGGTCTGGACGACAACCCCTTCCATGCCGTTTTAGAACAGACATGCCACAAGTAGCTGATTGCGTCTTTTACGGAGAGCTGGCAAGCAATGCTCACCAGTTGTTTCATATTCCAAGACCACTTTGCAAAATCAGAACTCATGACCTGAACATGACGAGCAAGAACATTCAAAATATTCATGCCTGGGTAACCGATGAGTGGAAAGCGATGAATACCATTGCCGAAAAAATACCTGAGTCCAGTTTGAAAAAATGGATGAGAAAACAACGGTTACAATGCCTATTCGCCGCTAGATCCAAGGTCAAAGAGCAATGGATGCTTTCGTCACAACCGAAATATGCCCTTGAAATCCGTCAAGCTGCCAAGGACCGTGTTGGACACCCTCATTACCTGTTAGGAAGATTGGCGGTAAGCCTGAGGGACAAGATCAAGGGTCCGAATAAAAGGCAAAGTTGAAAAAGTCAGGGTAATAGGATCAAGGCCCCGGCAGTTAAATGCTCCATGTGCCAGGGTAAGAAATTCCTTTCCTTATTGGCCGTTGTGCACAAACTGTCGAAGCTTTAATTATGCCAAAGAAAACTGATCTAATAAAATCAAAAGATCCAAAGTGGCTTGCCATTCGTTTGTTGGCGTTGCCTCTTCTTGTTTTATTCAGACACGGATTCCAACCAGAACTCGTGCTGTTTTCCAATGATGGTCCGCTGGGCGTGATCAGTGCAGCTGCGGGTGCGTTGCCGGGTGCGTTTTTCGGTTATTGGCATGATCTAAACTGGGTTGGAATGGAGAACCCAAGCGCTTTACCTGATTTTTCCATGTTCCTGGGATTGTTGATTCAAAACCCAGTTATTTATTCCAAAGTCTATGCCCCCATCGCTTTGCTATTTCTTGGCTTCAGTGCCTGGTTAATGGGTCGATCCATGAAATGGAATCCTTGGGTTTGCATTCTGGTAGGATTGGCAGCTGCCCTGAATTCAAATGCATTTTCGAACGCCTGTTGGGGACTCCCCTCACGGGCCACCACTATGGCCTCAGTGTTTCTGGCCCTGGCTGCCATTCATGCCTCTCGCCCAAAACTACCGTTGCTTCGTTACCTCTTGGCAGGTTTTGCAATAGGCCATTCCGTGCTTGAAGGGTTTGATGTCGGAGCCTTATACAGCATCGGATTTGGGTTGTACGTCGTTTATCTTAAATGGAGCCAATCCGAAGAAGGATTCAAGGGTGCCACCTCTGGATTGGGAGCATTGATTGCGATAGTGATCGCTGCCGGATGGATGGCTTCCCAGGGATTAATTACACTTGTAGGAACTCAACTTAGCGGAGCCGCAAAACCGGATGCAGCCGATCCAATGGCCAATGAGGCTCAATGGAATTTTGCAACCCAATGGAGCCTACCCATCAATGAATCGATTCGATTATTTATTCCTGGTGTCTTTGGGTATCGTATGACCGACCTTGACGGAGCCATGACAGAGAGTTCCTATTGGGGCGGTGTCGGCCGGGATCCACTTTGGCAACCAGGACAAAATGGACGATTGATGAGACACTCCGGGTCGGGTGAATACGCGGGGATTCTGGTAGTCATGATCGCTCTGTGGGCCTTTTCTCAATCATTCCGCAGTAAAGATCCTATATTTGACGAAAAGCAAAAACGATTGATCTGGTTTTGGGGAGCAATGGCATTTGCCGGATTGGTCTTTTCTTTTGGAAGACACGCCCCTTTTTATAAAATCATCTACCAATTACCATTTATTCATTCGATCAGGAATCCGATTAAATTCATGCACCTGACTCACCTTGCTCTGATCGTTCTTTTTGGATACGGATTGCAGGGACTCTACCGCCATTATTTAAGTAAAAATGAAAACAAACCCAATCCCTTCGGCGAACATCTGCGGACCTGGTGGTCCAACGTTAAAGGTGCGGATCGATCCTGGGCACAAGGTTATGCGGTTGTTTTGGGCATTAGTGTCATCGCATGGCTCATCTATTCATCGTCCCGAGCAGAAATGAACCGATTTCTCTTGGAAGTAGGCATCCCGGCCCAAATGGCTGATAGCATTCATGCATTCAGCTCCTATGAGGTAGGGTTGTTTGTCTTTTGGATCATTCTTTCAGGTTTGTCCTTGATTCTGATGCTCAGTAAATACTGGTCAGGAAAGAAAATCGTGAATGCTTTCTTGATTCTTGGAGTCATATTGGTCGTAGACTTAAGTCGCGCCAACATCCCCTGGATTCAGTACTATGACTATCAATACAAATACGCGACTCATCCGGTGTTGGATATCGTCAAAGAAACGCCTCACGAAGGAAGAGTCACGTCCAGTCTGAATCCATTCGCATCGAGTTCACTTGCCAATCAACAGGGCAGCATCCTGCCCAGGATTTATAATGACTGGCTGCAACATGCGTTTCCTTTTTACAATGTTCAAAGCCTGGACGTCATCCAGTGGCCTCGTCCACCCAAAATGGATCTGGACTTTGGCTCAGCCTTCGCCCCGACTGGAAACCATGAACTCGACAAATACACCCGACTCTGGGAATTAACCAGCACGAGATATATTTTTGGAATGACTGGATATCTTGAATATCTGAACACTCAATTTGATCCGGAGAAAAAGCGTTTCAAAATTCACACTCAATTCAATTTCATTCCGAAACCCGGAAAGGAGCAGCAGAAAGGTATAGGTGCGGATGATCTTCAAACAGTCATTCAGACCAATGGCCCGTTTGCGATTTTTGAATTCACCGGAGCTTTCCCCCGGGCTAAACTTTTCAATGACTGGCGTCAATCAGATTCAGACGCGCAGGCATTAAGCATATTGAGCAATCCGGATTTCAACCCGGCCAAGACCGCACTCATTTCTGAAACTTCGGTACCCGATGGGCAAAATGGTGCAACACCAGGTACGGCTGAAATAACGTCATACTCGCCAAAGGAAATCCAAATAAAATCCAATGCCAATGCAGATTCGCTCTTGGTATTGAATGACCGCTACCACCCGGATTGGAAAGTTTATGTGGACGGAACCTCCGCCCCAATGCTTCGCTGCAACCA
>CAYFHO010000018.1:0-67799 GCA_964342825.1 uncultured Verrucomicrobiota bacterium
CGAAATTGAAGGAAATTCGCTGCCAATTCCCACTTCAGTGACGAACTTGGGTTAATTCCCCATACCAGGGTACCGTTCCCACCATTTCGACATTGGCATTTTGCCTTCCGTGATAAGCCTCTTTCCGTTCCTTGCGATCCTCAACAACCAGCGTGATACCTGATATCGTATCACGGATCGACAGGACATCTTCATACTTCAACCCGTAGTCCAGAATATAGCTTCCCTGACGTTGTTGTTTGTTCGCCTCTTCGGGTGGTTTGATGGTTCGAAGAATGATGTTCTGGCTACCGAGTGCCTGGATCTGTTGTTGCGCTTCAAAGTTGGCTCCTTCTCCAATAGCCAGCATGGCGATCACCGAAGCAACGCCAAACACCATGCCCAAAGTTGTCAGCACAGACCTCAATCGATGAAGCAAAAGACTTTTCAGTCCCAGCTTCAGAATGTGGCCGGTGCGTGCGATGGAGAACGGAAGCATGGCCCCTTAGGAATCGAATGGTGTTTTGGTGAGACCGGTGGGCGGATTGAGTTCCTCGATTTCGTCGGGATCGAAGTTTTCAGGTTTTTGGAGGTAAACAACATCACCCTCCTCGATTCCACTTTTTATGGCTGCAAATCGATTGTTGTAATCTTCCACTTCAATGACCCGAACTTCCATGCTGCTTCCCGATTTGACGCAGCAATAGGTAATGTCATTATGATTGAACACCGACTGGACAGGAACCATCACGACCTCCGGTAGCACACGGATGATGATTTTTGCCTGTGCCGCCATGCCGGGTTTCAGCCAGTCATGAACTCCGGCAATTTTAATGGATGTTTTATAAACCTTTTGATCCGGATTGAATCTTCTATTCTCCGAATCAGGCAAAACTCCCACGGTTTCCACCTCTCCCGTCAAGGATTTATCAGGTTCCGCGTCCACTGCAATCTCGACTGGCATTCCCTTGCGGACACGTTTGACCTGCGATTCGTGAATGCGAACTTTGACAGCCATGTGACGCATGTCCGGTATGGTGATGATAGCCTGTCGTTCACGAACCCTGGCTCCTTCACGTATCACCTCGTCCGGATCCCATCGATCACTGCCATCTCCGTAGACCACCAGTCCCGGTCTTTCAGCCTTGATAGTACATGCCAGATACTGTTCGCGTAACTCGTCGAGCTGTCGTTTTTCCCAGCGGTAGTATCTTTCTGCCCGGTTGAGGTCACCCACACTGTCGGCCATTTCGGCAATGGCATCCTTCTTGGCACGGCTCAACCGCATCAGTGATTGCTCGTAGTTGAGCAGAAACTGCTCCGCCTCTTTTTGGATATTGTATGTTTGAAACAGTTGCAAGGACGCCTTGGTGGATGCCAATGAATTTTGGCTCTTATCGAAGTCGATTTTCTTGTTTTGAAGTTCATTGGGGGTGATGAATCCCTTATCAGCCAAACGCACGGCTCCTTCATAAGTTTTCTTTTTCAATGCAAACTCTGCCTGAGCGATCAGAACTGCGTCCTGGAGTTTACGCAGTTCCTGTCTCGCATCCCCGTCCCCCAGTAATTCCTCATTGCCTTCCAAAGTGAACAAACTGAAATCCACATCATAATCCCGAATCTCTGGAAGGAGGTCCTTTTCGTCGGCTCCACCCCACTGACTCAGCATGGGGTCCGGCTCATTCAGTCCATTTAATAGGGCTCCGTCATCGCCGGTACTGCATTGCTGTTGGCGGCATCCATGAAGCTGGATTCAAAGAAAGTAACACCGGCAGCTGAACGTTCCCCTTCCTCTTTCTCAATGGATTCGGCCGAAAGCCCAATATCGTCGAGAATTTTTTGTGCCGCTGATCCGCCTAAATATTTCTGGAAATCCATCAAGGCAAATTTCGCCTGAACACTGGCGTCCTTGATACTGCTGAGATTCGCACTCTCACGGATTTCTCTCTGCTTGACGTATTCCATTAAGTTCGCGAGTGCACCTTGAACTTCGGTTTCCTGCGATTTGATACGTTCAACAATGGCCGAGGAATCAAGCTCAACAAGCACCAGTCCATTCGCCACATCGTTCTCAGTGACCTGATATCCCTCTTCGATGATTTTTAAAATGGTCGTACCATCGCGGCCCTCTACCTTGGATTTAATGATCTGGGCTTGAGTAGCTTCAATGGTGCCCCCTTCGATAACATCAATGGACATGGTATCCTTGATGGCAGTAAATGTTGCTGCATCAACCCCCGATTTGGAAGGGATCATCGAATAAAGGACGATGACCGCGAGGATAATGCCTCCGACGATCCACAACTTTCTGTTATATCCACTTTGTTCTATCATCTTAAATTGCTGCTAAATGCTACTGGATTTTGCTTTTCGTGCAAATATTAGGCTGTACCCGAGGCAGATTTATTCATTATTCCGGGTCAAAACGGATCGAATGAGTCTAATTTATGAATTTTCCAACTTCCTTTTATTTTCTGCTAATTTGCAATTCATCGACAATAAAGGGCAAGTGAACGAAAGCGGATTGGATCCAACATGCTAATATAGTCTACGTGAATGTTAGAAACATCAGGTGCCATCGAGGTGGGTTTTCCTTGGTTGAGTTGCTCGTGGTGATTGCCATTATCGCAATTCTGGCGGGAATGCTTGTGCCAGTCTTGGGTAAAGCAAAGATCAAGGCTTACTACATCAACGAAATCAATACAGCCAAGCAGATGATGTTGGCTCATCGTATGTATTCCGATGACCACGAAGGCTATGTTTTTCCTGGGTATGGTTATGATTTACCTGCGAGCGACCGAGCAGGCAATCCCATCGATCATCCAATCAACGCGCGTTACCCATGGCGTATGGCCCCATACCTGGCTCACAATTTTGAGATTCTCTATGCCAACAAAAATCGAGCCCTTCTACATTCATTCGCCGGTGACAATGAAGCTAATTATACTTATGCCGCCAGCGTTTTCCCTTCATTGGGGGCCAATTCGGTCTTTGTTGGGGGGGATGATCTTGTGTTATCGCCCTCTTCAGCTGCGTTTAAGAAATTTGGCAGGTTTTGCGTGATCAAGGAATCGGATACCAAACAGCCATCGCAACTGCTTGCGTTTAGTTCCGCACGTTCTCAATTTCACGAACAACCTGCTCAGGGTTATTTCAAGGTGGATCCTCCTTACCTCACAAAGCGAATTTGGACTGAGACCTGGGAGTTGGGATCTGAACCAGAGTCCTTTGGATTTGTTCACCCCAGGTTTGAGCAACGCACAGTAGCAGCGATGCTGGATGGTCACGCGGAAGGTCTCAATCTCAGGCAGATCCAAGACATGCGTCATTGGTCCAATCAGGCTGATCGCCCGGATTGGACCCTCAGCAGACGTTAACCATTCCATCGCATCCATTCATTAAATCCAAAAGTGGCAACGAGTACGATGATTTCTCATTGTCTTCTTATAAACATGTTTAACAAAAACGACCTGAATAAGTTAATCAAAAAATACAGTTAGAAATAAGTATGAAATCCTATTTGACACGCTTAGCGATCCTCATTCTCATCATGGCCGCCACTCCTCTAGGCATGGCTCATTCTGTTTACTTCGAAGCCCTGGATGATGGCCAATTGGTCATTCGATTTGGAGAATTTGGGGATGACTATGAGGAATCCCCAGGCTTCCTTGATAGCTTGGACGCCATTTATGCCTGGAAAATGGGGGATGAAGACAGCCCTGAACCATTCAATCCCAAGAAAGAAAAGCAAGGATTTGACATAGAAGCGAAGAAATCGGATACGGTCAGTGCCCATTCAGGTTTTATCATTATGACACGCGGAAGTAGTCCTGCCAGAAAACCCTATTTTTATGCGCGATGGGCACCAAGTTTTGAACAAAAAGCCAAGCCTACTCTCAATTTGGACTTGGTTCCGACAGGTAAACCAGGTGAAGTGCAGGCTTTCTTTCGCCAGAAGCCACTTGCCGGAGCCAAAGCGACTCTTTTTACCCCAGAGGCCAACGATCAGGAATTAACAGCCGATAAAAATGGCGTCTTCAAATTTAAGACTGATCCAAATGAAAAGGGATTATTCATGTTGAAAATAGGTCGCTACCGAGAAGAGCTTGCCGGTTTTGATCGAGGAACCAAATATGAATTGTCCAGTCACAATTGCTCCCTGACCTGGCAGCAATAACACAAATATCAGATCACCATTGTTGAATCATCCTAAACCCTTTTTTGCCTTTATTGATAATGAGTCTCATTCGCAAATCAATTATCGTCACCACCTTTATTCTGGTTCTGAATCAATCCCATGCCGTTGAATTCGAAGTGCCCGCATGGGCCAGTGGAGCCGACGCGGAATACTCCGGTTGGGAGAGTTTCAGTTCCGGCTTTGGAGCCCCCGGTAATGAACCTGATGTTGAAGGTAGCGATGCTGGCGGTCTGATCACGCAGAACACCCCTGGAGGTTCAGTGACTGGGAGTGGCAATATCTACAATCCAGCTGGCGCCAGCATGTTCATACTCACCGACACAGCGGAAAGAAATTATCAGCAGGTGGTGCTTCAAGCGAAATCCATCGGAGCATTGAACGCCGAAGCGGTCACCCTTTCCTATGAGGTGGATGGTGAAACGTTGGAAATGGAGCCTGGAGAATCTCGCGAAATTGCGAGAGAAGCAGGAGGCTTTGGGGATACCATCCTTCATCTCTGGTCTTGGGACCTAAGTGCCGTCACAGTTTCGGAGATACAAATTGTCTTTGCAGCGCAAGCTTCGCACCTAAGTTTAGACGCTGTACGTTTGGACACATTGCTTCAGCCTGTTGCTGCAAGCATCGTTCATATTGATTCCCCCAGCATGGACCGGTGGAATTATTTTTTTAACGCCACCCCAGGTAGACGTCCCAAGGCTTCAGTTTTTCGCGCTGTAGAAGAAGACGGTGTCTACCGACATGGAACCTATGTTTTCGGATTTGATACCTCTGACCAGATCCCTGCGGGTCATTCACCTGATTCCTATCAGGTGGAATACATCAAAATAAGACTATTAACATCATCCGGCTTCGAAACTCCTTACGATCCGACGTACGATCCTGTCGTATCCTCCTTACCTGAGGACAACGCCGATTATCAAGCCGACACGGATCCCGGACGGCCTATTGAAATATTTGGTACGGGTTTCAGAAACGAGTTTACCTCACAGAACTGGGTGGAAAGCGCACCCTATGCACCAGGCCCAGGCTCGGCTCCAAACGTATTTCCTGCCGTGATGAATCAGGCTGGAGACATTGTGGATGTTAGCTTGGCGGTGGACTATTCGGATCCTAAAGATTTGCAGCCGTTTGCAGCGGGAGTGATCGAAGATGCTATTCCGGGCGACTTAATCCCCGAGGAATCCTGGATGTACTTTGACTTTGATATGGATGCTTCCAATGCATTGGCTTATATCCAGCAAGGATTAGCGGATGGCAGGCTTATGTTTACAGCCACCAGCCTGGCTTCTGGAGGGCAGGGTGACCGATCTTATCCTGAATTTCATACCGCAGATTCCTTGTTAGGAGAACCGCCCGCCATCGAGATTGCATATCGTATGGTGGAACAACCCACCACAATGACCATATCCACTCTGGGGAGAGTTGAAGGACATTGGACACTTTCTGGAACTGTTTCAGTCAGCGCTGCCTTAGGCATTCGTTGGACACATGACCTTGTGGAATGGCACGAGGTGACCGAACCAAATATTGAAATCAACGGAGATGGCCAATGGTCATGGACAGATTCAGACACTGATTCGAAGGTGAAATTCTTCCAAGTCTATATTCGTTGAGTTAAAAGAAATATGGCCATTCAGCGGACGGTTTTATGATGAGATCGTCCGTTTTGGCTTTTAAACTGAAAAATAGAAAGAGAGGATGCCGCAAATGAAATGGTCTGTTATTCCATTATGCATTGCCTGTATGAGCCTCCACGGTTCAGAAGAGGCAGGCACCAAGGGCAGCGATAAGAATTATTGGCCGATGTTTCGGGGACACGGATCCAGCCATGCTACCAGCCAAAATCTTCCCACCCATTGGTCTGATGAAACGATCGCATGGAAGACTCGTTTAGAGGGAGTCGGGCAATCCAGCCCTGTTGCCTGGAAAAATCGAGTTTTTGCCACCTCCGTTCAAGGTGACCAAAAAGAGACCCTTAGTGTATCCTGTCACCATTTGAATGATGGTAAAACACTCTGGACATATCAACGCCAAGCATCCACCTCGAGCGAACGTTCGGATTATACGAGTTGGGCAGCACCGACTCCAGCTGTAGATGATCAGCATGTTTACGCGTTCTTTGAAGAGGGAGATTTAGTGGCATTAACACACCAGGGTGAATTAGTCTGGGAAGTTGATTTGCGAAAAACTTACGGGCCATTCGAAGGCAATCATGGACTGGGATCGTCTCCCATCCTCACCTCTGTGGGTTTGGTCCTCGCTTTGGATCATGGGGGGCAGTCGTGGATGCTTTCTCTCGATAAGCAGACAGGTGCGCTTCAATGGAAGACGGAACGGGAATCGTCCAGTGCTTGGGCATCACCCGTTGTGGTCCGATCCGGAGAAGAGGAACAGATACTGATCAGTGCCTCCGGTTCGGTGACAGCCTACCATTCCGAAACAGGGGCCAAAAAGTGGGAGTTTAAGGGTATCATAGGAAACAATGTTCCCAGCATTTCGGTTCAAGGCGATTGGATTGCCATTGCCAGCAACAGGAAAGGGCACTGCCGTGTTCTTAAAGTTGAGGAAGGGGAAGCAAAACTGGTGTGGAAATCGAAGGAGGCTTCCAGTTCTTTTGGTTCACCGTTGATCCACGAAGGTCGTGTTTACTTTGTAAACAAAACGGGGATTGTCTTTTGCCATGACCTGGAAACAGGTGAACTTTTATTTGATTATCGACTTCCTGCGTCGACTTGGGCCTCTCCATTGGCTTCTGGTTCTCAAGTATGGTTTTTTACGCAGAACGGTGCCACGGTTGTTATGCAGGCAGCGGATGAAGTTAAAGTGATCGCTGAATCCAATGTTTCTTTAACAGCCAAAGATCGAATCTATGGCTATGCGGTCGTAAACGGCTACTTCATTCTCAGGTCCGCGCAGGATTTGGTTGCTGTCAAACTTTGAAGCGGCTTTGTAGTGAGTAAAAAAAGCGGCCCGGAATTTTCCGGGCCGTTTTCTATAGGAACGAACGCTTATGGCTTGCGCTAATTCAATTCGATAGATTGGATGGTCGCCAGATGGCCATCCTTGCGATTGGCTCCTCCAATGGCTGCCAATTCTCCCTTCCCACTGGGGACCATACGATGGAAAAAACGTCGAGGTTCCATCTTGCTCACTTCAATCCATTCATCTGTTTTTAAATTAAGCTTCAGAACAGTTCCGGCGTAGTAGGAGACGTACAAACCGGATGGAGTGGAGCATGCTGCAGCACCAAATCCTTTCATGGGGCCGTTCGGCAGATTAGGTCCTTTCTTCCAGGTGCGGTCCACAGGGTCATAAATATTGACTTCACTGGAAGTATTGCCTTCGTGGTCCATGCCGCCGATGACATAAAGATCGTTTTGGAATGCCCCGGCCGCAACCGCACGACGTTTGAAAGGTTGAGGCACCGATTCCCAGGCTGGGTTTTTGTCGGAAAGATCCAAAATCCACATGTCGTCGATCCATTTTGCACCATCTGTTTCCCCGTTCAGTTGCCAACCTCCCACAACAAACAAGTGATGTCCTATGACAATGGCATCGTGGCTGGATCTTGGTGAGGGTAATGCGGGCAGTTGTTCCCACTTTTTGCTGCGGATGTGGAAGCGTGCAAAATCATCGACGGAACGCAGATTCTCTCTTGCGTTGTTCGGGCCTTGCTCCTCATCGATGGCCGCCTTGGATTCATTGCGAACCGTCAGTCCGCCGAGACGATATATATACCCCTGATGAGCCACCAAGCTTGTTCCCTGTATTCGCATGCCTTCTTCAAGAGCTTCCCATTTCTCAGGTGATTTGAGAGATATGCGATGAAAGCTATTCAGAGTTGTGTCCTTTGAATAGACGTGTGCCTCGCCGGCATGTCCACCGTAGACATACATGTGGTTTCCTGCTTTGACAGCACCAAAACTCGTGATGGCTTTGGGTAGATCAGGAAAGCTTCTTTCTTTTTCTCCTGCGTTGATAACTCCGCTTGAGACCAGGATTCCCGTTAAAATGATAGTAAAGTTCTTAATCATGTTATTCGAAAACATAAGTTAAGACTATAATCCAATGCCCTGTTCATAGGATATCGTTTGGTTGCTATTTTTTGGCGTTCCTTTGCAGTAAAGGCTGACGGCGCATTCTACGCAACTGCGTGGCCATCCCTGAATTCGTTGCAGATGGTGCGAATCGGTATCCTCAAAAATGCAATTCCTTACCTCATATCCATACCGGTAATGACCGGGAGGCAAGTTAATAGCGAGTCTCCATTTGCCCCGGAATCTATGCATCTGATAGACCTCGGACGCTTGCCAATCATTGAAATCACCTACCAGATAGACAGGGCCTGGACCCGGGAAATCAAAAATGAAAACCTGTTTTTTGACTGATGGCTCAAAATAATTCATCGCACCTTAGTCCTTCTCATCTGATGATTTTGGATACATGGCAGGACAGACACCCAGCTTCTGGCAAAAAGCATGACTGAAATGACTCGGGCTGTTGTAACCTACTTCGAAAGCTGCTTCGGTTACATTGCATTGTCCTGTTCTCAACAATTCAGCCGCTCTCTCGATGCGAATTTCGCGAATATATTGTGGGATGGTGAGGCCCACCTCTTTTGAAAATGTTCGACTCAAGTAATAAGGGCTGCACCCCACCTTGGAGGCCAGGTCTTGAAGGGTCGGTGGATCTGAAATTCTTTCTTTGAGTAACTGCTTGGTCCGAGTTACCCGGTCGGCGGTCACTCGTTTTTGGCGCGAGCAAAACAATTCTTTCCCGGAGGTTTGAAAAAAGACATCTGCCGATAATTCCAGCGCTTTCGCCCGAAACCACAGAGCTCGAGCTGCGGCAATGACTGGGGGATTGTGCAGTGTCGTCGCCAATTCTCGCATCGAAGCGTGAAAAGGTTTCGAATCGCCTAGAGTTCCCTCTGGAATAGCATTTGCAACGATTGCTGCAGCAACAGGATGCAGGTTGCCGCTTGCATTTGGTAGACTATTGGAGATGAATTTTTTTCCGAGTTGAAAGTGGATGAAGTTATGATTGGATTTTTGAAATTGAACTTCAAATGGGTGCACGTTTGCATAGAGCACCGCGTAAGCATTTTTTTCCACTGGATAACTCAAATTGGAAGTCTTGATCGAGAACTGATCCCCTAAATTGATCCATACGTCTACGAAACATGGTAGCGGTTCGAATCGACAAAAAGTGTCGGTTTTTAAATTAAATTTGTAACTCGAAATTTTAAAGCCAGCCGGATCGAGCGCGCCAAAAAGTTCCAGCTGAGTTTTGCTCAACCAGCTTGGTTTGCCCAAATCACTTGTGTTGTTCTTAGTGTTTCTCACTGAAATTATCAAAGATTGGCACCACCAGTTCGGGATGAATTCGACCTGACGATCGACTGTCGTCACGGCTGTCAGACTGGTGTCTTTCTCAGTCCTATTAACCTGTCACGACCATACAACCAGAAGATACTGTTATCAACTATTTATTGAGACTGAGTCGCATTAAGGAGGGTGCCCTATCTTTTCACACTTTGATTTTTAGAAAGTTACATGACAAAAACCTTAGTCCAGGATTAAGGTTGAGTGACTTTATGTGTGAGGAACACAGGAAAATGCCTTCCAATGATTCTCTTGGATTTTTCATCATCTCATTCTTTAATGGTCTCATGCATCGACGTTCATTTCTGAAACATTCGGCATTGATGGCCTGTTCCGTTTACCCAGTTCTTCATTCTTTTGGTGCAAAGGCTTGGGGGCAATCTGATCGGCAGGAATTTGATGTCATCCCGGTGACCGGTGGAGAAAAGCAACATTGGTTTGGTTACTACGACAAGTGGCAGATAGATCCCAGTGGGCGGTATGCTCTGGGAGGTGAAGTGGATACTTTTTTTCGATCACCCACACCAGAGGATGTGCTTCATATTGGATTGATTGATCTTGAAAACGGAAATACCTGGAAAAGGATCGGGCAATCCACATCATGGGGCTGGCAACAGGGGTGTATGCTTCAATGGATACCCGGCTCCTCTGAAGAGGTGATTTGGAATGATCATGGAGAAGGAGGATTTGTCAGTCATGTGCATCATATCAAAACAGGCCAAACCCGCACTCTCCCAAGAGCGGTTTACACCCTGAGTCCCGACGGGAAATTTGCATTGTGTGTTGATTTTGATCGATTGCAGTATTTCCGCCCTGGTTATGGTTATCCTGCTCAGAATCCTGTTGATGCCTGGCCTAAAGCGCCCTCTGATTCCGGGATTTACCGCATGGATCTTCAAACGGGAGAATCCAGCCTCATCCTGTCATTTGAACAGATTGCAGCTTTTCATCGCCCCGAAGGATCGGTGAAAGACAATTTTCATTGGTTTAATCACCTGCTGATCAACCCGTCCGGAACCAGGTTTATTTTTCTGAATCGCTCACGCCCTGTGGGTTCCTACGACGAAATGACCGATTACATTAAGAAAAATCCGGGAGCCAGGACAGGATTCAGTCGACATTATGTGACGCGGGCATTGACCGCCAACACGGATGGTTCAGAGGTGTATCCTCTTAACGACAGCGGGAGTTTTTCCCATTTTATTTGGAAAGGGGATGATACCATTTGTGCCTGGGCGGTGCCTGAAGGTCAGAGCAGGGCCGCTTTCTTTGAATTCCCGGATTTAAGCAAGGAATCGTCTCAGGTTGGTAAGGGGATCATGACACGCAATGGCCACAACACTTATGTTCCCGGAACGAACTACGAATGGATTCTGAACGATACTTATCCCGGAGGAAAAGAACGTTTACAGGAATTGTATCTGTATCACACCCCGTCCAAACGGAAGGTAACTCTCGGGAAATTTCATGAACCTTCCCGCTTCACGGGAGAATGGCGTTGCGATTTACATCCTCGTTGTAATCAACAGGGGACAAGAGTCTTCTTTGATTCAACCCATGAAGGAGGCAGGAGGCAGATGTACTCGATCGATATCTCGAATATCATTCAGGCGGAATGATAACATTTTTTTGCAGCTTGTTTTTTGTTTCTGACAAGCATGGAGATATGCTGGATATTCCATGCCATTAAACCCATCTGGAAATGAGTCGTGAAAGACCTCCTGGTTTATCAATCTAACCAGCAAGATTTCATCCATATTGTGAGCAAGCCCTGACCCATCAGTTCTTTGCTCGAGCGACCCGGTTTGTGAATCAATTCGACCTGCGATTATGGATGACTCAAAAACTGGGGGTAACCTTTTTCCAGAATCTGCCATTCAAAAGAAAGACAAGCATTCATGGAATTCGAACCTCATCCAGTTGAGTCGTTGATCAAGCGTGCTAAACGTGGTGATCGTCAAGCCTTTTGCGATATAGTGCGAATGTATCAGCAACCTATTCGGGCTTGGGCGGCTGCACATTGTTTTCTCGGGGGAGATCCTGACGATGTAGCGCAAAAAACCTTCTTGGCTGCATACCACCGGCTTACGGATTTCAAAACAGGTACCAATTTCAGAGCTTGGCTGTTCACTATCGCGCGCTATCAAATGATGACTGAGTCCACCCGATCACGTAGACTGGCCGACTATCATAATCGATTTGCTCCCGATCTCCTGGACCGCGAACTTGAGCGGAGGGTGAAAGAAGAACCCCCGGAACTTGTAGTCCAACGGCTCAAGGCTCTCCATCAATGTGTTGAAGGATTGAGTGACGCGTCTCAGAAGCTTCTCAAATGGCGGTATTACGAAGCCATACCACTCTCGGAGATGGCAGAGCGTACGGAGCGCTCAGTCGGCGCCATTAAAAAACAACTATTTTTGATTCGCCAAAAATTGCAATCCTGCATCAATGCCCAAATCCCTGACACTAAGGAAACATGAAAATCCCTGACAAATTCGAAGCACTGTGGACTGATTTTCTGGAGGGGGAACTCGATCAAGCCGGAATGAACCTTTTGCGGGAAATGCTTGATGATGACAGCGGATTGCAAAAACACGCCGGTGATCTCTATGAAACACATCGTTTGCTGGGAGCCATGCATACCGCCCACCAGGGCGAAGTGGAAGAGTTTGTGGCGAACTTCCAGGTCAAATTGACTGAATCGGATCAAGATTTTGTCGATAAAGTTGATGCTCAATTACCACTGGAGTCACTCGTTAAGCCAACATTCAACCCCTGGATGGCAATTGCCGCCCTGTTGATGCTCCTTCTGGTAACTTTCGTTTTGATGAAATCTAAACCCTCTCCGGATCATGGGCTTGCGTTGCATCAACCTGAGCATGTGGCTACTCTAATCCTTACAGATCAATGCGAATGGAAGGGATCACACCCCATTGAAGGTGGGCGTTTGCAAGCTGGATCTCTGACTCTCGTCAAAGGAACAGCGGTTCTGCGTTTCGATGGCGGAGCGGAATTGGTAATAAAATCACCAAGCCAAATCGACCTTGAATCTGCAGGCAGTGCTCGGTTGGTTCAGGGCGAGGTTCTTGTGCGGGCACCAGAACAAGCAGCTGGTTTCACTCTCATGACTGAAACCAGTGAAATCGTGGATTTGGGCACTGAGTTTGCCGTCAAAGTGGAACAGACAGGATCCACGGAGCTCCAGGTCTTGGATGGCGCGGTGGAATATCGCAATACAGGAACGACCCGCCTTGATTCAAAACGACTGAACGCAGGCAGAGCCATTCTACTCAAAACTACCGGTGAAGAGATGCCATTGCAACTTTTTCAAAAATTTCGCTTTGACGATTATGTCCAGGCAGCGAGCCCTATTGCTTCAAACTCGTCTCTCATTGCTTTCGAAGATTTTAATTATCCTGCGGGTGATCATTCAAACGATCAACTTAACGGAGGAGTCGGTTGGTCTGGAGCGTGGCGATTGCGTAAGGAAGCAGAACGCATGAAGCCAGGTGTGGACATAACTCGTTGGATTAGTATTCGTGACTGGTCACTTCCATTTGGCCGTTTTATAAAACAGAATTCCGCCGCCATCGTGTTTCCAGAAGGATTCCACGTGCGAATGCGTCCGATGGCAAGTCCTATCGATATGAGTCAGGATCGTGTGGTTTATATAAGTATGCTGACACACATTCCGAAACCTAAGACGCGTGATGCTGCAAAACAGGAATCTGCCATTCGATTGACCCTTCGCTCTACCGATGATTATTGGGGGGATGCGCTCAGTTTTGGGCTGCATCGTAGTATGAGACCTCAGGTTCAGGTGGGGCGGGGAGTCGGTTTTCGAAGCCTTCAATCGGTCGAGGAAGGACAAAGTGTTTTGTTCGTGGCAAAAATCACTGCAAGCCAATTCCCTCAGGATGAGGTTTCATTTCACGTCTTCAGTTTAAAAGAAACTCTACCAGTCATTGAACCCGGAGATTGGCATGTGACCACTCGTCAATTTCGCAATGATGCCAAACTGGATTTATTGCTCTTAACATCTCAGGGACCGGAACCGCGTTTGGTTGACGAATTACGCATTGGCGCAACCTGGCGTTCGGTTGTACCTGTTCAATCCACTCTGGTAGCAAGATAAATACATTCACCTTTGTTTTAATACTCCATTCCAATTGCCAAATCTATTCGAGAACTTATGATTTCATATCCCCATCCACGGTTCTATTTGCCCACACTTTTGATGCTTGTAGGGCTGTGCTTTCCCTCCTCTATGAAGTCGCTTGCTTCTGAAACCAGGTTTGTGGCGACCTTCTTAGATCAATACTGCATTGATTGCCACGATGAAGAGATGAAGGAAGGAGATTTGGATTTAACCGCATTGGAGTTTGATGTGCGAAATCCTTCGGCATTGGATCGTTGGGTCGATGTTTATGATCGAGTGATGTCGGGCGAGATGCCGCCCAAGAAAAAAAACAGGCCCGAGGTCATGGATAAAGAAGCCTTTTTATCCCAACTTGAGCGGCAATTATTTGATGCAAACGAGCAGGAGCGAAATCTCATCGGGCGAGCGGAATTACGCAGGTTGAATCGATCCGAGTATGCTCATTCATTGCAAGAAATACTCGACCTGCCGTACCTGGACATTGAAGGCATGTTGCCTCCGGATGGATTGGCCCATGGGTTTTCAAAAAGTGCCGATGCGCTGGATTTTTCGCATGTGATGGTGTCACGTTATATGGAAGTCGCGGATCATGCTCTTTGGCAAGCGGTAGCACCCAGGGTACATGCTCAGCCGAAATTGACCATTCGCAGTGAACTCAAAAGCACGGACGGCGTCAAAAATACGCTCCAAACATTGTTTGTACAACTGAAGCATGGGACGGCCATGCCTCTAATTGGGCAGGCCCTGGACCCTACTCTGGAGGTGGATCGAGGAGATTTTAAAAAACGCTATCCCGGTTACGTGAAAGATCCTCCGCCCTATTTCGACGGAGTGGCGACGTTCATGAATCAACGTGCCAACCACAACATTGTGATCAAGCCCTTCAAGATCAAACAAAGTGGATATTATAAATTACGGGTTCACGGTTTTGCCTTGCTGAATGATCACGGTAAGCTTCTGCCAAGTAACCGAACGGAGACGATTGCTTTTTACGTCCCCAATGGCCGGCTTTTGGGGCGGTGCGATCTTCCTCCCAATGAACCTGCGACGAGTGAGGTCAAGGTATGGTTGGAGGAGGGGGAACCTGTGGAATACCTGGCGGTATCGGTGCCTAACAAGGAGTTCAAGTTTAATCGGAAGGATGACCTGTTTCGCTGGCGGCATTTCAAAGCGAATGGAGTTGGATTGCAGTGGTTTGAATTGGAAGGTCCCCTGGCCGCCACCTGGCCGCCGGAAAGTCATAAACGACTCTTTGGTGAGCTGCCTTTGAAATTTACACCAGAACTTCAGGCAAACGGATTGAATTATGAGGTGGTTTCACTCGATCCACTGAAAGACGCTCGTCTTTTGTTGGAAGCCTTTTTAGACCGAGCAATTCGCCGCCCGGTTTTGGAAGAAGATTTTGAGATTCCAATGGTTTTAATTAAACAGAAGCTTGATCTAGGAGCTTCCTTCATGGATGCCATGCTTGCCGGTTATCGCGCCGTTTTGTCTTCTCCAGACTTCCTGATCAGAGAAGAGCATCCCGGTCCGCTCAATCATTGGTCCTTGGCAAATCGTCTCTCTTTTTTTCTTTGGAATTCGCCCCCGGATGAGACTTTGCTTGAAGCTGCCAAAGATGGTTCGCTTCTAACTGAAGCGGGCTTGTTGGTTCAAATTCATCGAATGTTGAATGACCCAAAGGTTATGCGATTTGTTAAGCATTTCCTCGATTACTGGTTGGATCTCAGGAAAATTCAACTCACCGAACCCGACGAAAACCTTTATCCCGAATACAATGCCCTGCTCACCGAATCCATGGTTGAGGAATCTCATGCCTTTTTCCTGGAAATGCTCCGAAATAACCTCGGGATCTCCAGTTTTATAGACTCCGATTTCATCATGATCAATCAACGACTTGCCCGGCTTTATCAAATTCCAGAAGTGCATGGTTCCAAATTAAGAAGGGTCTCTCTGGGGAGAGACAGTGTTCGAGGAGGTTTGGTGACACAGGCAAGTTTACTGAAATTAACCGCCAATGGAACGACCACGTCTCCGGTAGTACGCGGGACGTTCTTGTTAAGCCGGATCTTAGGGGATCCACCTCCTCCGCCTCCCCCCGCTGTTCCTGCCGTGGATCCGGATATCAGCGGGGCCACGACCATTCGTGAACAATTAAGACGTCACCGTGAAGATCCTGCTTGTGCCACTTGCCATCAGAAAATTGATCCACCAGGATTTGCCCTGGAATCTTTTGATGTCATGGGAGGTTTTCGAACGCATTATCGCGCATCGGTTGGACAAGGTGAAGCAGGTGTTGATCTGAAAATAAACGGAAAACCTGTTCAGTACAAAATAGGGCCCAAGGTGGACAGCACGGGCGTTCTGCCAGATGGATCCCATTTTGAAAACATGAATGAATTGCGTTCTCTGTTGAGTAAACGAGAACCACAGATCGCGCGCCACTTTCTGGAACAGCTGGTGGTCTATGCGACCGGCGCTCCCGTGCAATTTGTGGATCGCCCTGTGATGAATCAGATCATGGAGCATTTAAAATCCGAACATTACGGACTGCGTTCCATGATCATCGAATTGGTCAAAAGTGATTTATTTAAAAGAAAATAATTAGACACCTATGCAAATTCCCTATTTTGCTACACGTAAAGCCCTTCCGAGACGTTCCTTTTTGAAGGCAGCCGGAACCACCCTTGCCTTGCCTTTTCTGGATGCGATGCTGCCAGCTTTCGCTTCCGGAAGTTCAATTCCTGGTCCACCTCGAAGAATGGTGGCCATCAATATCGATCTCGGATTCATGCCTGATGAGTTTTTTCCGGAAACGGCAGGTGCGGATTACCCTTTATCCCCTCATCTGAAAGTCATTGAAAAGCATCGCCATCAATTTACGGTTTTCAGCGGCCTTTCACACCCTGAAGTGGATGGGGGACATGCCGCCGATGTTTCCTTTTTAACCGGGGCACCGCATCCAAATTCTACTGGTTTCCGTAATTCCATTTCATTGGACCAATATGCCGCACAACACATCGGGCACTTGACCCGGTTTCCGACTCTGAATCTTCGAGTGGGGCCCGGTGATGGATCACTTGCTTACACCGGAGACGGAGTCAGGATTCCTTCGGAAGAAAAACCCTCCAGTGTTTTTCGAAAACTGTTTGTCCAGGGATCTCCTGCGGAAGTTGAGGCACAGGTTAGAAAACTGCGCGAAGGACAGAGTCTTATGGATTCTTTCAGTAGCAGGATTCAGGCTTTGCAACGGAATGTCAGCGGTCCGGACAAGGATAGGCTTGAACAGTATTTCACATCGGTTCGAGAGGTTGAACAACGACTCGTCATTAATGAAGAATGGGAAAAACTACCCAAGCCCCAGATTGAGCATCCACTTCCCAGAGATGTTTCTGATCCGGGTGCCCTGGTTCAGCGAACGCGCAATATGTACGATTTGACTCGACTCGCTTTGGAAACCGATTCCACCCGATTGGTCACCATACTCGTCACGCAGGGGTTTAACCCCAAAGTCAATCTTCCAGGAGTCACCTTGCCCCATCACGCACTGACCCATCAGAGCCAACAAGCGGAATCTCGTGAACAGCTGAGGGTCATTGAAGAAGCCCAGATGGGCGAACTCGGACGATTGCTCTCTGGATTGGATGAAACAAGCGAATCGGACACTACCTTGTTAAAACAAACCATGGTACTTCAAGGCAGTGCGATGGGACATGCAGGCCGGCATGATAACAGTAATCTTCCTGTCTTGTTGGCGGGCGGAGGGTTTAAGCATGGCCAGCACCTTGCCTTTGATCGAAAAAATAATACACCTTTCGCAAATGTTTTTGTGAGCATGCTTCAACAGCTTGGTATAGAAGCTTCGCAGTTTTCCTCAGGGAAACAAACATTGACGGGTTTGGAAATCTAACCGCTTGAGAAATTCCCAAAGATGTTTCCATTGAATCCACATGGTCTGCTTTTTAGCATCCTCAACTTTTCCAGGTATTTTAGTAGCATCCAGAGCCTGGTGGTCGTTTGTTTTATTCTATCGACATATGGAACTTTGAATGCCCAGGGAAGTGATAAGATTGAGTTTAGTCGGGATGTCCGCCCTATCCTCGCCAATTATTGTTTTGAATGCCACGGTCCGGATGAATCCTCGCGAAAGGGGCATTTGAGGTTGGATCGATTTCTTGCGGCCACTGAATCAGTGATTGTCCCCCACCACCCCGAGAAAAGTCTCATGCTGGAGCGGATGTTGACAACTGATAAAGGTGATCGCATGCCTCCACCTGAATCTTCACGTCAACCCAATGCGGAACATATTGAGATCCTGCGTCAATGGATTTCTGAGGGAGCCCATTATGATGAGCACTGGGCGTTTCGTCCAATCGTCCGACCTGATTGGCCGGAGGTTCAGGATTATGGTTGGGGGCGAAATGGATTAGATGCCTTTGTCATGGGACATCTGGAAGAGCAGGGGATGAAACCTCGCCAGGATGCCCCTACAGGAGTTTTGGCGAGGAGGTTGAGTCTGGCACTGACAGGACTGCCAGTGCTCCCGGAACAGTTGGCTGTTTTTGAAGCACAATTTTCCAAAAACCCAGATCAAGCGGTTGAACAGTGGGTGGATGAGTTACTTGCTTCTGAGGCCTATGGTGAACATTTTGCCTGGACCTGGCTGGACGCTGCCAGGTATGCCGACACGAACGGGTATCAGGGTGATGGTCCCCGAGTGATGTGGCCGTGGCGCGACTGGCTTGTGTCAGCATTGAATGCCAACCTTCCTTTCGACCAGTTGACAGAAAGTATGTTGGCCGGTGACTTGCTCGCCGATGAATTTCTTGGAGACTGGGAAAGTGGGGACTGGATACGAAACCAGGAGGCTACCGACTTATTGACGGCAACAGGATTCCTGCGTAATCATCGCTATGACTCGGGCAGTGGAACCATTGCTCTTGAAGCCAAATTTGAAAATGCAACTGACCGCCTCGAAACCGTCAGCACCGTTTGGCTTGGTTTGACCATGCAGTGCGCGCGTTGTCACAGTCACAAATTTGATCCTGTTCTTCAGCGCGAATATTATCAATTACTCGCCTTTTTTGACAAAGTACCAGAGGTTGGAGAAGCTTTGAAACAAGCCTCTCATCCCTACATTCGTACACCGACAATGGAGCAACGCTCCCAACTTGAGCGGTTAACACGAGTACGCGAGCAAACATTGGAAGACATTGAGCAAGCTGAAAATTCCATGAAAAAGCAGCAGCGTTTGTGGGAAAAAGACTGGCTTTCATCCAATCATGATTCGACCACCCCCAAGGTGCAGCGCGGATTGATGTACAGATACGCAATTGATTCGTTGAATTTTGATGGTGAGACCAGTGTGAAATTAGATAATCAACCCGTGAGCCTTTGCAAAGGTAATGAGACATGGACCCTTTCCTTTTGGTTTCGTCCTGAAGACCTGCAGAATCAGGCGATTTTTTCTAGCGTTGAAGAACCTGAACGGTATCGGTTTGGTATTCAAGCTGAGTGGGTCAATCGCAAAGTTCGTATCCTTCATGTTTCACGATGGTTGAACAGTTACATTGCCTTTGAAAGTGTGAAACCCTTGGAATTAAAGCAGTGGTATCATGTAAGCATTCGGTGCGATGGACGCCTTCAGGGGCTAGCCTATAAGGCCACGCTCAATGGGCACGAGGAGGAAATGGTATGCATACACGCAGTCGCCAACAACAGTGCCGAAAGGGCGGGCAAGGCTCCGTTGATTTTGGGGGCAAGTCCTTTTCAGGCTTCTTTCAGGGGGCATTTGCGTGACCTCAGGTTCTATGATCGTGAACTTTCGGCCAGTGAGATTACCTCGCTGGCGGATCCACGTTCCATTCACTCATTGATGCTTATTCCCGAAGAACGCCGTACCGCGGCAGAACAAGCCACGCTTCGATTGGCCTTCTTGGAAAGCGGTTCGATGAAGCCCGAGACCTCTCGCCTTTTTGAGAGATTAATTGAAATTGAAAAGAATCTAAAAGACTTATTGCAGACCGTGCCAACCACCATGGTCATGAAGGAATCGAACAAGGTTCCTACACGAATTCATGGTCGCGGGGCATATGATCAGCTTGGTGAAGCGGTTCAGCCAATTACACCCAAACTCCTGCCTCCCATGAGTGCTGATGCGCCATCAAATCGACTTGGCTTTGCCCGTTGGTTAATGAAACCCGAGCATCCTCTGACTGCCAGGGTTGCCGTGAATCGAATTTGGCAAAACCTTTGGGGAACCGGGTTTGTTGATTCACCTGAGAATTTTGGGACCCAATGTGCTGAACCCATTCAGATGAAATTACTCGATTGGCTTGCCAGTGAATACATTCGACTCGGATGGGATACCAAGGCTCTCATCAAGTTGATTGTCACCAGCCGCACCTATCGACAACTCTCATCCTCAACTGCAGAGCTTTGGGATGCTGATCCAGGTAATCGTCACCTTGCCCGCGGTCCACGCTTTCGCCTTCCATTGCATGTCATCCGAGACCAGGCGATGTATATGAGTGGGCGACTGGACTCAAGTGTCGGCGGACCTCCGGTGGTATTGGATGAAGTGCTTGGCAAGGACGGGAAACCTGTCAAGCTCGACCATGAACGTCATGACCAAAGGCGAACTCTTTATACGTTCTGGAAACGTAACGCTCCACATCCCATGTTGGCTGTTTTTGATGTGGCAGATCGCAATCAGTGCGATGTGCGAGTGCGTCGTACCAATACGCCGCTACAGGCATTAGTCACATTGAATGAACCCGGTTTGGCTGAATGCGCTCGTGTACTTGGAGAACGGGCACGTGCCGCAGCCGTGACGGAGGGACAGCAGCTTGATTGGATCTGGCGAGCCTGCACCGGCAGGTTGCCCAGCGCCAAACAAATAGACAAATTGGCAAAGGCATTGAATCATTATGCACAACTGACACCGGACAAACCGCAGCAAGCTTGGACTGCCCTTGCCAATACTCTACTCAATCTGGATGCCACATTGACACTTGAATGAATCTATTACACACAAAAACTTCATTGAACTTTTCGAGAAGGAATCTGATTAAAGGGGCGGGCAGTTGCCTGGTCACAGCTGCACTCCACCATCTGTTTGGGGGTAAAATAACTGCAGGGTCCACCTACCCATCCATTCCGCCGGGCATTGGTGGGTTTCCTGGCTTTGCCCCCAAAGCCAAACGAGTGATCTACCTGTTTCAAGCAGGAGGTCCATCTCAGTTGGACCTTTTTGATTATAAGCCTCAATTACAGCGTTGGGATGGCCATGATCTACCTCGATCCGTGATGGAGGGTGTGAAATTTACTGGGATGGTGAATGGTCAGGACAGGTTTCCAATCGTACCTTCAAAATGGAAGTTTCAACGTCACGGTCAATCCGGAGCCTGGGTCAGCGAATTGTTTCCTGAATTTTCCAAAGTCGTCGATGAAGTATGTTTCATCAAATCAATGACCACCACTCAGGTAGATCACGATGCAGCCATTACTTATCTTCAAACCGGACACCAGATTGCGGGGCGTCCTTCAATAGGTGCCTGGGCATCCTATGGGTTGGGCAGTAGCTGCGATGATCTTCCGGCTTTCGTCGTTTTACGATCTGAAAAAGGAGGTTCTTTCCTGATTGACCGACATTGGGGAGCTGGTTTTCTCCCTTCACGTTTTCAGGGGATCCGGGTTGGTGGGGCTGGAGATGCACCGGTGCAGTATTTGAACAATCCAAGGGGGTTCACTCCTGAATTAAGGCGACAAACGGTGAATGATATTAAGGCTTTCAATCGAATGCATCTCGAAGAAGTAGGTGATCCGGAAATCAAGACCCGGATTGCTCAATTTGAAATGGCCGCACGCATGCAAATGAGCGTTCCTGATTTGGCTGATTTTAGCGACGAACCACAACACGTTCTTGACCTTTACGGACCCGACGTGACTCAACCCGGTTCATATGCCTACAATGCTTTGATGGCTCGTCGTTTGACCGAGAGAGGTGTCAGGTTCGTTCAGTTGTTTCAAGGAGGGTGGGATCAACACTCTAATCTTCCCAAGAATATCGAGTTATATTCTGAATATACAGACCGTGCGAATGCCGCTTTGTTGCTGGATTTGAAGCAGCGTGGTTTGCTCGATGATACACTGGTGGTTTGGGGTGGGGAGTTTGGTCGAACGGTTTTCTGCCAGGGCAAATTGACCGCAACGAATTTTGGGAGGGAACATCACCATCTTGGATTTACCATGTGGATGGCCGGTGGCGGTGTGAAGCCCGGGATCACTTATGGACAAACTGATGATTGGAGTTTTCATGTCGTCAAAGATCCGGTTGCGGTTCATGATCTCAACGCAACGATTCTGCATCAACTGGGAATTCATCACGAGCACTTGACCTACCGTTTTCAGGGACGTGACTTTCGGTTAACGGATCTGGCCGGGCATGTGGTCAAAGAAATTTTAATTTAAGTTTATGCGACGCGATAGCCTTTTGGGATTTTCGTTTTTTGCTCGGACACCTGACTTGGGTGTGAGGTGGTTCGCTTTATGCCTTTTCCTGGTAGTGCTCATCATGAAGGCGGAGAGTGGCGGCAATGCGAAGGGGGAAAAACATCTGTTGAATCAAAGTGATGACGGCCTGAAGGTGTTTACGACGCATATCGAACCTTTACTTAAGAAGCATTGTTTTGAGTGTCACAGTCATGAGGCCAGGAAATCCAAGGGAGGGCTGATGCTGGATTCTTTAAATGCCATGCTCAAAGGTGGCGATTTAGGCCCGGCCATCGTTCCGGGAGATCCTGCGCAAAGCCTTTTATTCGATGCGGTGAATTATCGTAACAATGATCTTCAAATGCCTCCAGATGGAAAATTGGAGGATACCGAGATTGCCTTGATTCGAGAATGGATTGCTCTTGGTGCGGCACATGCCGTGCAGGGCCCAACCATTGAGCCGGATGCTTACCTGGGGCCACAACCTGATGACTTGTGGTCGGTTCAACCTATTGATTCCTCCAGATTAGATTCAATGCAGGAGCATCCTGTCGATCAGCTTTGGCTTGAGGGTTTAAAAAGACAGGAATTGTCTCCTTCCGAAGATGCAGAACCGCATGAGATTTTACGTCGACTGCATTATGTGCTCACAGGGCTTTCACCCACTTGGAAAGAAATCCAGGAATTTGAACGGATGGCAAAAACGAATCTTGAACTTGCCATGAATAAAACCGTTGATCGATTGCTGGCATCACCACAATTTGGTGTACGATGGGCGAGGCATTGGTTGGATGTTGCTCGTTATGCCGATGTGAGCGGAACGACCAATCCTGCCATTTTTTCTCAAGCCTGGAGGTATCGTGAATGGGTGATTCACTCTTTCAATACGGATAAACCCTGGCAAGATTTTGTAAGCCAACAGATTGCGGGCGACATTCTGGTCGGAAAAGATCCGATCCTCAATGCAGAGAAGTTGATAGCTACCGGATATCTTGCATTGTCTCATGTTTTGGCTGTGGATCGTGATAAAGAACGCCTCAAGCTGGATACCATCGACGAACAGCTTGATGTGATTGGTCGAACCTTTTTGGGCATCCAGATCGGGTGCGCTCGTTGCCATGACCACAAAATAGATCCATTCCCGACGCGGGATTACTATGCAATGGCGGGAATCTTGCGCAACACCGACACTATTCAAGCCAGCTATTCTCCGGAATCGGTAAAGTCTGTTGCTCCCCAATTGAGAGATGCATGGAACCAGCTTCCTCATTGGATGCAAGTTGGAGAGGGAGTGAAAATTCATGCGGTCAAGGATTCGAATGTGTTAAGAAACGAACCCATTCATTTGAGAGGAGAACAGGACATGCTTGGAGAAATCGTTCCGCGAGGTATGCCAGCCATCGTTCCAGCCATCGAGCATAATCCAATTCCTCAAACCTCCAGTGGACGTGTTCAACTGGCTGAGTGGTTGTTGGCCGAAGAAAATGTGCTTGTGGCACGTGTCATTGTGAACCGTGTCTGGCATCACGTTTTTGGTAGGGGAATTGTCAGGTCAACCGATAATTTTGGATTAACCGGAGATTTACCCAGTCATCCTGAATTACTGGATTTACTTGCATACCGATTTCGGCATCATCATCAAAATTCATTCAAAAGCCTGATTAAGGAGCTGGTGATGAGCCAAATATTTCGGCAATCGAGCGGCCTGCATGCGCATGGTTTGAAATTAGATCCTGAAAACAAATTTTTGTGGCGCATGAATCGCAGACGCAGTGATGCCGAGTCATTGATAGATTCGATTCAGTGGGTTTCGGGGTCGCTCGATTTAACCTCAACAGGTGGAACTGCACCCAAATTCAAACGCGGAAATCAGGCGAGCACGTCCCAACTGGAGATACCGCGAGCAACATTGCGTAAAAGGTCTATTTATTGGCCGGTCTTTAGAAAAGATATTCCTGTTGCGCTGGATTTTTTAAGTGTCTTCGATTTTCCTCCTGCCACCGGTCCGAGAGGGCGACGCGTAACGACTCAGGTGCCCGCTCAGTCATTGGCCTTGCTCAATAGTGATCTGGTTTTAACCGCAGCCCAAAGATTGAGAAAAAGTCTGCAATCAACCGATGAAATCGATCGCATTTACGAATTGTACCGGCGTGTGTTGTCTCGCGATCCGTACGCATACGAGATCGAGGCAGCATTGGCTTTTGTGGAATCATTTTGTAAGAGCTTGCTTGAATCCGGGGCCGCCAAACCCGAGAATGTCCCCGCCGTCGCCTGGAATCGGCTTTGTCACACCATACTTGCATGTAATGAGTTTATCACCATTCCATAACATGAATGAATCCCGGTTTCCATGTGGTCAAATAGCAAGGCCAGCAATATCGCGTCGTGATTTCCTTCAGCGATCTGCTCTTGGGTTTGGAGCGTTGGCTTTGTCCAGTGTTTCGAGGCAACAAGCGACCGCTGGTCAGAGATCACCGAATCCACTTTCAGTCAAACCATCACATTTTAAGCCACGGGCCAAGCGCGTTATTTTGTTGTTTATGGAAGGTGCGCCTTCGCAGATGGACACCATTGACTACAAACCGGAACTCATCCGAAGGCATGATCAGGCTTTGCCACAATCCGCACTGCCAAAAGCAATGCTTGAAGGTAAAGGGGAAAAGCTGTCTGAATTTGGACAAATATTTAAGCCCGTCGTTGATTTTAAGCAAAGAGGTGCTTCCGGGTTGTGGGTGAGTGATGCCCTGCCTTCTATTGCAAATCATGCCGATGAATTGTGCGTCCTGAATGGAATGGTTTGCGACAGTACGGAGCATGGGACGGCAACGCAACAATTTCATACCGGATTACCCGTATTGCCTCGCCCCAGTATGGGAGCATGGCTGATGTACGGGCTGGGTACCGAAAATGAGAATTTACCTGGATTCGTTGTGATTTCCCCACCTGCCGGTTCCAACATAAATTGTGGTACAGATTTCCTTCCCAGTGTGTATCAATCTACGATTTTAAGAGATGTGGCTAAAGCAGAGAGCCAAAAGATCCGTTATCTTCAAGACAAGCGTTTGCCTCGAGAGTTGCGCCAGAAACAGCTTCGATTTTTACAGCAACTCAATCAAAGACATGCTTTGATTTCTGAAAATGATTCCATTTTGGAAAGCCAGATAGCCGCCAATGAACTGGCGTTCCGAATGCAAACTGAAGCCCCTGATGTATTGGATATTGAGCGTGAATCAGCAGCGACCAGGAAACTTTATGGTTTGGATCAATCTGAAACGGATGCATTTGGAAGACAATGTCTATTGGCGCGCAAGTTGGCGGAGTCGGGTGTTCGATTCATCCAGGTAACCAGCAAGGAATGGGATCATCATGATCAAATTGCGACCAAGCTACCGGCCAGTTGTCATCGAGTGGATAAACCAATTGCCGGATTGTTATCGGATTTAAAGGGTAGGGGCTTACTTGAGGATACACTCGTCATCTGGAGTGGGGAATTTGGGCGAACTCCAAACTGGCAAAGTTTCGGAGCTGCCAAAAAAGCCGGTAAACCGCCCGGCCGCGGTCACAATCCATTTGGATTCAGTTTATGGATGGCTGGAGGAGGTGTTCGACCTGGATTTAAATTCGGGGCCACCGATGAGTTTGGTTACAGTGCAGTGGATGGAAGAGTCCACATTCATGACCTTCACGCGACCATCCTGCATTTAATGGGGCTTGATCATGAAAACCTAACCTACACCCATGCAGGCCGACCTTATCGATTGACAGATGTTTATGGTGAAGTGGTTCACGAAATCTTGGCGTAAAGTACGTAATATTCACATGAAACAGATTTGCATTTTTATCTTTGGGCTCCTGTGCCTCCACCCAACTACGAAAGGAGATGAAGACTGGAGACTACTGTTCAATGGGGAAAATCTTGATGGTTGGGAGGTCCACAGCGGTTCCGCCAAATTCGAGGTCAGTGATGGTGCCATCGTTGGAACTACCGTGCCCATGAGCCCGAACACCTTTCTTTGCACCACTCATCTGTTTTCAGATTTTGAACTGGTATTGGAGGTGAAATGTGATCTTGGGCTCAACTCGGGAATTCAAATTCGAAGTCAAATCACCAGGGGGGAAACCAAAGTGATTGCTTTGAATGGGCGCAATGGTCCGCGAGAGATCACGCTGCCTGACGATCGAGTCCATGGTTATCAGGTGGAAGTTGCCAGTGCTGAATCCGGGCGATCCGGGGGGCTTTATGATGAGGCTCGTCGTTTTATATTTCTGGATGAACCCGGGGACAAACCAGGGGAAAGATCCGTATTTAAGGACGATCAATGGAATCATTTCCGGATTCGGTGTCAAGGCGATCGTATCCAGACCTGGGTCAATGGCGTTGCTTGTGCAGACGTAAAGGATTCCATGGATGACTCAGGCATCATTGGATTACAGGTTCATGGCAATATTTCCGTGTCTGGGCGTGTCAGTAAAAAACCTTATGTCAAACATCAGGTAAGGTTTCGCAACATTCGAATTCGTTTACTCAATCCATGATTATGTTCATTGCACATAGGACTCCACTGGTTTGGGTGTGGATAGGTTTGTTGACGTGCATTTGCCGGGCTGCCACCGATTCAGAACCAACTAAGAAACCGAACATTCTACTGATCGTTGCAGACGACCTGGGTTATTCTGATTTGGGATGTTACGGCGGGGAGATTGCAACACCTCGCCTTGATCAGTTGGCACGGAACGGTATTCGGTTTACACAATTTTACAATGCAGGCAGATGTTGTCCATCTCGTGCCTCCATTCTGACCGGTCATTATCCGCATCGTGTGGGGCTGGGACATATGACTAAGGACATTCACCGCCCGGGTTATCGGGGGAGCGTTTCCAGTCAGGCTCCCGTTATTTCACAAGTATTGATGCCAGCAGGATATCGCTCCTTCATCGCGGGGAAATGGCATTTAGGCACCGATGATCCAACTCAACATGGATTCGAGGAATTTTATGGAACTCTTGTCAGCGCAAAGAGATTTTTTGATCCCGAACATTTGATTCGCCTGCCCCGGCAAAGAAAACCGATTTCTTATCCCAAAGGTGAGTTTTATGCTACCGACGCGGTGACAGATCATGCCCTTGAGTTTCTTTCAAAAGCCAGAACCACCCCTAAGCATCCCTGGTTTCTTTATCTGGCCTATCACGCGCCTCACTTCCCTTTACATGCACCAGCTGAAGAGATTGGTAAATACGAAAAACGTTATCAAGATGGATGGGATCGCTTGAGGGATGAACGACTAAGGCGCATGAAACAGATGGGTATCGTTTCCGATGAAACCCAATTACCACCAAGATCCAAATTCTGGAATTATGGTGAAACTCAGACCGGAGTGAATCCTGCGTGGGACACTCTTAAGGTCGAACGTCGAAACGACCTCGCCCGGCGAATGGCCATTTACGCCGCAATGATTGATAGAATGGATCAACAGATCGGTCGAGTGATAGATGACCTGAAATGGAGTGGTGAGTTGGATCATACCCTTATCATTTTTATATCTGATAATGGTGCCTGCGCCGAATGGGATCCTTTTGGATTTGATATCAAGTCCAGTAATAACAATATCCTTCATCAAGGGGCGGATCTCGACAAAATGGGAGGTCCAGGCACCTTTCACAGTATCGGATCAGCTTGGGCCAACGCTGCCAATACACCGTGGCGGCTTTACAAGCACTTCAATCATGAGGGCGGGATTAATTCACCTTGTATTGTTCATTGGCCCTCCAAATTGAAAGAACATGCCGGTACCATTAATCAACATCCGACCCACATTATAGATCTGCTTCCAACCATCCTCGAGGCAACCGGGTTGACCTATAATGGTCCCTGGCCTCTTTCAGGAATCGACCTGCTGGGGGCTTTAAAACGAGATCGACCTTTGTTTTTTGAACACGAAGGCAATCGAGCCTTGCGGAGTGGTGATTGGAAGTTGGTGGCGCTTCGTGGAAAACCATGGGAGCTTTATTCTTTTGCCACGACACGTACTGAGCTGAATGATGTCAGTCAAGAGTATCCGGACCTGGTAGCAAAACTTGCGGGGCAATGGGATCAATGGGCAATCGAACAAGAAGTCACTCCGCTACCTGAAGATTATGGGGTATCCTATTTACGTGCGAATATTCAGAATGAAAAATAGTATTTCAAATAATAATCAATGGTCCTGGAGGCAAGGTGGGGCACTTTTGCTTTTCTGTTTGATATGCCATTTATCCATTGCCAGTGAATCCTTGAATTTACCCCACCTGGTTGATTCTAAACCTCGTAACATTGTTTTTATCCTGGTCGATGACCAACGTTTTGATGCGATGAGTTGTGCCGGTCACCCTTTTCTGAAAACTCCTGCCCTGGATTCCATTGCCGAGAATGGAGTCTTGTTCCGCAACGCGTATGTAACCACTTCCCTTTGTTCGCCCAGCCGAGCTTCGATATTGACGGGATTATACGCACACACTCATGGAGTGGTGGATAATCGGACACTTGTTTCAAATGAACTGGTGTTCTTCGGGCAATATCTGCAGGCCAATCAGTATGAAACCGCGTTCATTGGGAAATGGCATATGGGTAATGCCAGCGATGAGCCGCGGAGGGGATGGGACCATTGGGTGAGTTTCAGGGGGCAAGGCCATTATTATCCAAAACTCAAGAATGGGAAAACGTCTTTACTCAATGTCAATGGTAAGTCGATTCCTCAAACCAGGTATATCACGGACGAATTGACAGATTATGCGGTGGATTGGCTCAAGGAACGCGATGATCAAGGGAAATCATGGATGCTTTATCTTTCCCACAAAGCCGTTCATTCTGATTTTATACCAGCAGATCGTCATGACGGTCGTTTCAAGAATGTTCCACTTCCCGAGGTTCGTTCCACTCAAAATACTCCGGATGATGATCGCAAACCGATGTGGGCTCGCAATCAGCGCAACTCCTGGCATGGGGCAGAGTTTCCATTACACCTTCAGCAAGGGGAAATGGATTTTTTGGAACGTCGATATTACGAAGCGATGTTGGCTGTAGATGAAAGCACAGAGCGTGTTTTGAAGACACTGAAAGATCTTGGGCTCTACGAATCTACCTTGGTTATTTATATGGGGGATAACGGATTTATGTGGGGAGAACAGGGCTTGTGGGATAAACGTACTGCCTATGATCCGTCCATTCGAGTGCCGTTGTTGATGCAGTGTCCGGACCTGTTACCCGCTGGTCGTTTTGTGGACGGCATGGCGGCGAATATTGACATCGCTCCGACTGTTCTTGATGCCGCGGGACTGCAGTCTCCTGAACATTTCCAGGGCAAGAGTCTTCTTTCCATCGCCAAAGGCCGTCCGGATCCGGAATGGAGAACGGAACTGCTCTATGAATATTTTTGGGAACGTTGGGCCCCATCGACGCCCACTCTTCATGCCTTGATCACCCCCCGGTTTAAATACGTAAGAGCCTATGGTCTTTGGGATCTACATGAGCTTTATGATCTTCAAAACGATCCGGAGGAATTAGATAATTTGTATCTTGAATCCAGTTGGCACCAACTTGCCATCGATATGGACAAACGATTATTCGAACTGCTTCATGAAACGGGTGGTGATTCGATCCCTTTACACCGTGGATGGCACGGCAGAGCTAAAGAATTAAGGCACCCTGACCGGTCGCCCTGGGCGCTTTTTCCAAAATCACTGAAAGTCAAACCTTGAGTAATTATCTGATCGAGACATTTTTGATTTCCGAATTTTCTTTTGATCACTGATTTGTAACTCTTTTAAATTCATGCATTCATTCAACAATTTAACACCTCGCCGCCAGTTTTTTTCCACAGCCGTCAAAGGTCTCCTCGCTGCAGGATCTTTGAGTCGGTTTGCGGTCTTTGGGCAAACTGCAGGGAATTCGACAAAAAGAACTATCGACAAGACTAAGGGTTTTTTCAGAACGAAAAAAATCGGCGGTAAGTGGTTTTTGCTCAATCCCGACGGCCAACCGGTTTTTCTGCGTGGAGCAAATCACTATACCGATGGCACTTACATGCCGATGAATCTCAAAGAACAATACGGTTCTCAGCAACGTTGGCTGGAATCCGTGCGTGATCGTCATCAGGAATGGGGCTTCAATTATCTGCCTCCTTCCATTGGACCTTCTGAACACGGGCATTTAGTGGGGCCACCTGAGATCGTTCCTGGGGGAGGGAAGAAGTGGCCGAACCCGGTTCATCGAACCCCAGAGTTGTCTCCTGAGACTTTCAGTCGACTGGATTATCCTTTCGCTTTAATGCTGGAGGTTCCCAAACAATACATGGCAGGACGTAATCTGCCTGACGTTTTTTCAAAGGATTTTCGTGATGCGGTGGATCAACGATGCCGGGAGGTTTGTGAACCATTGAGGGACAATCCCAACCTGGTCGGCTATCATTTTTGTCATAACCCACCATGGCATCCCACCAATAAATCATTCGAATACTGGATCCAGGATATCGTACATAGCGGCCGTCCTGCGCATCGAAAATGGGTGGAAGTCATGAGACGATTGTACGGCAGTGTGGAGTTATGGAATCGTACTTACGGTACCCCCATTGATTCGTTCGAAGATATTTTGGAAATGAAATATCCGCTGAGAGCCTACGTGCTGGAATCAAAAGGGCAGCGCGATCGGGCTGCCTTCATGCAACAGGTCTGTGAAGAATGGTATAAAGTCTATTCGGAAACCATCCGCAAGTATGATCCTAATCATCTTCTCCTGGGCGACAGGAATACAGGCCACCTTCATCCAATCCCTGAATATGCGTTGCACCGAATGTCTCGTTATATTGATGTATTTTCCACCAACACGATGGGTCCTGCATCCATGTTTTTCGAAACATTGCAGCAGATGACCCCTCACTGGGATGGCCCCATTTTGCTGGCCGATACGGGAGCCGGGATTTACAACGGTGAATGGTCCAAATCAGCTTACCAATGTCGTGATCTGGAAGAATATGATGCCCTGTATCAGAGCTACATGACCGCCGGTTTGGATCATCCGCAACTCATTGGTTTCGGTTGGTGCGGGTATTATGAAACTCCATCGCATCGGAGTGGTTTGGTGGATTCAAGGAATGACAAGCCGCTTGATGAACGGATCGACGTCATCAAAAAATGGAATCACTGGATGGCTCGAGAGCATACTGCTTTGTTCGAGAAACTGAATGGTTAGATGGATTTCTTTCCATGAGATCTCTCCTGCTAAAATGAGAAAGTATCAACCTTGGTATTACTGAGCATGATTCATTGCATTTTTCATTTATGGTGTAGTTTGCTTTTTTTGCCTTGTTTATTAGCCATGGAATCTGTCCGTGCGCCCTTTGAAGGGAAACCGCAAACTATTCCTGGCAAGTTGGAATTGGAACGATACGACTTTGGTGGCGAGGGCGTGGCTTATCACGATTCAGAAACATTGAACTTGGGAAGCGGGAAACTGAATCTAAAATTTTCCGAGCCTGAAGCCAGCTTTCGGCGCCTGGAGTCTGTGGATATTTCATATACAAAGAAACCGAGGGGAAAATTTAAAGGAGACTTCTCTGTCTCCGGTTCTCTGGAGAACTCTGGGCAACTTTATGTGGGATGGACTGTTCCAGGCGAGTGGTTAAAGTATACCATAGATGTTCAACAGTCCGGAACCTACCGGGTTGGTGGGCATATCTCGGCAGGTAAGAAGGACGCTTCATTTTTTCTATATGTGAATGCCACCGAATCAATGATCAAGCTCGATCTTCCATACACCGGTAGTGCTCATCAATGGACAACCAGTTCGGATCTCGGAGAGTTGGAGTTTGTTCAGGGAGTCCAGACATTAACCCTGCGTGTCGGAGACGTCGGGGGCTTTAATCTGGATTGGTTGGAGTTTACTTTGGTGACAAATGAGAAATCTCTTTCCGATGGGGAGGATGCTGCGAAGGGAAAGTTTTTTAATTCACAGGTGTTACCCTTGCTGAAGGAGAATTGTTTTGAATGCCATTCACATAAAAGTGGGAAGGCGAAGGGAGGACTGGTGCTTGATTCAAAACCCGGCTGGATGTCGGGTGGTGAGTTGGGCCCGGTCATAGTTCCTGGTAATCCTGAAGTCAGCTTGTTGTTAAAGGCCATCAAGTATCAGGACGAAGATTTGCAAATGCCACCCAGGAATCGCTTGAATGCCCATCAAGTGGCCGTTTTCCAGCAGTGGATAAAAGAGGGTGCTTATGATCCTCGGATGACAGCACTTGAAGACGAGGGCAATCGACAGCGCATTTCAAGCGAAGAAGTATGGTCTTTCCAGCCCGTCATCAATCCAACGGTTCCAGTGGTTTCTGATCAATCATGGCCGTTTTCAGATGTGGATTGTTTTGTCTTGTCCAGACTAGAGATCAGTAATTTGAATCCCATGAAGGATGCGATGGATGCTACATTAATACGTCGCGTTTATCTGGATCTAACCGGATTGCCGCCGACACCACATGCTTTAGACCGTTGGTTGCACCAATTCGTAAAGGATCGTGAAACGAGCTTAGCAGCACTCACGGATGACTTGTTAAACACACCTCAATTTGGCGAGCGCTGGGCGCGTCACTGGTTGGATACGGTTCGTTATGCGGAATCCAATGGTAATAACCGTAACCGAGTCTTCCGATATGCCTGGAGATATCGCAATTGGGTGATTGATGCTTACAATGAAGATTTACCGTATGATCGTTTCTTAAAAGAGCAACTTTCCGGTGATTTGATGCCATTCGGCTCGAGTGAGCAACGCAAGAAACAGCGGATCGCAACAGGTTTTCTGGCCATTGGAGCTAAGCCTTATTACCCGACCATTGTTCCCCTGGATGAGTCAGAGCCGGATCGTGCGAAATACGATTGGGTGGCCGAACAAATCGACGCAACCATGGCGGGCATGATGGGTTTGACTGCTGCCTGTGCCCGGTGTCATGACCACAAGTTCGATCCTATTCCAACGCGTGATTATTATGCGCTCGCCGGGATTTTTCGGTCAACCGAACCTCGGTTTGGAATGTATTATCATCTTTTTGGAGTGCCTGAAGGTCAGGCGCAACGTGATTTTCTCTATGATTGGAATTTGCTTGTGCTGAATGAGGAGATACTTCCTCAAATTAAGCCATTACAGGAAGCCTATGCTCCACTGGCTATGGAGGAGAATCGCCTTAAACGCCGTCTGGATCATTTGCCCAGACAGATGGCTAACATCGAAGACAGGATAAGAATGGGTCTTGTTTCGGATCCTCATGAAATGGAAAAATCACGCAATCAATTGAAATCTCTTCGAGAGCAAATGTATCAGGACGAGATTAAACTTTCCGAAGTACAAAAGGACAAGCGGCTGCGAAAAGATTCCTTTAATTTTAAAGTGGATTCTGCCATGGGGGTTGAAGACAGTGATTATCCTTCGAATGTGGCACTGAGAATCAACGGGGATCATGCTCGCATCGGACCGATTATTCCACGAGGTTTTCTTTCAACCCTGTCCTTCAAGGGGGCTCCTGAGAAAATTAATCCGAATCAAAGCGGTCGTTTGGAATTGGCTGAATGGATTGCTCATCCAAACAACCCCCTCACAGCTCGTGTTGCCGTGAACCGAATCTGGTATCACCTTTTTGGCCGAGGCATTGTCGCCACCCTCGACAATCTTGGGCTTAGTGGAGAAACGGCGACTCACCCGAAATTGCTCGATCACCTGGCCTATATTTTTGTGCATCAGATGGACTGGTCTCAAAAGGCACTCATCCACTACCTTGTGAACAGCCGTGTTTATCAATTGAGTTCGAATGAGAGCCATGCGACCCCTGAACATTTTGAAAAAGATCCTCATAACACATTGTACTGGAAAATGCTTCCACGTCGCTGGGAAGCTGAAGTGATTCGGGACAGCATGCTATTGGTTGCAGGTCGGCTGGATACGGAAAGGCCAAAAGGCTCGCCATTAACGGAGTTTGAGTATCACGCGGGCATCACCAGCAGGGATCTTACCACAGCATTGAGTCTTATTGAGAGCTCTCGGCGCACCATTTATGTTCCAACTTTGCGTGGACACAGGCACTCGCTATATGACCTGTTTGACTATCCGGATGATGAAACGGTGAACAGTTTACGAAACACCAGTACTGTTCCAACGCAGTCACTTTATTTAATGAACAACCCTGTGGTCATGGGATATGCTGCCTCGCTTGCTCAACGTATTCAGGCCGAGAGACCGGACGGCAACGAAAAATCACGAATCAATCATTTATATCGACTTTGTTTTAGTCGATTGCCTGATCAAGAGGAAATAGTCCGTGACCTTGGTTTTTTGCAGACGTGTCTTGAAACCGACTCAGTGGATCGTGCTTGGCAACAGCTTGCTCATTCCATCCTGATCAGTGGCGAATTCCTGTTTAAACTATGAACCCAGAACGATTCAGCCCATCCAGGCGTCAGTTTTTGAAACAAAAGGCTGCAGGATTTGGTTATCTGGCGTTTCAAAGCCTGCTGACTAGTCAGGCTCTTACCGAATCCAACAACAAGCCGCTTTTACCTCGAGCATCGCACTTCGAGCCACTGGCTCATCGAGTCATTTTTTTAAATATGGATGGTGGGCCAAGTGCTCACGAAACTTTTTATCCAAAACCCGGAGGCTCTTTTTCTAAATTTCACACATATGGCCAAAGTGGTTTGGCGATGAGTGAATGGTTTCCTCATCTTTCAAAGCATGCGGATAAACTATGCATGTTGCACGGCATGTACTGCGATAGCCCGGATCATATTAACGCGGCCATTCAGCTTCACTGTGGAAAGCATCTGTCATCCAGACCATCGATGGGGTCCTGGGTAACTTACGGATTAGGAAATGAAAATCAAAATTTACCTGGCTTCATTATTATCAATCCGTCCTCCAAAGGAGCGGGCAGCAAATTGTATGGCAATGCCTTTATTCCCGCCATTTATGCCGGGACTCCTATTGGAGCATCATTGAAATTATCCGATGCCGAAAATTCTCTTTTGAATCGTCAGGTTCAAAAAGCGCTCCTGAGACGAGTTCAACAGCGTAATCTCCGCAGCCTGGAAACCAGGAGTCATGATTCGCATCTCAATGGATTGCTCAATTCTTACGAATTGGCATTCAAGATGCAATCCGAACTGCCTGAACTATTGGATGTTTTACGTGAACCCCAGAGCATCCTCAAAGCTTACGGGGTGGGGAAGAGAAAAACAGACTCCTTCGCACGTCAATGTCTGGCAGCACGCCGATTGTGTGAATCAGGTGTGCGTTTCATCGAAATCTCTCATGGTAATTGGGATCACCACAGCAGTATTGCCAAGTTGATCCCCGAACGTTGTGCCGAGATTGACCAACCCATTGCTGCCTTACTACAAGATCTTTCCATGCGTGGACTACTACAGGATACCCTGGTTCTTTGGGGTGGTGAGTTTGGTCGGACCAAGACCGAGTTGGACAAAAAGGACGGGGGGTCAGGTCATAACAACAAAGGATACACGATGTGGTTGGCGGGAGGCGGGGTGAAAGGGGGCTTTTCATTTGGACAAACTGATGAGGAAGGGTGGGAAGCGGTTGAGGGACGCGTGCACACGCACGATTTACATGCAACCATACTTCACCTCTTAGGGCTCGACCATGAACGACTTACCTATCGTTTCGCAGGGCGTGATTTTCGATTGACGGATGTAAATGGAAGCGTGGTGACGGACATCATCGCCTAAACACACATCCATTAAGTCCCACTTATTCCTCGATGCGATAGATCGCCTGGTCCGACCTGAGAATCAAGGCGTCGCCATCCACAGCGGCACTGGCCATGAGTTGGCCGTCGAGATGGTTTTCTGCCAGGACTTTGAATTCTTTGCCTGCTTTGAGAACGGTTGTTTTTCCTTCTCGACTGTGGAAATAGATGCGGCCATTGGAGTACAGGGGTGAGGCCGAGTAATTGCCACCGATGCGCTCACGCCAATGTTCTTTTCCGTTGTGAGCGTTCAGGCAAGTGACCATCCCTGCGCTGTCGCTGACGAAATAAATTTCATCACCCACAAGAATAGCCGACGGTTGATTGGAAACGCCACGATTCCATTTCCATTTTATGGAGGGTTGATCTGAAGTCAGGTAATCAATGGCCAGTAATTGAGGCCGCATGAAGCTGGTGATGATGTAAAGCAAACCGTGACCTGCGACTGGGCGGGGCACGATTGAGAATCCGAGCATCCCATAGTTCAGTTTCGAAATTTCATTCCCCGTATTTGGATCGTAAGTATACAGCCAGTCTGCGGCAGGAGAGTAGAGTAGGGGGCGGCCGTTGGTTTCAAGGATGAGGGGGGTGCCATAGGATTTTTTAAGTTGAGGATTGGATTGCATTTCTCCCGTGCGATGAGTCTGCCAGGCGATGCCACCATCTTTCTTGTTCAGTGCGATGATGTATTGCTGATCACTCCCATCCATGTGGAAAATGAGTTTGTCGTCCCAAATCACAGGTGTGCTTCCGGGACCATTTTCGTGGTGGACATAAAGATCCTGATTTCGCCAGACGACTTTACCTGATTGCGTGTCCAGGCAGGCGGTGCCATAAGAACCAAAATGGCAGTAGAGTTTGCCCTCTTCGATGATCGGAGTAGGGGAGGCGTAGCTATTGAGTTTGTGTGCCCATTGAGGATCGTTTTTTTCGAGGATTTGAATATCGTGCAGCAACTTGCCTGTGTTTTTGTCGATGCAAAGTGCATGTAATTTGACCGAGGAAAGTACGACCACTGGCTGGCCTCCGGTATTTGATTTCAGTCGCTCCTTTTTCTCCTCTTCGCTGGCCTCAATCTCATGTGCTGTCGTGACCCAGATATGCTTGCCCTCAATCACTGGCGAAGACCATCCTTTGCCGGGGAGTTCCGTTTTCCAGGCAATGTTTTTGGTTTCACTCCATTCAGTGGGAATATCCCCTGTGGTATGGCCTTGGCCGGTGGGGCCGCGCCATTGTGTCCAGTCGGCATGGCTCGCTGAACAATAAAAGACCGAGCAAAGGATGTGGAGCAAAGTTCGGGTGATGATCGCATTCATGGCTAAGTTTGGTTTCATCGGTTTTGTTACATGCTGAAGACGCGCTATTCATCAGGCAAGCAGTCTTTTGTTAAAATTAAAATGGCCGGCCGATATTTCCAAATTGGACGCAATTCCGTTTGCTTAATTCAACCTTCGATCTGATAATTTCCTCAATGGTGATGTTAGCTGAAATGGATGCGAGCGTGGTTTTGACTTGGATTGGGATTGCCGTTTGTGTGGCACATTCCGCCATGTTCTCCGGACTGAATCTGGCAATGTTTAGTCTGAGTCGCTTGCGCCTGGAAGTGGAAGTAAGCACCGGGAACAAGCATGCTCGATCTCTTCTCAAGTTTCGGGAAGATTCCAATTTTTTGCTGGCCACCATTCTCTGGGGAAACGTGGGGGCCAATGTGCTTTTGACCATGCTATCAGATTCCGTTCTGACCGGTGTGCTTGCTTTTCTGTTTTCAACTGTTGTCATTACCTGTGTGGGCGAAGTCATGCCTCAGGCTTACTTTTCACGCAACGCACTGATGATGGCCGCCCTGTTGGCGCCGTTGATGCGGTTTTATCAATATTTGCTCTATCCCATCACGAAAACAACCGGCCTCCTGCTGGATGCCTGGCTGGGGAAAGAAGGCATTCAGTATTTTCGTGAACAAGGATTGAGTGAGGTCATCCGAAAGCACATTGAAGCGGATGAAACCGACCTTGGAGATGCCGAAGGTATTGGGGCGATGAATTTCTTTGAAATGGATGACTTACCCGTTTCACAGGAAGGAGAACTTCTGGCACCTGAGAGTATCATTCCGTTGGAAGTTCAAGTGGATTTGCCTGTCATACCTGAATTTCAAAGTAAATCGGACGATCCTTTTCTTTGCAAAGTGCAGGCCTCCGGTAAGAAATGGGTGGTCTTAACCAACCCGGAAGATGAACCCTTACTGGTTTTGGATGCGGATGCTTTTCTACGATCGATCTTCTTTGATCGTAAAGCAAACCCTTATCAGTTTTGTCATCGGCCTATCATTGTCAAACGTGATAGCACGCCTTTGGGTAAAGTCATTTGGAAACTTAAAGTCAGTCCCGAACATTCTGAGGACGATGTGGTGGATCACGATATCATCCTCGTTTGGGACTCGGAACGTCGGATCATCACAGGGGCCGACATCCTTGGCAGGTTGTTGAGGGGGATCACCAAGGGAACCACCCTTTCACAAAGAGAAACTCAGCCCCTCGAGCCGGAAACAAATTCAACAGAATAGTCACCCTGAGCGATTTTTCAGAAACTCCTCGAGTTCTTTTTGCATCAGCCAGGCTTCGATTTCCTGGTAATAGAAATGCGAGTCAATGGCTTTTGTTTTAGTCGGATCCCGTTGAAATCGTGGGCGAAATTTCCATTTTTCCAAATCCCCAACCTGTTCCAGTGTATTCAAAATTCGCAAGGAATGAAACGCCGCATAGGTAGTGGGTGCAGTGGCATTGACCCAGGGTGAGGATGGTGAAGAAGGGAGTTTGGCGTAGAATCTTCCTTTACCGAAGTGCAGGTCAAGGATTCCTTCAATGCAGGCTTCACGATCAATCTGGTCCAGGCCGCCTGTCCATTCCAGAATCTGAAGTGCTCTCCACGTATCCACCATCGGGTATTGACCCACCACGATCAAACCCAACACTCCTTCAATATCAAAATCGAAATGATTCTTAAAAGGTTTGTCTGGATCCAAGTATTGGTAACTTGAAAGATCCTGGTGGACCTTTGACCAATCAAAGCTGTCCAGCCCCATATAATTTCGAAGTATCCCGAGGATATGGAAAGCTTCTTTTAATTCCAGTTCATTGAGTTTTTTTGAAGAACTTCGGTCTTTACCAAATCGATGAATCCATAAAGGGTTCCAATCGGGATCCATTGTTTTTAGTAAACCTGAATAGTCTTTACCAAGATCCGATGGTAGAGGCGTATAAGAGTGATAACCCAATGTGGGGCTAGCAGCTTTGATCCCTCGAATCAAAAGGTTGCCATCTTCTGGATTCTCCAGCCAACGATTGAAATCAAGTGAGACAATGGGCTGAGCGTTGGTCAGTGTATGCATGAGTTGTGGTCCCACCATGTCCGCAGGGGGCAGAATAACCATGGAAAAACGCATACGAGATTGCAGAGCTTGTGTTTTGTGGCTTTTTCCTTCTTCCTGAATCAACAACTGATCGATGTCTTTGAAATATTGTCGAATTTCACTTTCACTCGTTTCAACCGGTTTGTATCGCATTTGTCTTTCAGGTAATCCGTAGGGATTGACCCAAAGCTTAAATAAACCCAGTAATAAAAACACACATCCGAAGGATAAATGAACCCGATACTTCGATTTTCCTCCTTTGGATTCCTTGTGAGGTTGGATGAAGACACTTGAGTTGGAATTGAATGCCAATAGTTTTCTTGCTTGGGAAGCATCACCTGAAGCCCAAAAATGAAATGCACCCTCAACGGCTTTTGATACACGGGATTCCAGTTTCTCAATTTGATCGGGCCCGATTGATGTCTTTTCCAGCGATTCGAGCTGCTTCTGGTCTTTCTTTCCGAACTTGGCTTGCACCGTCCCGTCGCTACGGAGAATGATTTTGGAACTATTGGTCAGACCAATGGAACCGAAAAAAGTCAGGGGGCTAAAGCGGATAGGAGTGATCCAGAGTTCGAGTCCGTTCTTGATTTTCCTGTCTTTCATCACCCCTCGGTCCCTGGCAATAAAATCAGCAAATGCCCTCAGAACGCCAGTCGAGGCAGGAAGCATCCTGGCAGGCAGGGGAGGAAGTGGTTCTGTGTTGCTTTGTTCCGCTTGATGATGCAGACGTAGAAAAATTGAGAAATCCATTCGGGGTTCAACGTTTCTTATATGGTGAGCCAGATACACGAAGAAGGCGCCTTGCCCCACCCAAATAAGTCCCAGATTAATTAAACCGTGAAACAGGTATAAATGGAAAAAAGCGATGATCAGGAGATTGAAAACGATCAACATGGGGGAGGCCCAATAACGCATGTATCGGTAATTGATCAACATGATCCCGGTGTAAATGATCATGAGCAGGTAAAGGATACTGAGATAACTAAAGGTAGGTATCCCTTGGAAAAAGAGCAAAATGAAAGCGAAACCGATCAGGCAAAAGGTTAATCCTGCTTTTATGTTCTGCTTGTAAATCTGCACCTGATAACCCCCTTGATCCCGGAAATTTGCTATGTCCATTTTAGCAAACCAACGTGCAAGCAGGAAACCGGGTAACATGGCCAGAATTTGAATACCAAAGATCAACGTTCCTATTCCAGGCAAGGTTTGCAGTGCCATTCCGGAAGACTTTACCAGGGAAGAACCGGTGCCTTTACCGAGCACGACTGCCATGATGGAATGCCTGATCTTGTCGGAGGGTCTGAGTTTTTGGAGTCCGGATTCCAAAACCGACTCCATACTGGATCGCAATGCCTTTCGGGCGCGATGTAATCTAACTTTAAAGGTGTTTTCAGAAACGCCCAGCGTAGCAGCTGCCTCCTGGATTTTCTTTCCCTGCAGATAATAAAGAGAAAGACATTCCCGGTGAACCCCAGTCAATGAACCCATGCAGTCCTGTAAAGCTTCCTTGAAACTCTGATCAGTTTCCTGTTCTTCGTCCGGATCTATTGTTTGAGTCGGGGTAGTTGAAGTTTGAATGATCGATGAGTCCAAAGCCCATTGCTCACGTTTACGGATTTCGTTTTGATGTCGTATTCCAAGCTGGATCGCCCTTCGGCGGGCTATGGCTGTGATCCACTGAGCGAAACGATCAGGTTTTCTAACCTGCCCCAAACTTCGATAGCCCTGAATGAAGGTTTCCTGGACGGTTTCTTCTGCAAGTGCGCGGTCCCCAAGACGGGACCAGGCGACGGCGAACACACGGTTTTGATACCTTTGGATCAATACCTTGAAGTGTTCCTTTTGCCCCTGACGAACGAGATCGATGATTTCCGCATCGGATAATTCTTCTTCAACCATATTTTGTATGGAATGTCTCATCACTGGCAAGAGTGTGCTTGTTGGAAAAGGTTACCGATTGATTCCACCTTTTTGCAATCTAATGCTTTTGAGGGCGAAAAAGGAATGAAACATGACCACGATCTGCAATCATGCTGTGTTTTTACTAGAAATTGGCGAATACAACGGGCAGTGTTGAGGGCATGATCGAATCCTCGTTACCGTTCCGAATGAGAGTTATCAGGATGCTTTTTTCCGTGACACAGTTTTTTACCCTTGGTTTTTTTGCGTTCGTTTGCCTGAGTTCGATGGCGGACCACCCACTGACTTTGTCTGATCCAGATGATCGACCCGCGGTAAAGGGCAAACCCATCAAAGTATTCATCCTTCTGGGGCAATCCAATATGCTTGGTTTCGGCAGGATAGATCCTGTAGATCAGCAAGGAACGCTGTCCCATCTTGTAAAAAAACAGAACAAATATCCTCATCTTGTGGATGACCAAGGAAATTGGACGGTTCGTAAAGACGTCCGCAATGTCCACGTCATGGATAAACGAGGAGTGGATTATCGAGATTTGACAACCTATCGGGATATGAAGAACGAATGGTTGACGGTTACCAAGGGACATATCGGGCCTGAATTGCAATTCGGGCATATCATGGGCCACATCCATGAAGAACCGGTATTGATCCTCAAAGCTTGTATCGGTAACCGAAGTCTAGGATGGGACCTGCTTCCCCCGGGTAGTGAACGTTATGAATTTGAGGGTAAAATCTATGCAGGTTACAAGGACAACCCACTGTCATGGGAGGAAGGCAAACCCAAGAAAGAAGTGCCCTGGTATGCCGGTCGGCAATATGATGCGGATACTTCGCACGCCAAGGAAGTGTTGAAGCAATTGGATAAATACTACCCTGAATATCAGGATCAGGGTTATGAAGTGGCCGGGTTTGTTTTTTGGCAGGGGCACAAGGATCAGAACGCAGCCCATGCCAGTCGTTACGAGCAGAACCTTGTTCGCTTCATCAAGACCCTGCGAAAGGATTTTAATGCGCCAGATGCAAAATTTGTTTTGGCAACCATCGCCTTTGACGGCGGTGAATTGAGTGGTCACGGCCTTACCATCGCAAACGCACAGTTGGCGGTCAGTGAGGAAACGGGAAAGTACCCAGAATTTAAAGGCAATGTAAAAACCATTGATGCAAGGCCGTTCTGGAGAGATAAGTCACATTCTCCAACAGGCGCCGGTTACCACTACAATCACAATGCGGAGACATATATGGAAGTGGGAAATGCACTGGGTTGGGCGATGGCTGATTTGTTGGGGCATTGAGCTTGGAGTCTGGGGGAATTCACAATTACCTAAATTGAGTTTTGATAATCATGAAGATTCGATTGTTTTGGACTTTTCTGATGATGGCCAGTGTAGGGTTCACGCTTCTGTCTGAAGAATGGAAAGTCACCACACCTCCTGTTGAACTTGATCTTTCTTCCTTCTACAAAAAATACGTCAGCGTGGATGGTTACCCGGTGATCAGTTCGGAGAAAGTAAACGATTACGCCCTTAAAGAAGCGGCCTATCTGATTGATATGATGTTGGCCCGGCGGCCTGATGTCAAAGAAGCCATGATCCAAAGCGGTTCCCGCATGATCATCATGGCTCATGACGAATACACTACTGATGTACCGGAACACTCGCACCTGAAGCCCAAAGAATACTGGGATGCACGAGCCCGCGGCCTGGGAGGTTCGCGAACGGATCCGGTTTGTTCCTGCGGTGAAGAAAACCTGCTGGCGTTTGAAGGTGATCCTTATTCCACCGAAAATATCCTCATCCATGAATTCGCGCATAACATTCATTACCGGGGCATGGATCGTATTGATGATACTTTTGATGATCGTTTGAAAGCCGCCTATGACAAGGCCATGAAGGCGGGACTTTGGAAGGGTAAGTATGCCTCGGTCAATCATGCCGAGTATTTTGCTGAAGGTGTTCAGTCCTGGTTTAACAATAACCGACCACCCGACCATGATCACAATCACGTGGATACGCGAAAAGAATTGCTGGAATACGATTCTGGTTTGGCAAAATTATGCGCTGAGGTGTTTGGGGAAACAGTTTTAGTCTATACCAAACCTCAAAAACGCCTTCGTAATCACCTGGAAGGATATGATCCAACAAGGGCGCCCAGATTTGTCTGGCCTGAACGATTCAAAAAAGTGCAGCGCGAGATACGGGAAAAAGCGAAATCCAGACCAGGAAACAAAGAGTGATATTTCATACAAGCGGGATCGTGTCACTCACCTGAAAACCGGTAGAGTGCGGTTTCACTTCGAATAAAAATACTGTTTCCCACAATGGCTGGGGAAGCATGGAATCGGCCTTCCAGTTTGTTGATCGCAAGAATCGTCGGCTCCTTCCCCCTTCTTAGGACATAGGTCGTGCCGGATTCCGAAAGCAGGTAAATGCGATTGGCAGCACCTGCAGGAGACGCACTGAAGTTCGGGCTTTCAGGTAAGCGGTGCTTGAAATAGTTCTTCTGACCATCGGTGGCATTCACGCATGACAAAAAGCTGCTGTCTTCCAGTAGATAAAGTTCATTTCCCCACAGCATGGGGCAGGGCACATAGGGGGCTCCCCGATCGAGTGACCAGACGATGTTCGGGGTGTCTGTCAAATCTCCTTTTTGTCCGAGTTTGATCGCATGGACCGTATCTTTTCTCCATCCACTGGCTGCAAAAGCAAGGCCATGTCCAACTGCTGGCATGGGAACCGCACTCAGGCTTTGGCCTCCGCATTTCCATAAAAACGCACCTGAATTCAGGTCGTATGCATAGACAGAGGATCCGTTGATGACGACCCGATCCCGACCTTGATACGTATAAATTCTTGGCGTAGTCCAGTTCGATACTTCATCACGGTTGGTTTTCCACAATTCCTTGCCTGAATGCTTGTCGATTGCGGTGACAAAAGATTGCAGCTCGTGATCGACCACGATGATCAATTTGTTTCCCTGTAACGCTGGGGAGGTGCCTTCACCGAGAGCATCCTCCATCGCCTGCGGTTGAAAATCTTTCTTCCAGATCAATCGACCGTCAAAGTCATGACAAAACAATCCAAATGAACCAAAGTAGGAGTAAACGTGCTTGCCATCGGTAACGGGAGATTCGGAAGCAAAACCTCCTTTCCGGTGATGACCCTGGTGGGGCATGCCTTCGTAAACGACCTTTTGCCAGAGCGTATTTCCATCTTGCTTATTTATGCAGATCACTTCAAGTTGTTGCGCTTTCCAGGTAGATGCAACCGCGGGATGCTTGCGGATATTAGGAGTGCCTGGTGGGATGACATCGGGAACGGGAAGTTTTTTGTCCAACGGAATGGCTGTATGAATAAAAATTCGATCTCCCCAAATAATCGGTGTGCTCCATCCGCTTCCCGGTATGTCCGATTTCCAAACAAGATTCTTGGATTCGCTCCAACTCACCGGAGGATTCCCTTCAGGGGCGACACCATTCCAGGTGGGCCCTCTCCATTGAGGCCAGTTCCGGTGGTCATCATCTGCGAAAATACCTTGAACTAAAGAAAAGAATAAAAAGACGAGAGGAAATCGCATGAGAAAGAAATTTTGGTGGTCTCCTGAAAATTGAAAGGGTTCAACAGGTCTGGAAGTAATGATCGTTTCACTTGGATGAGAAATGATTGATATATTCGAATCAAGTCTCCGAGTTTGTTTGGCCAGTTTTCTTCTTGGTTTTGCCTGGATAGGTTCTTTTGCCAAACAGGCAAGTGCCCAGGCGAATGATGGTGGCACCTTCCTCAATTGCGATTTCATAGTCGTTGCTCATTCCCATGCTCATGACAGGGAAGGGGACACCCATGGCGTCCTCACACTTTAATCGCAGATCATTCAATCCTTTGAATACAGGGCGAGTTTTTTCGGGTTCTGGTGTCCAGGGTGCCATCGTCATAAAGCCATGTATTTCCAGGCGATCCAATGCATTCAGATCCTCGAGTTGGTCGAGAGCTTCCTCGGGGCGAAAGCCGTGTTTGGATGCTTCACCTGAGACGTTGATTTCCAGTAAAACGCGGGCCGTACGAGCCTGTTTCTCACACGATTCCTGTAATGCTTCGGCCAGCCGCATGCTGTCCACTCCGTGAAGCATATGAAAAAGTCTGACGGCATCTCGACACTTGTTGGTCTGCAGGTGGCCGATGAAATGCCATTCTGCTCCCCTCGGACCCTGTGGGACTTTGAGTTTGGCTTCCTGAATTTTATTTTCACCAAATGTATTGAGTCCGAACTCGTGCGCTTCACGGACACGCTCTATGCTGTGGCCTTTACTGACGGCCAGGAGCTTGATTTCAGCTGGATCACGTCCTGCGCGGTCGCAGGCTTCGCGAATATTGTTTTGAATTGTTGTTAGTTTGGATTCGAAGCTCATGCTTGCGAATGAATCTGAGATTGATGTCAGGGAATGACTGCAGGAATCAAACGTTGGAAATCCAGTCGTTCAAACATGGATAGATCCATGGTGACAGGTCCGTAAATTTCGCTTTCCGCACTGATTTGATGGTCCAGGATCGCATTCAACTTGAACTGAAGATTGCCACCGCCGATGAGAGTGGCGCTGACTTCGCCTTCAAGCAAGGGGCGGTTGGCATCAGGAAGACCTCCAATTTCAATTTTTTCAATTTGATCAAACTTAATTTGAGTGATCGTTTCACCTATTTTAAATCGCAATTGGTCATCCATAGAATCAACCACTGTTCCGACCAGTTTATCTCCATTCCTTCTCGTCAGGAGATCCAATGTTGCCTGGGGACGATTGGTCGGCGGGGCTTCAAATCGGCCGTCCCATTCTCGAATTTTCAGGTTGCTGAATCGTAAAGCGCCCTGTCCCTGGTGAACCAGTCGAATGCCGGATCCTTCTCCCGCAAACCCTCCTTGATCCACCCATCTCTTGACCAGTTTTCCGTTGACCAGAAGGCTGATACTGTTGTCCGCCTTATTGGTCCGGACATCCACATGCGCTTTCGTGGCTTGACGAAAGACGGGTGTCTGGGTCATGCCCAAATATTGCAACGGTTCTTTTTTCTTCACCATGAGCACGTTCACGGCATAACTCGTTAACTGAAGACTGTAGAAACCTCCAAAATCAGGCTCCGAATCTTTATCTGCAAGGCTCACAGGTTGGAGGTAGTCGGTGTAAAGTGCGACGGCGAGATTGAGCGAGCCTTTCCATTCAATATCAAATTCCATCCGCATTCGGTCGGGCATTCCGACAGGTTTGGCAATGGAGGCGGCTTTGAGTGCATAAAAAGCTCCGTTGCGGTAAGCCCATTTTCCTCCGTCCAGGTCCCCCACATTCACTTCGCCCATGGTCCAGTTTTCCAGTCCAGTTGGACCCTCGAAAAGGTATTTGGCATCGGAATGTTGAAAGGCCGCCCATTGCCAGCGATTTCGCGGAATTTGAAGTTCACCTGCGAATGGTGTGTCAATGACCAGTGTTTCGGCATCCAGTGATTTCCATTCGCCTGAAAATGTGTCTCCGTTATTGAGTCTGAGCGTGATCCGTTTATTGGGTGACCGCGAAGTTTTTGAACGGTCTCCCAGAAGAATTTCATCAATCGCATTCGATTTAAATTCAAGTGGTTTACTGATGTCGGAACGTTGCCAAACCGTCACACCTGTTCGCTGAAAGGATTGTAAGGTGCCTGAGATCTGATCGCCGTTTTTCAGCAACAGCATATCCTTGGCACCTGAAGGGGCAGGAGCCTCTGCGTCTGGTGTCGGTGTTGATTCCTGGGCATGAATCATCATGATCATCGCCCACAGGAAACACATGCAACTAAGGCTGGCTTTCAGTATTCCAAAAGGTGTCTGCTGCTTGATCATTTTGTCTTGCCTGATGGTTGAGGTTGAATTCAATTTGCCTGATGGCTGAACTCGTGAAAGTTAATGAACCAAAATGTTCACTCGTGCCTTCGAGCTGGTTTTCGTTGAGCTGAATCAGGTCGAACGAGAGACTTCCTCCACCTGCAAAATGAGCGCGGATCCGATCGGGACTGCTTTTTGGCGGGGAAGTTTCCGAATCTTTGGAAGTAAAGTGGATTTGCTTGATGCGCTGGACCGGAATTCGAATATCCCGATCCTTTCGAAGGCGGAAGTGAATTTTTTCATCCAGAATCTGGACGACCTCACCTTTGGGTTTGTCCTGATTGATGAGATGCAGAACATCGGATTCATCGGTGGCTTCAAAACTTAAATCGGATTCATCGGTCCCGTCCCATTCTGTGACGAGCATGTTGCTCACCGCAAAGGACGAAGCGCTTAATTGAGATGCCAGAGAGATCCCTTTCCCTTGCGCAACAAATCCACGGCTGTCCCTGAAGGTTGAAACAAGTTCATCATTGATGTAGACGGCAAACTTGGAAGTTTCGCGATGTGCGCGAATACTGAATCTTGCTTTAGATAATCCGTTGAGTTTCTCCATTCGAACCTGTCCCAGGGTCAGAACACCCGTCCCGGGCTGAACTCTTTGAAAAGAGACAAATTGTGGGCTCAGGAAAAAGATGTATGAACCCTGTCGGTAATCGAAACGGTTGAACGTGTCGGTGAAAAGGGTGATGCTTAGTTGAAAGGGCTGATCCCATTCGAGATCGAAGGATAGGTTGCAGGAATCGGCTAGTTGAAAATTTCGGCCAAGGACGCCCCGGTTTTTGATGCGTAATTTTCCATCAGCATAGGTCCATCCGTTTTGCCCTTGTCCCAAAATCCAATCATCAATGCCATTGGGGCCTTCGTAGAGAACTTTGTATCCACTCTTCAAAAAGGCGATGCGTTTGACGGCATCACGGCCTGTTGTCATTTCTCCTCCAAACCAGGTCTTTAAAGTGACTTCCTCTTGTCCCAACCGTATCAGGTTTCCGTAAACCAGATCACCATTCGTGAATTCAAATCGGCATTCTGGTTGAATCTGATGGGTGATGCCGGATGTGGCATTGAGTCGAATTCTGGAAAGATTGTTGAGATCAAAACGAACGGGCGAAGTGGCCAGGGGGTGCTGCCAATCCAATCCATCACTGGCGGTCAGGTTTTGAATTTCTCCGTGCAGGTAGGAACCATCCAATAACTCCATGATTTGTTCGAATGAGGACCTTTGCTCTTGTGATTCCTCCTGAGCCATCAAAGTCAGTGCCAATGGCTCGAGCAAAACCATGCACACCATCAAGGTGGTTCGCACCCACAAGAGTTTGTGGGCGTGTATCGGCTTTTTCAATGAATGTCGTATTGAAGTCATCTCAACGTTCGTAGATCGGGAGAAACCGGTAATTCAGAGCCAGAGACAACAGTGACGCCGCTGTGCTGAAAGTCGTTCCAAACTGACCGTCCCAACTTCCATCCGGGTTTTGTGATTGTTTCAATTCCTGAATGTTTTCGCGATTCCACGCATTCCACTCCTCAGGTGAAGCATGGAAAAATGCCTGCGATCCGTAGTACAGGAAATAATGGTAGTAGCTGCTGGATTTGGATGATCGCTTCAGAAAGTTAAATGCCGACTTGAATTGTGCCGTTTCCTTCCTTTTGGCAAGGGCAAGGACCAGGCAGCCAATGGCGGTTCGCGGTCCGTTGGGGCCCGAAGAAGATGTGTAGCCAAATCCCCCATCAGTGGATTGGCAGGATTGAAAATAGGCGATTCCTTTTTCAATGGCTTCCTGTGGTACGGATAATCCTGCGTTTCGTGCTGCAAATAATGCCACCATTTGGGCTCCGCTGACAGTAGTGTCGGCGTCTGTGCTTTCTGGTGAATATCGCCAGGCATTGTGCGGGTTGTTAGCTTGTGATGTCAGAATCAGTTCGATGGCCGCTTCAAGTGCCGGACCAATGCGGTCATCAATCAAGGTTCCATAGGCTTCGGCCAAAGCCAGGGTGGCGAAACCATGGTTATACATCGTTCGACCGATGTAACCCGTTTCTGAATTTTGTTCCGACAGTATGAAATCGATTCCCTTTTCAATCGTCAGAGCATAGGGCCCATGATTCGGATCGTCTCCGTGTGCCAGGATACTCACCAACGCCAGCCCAACGACACCGGGTTCCATTCCGTAGGGTCGATCTCCCCAGTTGCCTCGCTCAGTCTGCGATCCAATGAGAAATTGGAGCCCTTTCACATAAATTCGATCGACCTCCATGGCCGCCAGGTCCACTTGATCTGTGAAAAGTTGCTGGGCCCAGGTTCTGGGAGTTGACGCCATCAAGAGAATGATGGCGAATTTCAAGAAACTGTTTTTGAATCGCTGCCTGCTGATCATCTTGTCGTGCCTTAATTGGATGGATTGTTGACGGGGCTCGGTTGTTCCAGTTGTTCCAATTGTTTGTAGTAAGCCTCAAAGGATTTTCTGAATTCAGTTGGCAAATCCCCAGCCTGGCCGCTTCCTCGGGAAACGCTCCTGGATTCTCCAGCGTCCCCTTCATCATTTCCTCCCGGATTGAGTGAATTCCGGTCCGTGTCTCCTCCGGCGGTGCTGCCACCTCCCATGTTTCCTTTACCCTGCTGGCCCATGCCCTGCTTGGCCATCATCATCTGCATCATGAAGGACATGGCCTGGCTGGAGCTGGAGGAACTGCTGCTGTTTTGTTGAGCTTGTTCGTTGAGAATGTTGATGGCGTCCGTCAGAGCGGTGATCGATTTGGTTTCGGGCTCGATTGCCCGATCATCGGTTTGACCTCGAGCCAAGGCATCAGCGGCATTGCCCATGTGCGAATGGATTTCTTCAAAAATCTGGTCCAGGAAGGGGATGGGAGTTTCCTCACGAACCTGTAACAAATCCTCCTGAAGTCTGGATTGATCATCTGATAATGCCCGGCCTTTTTCGACTCGTATTTCTGGTTCGGAATTCTGACGGTCCAGCAGGCGTGTCTGCATCCTCAGGTTGAGTTCGCTTTCACGCATACGCAGCAGAGCCATCAGCTGTTTGGTCAAGTCTTCCTGGTTGCTTTCTCCACCACCTTCACCACCCCCGCTTCCATCAGATTCCTTTTGAGGTTCAAGCTGGCTGGCCCATTTTTCAAATTGTGTTGCCCAAATAGAGACTTGGTCGGCAGCTTCCATGGTGATGTTCTTTAGGATCAACTCTTGAGTCGTGATGATTCCCTCCACGATTTGCCTGGCTTTCATGTCTTCACTCACTTCGCCGTAAGCTTCCTTTTGAGTTCTTTCGAAGAACCGTCCAATCTCGTCCTGAAGCTCCTGGGATTTATCCGCGGTTTCTTTCTGAGTATCCCCTAGTTTATCGTGCAGAGCGCGCCATCGAGGTGCCAATTCATCGGGGAAAAGTCCGATGGTATCCTCGGCCCCATCCATCAAGGTGGTTTCCAGATCCATCTCAATCTTGCCCAATCCCCGAAGTCGCTGCGCCAGGGTGAGGGCCTGTAACTGGTCTAGATCTTCGTTCACCATGGCCTGAAGGGCTTCAAGGCTTTCGAGGATTTCCTGTTCGGTCTCCTGGGCCTCCTGCATGGCCTGCTGCTGCGCGCTTTTTGAAGATTGGCTTTGTGAAGGAGAACTTTGGGAAGCCTTGCTGAGTGACTCGGCGGCTTCCTGCATTTTTTGTTCCGCCAGTTGTTGCATTTCGCTTAATGTCTTGGACCATTCGGACATGACCTCATCGGTGAAAGAGGGATTACGCATTGCTTCCTTGAGTGTCTCCATACCCTTCCGTGCCATTTCAGAAAGTTGTGAAGCGTTTAATTTCTGGTCCATGGCCTGGTCCTCAAGTCGAGCGGTCAACTCCTCTTCGGACAAGGTATCCATCTGCTCAATGGTTTCGTTGGTGGCGGTGGCAATGGATTGTTCCAACCGTGAAACATCCTCCAGCTGTGTCAAAAGCGCTTCCAGTTGTTGGCGTATGCGTTCTGCATGTTCTACGGCACTGACAATGTGGATGCGGTAAATGGCCGTTTGACCTGGAACTCGGTCAGGATAAAAGTCGGTGACAAAACCTCTCATCTCCACCACATCCCCTGGTTCAATGTTGTAAAGGTTGGGACTGAAGTAAAAGGAGACTCCAAGCTCTTTTTGTGCGGAATGAAGCGAAGAGTCAGAGAAATCAAATTCGAGTACTTCTTTGGAAGGCTTCACACCATTGAGTGTTTCCCAGTTGATTCCAAAGTCCTTCACTCCGTAATCATCACGCACTTCTGTTTTCAATTCCAATGCCTCGGTCTCAAGAATGGCCATCTCTCGGTATAGTTCAGGGAACTGGAAAGTGGGGGCCTGGTCCTCACGTTGACGAATATTCAAATTCCAGGGTTGTGCGTTGGTGAATCCATAGGTGTCCGTCCATTGTAGACTGGCTTCAAAGGCATCCCCGGTCTCCAACCATTCACTGGTGAATGTGGCATTGCTGATCGTGACCTGCACTGGATTGAGGCTCCCCCAGGTTAAGTTCAATTCTTTCAAATCCCTATTGATGGCACCTGTGATTTGAATCTTGGAGCCTTTCAGTATATCCAGTCCTCCAGACTCAATTTGCAGGGAGTCATCGGGAAGTTCCAAATACTCGGGCATCTTGATCGTGGCACTCAGCGAAACAAGTGTCGGGCGCTGCATGGGTTTGATCTGGCTCTCTGCCGAACCGTCGCCTACCAGCACTTTCATGTTGGTCTCTTTGAATTGTCCAGGAATCTCCAGTTGGATGCGTTCGCCTTCCACTTCCCCCGTCACCTGATAACCCGAGTCCAGTTGTACCGTCACCTTGCTGGGTTTCCAAAATGAGAGGTATTTTACATCTGCACCTAACTGGAAGGATTCTCCTCGGATGGTCAAATGTTCCTGGGTGTCCGGTTGAATGGTGACCAGGGTGTAACGAGGTCTGGGACTTCCAGGTTTGATCCAGCGAGTCAAGGTGTTCTTGAAAGCTCCCGGAAGGATTCCGAGTAAAATGACCGCGATGAGCGCCAATGTGCCGGAAATGATACAAAGGCGCTTCAACAAAGTCGTAGGCACTGCCTGCGTGAAATCACAACCTCTGGCATCCAGATCGACCTGCTGAACAGCAGCTTGATATAGCTCCTCCGAGTAAGTGGTTTCCTCGCTGTTGTCTTCGGTCAATTCAACGATTCCCAGCAGGCGATCCCCCAGGATACGGTATTGTCGTTGTACCAGACGCGAATAATCCCTGAGGTTGCGTTCGGCTATCATCCAACGCCAGCACCACCAGCCTCCGCTCAGGCACGCGGCGACCAAAGCACCAAGGAGAAGTGAACCGCGAATCAATGACGGAGTGTCATGCCAGCGATCCAGAACAAAGGCACTCAGGAACGAAAGCAGCACGGCGAAGACACCCCAATTGATGCTCAAGGCCAGTTCCACACGCCAGAGCCTCGATTTCAATTCGCGAAACTGACTTTTCAGTCGTTCCGGCAAATGATGCGGTTCAATGCGTTGTTTGTTGTTCACTGGCTTCATACTGCTCAAGTGGTTCCGGTTCGTCAATGGATCTGGACCTGATTCATCATGCCACGTTCTTTCACAATTTAAACCAATCCAAAGTATTTTCTTCCAATCCAGTAAAATGCCAGGAGTCCCAGCAGAACAGCTCCCCAGACCGGATTGGACCAAAGTCTGAATCGAATTTCTCGCGGCTTAGGTTCCGGTAGCACGGAAATCTGTTGTATCAATTCGGACAAGCCTGTTGTGTCCACTTTTTTACCTCGAGATATCCGGGCAATCTCTTCGAGCACATCGGCTCTTGCTGGTTGGCCAATTTTTTCAACCACAGGTCTCAAGACTTCGAGTCGTGTTTCCAATTGCCGATTTTCCTCGGTGGATTTGATGTCGATGACATGCACTCCGGATTCCCTTGCCTCCACGCTGGCTCTGAAAACACCCCAACCACCATCTTCGGGCTCCATGTTAAATGTTTCCTTACGCCCGCCTGGCGTGGTGATGCTGGCTACCACTCTTCCTTCCTGGAGGGGATATCCACTCCGGTCCATCACTGTGGCACTCAGGTGCACTGTCTGGCCAATTTCTGGTTTTTCAGGGGTGTAGGTGAGCCGGATTCCTTCATCCTGCGAAATGTGCCTCTGGTGAGCCATCCAGCGGACGACCTGGCTCCAGAACCTGTAGTGGTACAAATCCTCAACTCCCCGTCGCCATCTCCAGGCACTGTCCGTTCCCATGAACAGCACCTTGCCGTTTCCGAATGGACGAATAGCCAGGAGGGGAATGCGTCCCCAGTTGTTTCGAATGGAATCGTGGACTGCAAGCACCTCGGAACCTGGGCGGCTTTTTTCAATGGCTGCAGACCAGTAAAAACCGGGCAGCTGCTTCCATAATTCAGTATTACGCTCAGCCGAGATGTCAAAGCGAGTGAGCCAGTGACCTGAGCCCAATCTGGTGAGTGCAAGCTGTGCCTCGTTTTGCAAACCGATACCTTCGGGGCGATTGAGATCAAATTGAACCGGTATCAGGTCTTCCAGATCAGTTTCCAGCCAGGTGGTATGACGTCCCCGACGTCCGGGCATCAGGACCAGACCACCTGCCTGTTGCTCCACCAATCCGCGAATGAGTGTGATATCGTCCTTGGTCAAACCATTGTCGCCTACGCCTACATCACCCAGAAAAATGACATCATAGGGTGCAATCAAATCCTTGCTGTTGGGAAAAGCGGACAAGTAATCTCGACCTCCGCCCATTCCGGTTTGAGGATGGAACAGCAAACTGTCCATATCAACACCGGGGTCACGTTCCAGTGCGTTTCGCAGGTAACGATATTCCCAACGAGGATAAGAATCGATAACAAGCACCTTCAGCGTTTCCATACGCACATTGACCGTAAAAGAAGTTGAATTGTTATCGGGCAGTGCCTCGCCTTCCTGCACAGGTAATTCAAGGGTCAGACTGCGTTCGCCGACTTTTTGTGGAGACCAGACGACGGTGTCTTGCAGGTCGGTGGAGGCGGGTAAGGTGATTTCTTTTTCTGCCACTATTTCCTCCCCATCCTTCAAAAGAGTTTTGAATTTGAAATCCTTTTGCATGCGGTTGTGAACATGAAACGGAATCGAAATCTGTTCGCCCATCAAACCATAGGATGGGGCACTGACCGCACTGAGTTCAATATCTGGAAGAGGAGATTCACGTCCTACCTGAACTGTAAAGATGGGAATGGATTGATTGCGATATTGAGCTGCAGCCAGGGCGGGGGAATCTCCAAGGTTCCAGTCTCCATCAGAAAGAACCAAAACTGCTTTCAAATTTGATTCACGCTGAATGGCGGATTCCAAGGCTTGATTCAGGTCGGTACCTTCAACTTTTTCAATGTTTGCCTCGGTGGATTCCCCCGATGGAGGTTGTGCAAAGGCATCGACCAATAGGCGTGAAGTTTTTTCAAGGGGTTCCAGCACTTTCTCGTCGATTTGGGTGGTCACCCAATCTTTTCTCGCCACGACTTGGTTGGTGTGGATTACATCACGTGTCGTCATACTCCCCGACACGTCATTCAATACGACCACCGCCGGTTCTTCTGTCCACTGGATTACTTGAATACGTTCAGGTCTCAGCAATGTGATCAATAGCATCACAATGATGATCAAACGAAAGACTTCCAAAGCCAGGATTTGAGGTGATTTTGTGTTGCTTTTCCAAATACGGTAGGAAAACCACAGCGAAAGGATTCCCAACATAAATGCGGAGAATATCAACAGTGGGGAACTGGCAAAGGTCCAGTGGCTCATGATGGTATTCCTCCGGTTACCGTGGTTGATGAGCTGCGACCCAGCCTCGTTTGAGCCACACTGCCCGGACCCGACATCATGAGCCAGCTCTCTACCAACAGGAAGATCAGCAGCAGAAACAGGAACACACGCCAGATTTCACCCTGCAGATTCGAGTCACTCTGCCCGGACGATTCCATGAACATTTGAAAAGATTGACCGTCAAACAAGCTCGCCACTGTTTCGCTACTTGCCAAGGCTGGTTCAAATTCGGATGCAGGAGGATTCACTGCCGCCAGTCGATTGCCTGACTTGTAAATTCCTGCGTGCCACTCAATTTGACTGGTTGAATTCTCATCCAGAGGGGCCCAACCAGCGTCGAGTTCAATTTGGCTCAACTCGCCACAAGTCAGAAACAAGGTGCTTTCCAACCTTCGAGTGCCTTCCTGTCCCATGCGTTGCAACAAAGGAAGAAGAACGGGGCCTTGATCCAGATTAGACCAACTCCCCAAAGGCAATGTGGTTAGGAAATAAATGGAGCCCTGACCTGTTTTTTGATGAATCAACAGAGGTTCTCCATCTGAAAAAGCTGCTAGCACTGTATCGGTATGCTGAACTCGCCTGCGCTTCAGGGCATCGAGTTGATCAACCGGTAGACTGAATCCTTCTTCTGTGTCAGCCAGGGGGCCTGTGTCTTTCTCCCATCGTCCAACGACAAAGGTTTCACCGGCGGGAGCCGTATTCAAATTCAGCCAGCGTACTCCTGCAAAAGTCTGATCCTCTGGATTACCTCCCTCAGATGGCAGGCAAACAACGACACCCCCTTCGGCGGCAAATTTCATGAGTTGGTCTGCCTGGTCGCCCTCGGGAAGGGAGCCTTGCCAGACAATCAGGGTGGTATCAGCCATTTGCAGGGATTGATTGAAAGGTCTCTGAATGAATTGGGAAGGTTCCAGCGTGTCTCCTGCGATGTGGCCGGATGCTAATGCCAGGACTCTTCCGGTATAGGTATGGTCGGTGACCACGAGGGAGCGATGAGTCCGTGCCTTGCCATAGACAAAATGCAAGGAGTTGTTTCGTGGGTTTCCATCGGCTGGTAATGCAAGCGTGCCCCATCCAGCTTCTTCTGCTGATCCCAATTCCCACTGGTCCTGCCATCGAACCTGGGCAGCTTGCACTGGTATTTCAATCCCCGAGGAAAGTCCGTTCAAGGTGCGGGTCGCGATGACGGTTTCCTCGGAAAGCTGGGATTGCGATACATCGGCTACCAAACGCAGTGTTCTTCCTTCTTCCTGAGTGGTGACTGAAACGTCGGCCAACTGAATCGCAGTGTCCAGTTCCGTCTGTTCGTTGACCGCCAGTAAGCGGTATCTCAGTGTTTGAGGAAGGTTATCGAATTGTTTCATCAACGATTCCCAGCGATCATCGGATGGCTGCCAATCTGATTCTTGAAGATCCGAGGCAATCCATATTTCCGTGGTGCCCGCCTGGTTGTCAATCAACCACTGCAAGGCTCTCTGCATCAAGGACGGCAGATTAGCGGCGGTGTCCGTGGGCTCTGCCATGGAGTGATTTTTTAGTTCTGAGATGTCCGGGATGCTTTGAGGGGTGCTCGAAGCACTATCGATCAATACAAAGTGGGAATGCCCTTCATAGGGAGCCGCGGCCTGGGTCAGTAATTCCAAGGCTTGCTCTCTTCTTGAAAGCGAAGTGCCTGCCAATCGGGTTTCCATGCTGGCAGAGCGATCCAGTAAAATGAGCACGGTATCGGGCGCCGACGCAAAGGCCCACCCCATCCAGCCGCCAGAGAGTGGTCTGGCAAGAAACAGCAGCAACATCAGGACCGCCAGGGTGCGGAAGAGCAGAATCAGGAATTGTTTCAGCTTGGCTCGATTGACCGAACTTCTCGAGGCTGCAACCAGAAAGCGCATCGCTCCCCAGGGAATTGTCCGGTGCCTGAGACGATTGAGCAGGTGAATGATCACCGGAACCAATATCAACGGCAAACCGAATAGTATGATGGGTTGCAGGAATGTCATACTTCAGCAATCGACCGTCGGGTTGGTTGGCAATGTTTATCCATTCAACGAAATGCAAGTGCCTTGGCGCGATCAATCAGAAAATCGGCCAATACTTTGTCAAAGGGTTGCGTTGTCATGATTTCCCGGTAATCACTGTTGCATTCGTGACAGCCTTTTTGCAGTGCCGATTGAAATTGCCGGAATTGATCCAGGTAGGCTTCGCGAACCATGGCGGGTTCCGTCACCATGCTGAAGCTGCTTTCCAAGTCCGCAAATCGTATCGGGCGATCAAATTCAAAATCCAATTCCTGACGATCCAGGATGTGAAACAAGGCCACGTCATGTTTTTGAAATCTCAGATGCTGAAATCCACTCATCAGCGGTTCGATGTCTGTGAAACAATCCGAGAACACCAGAACCAATGCCCTGCGTTTCGCTTTTTCCGCCAATTCGTGAAGTGTTTCGGTCAAACCGGTTTGCCCTTTACCTTTCACTTCTTTCAAAAGGTTCAGCATCAGTTGAAGGTGCGACGGAGTTCGTTTGGGAGGAAGTTCGGTGATGATTTTTGGGCCAACGGTCACCAGTCCGGCCGCATCTCCCTGGCGGATGATTTGATATGCCAGATGAGCAATGAGTTTGATGGCGAAATCCAGTTTACTCGTGTCTCCGCTTTTGAAGTTCATCGAACCGCTGCAATCCAACACGAAATAGCAGCGCAGGTTGGTTTCCGCTTCGAACTCCTTCAGGTAATAACGATCTGTTCTCCCCAGCACCCGCCAGTCAAGACGCCTCAGGTCATCTCCGGGCACGTACTGTCGATACTCCGCAAATTCCACGCTGGACCCTCGATGAGGACTCCGGTGCATACCCGACACGGAACCCTCCATCGCAAAGCGAGCCACCAGAGGCTGGGCTGCCAACTGTGCGGCTACCTTGGGATCTATCAATCCGCTGTCTTTGGTCTCATTTTCAGCCATATTCAATGGGCTGGCTCAATTTCAATGCTCATGACGAGGCGCATTATGAACAAAACCGATCGGTCAGGCTTTTTCGCGTTGGGCTTGCACAAGTTGTTCGATGACGCTTCGACTGGTCACTCCTTCTGCTTGTGCCTGGAAATTCGTCAGGATTCGGTGGGCCAGCACCGGTTCTGCGACTGCCTCCAGATCTTCCAGTCTTGCCATATAACTGCCTTGAAGAACTGCGCGCGCCTTGGCTCCCCGGATCAGGTATTGAATGGCGCGAGGTCCTGCACCCCATGTGACCCATTGTTTCACAAAGGTTGGTGCTTCTTCCGAATTGGGGCGTGTCTGGCGAACCATGTCCACAGCGGTCTCATAAATATGATCTGGAACCGGAACGCGCTGGACAATTTCCTGGAATTTCAGGACTTCTTCTCCGCTGATCAGCTTGTTCAAGGTTGGAGCGGCCTTTCCGGTGGTTTCTCTTGCTATTCTGTTTTCTTCGACTGCGGAGGGGTAATCCACATTGATGAAAAACATAAATCGATCCAATTGCGCTTCGGGTAGGGGGTAGGTTCCTTCCTGTTCGATGGGATTCTGTGTAGCCAGAACAAAAAAGGGCGAGGGCAGGGTGAAAATTCTTCCCGCTGCGGTCACCCGATGCTCCTGCATCGCTTCCAAAAGTGCCGATTGCGTTTTGGGGGGCGTACGATTGATTTCATCTGCCAGGATGATGTTTGCGAAGATAGGCCCCTTCGAAAAGACGAAGGCTCGTTTTCCGGGTTGATCGGTTTCCTGGAGAATGTCCGTACCGGTGATATCGCTGGGCATCAGATCGGGGGTAAACTGAATTCGGTTGAAATCCAGTGACATGACCTGTGATAACGCATTGATAATGGTGGTTTTAGCTAATCCTGGGACTCCCATTAATAATCCGTGTCCGCGGGCTAGAATACAAATCAGGAGGCGTTCGACAACGTCCTGTTGCCCAATGATCACCTTGCCGAGTTCTTCACGCATCTGCTGGTACAGATCCCGTAAATGGTTGATGGCCTCCAGATCGCCCTGGCTCGGCTTCGCCACTTGATCTGAATTTGACTGCTGATTTTTTGGATCCGTGCTCATGAAATATGTTGTGTAATCAAGATGAGGTTGCCCCTCAGGTCAATCCCGTAATTTTGACGGTTGACGTTCACAGGATTTGTCCTGTTTGATTTCGGGGCAATGACGCAGAAGATTCAACGTGCTCTCATATCGGTTTCAGACAAATCGGGATTGATCCCGTTCGCCCAAAAACTCACCGAATCAGGGGTGGCTCTGATTTCAACAGGAGGCACCGCCAAAGCGATTCGTGAGGCGGGGATGGAGGTGACGGATTTAAGTGATTACACCGGATTTCCCGAGATGTTGGATGGGCGCGTGAAAACGCTGCACCCGAAAGTGCACGGCGGTTTGCTTTATCTGCGTGAAAACGAAGCCCATTGTGAAACGGTCGCCAAACACGGAATCGCCCCGATCGATTTGGTCGTGGTGAATCTTTACCCTTTCGAAGCCACCATTGCCAAACCTGATGTCACGCTGGAGGAAGCGATCGAGAATATTGACATTGGTGGCCCTTCCATGCTGCGCAGCGCAGCCAAAAATCATCAAAGCGTTACCGTGGTGGTTGATCCGGCGGACTATGACAAGGTTGCGGATCAGATTTCTCAACAAGGGGGCACTACCTTGGAATTTCGGCGTCTGCTTGCGGCTAAAGTCTACGCCCGAACGGCTGCCTACGATGCCACGATAGCCAATCACCTGGCAGGTGAGTTTGAAAAACTTGCGGCTGAAGATGGGCAGGTGAGTCAGACTCCCAGAACTATTCATATTCAAGTGCCCAAGGTTCAGGAGTTGCGTTATGGTGAAAATCCCCATCAGGCAGCTGCTCTCTACGGTCGGTTTAATGAATACTTTCAGCAACTTCATGGTAAAGCCTTATCCTACAACAATATCCTGGACCTTACTTCTGCCCAGAGTCTGATCAGTGAGTTCGAAGGACAAGCACCGACTCTGGCTATTTTGAAACATACCAATCCCTGCGGCGTCGGGCAGGGTGGGCAGTTGCTTGAGGCTTGGGACAAGGCATTTGCAACAGATCAACAGGCTCCTTTTGGTGGTATCATTGCATCCAATGTGCCCATGGACGGTCCTTGCGCGGAAGCCATCGCAGGTATTTTCAGCGAGGTGATTGTTGCCCCTGATTTTCAACCCGAGGCTCTTGAGATTTTGCAGAAGAAAAAGAACTTACGACTCATAAAGACCACCCAATCTCAGATCAGTACGGGTTGGCAGATACGGGCAGTGGGAGCGGATTCCTATCTGGCTCAAGCTTTTGATCAAAAAATGGTGAACGAAACCGAACTCAAGGTCGTCACCAAGCGTGCCCCGAGTGATGATGAAATGAAAGCCATGTTGTTTGGTTGGCGAGTGGTCAAGCATCTGAAATCCAATGCCATTGTTTACACCGGCAAGGATCGTACTTTGGGCGTGGGCGCAGGACAAATGAGCCGGGTCGATTCCAGTCGCATTGCGGTTTGGAAAGCTGGTGAAGCGAGTCTATCTCTGGAGGGCAGTGTGGTCTGCAGTGACGCGTTCTTTCCTTTCCCCGACGGTTTGATAGCCGCCGCAGAAGCGGGTGCCACCGCAGCCATTCAACCCGGGGGATCGGTCCGTGATGAAGAGGTCATTGCCGCAGCCAATGAACGCGACGTCGCCATGGTCTTCACCGGCAATCGTCATTTCCGCCATTAATACAATTTGGATTCCATCCTCAAGTGGGCTATGCAGAAACTGAGGCAGCTGGATGAAGAGTGATCAGCCGCAAAAGTCAAAGGTTGATCCGGTTCAGCCAAAACTAAAGTTCCTTTCTTTTGCCATGGGTTCATGAGTTCAATTCTATTTGGACTCGGTTAATCAATTAGCACTATAGCTCGATTGCTCGCCCATTGCGACATCAGGGGCTGAAGTTCAGAAGCTCCAATTGTAGACCTGCTTTTTTAAATTTTTTAAAATCCTTGTCAAAAGTAACGAATTCATACCCTCCTGCCATGGCGAAGGAGGCAAGGTATGCATCCGTCCACAGATTGCGATGAGGCTTCGGTGATTCACCTAATTTTGGGAAAAACATTTCTAATTGTTTCGGCTCTGCTGCGAAATGACAATGATCGCTTTTTACAATGGCTTGAACCAACTTCGCAGCACTATTATTGGTGAGCACTTCAGAACCCATGATGGCAGGATTGGTCAAGTGTCTCAGTAAGGCCATTTGAACCACCCGGCAGATGACAAAGTCTTGTTTCACTTTGCTGGCCCAATCCTTGGCCATTGCATTGGCTGAGTGACTTTGCCAGACCAGTGGCAACCATACGTTAACGTCCAAAAACTTTTGCATGACGTTCCAGATCGTCTGTTATTTCTGCGTCCTTAAGGTTTTGTGGGCTGACATTTGCCTCATCTGATGAGTTCGAACGGATCATGGGCAGCTTGAATTGTCCATGAGTTTCTAAATGGATTCCAGCTGGTAAATTTTGTTCAACTTTCGAAAGGCAATCCTCTCCTTCCAGGTAAAGTTTAAGCGCATGGTTGATCACATCAGTCATCCTGATGCCGTCCAATGCTGCCTTGGATCTGGCTTTACGAAGCAGAGGCTCTCCGATATCCACTGTCGTTCTCATGTTTGCATCTTGATGGTTTACACATCTTGATGCAAACAAAATTTGTGTCCTTGAAACGGGATCGATAGTTCTGTCACCGGCGATCTTGGAGTCTGCCATGAAACGAAGTTAACACGACAGCATCACAGGGGAGCATGAAGTTTATTATTCCAGCATAAGATCGCCTTGGCGGTATCCAAATCTCTGATATATTGAACTCATGCTGTGTGAATCTGACATGGAAAAAACCTCTAATCGTCGTGAGTTTTTATCACGTTGTGGAATGGGTTTTGGTGCGGTAGGACTGCATTCTTTAATGGGATCGGCTGGTTTTCTCTCCTCCCGGTCCAGGGCGGCTGCCGATGTCAGTATTCCTTTGGCTCCGAAGCCATCTCAATTCCCGGGTAAAGCCAAACGTGTGATTCATTTGTTCATGAATGGTGGTCCGTCACATGTGGATACCTTCGATCCCAAGCCGATGCTGGACAAGTATGCAGGCAAGATGCTGCCAACCGGTAATCTAAAGACTGAACGTCAAACTGGGGCCGCTTTTGCTTCACCCTGGAAATTTAAGAAATATGGTCAAAGCGGCATTGAGGTGAGTGAGCTTTTTCCTCATGTGGCCGGGTGTATCGATGACATTGCAGTCATTCGATCCATGAAGGCCGATGTGCCCAATCACGAACCTTCGCTCATGCTCATGAACTGTGGAGAAGCGCGGCTGGTGCGACCCAGTGTGGGCTCGTGGGTGACTTATGGGTTGGGTTCTGAAAATCAGAATTTGCCGGGTTTCATGGTCATGTGCCCGGGTGGTTATCCCATTCAGGAATCCCAGAACTGGCAGTCGGGTTTCTTGCCGGGTGTGTTTCAGGGAACTTACATCGACACCAAGAATCGTGAGGTCGAGAAGCTCATCGAACACATCAAGAATCATGATCTTTCCCTATCGGCTCAGCGGCGTCAATTGGATCTGTTGAAACGGATCAATCGTAAACACGCTTCTGAACGAGCCAACGACCCGCAATTGGAAGCCAGGATTCAATCTTTCGAACTGGCCTATCGCATGCAGTTGGACGCCACCGATGCTTTCGATATCCAGAAGGAACCTGAATATATTCGCGAGATGTACGGCGATGGTGTGCAGGGGAGGCAGATGCTCATCGCACGACGTCTCGCTGAACGTGGTGTGAGGTTTATTCAAATCTGGCACGGACAGGGGCAACCCTGGGATAATCATGATGACATCGAGAAAAACCATGGACGGCTGGCCCAGCAAAGTGATCAACCCATCGCTGCATTGCTTACAGACCTGAAACAACGTGGCATGCTCGAGGATACTTTGGTGATTTGGGGTGGGGAATTCGGGCGCACCCCGACGGTGGAGTTACCCAAACCGGGCGCCAATGCAGGGAAAATTAACGGGCGTGATCACAACAATCACGGCTTCACCATGTGGATGGCCGGCGGTGGTGTGCGGGGTGGTTACGTTCATGGTGCCACCGATGAGTTTGGATTCAAAGCGGTCAAGGACACGGTGCATGTCCACGATTTGCATGCGACCATGCTGGCTTTGCTTGGTTTTGATCATGAAAAGTTCACCTTCCGTTACGCCGGACGCGACTTCCGTTTGACCGATGTGGCCGGTAATGTGGTCAAAGAATTGATCGCCTGATCCAACAAAAAATGGAGGGATCGGTTCCACCCGTTCCCATACTTCAACCTCGACAACACACTTCCTTGAATAACGTGGAACGCGGAAAGCCGAAGACCAATCGCCAGCCAACGGTGCCTCCACTGAAACTGACCCGATTATTCGGCACCGTTAAGGATTGAATTGGGACTCACAGGAGTTCGTCCCTCCCGCAAAAAATGGAGGGATCGGTTCCACCCGTTCCCATACTTCAACCTCGACAATACGCCTACTTTAAAAACGTGGAACGTGGAAAGCCAAAGACCAATCGCCAGCCGACGGTGCCTCCACTGAAACCGTCCCGATCTTTCAGCACTCTTAAGGATTGGAGTGGGACGCACAGGAGTTCGTCCCGCCGAATTCGGAATTCAATAAAAAAGGAGGAATCCATCTCAGATTCCTCCTTCGCGTTTGATTCTTCTTACTTGTCTCTGTCGATTAAGGCTGAGCCTTTTTCTTTGATTTTCTTGATTCGCTGGACATGTAGCGATTGACCGCGTTCAGATAGGCTTTCGCGCTGGCAACGATCACATCAGTACTGGCACCTTTTCCGGTGACGAGTTCTCCATCTCCAAAATCCACTTTGACCATGACTTCTCCCAAGGCATCCTTACCTTGTGAAACGGCGCGGATATTGTAGTCCTTCAAGGTCCCGTGTGTCTTGGTCAAACGATCGATCGCTTTCAAGGCTGCATCGACCGGTCCGTCACCGATGCCTGCATCTTCGAGGATTTCCGGTTTGCCGGATTTTTTCTTCTTGGCTTTAACCAGGCGAACTGCAGCGGTTGGAATGGCCTGTGTGCCCGTTGTGACGCTGACATAATCCAAGGACCAGGTTTCGGGTACTTCCGTGATGTGACCCTCCACCAAGGCTCCGAGGTCGTCATCGTAAACGAATTTCTTTTTGTCGCCGATTTCCTTGAACCTGGCAAAGATGGCCGAGACTTCTTCATCGGTCATCTTGAAACCCAAATGCTTCAGTCTGGCATTCACAGCCGCACGACCACTGTGTTTGGTGAGTGGCAACTCGGTTTTGCCCCAACCCACCACCTCGGGATCCACAATTTCATAGGTCTCGCGTTTCTTCAGGATGCCGTCCTGATGGATACCGCTCGAGTGGGCGAAAGCATTTTCACCTACAATCGCCTTGCTGCGTTGAACCACCAAACCGCTCATTCGGGAAACCAATCTTGAGGATTTCACAATCTCCTTGGTGTTCACTCCGCATTTGTAGCCCTTGTAGATATCTGCGCGGGTCTTCAATGCCATGACAATTTCTTCCAGAGCCGCATTACCAGCGCGTTCTCCAATCCCGTTGACCGTGCATTCGACTTGGCGTGCTCCTGCGCGGACCGCTGCCAGGGAGTTGGCTACGGCCAAACCCAAATCGTTGTGACAATGCACGCTGATGATGGCTTTGCCGGATTTGAATTCAGGAACCTCGTTGTAAAGGTGACCGATCAATTCGCCGAATTCCACAGGTACGGCCCAACCAACCGTATCCGGGATGTTCACGGTGGTGGCACCTGCGGCCACAACTTCTTTGCAAACTTTGACCAGGAAATCGGGTTCTGTACGAGATCCATCCTCGGGTGAGAACTCCACGTCATCGACGTATTGCTTCGCCCGCTGAACTCCTTTGACCGCCAAACGAATGATTTCATCTTCGGCTTTGCCCAATTTGAAATCGCGATGAATTTTGGATGTCGCCAAAAACACATGAATGCGTCCTTTCTTGCCGGCGGGTTTGACAGCTTCACCGGCGGCATCAATGTCTTTGGTCACGCAACGGGCGAGTCCGGCAATCGTCGGGCCTTTGATTTCCTTGGCGATCTTTTGAACCGCCGTGAAATCGCCGTCACTGATCACCGGGAATCCGGCCTCGATCACGTCCACCTTGAGTCGTGCCAGCTGACGTGCCACTTCGAGCTTCTCACGCAGATTCATGGAAGCTCCCGGGCACTGTTCGCCGTCACGCAGGGTGGTGTCAAAGATGAGGATGCGATTATTCTTCATGTATTTATCTATTTGTTTTGCTTGTTTTTAACCATAGAACCCGCCGCAGGAAAACAAAAACCCCGCTGCCTTTTCGTGGCAGCGGGGTTGCGGAAAATTCTATTTTCACAAATCAGACCCCAACTGCCTTGCTGCTAAGAAGCAGCAGTCCGTTCAGTAGGGTTGTCAGTGTCCAATTCATGTTGCGAAGTTTGTTACCTGACTCATGCTCAATGTGTCAATGTTATTATGTGAAAAAATGAATGGGCCTTCTGGTGGAGGCTCTGATAAGCTGCAGTCTCTGTCGCATGAATTTGTCCGCTCTCACATCCTGTCTTTGCCTGGTTATGGCCTTGCTGGTGCATGCCGGCACGCTGCATGTATCAGGACGTGAGGTAAATATTCCTGATGCCGGATTGGAGCTGTCCATCAGAAAAAGCCTGAATAAATCCAGCGGCCCAGTTACTGCTCAGGATATGGCTTCCTTGACTGTGTTGGATGCAAGTGGAAAGAACTTGACCAGCACCGAAGGACTCCAGCATGCGACCAACCTCGTGAGTCTTGATTTGAGATTTAATCAGTTAACCAATCTTCATCTGCCATCGCAAATGGTGTCCCTGACCCGTCTGAATCTGGGTAGTAATTTTCTGGAATCGGCTGATTTCCTCGAACGCATGCCAAATCTGCAAGAACTCGGTTTATGGGGAAATCGACTCGATCAAGTGGAGTTGCCTTCGGAAATGGACGATCTAAAAGTCTTGAATCTCTCGGGTAATCGCCTGCAAGAAATATGCATTCCTGAAACGCTCCTCAACCTGCGTGAGATCAATCTTCAAAACAATCAGTTGAGCCAGTTTTCTATTCCGGCAGGGTGTACGAATCTCGTGATTCTGAATTTGCAGAATAATCAGCTGACGGAAGCCCGTTTTCCTTCGGGGCTGCTGGCTCTGAAAAAACTGGAGCTTTCTGGGAATCAGTTGAGCGAACTTTATCTGCCCAATGACATGAGGAGTTTGGAACAGCATTTCCTTTCTCTGGACAAAGCGACCAATGCCGAATTCACCCTGATCAACGCTCCGGAAAATCTCGAGTGGCTTTCTTTTTTTGGAAACGGTTTACGACAACTGACCTTACCCGACTCCATGCCCAGCCTCAAAGTGTTGAGCTTGCGTTCGAATCGGCTGGTGGATTTGCAATTCCTTCAAAACCTGCCTCGACTGGAAAGTTTGAATCTCTCCGACAACGATCTTTATACCCTGGTTTTCCCGGCTGGATTGGATCATCTTCGGCACCTGACTTTGTCCAGAAACTGGCTTCACGAATTACAATTACCCGATGGGATGACCAGCCTCACTCATCTGAACCTTTCTGACAATCGACTCACCACCCTGAAGTTCCCCAACGGTCCCCAAGCCATGATCTCACTCGACCTCAGCGACAACCCCATCAAAACGCTTTCCATGCCTCACGGGATTCCCACGCAACGCCTGCAGCTCAAAGGCATCCAAAAAAAGAAAATCACCTGGTACACCACCGTTTACTAAACGGATCGGAGAGGGGAATGTCACCCGGAACATATCTTCCTCAAAACAGGGAGGATCAACTTGCAAATCATCCAGATAGCAGAAACTCAAAAAGGCTTCCCCTGCGTCAATGGGAACCAAAATCACAAAACCATCAAAGAATGCCTTGCCAAGGCAATCGGCAATTTTCTACATTTCCCCCCTTGCAATGGGAGCACGCTTAGCTCAGCGGTAGAGCACTGCCTTCACACGGCAGTTGTCGCAGGTTCGAACCCTGCAGCGTGCACCATTTTCCTCTTTGTGCCACGATGTGCCAATCCCTGTCAGGCCATGTAAAACTTGTTCGTTTTCAGCGGATTGCGAAACACTCATTTGAAACGTGTTTGTGTCAGGTTGTGACGTCTGAAGACTGCTTGAGACTGGTTTTTGTGTAACTATTTGTGAAACCGGCTTTTTCGAAAAGGAGTCAAGCCCAAGTATCGCATTGTTCGTTCCGAGTTTTTTAGAGTCTGTGTAAACAAAATTCATTAGACCTCGATCTTTTAATCTCAACGCCTCCATTTGCTCTCTTTCAGAAATGTTCGTTTTTGCTAAACATGTTCCAAAGGTTTTGCGAAAAGCGTGTAGATCTATAACCCTGCCTTCTTCATCGCGAAAATCGATTCCAGCTTTTTCCAAATCCTTCCTTATGATTTCAACGCGCGGTATAGAACGAAAAACAGGATCGGTTTTTTTGTGACCTTTTTTCCATTCTTCCGACAAGGCGAGAAACAAATCTGGGTGGATGACGATATTTGCGGTTTTCCTGTTTTTGGCACTGCAACCTTTCAGGCGGAAATATGGCACTTCTTCATCGAAATGGATATCACTCCAAATGAGGCTCCCCATTTCGCTTCTCCTTAATCCGGTATATAAA
>CAYFHO010000019.1:0-65359 GCA_964342825.1 uncultured Verrucomicrobiota bacterium
GAAATTGAAGGAAATTCGCTGCCAATTCCCACTTCAGTGACGAACTTGGGCTAATAGCATCGTGGATGTTAACCCAATTTTAGAGCCAAGAAAGGAGAATGATGCCTGAAAAATTGATACAATTTCAAAAGAGAAGTGTATTCCAAAATAACACGTGACAGCCAACCGTAAATAATTTCTATTTAGGTTGTAATGCATCGTTCGATCTTGGTTTTGCTGGCTCTTATAACAGGGTGGATAGTGTATATGATTGCGATGTTGATGACCGTTTACGATGGGTTCTTATCGATGATCTTCCAACCTATCATCGCAATGATTTGCAGTCTCCTGACAGTCGGAGCATCACTAGTGGTCGGTTTTATTTTCAAAATCCCATTGTTGGGAAAGCTGTGGAAATCAACACCCGTTCCAGCGGCCCTAATGTTGGTTTTGAGTTTGATAATCCTCTGCTTTGGTTCGTCTCTAGGCCTTAGTCAATCCTTTGTGCATCCGGAAACAAATCAACAAATCACTGGGCTTCATTCTGATGCCGCACTTGGCAGCTACGTTGCGTTAATTTTCGCGATAACCAATTGGCCTATCAAACCAAAGAAATCCGATGCCCAAAGGTCCGCACAATAAATTTAAATATGAACTATTGCTGTCATTAATGGAATAATACAGCGTTGTGGAACTCCTATTTGGATTGCCCGGATTATGGATCGACGTTTGAAATACCTTTGTACCATTTGTGCCTTGCTGACTTTTTTCGCTTTATTTGGAAGGCAAGCCATTACGAATGGCATCACTTTTCAGCTTCTGATCAGACAAGCTTCTCCGTCTGTTTTGGCGGTCTACGATGTACTGGACTCGACAGAGGATCCGACTGGTAGGATTCAAGCCCTCTGGAGTACGAGTCGTATTCCACACCGGCACCTTGCCATTCGCTATCTTAAAGAGAGAGTCAAACAAAAGCCCTTTCTGGCTTCCAAACTTCGACCGTTGATTTGGGAAGCCACTCGTGATCCTGATTTTTCAAATCGTGAGCTGGCTTTGGGAATTATATCAGAAACAGAATCCGAAAAAATCAAATCACTTCTTCAAGATTTGTTGAAAGATCGAGATCAGGGAACGAGGTTGCGGGCACTACATTTCATTACGGATGTCGAGGATACGGACTGGTTGCCTGTTTTCATTGAGTTATTAGATGATCCTGATCCAATGATCGTAGCCCAGTCTGCGGCAAAGCTCAGACGTTGGACCGGCCAGGATTTTGGCATTCGTATGCTTCATGCCATTCCGGGGAAGGATGGAACGAACAACAAACAACCACTGGAAACCACTCCTGCCCAACAAGACGAACTCAGGCAAGGTGTCACTGAGTGGAAAAGGTGGTGGTCCGGGCAGCCGGATCAAATGACGGATATCGCCAAGAATTTTAAGGAAAGGCAAACCTTGGAACCCTTGGCACTTCCGGTTGAAAATTTTGAAATTCAAAACCTGAAAGGACAAACGTTGAAGCTTTCCGATTTTAAAGGGAAGGCTGTGCTGCTCAATTTCTGGGCCACCTGGTGTGCCTCTTGCATGACTGAAATGCCCGATCTCAACTGGCTGCAAACGCAATATCCGAACGATCTGCAGGTTATTGGCATTTGTCTTGATGGAGAAGACGGGCATGGTCACGAACATTCCTCCATTGTGGATATTGAAGAAGCACGAGAAAAAGGTTGGGACGCGGTTCACAAAGAGTATGGTGAAACTACGGAATCTCACGGTCATGGACACAATCATGATCATGCTTCGACTTCGATAAGTCCGGATCTGGCTAAAATTGAAAAGAAAGTTCGACGAGTCGTCCTAAAGAAGGAACTCTTGTATCCTGTGGCCATGGATCCCTTTTCAGAAATCGGCAAACGATACAACGGACAGGAACTTCCAACCAATGTTCTGATTGATGGTAAAGGAAAACTCCGTCGCCGTTTTGTTGGCACCAGGCCCATTCAATCCTGGCAAGACATGCTGCATGAAATTGGGGTACCGACTCGAAAAAGGACTGAATGAATAAAGACTAAATCAGCAGCACTTCGTGTTGATTGTTTCTCTATCCGTGTGAGTCATGGTGCGGTAGCCTTTTTAAATCAAACCTTTCATTCTTCTACTTGCTCCCGGATGGTATTCGTGGCTTGATATGGCAATCATATGGATTGGGTTACACCGAATGGATTTGCAATTTTTACGGCCGTGCTGGTGCTGGTGCGCGGAGTGGTGGAATGGTTTCTGGATCAATTAAATCTGAAACATGTCCAGGCCCATGAAGGGAAATTCCCCGAAGGTTGGAGATCCGTCATGGATGAATCCTCTTTTGAACGCTCTCTGGAATACACTTCCGCAAAGGGAAAATACAGTCAGTGGTTCGGTCTTTATGGAACAATAGTGCTGCTTGCTGTCTTGTTTGGGGGTGTCCTGCCCAAAATGGAAAATCTCTGGACGACTCGACTCGGAGAATCTTTGTGGATGCAATCCGGCTTTTTGTGTGCGGTTGTTACAATATTGGCAGTCGTGGATTTGCCTTGGAATTTTTGGTCGCAGTTCAACCTGGAGGATCGATTTGGATTCAATAAATCGACACGAAAGCTTTGGTTGCTGGATCAATTCAAAATGTTCATCCTTGGCTGGGTGATCGGCTGGCCAATGATCACATTGCTGCTGTGGATTGTTGCCAAAGCGGGTGATCAATGGTGGATTTGGGCCTGGGTTGTCATGTTCCTGTTTCAAATCGTGATGATGATTCTGGCTCCGATGCTGATTCTTCCCCTGTTCAACAAACTCACCCCTTTGGATGAAGGATCCCTGAAGGATCGCTTGATGAACCTTGCAGAACGGACCGGTTTTGGTATGAGCGCGATCCAGGTCATGGATGGGAGTCGGAGGTCAGGTCACTCAAACGCCTTCTTCACGGGATTCGGAAAATTCAGGCGGATTGTTTTGTTTGATACTCTCATTGAGCAACTCAATGAAGTGGAGGTGGAAGGTGTGCTTGCTCATGAAATCGGTCATTTTAAGAAGCGTCATGTGCTTTTGATGATGGGAATGGGATTGGCCGGTATGCTTCTTCAGCTTTGGGTTCTGGCATGGATCGCAAAACAAACTTGGTTCTATACGGCTTTTGGTTTTGATCAACCTTCCATGCCTGTCGCTTTCATGATTTTCTTTTTAATTCTTGGAACAATCACATTCTGGATCAGTCCCGTGAGTCATCTGTTGTCTCGCAAATTTGAATATCAGGCTGATGCTTATGCAGCCGATGCCACGAGTGATCCAAATGCACTCATCGGGGCTCTTCGAAAAATAAGCCTCGAGAACTTGAGCAATCCGGTCCCGCATCCAACCTACAGTTTTGTGTATTACTCCCATCCAACGCTACTGGAACGGGAAAAAGCACTGACCGACCGAATGAACATGAGTACATGAAAAAGTTCCGGGATCATTCCCGGAACTTTTTTAAAATTTGACCTATGACTTAAGAATTCCTGTTACGATTTCTTTTGCCTCCCCTACCTTGACCTTTTTTATTTTCACCACCTCGACGTTTTTGGATGCCTTTCTTGTGATTGCCGGGTCTGTTCTTTTTCGAACCGCGGTCTTTCATGGCCGAATGTTTGGAATCCTTTCCTCTTTTTCCCCTGATTTCCGAATGCCGACCCTTGCCTTTTCCATGAGGTGAGCGCTTCTGAAAGTGTGATCTCTCTTCACTTGCACCCGGACCTCGGCGACCCCGAAAACTTTCACCCCGCATAAAGGGATGCCCCTGATCACCGCGGAAGGCTTGGGACATACGTCTCATCGCCATTGCACGGCCAGCACGACGCTGGATCATGCCCCCACGAAATCCCTGGGACATCATGCGTCCTCGAAACCTGGAAAAACCATCACCTGGTCGATTCGGTCTTTGGGAATTAAATCGTCGAAAAGATGAAAATTCTGGATTGCCACGACGCTGTCCTTGAAAGGATGGTCGACGAAAATCTCCGGGATCCCGTCGGACTTGAGGGCTACCAAATCGCTGCGCTCCCCTTCTCTGCTGAAATCCTTCTCCACGCTGGCGAGGTTGATCCTGCGATGGACGCTGTCCCATTCGTCGCCCCTGATCAGGACGATCACCCTCTTGACGCATCTGGGTATTTGGCCCCCTTCGACCGCGAAACTGGCGAACGCCTCGTTCCCCTTCAGGTGATCGATGTTCTTGTTGTTCAACTCGGTCATGGCGAGGGCCACGATCCGAATCACCATCATGGTGTGGACGCTCGGCGGCCCAGGAAAAGGAACTCCCCGCAACCATTATGTATGCCAATCCGGCGATACCCAATTTCGAAACAATGTTTGTTTTTGATTTCATTACTTTTTGTAGATTTGAATTTGCTGTTCGAAACCAGAGACGATCCAAGTTTCAACTTGGTTACAGTGAGTTGGTCATTTGTGAAAGTGAGGGCTCGAAATGCTCCCAGCAGACAATCAAATCTGCGAAGTTTATGTTTTCCTGAGAATAAACATTGGAATCCTTGAGCTGTACGCGTATTCAATGGGCTCTTTGGCAGTATGTTTAGCTTGTTACTGCCATCATTGGACCAGGCCCTGGCAGGGATCATTATTAAAATAATTTTATGTTAAGAGCAGGCATCGTCGGACTACCCAACGTGGGCAAATCAACATTGTTCAACGCGATCACCCGTACCCGAAAAGCGGAATCGGCAAATTACCCATTCTGTACGATTGACCCAAACGTGGGCGTTGTTACCGTTCCTGACGAACGGTTGGAGCCACTGGCTAAAATCGCAAAAACCACCACCATCATTCCCACTTCCTTCGAATTCGTGGATATTGCAGGATTGGTTCAGGGAGCCGCGCAAGGTGAAGGTCTGGGAAATAAGTTTCTAAGCCATATCCGTGAAGTGGATGCGATCATCCAAGTCATTCGTTGCTTTGAAGATGAAGATATTCATCATGTTGCGGGCACCATTGACCCTATTCGCGACATTGAAACCATCATGACTGAATTGGTTTTAGCGGATATGGAGTCCGTTCAAAAAAGCCTCGATCGCCGGGCAAAGGATGCCAAGAAAGGGGACAAGACCGCCAAAGATGAACATGCCGTACTCTCTAAAGTCCTACCTCATTTGAATGACGGCAAGCCAGCTTTGACTCTGGAGTTAACACCAGAGGAAGCTGCCATACTGAAACCCTTTTTCCTGCTAACAGCCAAACCCACCATTTTCGCAGCCAACGTCAAGGAAAGTGAATTGGTGGATGTCGACAATAATCCATACGTGGCAAAGGTGAAACAATACGCTCAAGAACACCACGCTTGCGAAACAGTGGTGATCAGCGCGCAGATCGAAAGTGACCTCGTCGATTTGGATCCAGAAGAGGCCGAGGATTTTTTGAAGGAAATGGGAGTGTCTGAATCAGGCGTTGGCTCCATGATTCGAAGCACTTACCATCTTCTGGGCTTGAGAACCTATTTTACCGCAGGTGAAAAGGAAGTTCGTGCATGGACGATTCACGAGGGTGACAAAGCTCCTCAAGCCGCCGGAGTGATTCATACCGACTTTGAACGAGGATTTATCAAAGCAGAGACGGTGGCCTACGACGACCTTGTAGCGTGTGGATCGGTGGCGGCCGCACGTGAAAAGGGACTTTATCGTATGGAAGGTAAAGAATACGTGGTCAAGGACGGGGATGTCCTGCTTTTCAAATTCAACGTGTAAGGCAAACTTTCAACCCGGCTTCAGCAGGCGGGAAAAGGAAGATTTATTTTTGTGGAACGGAGGGGTGCATGATAGTTAACCCGTTCCACAAAAATGCAAACCCCTTTAGCTTGCGATGGCGAGATGAGATCTTTCCGATGCCTCCAATGTGCAGCGGCGTTTTTCCAGATCCACCATTTGAACAGGTGGCATGTCGTAGAAAGCTCTAACTTCTGCAATGAAGTGGCTGTAGCGCCTGAATCCGAGGAATACCGAAATGTGCTTTAAGGGAAAACCTTCTCGCACCAGATAACGAGCTCTGATCATTCGCTGCTGTCTGAGCCAATACTTGGGACTGACTCCCAGTGCATCAAAGAACATACGCTCTAGATGCCTGGATGAAATTCCCAATAATTTGGACATTTCACTGACCTTATAGCCGCTCTGGAATGCAAGCTCTACCATATTGATGGGGTCTTGCACGCGCCTGCTGGAATCAAACAAGACTCTTCCGTTTTTAATAACTATCATGCTTACTACCTTTCAGATGTCCTAACACACTCGACGACGTGGAAAGGTTTGGCAACCAAAAACAGTACCAAAAACGCGACATTTGAAACGGAAAAGGCAATATTTGGATTTTTTTTATGATTTTTAAGTGCCATCGGAAGGAATTTGCTTGGAAAAAGCCTCCTCGCCATTCAAGAAAGATTCATCACGCAGTCGTGTTAAAATTGGCTGGATGGCAGATTTTGGATGATTTATTGAGCGATTAATCTGAAGCAAGAGCTCATAAAAACTTGTTAAATAGCAGGTTGAGTTTATCGTAATCGTTGAATCCAGTTCGCAATGGGAGGTGCTAAGGTTGAAGACCCATAGCACCGATAAGGGGTGGTTGGTGAAAAACGAACGATGCCAAAACCGCTTCCTAATGCAGAATGATTTTTGCACGAGATGTTACCATCTAATGACCAATGGATTATAGATATCCATGGAAAGAGTCAAGATGGATGATAGATACATTTGGACGCTTTTGTTGCCATGGAATCGAAGAAGCAAATTAAATCCGATGAGGAAAGCCTTGTCCTCTGCGTAAACAGTCAGGGACATGAGTTGCGTGCCACACCGGTAAGACTGACTCGCCATCTGGTCGTTTTCGAAGTCTATAATCCCTATAGCATTCTTCAACTCTCAGAAGTACTTCAGGAGTTTCAAATTTTCATTAATCAGCGTCTGGTCTACTCTGGACGTGCCGTGGTCAGCAATCTTGTCAACACGGGCATCTTCCTTGTTTGTGAGGCGTCCCTGGATGACGGATGGCTGGATGTAGATCTGACGAGGCCCATGAAGGCTTCGAGCGTTTTACGTTCGGAATTCGATCATTTTATCACGGAATACAAAAAACATGATTTGGTAATACCCGATTTTAAATTGGTTGTTGCCGATCTCCAGGGATTCCTGGTTGAACTTCGCAGGTGGCTGGAGCAGTTGGAGTTTGTGGTCAGATCCAATCCGTCAGGGGATCGTCTGGACCAGGAAGTAGAAATCATCAACCAGGTGCTTGAACCCGCGCTGCCTATGCTGGGTGATTATTTCACCAGATTTGAATCTGCGGCCGGCTCCGTGGACAACCCCTTGCAACCAGTTCATCGTTCGTATGTCAAAAGGCAACTGCACCCGATCGTTTTGTGCGCGCCATTCAGTTGGCGAACATACACCAAACCACTTGGTTACGCGGGTGATTATGAGATGGTGAACATGATGGCACGTCCACCTTATGAAGGTAGCTCCCTGTTTGCCAAAATCCTCAACACCTTTTTTCTAAACACACCACCGGTTGTCGCGCACCGAAATCGGATAGATTTTCTAAAGAAAACGCTGATTGAAGAAATTAAAAGAGTTGCCGCCGAAGGTAGGCGTGCTCGCATCCTGAATCTTGGATGCGGTCCCGCCATTGAGATACAACAGCTGCTGGAGGAAGAAATTGCTGATCAGGCCGAAATCATTCTTCTGGATTTCAACGAAGAAACCCTCAGAAGCGTTCAACAAAAATTCGGAGAAATCATCAAGAAAAACGGCCGAACCACCCAGATAGACACCAAGCTTCGGTCCGTCCATCAAATCCTCAAGGAAGCTCACAAACCAGGAAATGAGTTTATCAAGGACCATTACGACCTGGTTTATTGTGCTGGCCTGTATGACTATCTTTCGGACCGGATTTGCAAACGACTCAACACCATCTTCTACGACATCGTTGCCCCTGGGGGACTCATGGTCACCACCAACGTCCATGCAAATAACCCCTCCAGACACTGGATGGAGTTCGTCGTGGATTGGCATTTGGTATACCGGGATGACTCGGCATTTTTAGCTTTAACACCTGACAAGGTACCTGAAGGAATTTGCAAACTGGACCATGATGAAACCGGCGTAAATGTTTTCAGCGCCATCCGTAAACCATAATGAAGCTTCCCCATCTCGTACAGCTGACACCCGAGATGAAACGTGCTCAAATCGAGTACGAGCTACCCCTCATTACCCAAAACTACCGGATCGCCTGTATCCTGGGCATTGTGTTCATGCCCTTTGGAGGTTTACTTGATTATTTTATATACCCGGAATACATGGAGTTTTTCTTCTGGCTAAGAATTGAATGCTCCGTATTACTCACCATGATCTGGTGGATTCTGGGGCAGCCGTTTGGAAAAAAATATTTCAGACCCCTGGGCTTGATCGAGGTCACCCTCCCTATTTTCTTCATTTCGTGGATGATCTACGAAACGAATGGAATACGCTCCGACTATTATGCGGGTATCAATCTCGTCCTGGTTGGAGTAGGATTTCTGATGAGGTGGGGACTTGCCGACACAACACGTATGGTGGTGATTAGTGTACTTCTTTATCTGGCCGCTTGTCTGCTGGGACCAAAACCCCTGGATGGTGAAGGTGAGAACAAGGATCTGGTCAATTCCATTTATTTCATCACCTTGACGGGTATCTTCAGTATGACAGGTAATTATCTGTATAACTTGAATCGTACACGAGAATTTGCACTGCGTTGGGAATTGGATGAAAACCGCAGGCAACTGGAAACAAGCAATCGAAAGCTTAAGGAACTGGATCGAGTCAAAAACAGATTTTTCGCCAACATCAGTCACGAATTGAGAACCCCTTTAACGCTTCTGCTGACTCCACTCGAATCATTGATCACCAAAGGAAGACACACCTTCCCTCAAGACATTCAGGATACACTTTCGTCCATGCAGGCCAATGGTATGCGTCTGCTGAAATTAATTAATGACCTTTTGGATCTGGTTCGTCTGGAGTCGGGTCAAATGAAAGTCACCATCAAGCCGCTTCATTTGGAAACTTTCATCAAGGGAATTGTTTCCTCCGTTCGAAAAGCTGCCGAAGACCGGGGTATTCGAGTGGAAGCGGATGTTTATGAATCCGAACTGGCACTTCATACCGACCGCGACAAATTGGAAAAAGTCCTGTTGAATCTGGTATTCAATGCCCTGAAATTTACCAGTCCGGGAGGAACGATCAGGATCTCGGCTCATTCTGAAAATGAGGATGTCATGATTCAGGTTTCGGATACTGGTATTGGCATCCCCCAGGAGAGCCTGGCATTTATTTTTGATCGATTCTGGCAGGTGGATAATTCAAGCAAACGTAAGCATCAGGGAGCTGGTATCGGGCTGGCATTGGTCAAAGAGTTTGTGGAGATTCTTGGGGGAAGTGTGGATGTTGAAAGTGAGGAGGAAAAGGGAACGGACTTTATCATCAAGATGCCAAAACGATTTTCCGTGGAGGCATCTGTGGTTGTGGATGGAATACTTCCAGTGCAAGTTTCCAATGAACCACAGGAAAGTGACAAAGACGGCAAACCACAGATAGTTGAAGAACCCTCGGAGACGACAAAGGGTGAAACTTCCTCAGATAAAGATTCCTCCAAACTCCAAGAAGAAGATGGTAAGGAATGGCTGGCAAACCTTTACCGTCGTGCGGAGTTATTCCCTGCAGCAAATCTTGAACCCGCACGGATCGGATCCGGAATAGATTTACCGCGTCGTAGGAACGACCAGCCTTTACTGCTCATTGCGGATGACGAACCTGACATGTTGAAATTTCTCCGTACCCAACTGGAAGGACACTACGAGATTCTTGAGGCGCAGGATGGTCAGGAAGCGGTGGAGAAAGCGAAACAGTTTTTACCCGATATCATTCTGACAGACATGATGATGCCCGAGAAAGATGGCTTACAGGTCTGCCAGGAATTGAGGTCCACCACCTCGACAGAGAACATTCCGGTCATTCTGCTCACCGCTCGTGTGGATGAAGATATCAAGTTGTCCGCATTGAATGCCGGAGCCAGCGACTTTTTAACCAAACCTTTTTCGTTGGCAGAAATACACGTAAGACTGAAAAACCTTTCAGACACTCATCTGTATCAACGAACCCTGACCAGGCAGAAAAAGAAACTGGAATCTACTCTGGATGAACTTAAAGACACCGAAACCATGCTCGTTCAGTCAGAGAAAATGGCTTCACTTGGAAAAATGAGTGCGGGTATTCTGCATGAAATCAACAATCCGCTCAATTTTGCCAAAACCGGCGCCTACACACTCCGTGAGTTCGTACACCAACTGCCGGAAAATGACAGGGAGGAATACAAGGATATACTCAAAGACGTCGAGGAAGGGATTACCAGGGTTTCACACATTGTTCAGGATCTCAGAGGATTCAGTCACCCGGATAACGAACAGAAATTCGACACCAGTTTGGATAAAGTAGTCAGTAAATCACTCCGATTGGTCAGCAATGAGGTTAAGCACCTCAAGGTGGAACAGGATGTTGATCCCGGTCTGACCATTCATGGAAACGAAAACCAATTGGTGCAGGTGCTGGTTAATTTATTGCAAAACGCTTCTGATTCTCTAGATTCCAAGTCATTCGATGAAGCTGCAGAAGGCCCTACCATAAAAATTAAAGGTGTGCGCAAGGATGATCGGATCCACTTGTTGGTACGTGACAATGGTACCGGCATTGATGACGAACATATGGCCCGGATCTTTGATCCATTCTATACAACCAAGGATGTTGGAGAGGGAATGGGGCTCGGCTTGAGCATTTGTTACAAGATTATGGAACACCATCAGGGAACCATCAAAGTTAAGACAGAGTGCAACTCCTTCACTGAATTTGACTTGGATTTTCCGGATCCGAGTTGCATGGTGGACGACAATAATACAATGGAATCAAGTCTTTAAAGACGCTCAGCAATGGACAATCTGTACGATTATAAAAAGTTTGCCATCCTTTATGTGGATGATGAAGAAAAGTCCCTGAAATATTTTCAACGGGCCTTTGGCAGCAAATTTCGAATCTTTGTCGCCACCAATGCCAAGGATGGATATCAGATTTTCGAAGAGCATCAGGATGAAATCGGTATTCTCCTGACGGATCAAAGAATGCCCGGTGAGAAAGGGGTGCAACTTCTCGAGAAAGTAAGAGCCCTTCGCTCCAATGTGATTCGTATTTTGGTGACGGCTTATAGTGATTTCGATGCCGCTATCGACGCAGTCAATACAGGGGCTATTTATAAGTATATTTCCAAACCCTGGGATGTGGCTGATCTTGAAATCACACTGAGGCGGGCCATGGAATTTTTCCTGGTGCACAATGAACGTGACCGGTTGATGCGTCAGAAATTTACGGCACTGCACAAAACTCTGATTCTTGACCGAGTGGTTGGATTGACTGTTCTGGCATCTGGCATCAGTCACCTTTACAGAAATTCGGTGGAAGCTGTCCGTTCCTTCATGGAGCTGGATTCACAAAACCCCACAGTAGAGGATCTCCAAATTGCGGAGTTGAACAATCCGAACCTTTACCGGAAACTTTACATGCAAACACGCGAGCAAATTCGCCGTGTGATTGAAGTGCTGCAATTGGACGAATTCGCAAACCAGGATGGCCCCAATGCAGAGAGTGGAAGCGATATCCAGCCAGGTTCAAATCTGCAAAAGGCAGTGGATTCCTATGGACCTCAATTCGAGCAGAAGAATATCGCGCTGAACCTTCCAAGCGTCGAATCCATTCCTTCCATCCATTCCGAACCGTTAAGACTTCAAAAGCTCCACGATTTGGTGGTTCAAAATCTGCTGCTGTATGTTCCGGAGGGCTCCAATGTTCGATTTTCAATGGAGACTCAGGGAGATGTCCCGGGAGGCTCTCATTTAAAGATCTGCGTCGAGGATTGTTCCGAAAAAACTCCGATCAGTGGAACCAGGGCCATCATGGATCCCTTTTTTACTTCTGATGCACTGATGCATCATCTGGGACTGAATCTCCTGGCAATGTGTGTGCTGACTTATCACCTGGGTGGCACGATTGGCTACGAAGCATTGGAGGGAGATTACCGAAATCGCCTGCAAATCCTGCTCCCATTGAAACTCAATTACAATGTGGAGAGCACCACCGAGGTCGCAGCCCTGGAAAAAGCCCTGATCAACGAAACCCTCTGGGAAACAGTGATCAGTCAGATGGAAGAATAAATACCATTGGTCTCTTCGGAATTTATTCCTGGAGGTCCATGCTACGGTTCACTCTCTTGGCAAGCATCGCCTGGATGAGTCGTTCATCAAATTCTGCGGAAGATCTGAAAAGGACTCTTTGAGGAGCATCCAATGAATTTATCTCCGACTGATTTGATTTCCATTCAGCCAGAGCATTATCTTTCGAAGCTTTCCAAGACTCTGGATCTGCAAGAAAATCATAGTCCAATGCTTCCATGCCATCGTATGTCTTAAGGCTTCGTTCACTGATATACCTCACAGCCGAATAAGGATCTTCGAGGAGCCGTGCTAAAATGGGAGCCTGCCAACCTTCGCCCGAAGCCTGCTTGGCTTCACTCCACCCATAATGCCAGGCGGTCAATGCTCTCAGACCAGCGTCACCTTTCAATAGCCACAAGACTGAGGCAGCAATGCGACGATTTTCCAAATTAAGCGGAGGCTTGGGTTGATCATACCATTGGTTCAAGTGATCAGAACTCCATTCCAGGGTTTGATCCAAATGGCAAAGATTACATGCATTGGGACGACCTGTTTCCAAGTTCGTTTTGATGGAAGGCGCGTCGATTTGATGGCTGCGTATGGCTTTTAATAGACCATAAGTAGTGTGGGGCATGTGGCAATTAATACAGGAACTACCTGACGAATCCGCCAGGTGATGAGTATGCTCTGTGATATTGGCCCTCATGCTTTCATGACACTGCAAACAGGATTCGTTGGAATTCATTCCTGGTTTTAGTTGATCATCCAGCCAAAGTTCCATGTCCTCTGAACCTGGTTTCGGATGGTGCATTTGGTGGCAGGACAAACAAGATAGCTCACCGTTTAAATAACAAGGTGATTCAACCATCGCCGTGTAATCACGACCACCGACTCGCACCATTCCATCTGACCAGTACCGGTCAGACAAAAATCTGGGGTTTGATCTCAGGGGAGCCTCCAGCCAGGGTTGTTCCTCGAGATGAGCCGCACGCACGGGTTTCTTGTTTTGGTTGAGCAAACCGCCAGGACGAAACCTGATACCGTTCAGATAATAATCTCTGGAATCAGAAATCCAGTGAATGCCGTGGCACTGCCCACAAATCATCGAAGAACGTTCGTGGTCCAAGTCTTGTGGATCCACAATGGTTGGATCCGGTTCCTGCGACTGATGGAACTTGTATCGTCTTGCTGGATTCCTGTTTAATTCCACATGACGATCACCGGCTCCATGACACGCCTCGCAAGCAATGCCTAGTTCCGCAGTTTGAGTTTTGGTGGCTACCGGAGAAATCGGTCTGGTCTGCCCAAGTGTCACATGGCATTCGATACAATTACCATTCCATTTCTGGTCATAATGCGACATGGCGGGATCTCTTAAAAAAGTATCCTTAAAAGGAACCCAGCGATCAGCCTCCTTTAAATAACAAAAGGGAAAGATTTCCTGCGAATTACCATGACCCGATGGCATCCAAAAAACCTGCATGTGATGTGAACCTGTCATCATGCCCAAACGCCTTCGTGTGGTTGAAGGCGGATGATCCGATGTTTTAAGAGACTCGATAGGAGTATTATAAAGCCACTCTGGATCGTCCATGGTCGCCCATAACTCTCCATCCTGCCACTCGATAACAACCGGCCGCCCGTGATAGGACAGGGTGACACGGTCAAACTCAGTCATTACCCGGTCTTTTTCGACATATTGAGTCATCGTGCGATGGTAACTGGCGTGCCAACTTTCGTAATGCTCCGGATGGCAAGACTGACAGGTATCCGAACTGACATAGCCATGAGGTCCTCCCTCAGAAGGAAGTTTTTCATGAAAAGTCTGATTAGCTTTGAGGAGAGAAACTTTGCTGCCTTGCCACTGCCAGGCGCATACTACTGTTGCGATAAGCAGACCGGCAAAACCCCATCGCAACGGAGCATTCACACTAGGCAAACGCCAAAAAAGGCCAAATGCCAGCAGCATCAAAAAAAGAAAAACCAACCATTCCATGATAACTCTCATCATCGAACCACAATCCACCATCCATGAAAAGCGCGCCCTTTGGGGGTCAGTCCCAACTATTTAAACTTTGATCATGGATTGTCGGGCATAGTCTTGTTGCTTGTATGAATTTGTCTTCGGGCCATCATTTATCCCTTTTCTTTAAAATGACACCACCATACTGAGCCAGTACTGCTTCGAAACTCTAAGGGTAATCAAAAACCCTAGACGATCATGTCTGATGATGTTACATATCTCCGCTTACTCGTAGCCGATTTTATTAGATTTATTAAGTTTAGGATTGATTCATATGAAATTTATTATCAACACGTTATTCATGGCAGCATTTGCAACCATGATCGTCAGTGCGGCAAGCAAGGAAGACCTCAAAGATCAGAAAAAGCGTTTTGGATATGGTTTAGGGGCCAATTATGCCAGGAACCTCAAGCAAAACAATTTGGACGTTGATCTCGATATGTTTTTGCAGGGAATGAAAGATTACCTGAATGGTTCTTCACTGATGAGCGATCAGGAAATTCAGACCACCACACAAGAGGTAGGCAATGTTGTTCGCGAACAACGCAAAGCTGAACAGGAGAAACTGGCCAAGAAAAACGAAGCTGAAGGAAAAGCATTTCTTGAAGCCAACAAGACCAAGGAAGGTGTGAAAACACTCGGAAGCGGATTGCAGTACAAGGTCATCCATGAAGGGAATGGCCCCATTCCCACAGCTTCTGATAAAGTTCGAGTCCATTATAAGGGGACTTTTATTGATGGCACAGAATTCGACAGTTCATACAAGCGCAATCAACCAGCTACATTTAATGTAACCGGAGTAATAAGAGGGTGGACAGAGGCATTGCAACTGATGAAAGTCGGTTCCAAATGGCAGCTTTTTGTTCCCGCTAACCTGGCATATGGGAACGGCGGCAATCGAAGCATTCCTCCAAGTTCGACCTTACTATTTGAAGTCGAGCTACTTGGCATCGAGGAGCCACCTAAACCGAAAAAAGCCGCTCCCATTACTAGTGACATCATCAAGGTCCCTTCGGCAGAAGAATTAAAGAAGGGTGCCAAGATTGAAGTCATCAAAAAGGACGAAGTCGACGAATACATCAAAAAGAACAATCAAAGCGGGAGCACAGCCGAAGAAAAGTAAAGCTCTTCAATCGTTGAACTTGATTAGAAAAAGCCGCAGGAATCATTTCCTGCGGCTTTTTCATGGTTAGCAAAGAAAACCTTTTCAGTAATTCCACAGAAATCACCAACTAGTGAGAAGCCTTGTAGTAAACCAAGTCTGCTTGACACCCCAATATTTGGTATATTAAAAACAAAGGCATACAGTTTGCTGTAGTTATGACATGAAATGTCCCAAGTGTAGTTGTCTTGATGACAAGGTCGTTGATTCCAGGTCTTCCAAAGAAGGAGCTGTGATTCGTCGTCGCCGTGAGTGTTTGGAATGCGGGCATCGGTTCACAACTTATGAAGAGGTCGAACGCGAGATCCTGATGGTGATTAAACGCGACGGACGCCGCGAACTTTTCGGAAAAGACAAATTGGCGAACGGATTATTTCGCGCCTGTGAGAAACGTCCGGTGAGCCAACAGCTGGTGCAGGAATTGATCGACCGGATCTACAACAGCATCCTGGACGAGTATGAACGCGAGGTGCCCAGCATGGTCATCGGTGAGAGGATCATGAACGGTCTTCGCGTCATTGACCAAGTGGCCTATGTGAGATTTGCGAGTGTTTATCGACGTTTTGCCGAGGCAACTGAGTTTGTGCATGAAGTCCAAAAACTGGAGACCCGATTATGATTCAACTCAACCCTGACTGTGTCGTTTTGGAGCTGAACGACGGAAATTCCTTACCTTGTTCAGTTGAGCTCATGACAGTTGATTTACTTGGGGAAAATGCATCCTGGATTGATCCGGCCATCTTGAAGAACATCAATCAAGCTGTTATTTTATACCTTCGAGAGGAACTCGGGAAACATCTGGTATCCTTTCAGGAATATGCAGAAGTTCTTGAGCAGGTCATGAAAGGCTTCGGATTTGATTTTTCTCTCAATACACCCACGAACGCATCTCCTACTCAGGTTGAAAAAACAGATATTTCCGATTGGTTAGGGCGCAAGGAGTGTGGCTTTGAACTCATGATGTTCCAACGACTGCGCAAGGAACTTTCAAGAAAACTGACGGAACAGCCTCCAGGAGTTCTATGGATCCACGGCCTACGAAAATGTGTGAAAAACCACTTGGGCGCGCGACGCTGGAGCCGAAAATGCCAGGATTTGAATGATCAAATGATCTCCTTCATCCGTGAGTGTTTCGACCGCAATGCCCAACCGGATTGCTCCCTCATTCTGCATGCGTAAAATACTTTCATGACTCTATTCGAAAAAATCATTCAACGAGAGATTCCTGCCGACATCGTGTATGAAGACGATCAGGTTCTGGCATTCAGAGACATTAATCCAGCGGCTCCGACCCATATTTTGGTGATTCCCAAAAAACCGATTCCACGCATAGGGGCGGCGGAAAATGAGGATCAATCTCTCCTGGGTCATTTGCTGTTAAAGGCAGCGGAAATCGCCAAGACCCTAAAACTGGAAAATGGATTCAGACTGGTCATGAACAATGGCCCCGACGGAGGAGAGTCCGTCCCTCACCTGCACTGCCACATTTTGGGGGGACGTTCCTTGCAATGGCCTCCAGGTTGAAATGACCCTCGCCAACCAAATCACGATCTTCCGCATCCTGATTGTTCCCGCTTTCATTGTTGTGGTGTTGTACTATGTGCATGGAGGGAGTGAATGGTTAAGATTTGGAGCTTTGGGATTATTTGGGCTGGCGGCGGTGAGCGATGCGGTGGATGGTTTTATAGCACGCAAATACAATCAAATCAGTGAACTTGGAACCGTACTCGATCCTTTGGCGGACAAGATGCTCTTAGTATCAGGATTCATCCTGCTCAGCCTGGATAATGATCCTTATTTATCGAGTATTCCCATTTGGTTGACTGCGTTGATTCTAAGCAGGGATGTGCTGTTGGTGCTTGGACTGATTCTGATTCACTACACTTTCGGCAAAGTCAAAGTAAAACCAAGATGGGTAGGCAAGTGTGCGACAGTTCTACAAATGGTGATCATTTTGAGCGTCCTCGCCAAACTGCCTCAGGATTTTCTCAATTTACTGATCATTGGAGCAGGTATTTGTACGGGGCTGTCGGGAGTCTTATATTTTTGGGATGGGACTCGTCAATTGGGAACCCATCCTTCCAGCTCTCCCATTCAAAAGGAAGAAAAAGAGTGATCAAATGCTCTGGCAATCAGGGCAAAAATAAGTACTCCTTTGAGCCATTACGATCCTCTCGACAGGAGATTCACAATCACGACACGGCTTGCCTTCTCGATCATAAACTCTGAACCTCTCCTGAATCACCCTGTCCGATTTCCCTGATCTTCCGAAGTAAAAAAAGCCATCGCCAGTTTCTGCATTATGTAAATTCAGTTGGGAACTCTCACCAATTTTTAAAGCACTTCTCAAAACTTTTCTGATACTCCTGATCAGCTTGTTCATCTCATCGCCGTTGATGAGTCCAACTTGCTGGAGCGGATGAATACCCGCGGCATGCAATGCTTCGCAAACATAGATATTACCGAGACCAGCCACGTTGGATTGATTCATCAAAAAATCCTTCACCTTGGTTTTTCGGTTGCGAAATTTTTCTTTGAGATAGCGAACATGAAATGATGTTGAGTCCAAAGGCTCCGGCCCCATGGTTTCGATACTTGAAAGATCAAGGGACCAACGCCCAAACGTTCGAGAATCAACGTAACAAAGGTTGCCTCGATCACACTCCAGCAAGATAGCCAAATGCTTTTCCCGATACGCGTCACCTGATTTATCAGCCCAGTATAAACGACCAGTCATCCCCAAATGTATCAATAACTGAATCGAATCTGATTCTGGTCCAAGTTTGACAAGCAGGTATTTTCCTCTCCGATCGATTCCTAAAATCAATCGACCTGCAACAATGCTTTTCAATTCAGAAACGGCATCGGGTCGAACGATTCTTTTTTTAAAAATATTCACCTTTCGAATCCTGGAACCCACAATATGAGTTTCCAAATGTCGGCGAAGGATTTCAACTTCAGGCAGTTCAGGCATGAATGATTAATAACGGTAAGGCTCTGGCATTGGGAACGCGTCTGGTAAATGCCGAATTTCTCGAACATTGCCAAGATCATTCAACAGCACCTCAACAATATCAAAGCGCAGTTTACATTTTGGGTATTGAAGTTGCTTGAGATAATCCATCGCCGTTTGGCAAATCAACTGCCGCTTGCGAAGGTTCACAGCCGCAGCAGGCCGGGTCCACTTCTCTTGAGACCTTGTCTTGACCTCTACGAATATCATGCACTCTCCCTGTCGAAAAATGAGATCTATCTCCCCTCTTTTCGAAGAAAAGTTGCGAACCAGGAACTTGTAACCTCGTTTGCGAAGGTAACTCTCGGCAGCTCTCTCTCCCAATTCTCCCTTTTTTAAATGATCTGGACGCGATGTTTCTCCGAACAAGGATCGAATTTGTTGCAACAATTTCACCAGGAAAACAAAATTTGCTGTTGTCGAAGGTTTCCCAAAAAGCTGTCACGATGAATGGGACAAGGACCGTGTTTCAAAATAGCCTCTCGATGCGCAGCGGTCCCATATCCTTTGTGCTTTGCAAAGCCATACTCAGGGTACAGTGCTTCACACTCGAGCATGAGGCGATCACGGTGTTCTTTGGCAATAATACTGGCAGCTGCAATGGAGTAGCTTTTGGAATCGCCTTTCACAATGGCAGTGTGAGGCACGGAAAGTCCCTGAACCGGGAGTCCGTCAACCAGTGCATGATCGGGATCCGGATTCACTATGAGCGCGGTTGCTGTTTTCATCGCCTTGTGGGTGGCTTTCAGGATATTGATCACATCAATCTCATCTGCCTCTACTACTCCAATTCCAAATTGAATACCGGAGTGTTGGGTTAAGAGTTGAAACAATTTCTTTCGTTTTTTGGGGCTCAATCTTTTGGAATCATGGATTCCTTCCAATTCAGGAGGTAATCCCGTTGCATACCAAGAAGCGGGCATTCTTACCGCTGCGGCTACGACGGGTCCAGCCAATGGTCCTCTCCCAGCTTCGTCAATACCCACCATGTTGACAAATCCCTGCGATCGTAATGCTCTTTCAAAAGAAAAAAGATCGCCGTGAGTTTCGTCAACTTTCGTGGAAGTACTGCTCATTGACTGGACAAGTACTCGATCAGATCACGTAGTTCCCGTTTTGTAAGGATCTCCCCCAGACCTTCAGGCATGAGAGAGAGGGTTGATTGGCGACTCTCAATGGTGTCCTTTGGAATTTCATGCCTCGTTCCATCGGCTGATTGTACTGTCAAAATTTTCTCAGACTCATCTTTTAGTACGCCACTGATAAATTCTCCGTCTTTCAGGTCGATCGATATTGAATCATACCCTGGAGAAATCTGGCGATTAGGATCAACAATAGATTCCAGGATTTGCTCCCGCGTCAGTTGCTTGGAGGGATCTCGAAGTCGAGGCCCCACATTTCCTCCCTGGCTTCCGACTGCATGGCATCGCATACAGCCCAGATCCTGTCGCTCCTTGAAAATGATTTCTCCTTGCCGGGCATTTCCTCCATGTAGCGTGAACCGATAGCCAGCCAGGGAATCGTCGGTCGGGAGAGAGTCCCGGTAAGATTTGACTTTCCGTTCGATATCGGACAGTTCAAATTCTTCTGCTGCTTCAATCAAATCCAAAGTCAGAGTAGAATCCAATTGATCACTCAGTAGTTGATCCAGGAGTCCATTTAACAAGGCGGCTGCCTTGGGGGTTTTCAGTTTTGCCAGACCAGCAATAGCTGCCTGACGAACTGGGACAGAGTCACTGGTTAAATCGATTTCCAAAAGCTGAACCGCATCCTCAGGTTCAAGACCGGACTGAAGACGTACTGCTGAGGCTTGGACTGCTTCAGAGTCACTGGATCTCGCAATTGCCAAAGCTTCTACCAGCTTGGAACTTTCAAATCCAGCAAGGGCATCAAGAGCATCTATCACCACACCTTCCCCAACATTCTTGGATTGCATCAATCGCAGTAACAGGTCGCTTTCATCCTTCAGATCAAGCGCCACCATCGCTTCTATGCTGGCACGTTTCACAGGATCGGGGCCTTCATTCATCAATTTAGCTAGTGCTAATCTCAGCGGGACTGCTGCCGAACGTGGATCTCTGGGTTCTTGAGGTCTCCATAGGCCGGTTATGGAATCTCGTTTGGGAGGATTTGCCCATTTGGCAAGGGAAAGAATAGCTTTTGCTCGCAAGTTTTCGTCTGCCTGATTGTCCTGAGCATAGGAGATTAAAAACGCGGCATTTTCAGTGTTGCCCAATCGGTATTGAGCATTGATGGCGCGTTCTAAGGCAGGTTCGGGAAGCTTGACACGTTGAATCAGCTGGGCCAATTGTTGCTGCGCTCCTTCAATGGGTTCGTCGTTGATGGCGCGGGCGGCTTCGGTCACGATGTCGTTGTTTTTGTCCCGGAGAAAAATCGAAATTTCAGGGTGTTTCAGTCTTCTTAATGCGAGTACGGCGCCCATACGGGAAAAAGGACTCTCATTTCCAGCCGCTTCAACCAAACCGGCCAAATCATTAATGTGCGTCAAAGCCATCACGCAGGCATGCTGCAGGTATAAATCCTGCCCTTGGTTGGCTTTGAGAACCTCAAATATAGGCCCACATTGCCTGAGATTCACAAGTGTCTTCGTATCTTCACTGTGTTGAACTTCCTGAAAACCAGCCTGAAGCGTTTTCCAAAGCCATTTGACTCCAAAAAACCTTATCCGAAGGTTCGGATGTTGCATCAGATTCAAGTATTCACTGTAGTAACCAACCACACCTCGGTCAGCCAAAACCCGCGCTGATTGACTGACAATCTCTGGTGACGGATCGGTAAGCAGATCCTTCAGTAACTCCGCAGTGTCCCTGTATTTCGGAATCAACTGCCCGAGCCCCCAAATAGCATGGATACGGCCAAGGATGGGTTGCCTTCGATCTTTGGCAACGCGGGTCAACTCATCAAGAGCACTTAGGTTGAAAGCTCCACTGAGTACTTTGACGACGGAGGAAGTAGGAGGTTCGTAACGTCTGACCAGCTCGAATTGCGATTCCTGACGAACACGCATGTCGGGATGAGATAACAACGGACCCAGTTCCTTAATGGACAAATTCTTCAGACCACCATCCAGAAGGTTAAAAACGGATTTGAGTTCGCTGGGATTCGAGCCTTTTTGACTGATTCTAAAGATGCGGCCCTTGCCGGTTTTCTCCCAGCCCTGTATCCAGTCGGCAACATAAACACCAGGTTCGGGGCCAAATGCAACATCTACTGGAGACAAACCCCAAAGCAACTTTCCATCCATGTAATCAGACCGATTGTCCTCAAGGTACTCTTGGCTGTGCGAAACTCGAAAACCCGCGCCATAACTTGAAACCTTAAAAAAACGAATCCCACCCGGAAAATCCGCCAGGAAAAAGTAATCTTTAAATTTCTCAGGCATTCCAGTTCCGGGATAATAAGCAAATCCAGCGGGACCATGTCCCACATAAGCAATGGGAGGAATCAGGTGATTTCCAAGGTTGGTATCTCTCGTCTCCCATAGATGTTCGCTTTTCCATGCTCCCATACCGGGCAACCATTGCCAGCCAAGCCTCCACCCACTGTCGCCTCCCTCCACCAGATAAATCAACCTGGCCTTGTCACCACCATCCCCATTGTTGTCGACGGTCCAAAGATTACCGTAGGAATCGAAGGCCAACTCTTGTGGATTTCTTAGGCCAGTCGCAAAAACCTCTAGTTTGGATCCGTCAGGTTGACATCTGAAAACGGCACCGGTATGCGGGAGATCAATCAGGGTTTTTCCATCCTTTTCAACATGGGTCCCTCGATCGGCAATCGAAAAATAAATTCGACCATCAGGCCCCATGATCAGACCATGCATATCATGGCCACCATAAGCAATATGGACGCCGAAACCGTGATGAAGAGCCCTTCGTCGATCAGAAAATCCATCGGAGTTTGTATCCTGTAACTGCCAAAGATCCGGAACACAGGTGAACCAGACTTTGTTATCCCTCACCAGAACCCCGGCCGCGACACCAGAGACCAGAGTATTGAATCCGTCGGCAAATACTTTGGAAATTTCAGCCTGGCCATCTTGATTGTTGTCTTCCAACAAAACAATTCGTTCGGATTCAACTTCAAGATCCCTCCAATCAAACACGCCATCCTTGTTGCGATCCACAATGTACTTTTTGGGAATGGAGGGGTTCCCTGCGGAAAGATTGTCTTTAAGGAATTGTGCTCTGTCATCCACTCTCGTGAATGAAAAGTCAAAATCCAACCAATCTGGAAAGCGCCTGATATCATAAACCGACGTGCGACGTCGATGGGATTCCACAACATAACACCTGCCTTTTTCATCAAAAGTCAGACTGACGGGATTAGCCAGAAGAGGTTCCGAAGCATAAATTTCCAGGTCAAATCCTGTTGCAACACTGAATCTGGAAGCAGCTTCCACAGCCTCGTCCGAAGGACCATCAGATTCAACCACAGATCCAGATGCGGGCTGACTCTGTAAAAAAAACTGAGATGTCAGGAAGGCAGCACCGAAAAGGACGATTAGAATTCGACTAGCTTGTGTGATGTGAGATGGCATACATACGAAATCTTCTAAGGATTTCTACCATCGAAAAAAGTCGAATTCAAGGACTCTGAAGAAATAGACAAGCCTCCTCAACCAAACCGCACTTTCGCACAGCAGCCGACCCTAACCTGTGATTACGTCACAAGCGGGGACCAGTGATTATTAATGAGCCTGAGGAAGAGAATCTGAAGGAAGCTTTTCCTCTGATTTCCTAAGTTCGAAGAGGATGTTCCCTTCGCCCATTTGGCATTCTTTGAAAGCTAGTTGAATTCTGCGCTCCCAGTCAGATTCGCTCAAACTCAAACCTGATTCTTCCAGCAGGCTCCGTTCACTCAATAATTCCCGATAGAGCTCTACATGGTAGCTACGGATGGAAAACCGGAAGACAAACATATTCGAGAAATGACATTCCAACTTGCCTTGAGCAAACTTGAACGGATTGAAAAGAATAATGGCGGCTCCAATGAGGAGGACAGTATTGCCCAGGTTGAAAGTAAAGCCCTGAGAAACAAACCGATAACAGATATCGTATCCGTAAGCATTTACAAGATATAAAGCTGCCCCAAGAATGATAAGCCTGGAATAGAGGTATGACCGTCTGAGACGTGTAATTTCGCCGCTGCACTTGCGAACGATGAATGCTTGTTCAGGAGTTAATTCCTGATCACTAAAGAAGATCCCCTTCATGATTTATTAATTGAATTGCAAGTTTAGGAATAACTCCAAAATCAAAGCTGCCCGTACACCAATCAACCACTTGGCATGATTAGTTCGATGTCGCTTATTAATAAACGTTAATTTTAACTAATTATACAAGTCAATAAAATTTATTAATTTTTTGTATCTATTAGTGATCAATCAGTTCCAAAAACGCGACATTTTAGAATGTGAATTATGTCGCGTTTTAATACCGCTTCATTTTCATACTTAAGAAAGCGATAAAAAAGAGATGGCGGCACATGATGAATGTGCCGCCACGTGTTCAAATACTGGCCTTTCTAATTTTTGGCAAACTTCTCGATCATAGCAAGATAGCGATCACACTGAGATTTTGAGATCTTCTTGGTCTTTATCAGGGTTTGAAAAGTTTCAGAAGATTCCTGCATCACGGATGTGATCTTGCCATGCACTAGTTTAGGATTTCTAAGAACGATGGATGATTGCTGATTGTTGGGATCTATCAACGCTTGCACTTCCTCCCAAGCCTGTTTTGTTTTTTTCAAAAAAGCTTCTCCTTCAGGAGTATCGACCTTTGCGTATTGGGCCCCACCTCCACATCCGGCCAGGAGAGAGATAGCGAGAACCAGCCCCATGAGAACGTGAGATGGAAACCATGCACTAAATGGATGGTTTTCGCGAGACCTACCACTGTGTGTTGATTGATTTTGCATGATACTGATCTGGAATTATCGATTATTTGAATTCATTTTCTTTGAATCATGCTGCCTGACAACGTGTTCGTACCAGGCTTCGGCATCATTTTCCAAAGCCTCCACCCACTTCTTTCCGTATTTTTTGACGAGCCTTTTTCTTTTCACCTGGTAAGCTTCACGCTGCGCTTCGTATTCTGCGGATCGCTTTACTCTGTCTCTGTGATATTTTTCCAATGCCACCGAGAGCTTTTCTTCCAGTTGGCCACTATCTTCCAGTTGTTTGGCGTTGGCCTGTTTTGCTTTGACAGCCATCATTTCGGAAAGCATCCGAAAAATTCTACGGGAATTTGGAGTTTGCAGATGCACATCCTTAATCTTGGGATCTTTTTCAATGACAGCCTGAAATTGTTTCTTTACCTCCTCCAAAGTCTTTTCCCAATCAGGCCCGGATGCCGATAATTCTGCAAATTCAGCTTCATGTTCCTCGATAAGTTGAATCATGGGAACTCGCAAGGTTCCACTTTCCTTTTCGGTGAGAACCGACAAAAGCTGAGTTTCAGACACATTGTCGATCAAACTGCGCACCGCAGGAGTTTTACTTGATTCAGCCGATGTTTGAACCATTGCAGTGATAGCCACAAGAATGGTGACCATCTTGTTTCTTAATTCGATTAATTTTGCCATAATTTTAACTTTTTTTGTGATGAGTGTTAGTGGGTATGAATTTGAGCTTCGTTTAGACATTGAAAATGAAGGAGATCGACCAATGCCATGGCGTTGTTGAACAAGTTCTCAGCTTCTTCCAGCGCATCTTGCCATGTGGTCATGATTTGATTGAACGAAGTGTTGTAGTTGTAGAGGGCAAGTGCCATGGAACTGTTATAGGTATTCAGTGCCTGGGTGGCCTGAACCAGCGCATTGAGTTCTGCCATGGTAAGACAGGCAGCGGCAGTGGCACTCCAACCTTGAGCCAGGCATATGGCTTCCTGAATGTAATAGTTAGTCATGATACCCATCATGGCAGTGGTGTAAGTGTTCCATGCCGCTACTTCGGCCGCGTTCCGGTCTGCCTCAGTTTGCGCCATGTCTGCAAGCATGCGATTCGTTGCTATATGTTCACGAATGTCTCGATCTCGAGTCACATGATTCACTCGGTTGTCACGTAGGGTGTGACACGCTGCAATGGCTGCACTGATGGAGTGCGCCCGAACCTCCCGTTTTACGCTACCTATTAATAATAATAGTGTTAGCACAATTTTTATGATCCTCATGATTTTTATATAATATTTATATAATTTATTTATTTTATCATTTACACACTCTGAAAGGGCGCACATGGAGTATGTTGTGAATTTTGAAAAAGTATTAAAATTTAAATTCATGTCAATAATAATACCTATTTTTCGAACCTTAGGTGCTCGAATATAGCTATCCCCTCAACACTTGCTAATGATTGGGAAATACTCTTAGAGTGTGGTCTATGCGATCCTCGATTCTGAAATGGACAGGTGCTCTGGCTGCCTTTGGACTGTCGTTAGCCTCTGCTCTGGAGGCAGGGCAACCCTTGGTCATCAATTATGATGAAGCAAAGATTCCGTCTTACAAACTACCCAACCCGCTTGTGGCTGAGGACGGAACGCCTATTCAAACAGCCTCTGCCTGGAATCAAATTCGTCGCCCTGAGCTTCTTTCACTGTTCAGTCGGGAAATGTTCGGGGAAGCCCCAGGTCGTCCGGGTAAGGTGCAGTTTGAAGTAAGCTCCGACGTCGAGAATGCTCTTAACGGCCTGGCAAGAAGGAAAGAAGTCACGGTCAAATTATTTGGCGAAAATGGAAAAGAGAGCATTGATGTCAACGTGTTGATTTACCTTCCTGCAAAGGCATCAAAACCTACACCTGTTTTCCTTGGGTACAACTTTTATGGCAATCATACGATTCAGTCGGATGAAGGAATCACTCTTTCCAGTTCGTGGATGAGAAACAACGACGATAAAGGAGTCAAAGACCACAAAGCGACGAACGCATCTCGAGGCACAAGCGCCCACAGATGGCCGGTTCCAATGATCCTGAAAAAGGGATACGGGTTGGTAACAGCGTATTATGGAGATATCGATCCAGATTTTCACGACGGATGGGAAAACGGGATTCACCCCTTGTTTTACCGGGAATCTCAAAAAGCCCCTGAACCTCACCAGTGGGGTTCTATTGCCGCCTGGGCCTGGGGGTTGAGCCGTATTATGGATTATTTGGAGACGGACAAACTCGTGGCAAAAGACAAGGTGATCGTCATGGGGCATTCCAGGTTGGGTAAAACGTCCCTCTGGGCAGGAGCCACCGATCCGAGGTTTTCTATGGTTATTTCAAATAATTCCGGGTGTGGAGGAGCCGCTTTAAGTCGACGTGCATTTGGGGAAACTGTCCGGCGAATTAATTCTTCGTTTCCACATTGGTTTTGTGGAAATTTTGCTTATTACAATGACCGCGAGTCTCTCCTTCCCTTTGATCAACATCAATTAATAGCCCTCATTGCTCCTCGCCCTGTCTACATCGCAAGTGCCGAACAAGACCGCTGGGCCGACCCCAAGGGCGAATTTTTATCGGGAGTGCATGCGGATCCAGTATATCGTTTGCTTGGTAAAAATGGCATCTCCGAAAGAGTGATGCCAAAGGTGAATCAATCCATAGGTGATACCATTGGCTATCACATTCGAACCGGAAAGCATGATGTTACCAACTTTGACTGGGAACAATTCATGATTTTCGCAGATCGCCACCTTAGGTAACCCATTATCAACAAGTATAATAACACAAGCTGCGGCATACATTGTCGCGGCTTTTTCCTGTTTCAGCACATTTGATTTTAAGTTGCTTTGGCATGATTTTAGCTGTTACCTCAACAAAACCTTTCTTCATGAAATTGCTAGGGATGTTAAAATATATGGATTGCCGTATGGAAAACGGAATGGTTGGTGGCAGAATCACGGGTGCCTTGTTACTACTTTTGACTCTTTGTTGCGCTCCTCTCATACAAGCTGAACAAATGGTGATCGCCGAGGTAATGTACCACCCTGCCGACGACGGACCTGAGTATATCGAGTTTTACAACCAAACATCCACCCCGCTGGACATGGCCGACTGGGAATTAAGGGGAGGTGCTGAATTTGATTTTCCTCCCTTTGATGCGGCAAATGCACAAGACGGATTTGTGAAGGCATGGGAAAGGTTTGTGGTGGGCAACGTTTCACCACAAGAATTGCGGTCCTATTACGGTATTCCACAATCAGTCAGGGTTTTCGGCCCGTGGTCAGGCAACTTATCAGATGCCGGTGACACGATTGTTCTCAAAGATAAAAACGAAGTTGTGCTCGTCCGATTGGACTATGAGGATGACGGGTACTGGCCGGTTGCGGCAGATGGTCTGGGACACTCTCTCGTGCTCGTCAGTGGCGACGATCCAGTTAATGACTGGCGCACATGGAAAGCCAGCGAACGCCCAAAGGGAACTCCGGGTACGGAACCCATCCAGGGAGCAGAAACACCCATTGAATCTCCTGAGGTGGATTTAAGTCAAGGAGTCGTTCTGGTGGATTTTGGCGATAAATGGAAATTTCACGATGGAAATCAAAACCTTGGTACCAACTGGAGAAGACTGGGATTTGATGATTCATCCTGGAAGGAGGGTTCAGGACTGTTCGGTTTTGAAAACTCACCCCTGCCAGAGCCCGGCATTCAAACTCCCCTGAATGATCAGGATCAATTAACCTTTTACTTTCGCAAAAAATTCCAGTTTCAAGGTGATCCTGCAGGAACTTCATTGAACATGGACATGATCCTGGATGACGGAGCCGTTGTCTACCTGAACAACACTGAGGTAGGTCGAATTCGAATGCCAGGTGGCACCATCACATTCAACACATCTTCGTCAGGCGGGGCGGTCACTAATGCCACTCTTGAAGAAGATGTCCTTCAACCTGCAGGAAACCTTCTGAGAAACGGAACCAATGAACTGGCAGTTGAATTACACCAGGTCAACAGGACGTCTTCAGATGCAGTTTTTGGAGCACGTCTACGCCTGACAACCACAAGCAGTTCCTCGGTTGTCATCAACGAAGTACTGCCCATGCCGGGGGAAGCCGGTTTCATTGAGATATACAATCCACTTACCGAGTCGGTGTCGCTGAGAAATTACTACTTGAGTGACGACCCAGGCCGATTGAACAAAGCCCGGATCAATGAAGACTGGACCGTGGCACCGAGAAGCTTTCTGACAATCCCCTACCAATCTATCAGTCTGGTCCCGAAACCAGGAACCGTGTTGTATCTCACCGAACCCGACGGAGACTCACCCGTCTCAGCCTTGAGTGCCAATATCGCACAAGACGGAAGATCTATCGGACGTAAACCGGACGGTGGACCCGAGTGGTTTTCTTTTACTACACCAACCCCCGGTGGAGAGAACGGAAGTGAAGGCGGTCGCGCCAATGTGCACCTGAATGAAATTCACTATTCCGAAGAGGGAATCATTGAGTGGATTGAAATATGGAACGAAGGAAATTCAGAGATTAGGGCAAACTCGTTAAAGGTCGTCATTGGAAACCGATTCAATGAAGCTCTGCTCATTACCGAAAATATTCCAGCTGGCAGCTTCTACCAGTTGAGTCAGTCCATCAATGTAGGAAATGGAAGACACACTGTTTCCATTGCAAATTCGAGAAATACCATACTGGATGCGGCCCGCTTTGGTCGTCCAGGCCTTGGCCTGACGTGGCAAGCTTTTCCTGACGGATCTGACGAATGGTACGCCACGGTAAATTCCACTCCGATGGCGGGCAATGCTCCATCGATTCAAAACCAGATTGTCATCAATGAAATCATGTTTGATCCACCATCCAATCAGGTGAGGGCAGAATATATTGAAATTACCAATCAAGGTTCTTCGACTGTGGATCTGTCGGGCTGGAGATTCACAGAGGGAATCAGTTTCGTCTTTCCGTTAGGGACGCAACTGGAAGCCGGAGGCTATATGGTCATTGCCGCCGATCTGGACTGGCTGAAAGAGGCGCATGGAAACATCAATGCCTTGGGCAATTATTCTGGAAGATTAAGCAATAATGGTGAACTCATTCGCCTGGAAGACCAATGGGGTAATCTGGCCGATCAAGTCGACTATCGAGTTGGAGGTGAATGGCCGGAGTTACCAAATGGTGGCGGCAGCAGTCTGGAACTGATGCACCCCGGTTCCGACAACAATAAAGGATCAGCTTGGCAAGCCAGTGATGAATCTACCAAATCTCAGTGGCGAACCTATCGTTATCAAGGACGATATGCCCAAAGGGACTCACAAGGCGGCCCAACCGATTACAAGGAAATCTATTTTCACTTGGTCAACGATGGCCACGTCATGCTCAGAAACATCGCATTGAGAAGGAATCGGGATGGAGCGAATTTGATTACGAACCGAGATGTCATGTCCACCAATAATCGAAGTGCCACCGGGTGGCTCGCTCAAGGAACCCACTGGCAGACTCACATGGATGGTGAAGGTAATTTAAATATCATTTCCACCGGTCGTGGGGACAACCGACCCAACCGCGTAGAAATAGATGTGATTGACATTCGACGCAATGATGACTGTGAGATTCAGTTCCAAGCCCGCTGGGTATCCGGATCACCTCGACTCATTTTCTCGACCTGGGACCACAGCATTGCGAACAGCTTCTTGATCCCCATACCAGAAAAGCTTGGCACACCCGGGGCCCGTAACTCCAAAGCCGAATCCACGGCACCGCCCCAGCTTGCCAAACTCAATCATTCTCCCGCCGTTCCTGGAACAAGAGACAATGTGACGATCAGCGCCGATGTTGTTTCGGCGGAGCCACTCGATTATGTACGAGTTTATCACCGCGCCGATAATTCCAACAATGACGGGGCATGGAATTTTGAAACAATGTATGACGACGGTCTGCGCGGAGGGGATTTAACCAGTGAAGATGGACGATTTAGTGGATTGCTCACGACCTACAAGTCAAACAGCCAGATAGTTCAATTCTATGTGGAAGCAAGAACTCAGTCCGGCAACATCATCAGACTACCCCGCAATGCTCCGGAGATGCCCGCCCTTTATATAGTAGATACGCGAACACAAAATACAGATCTCCGTAAAATGCGATTCGTGGTTTCGGCTTACCATTTGGGAGCGATCTCAAGCGGGGAAACCAGGAAGTACAACTATAAATTCCCGAGATTGGCCAACCAGTACTTCAATGCAACCTTCATTTCTAACGAAAAGGATATCTATTATAACGCCAGCATTCGCCACACTGGAAGTCCCTGGACGAGGGGAAGCAATCTGGATCGTGCGAAATTCAAGATCCAGCAGGATCGCCCCTTCAGGGGGCGAGTCAAACATCGTTGGGACAACGATGCCGCTAACAGTGGGCGCAGGCACCATAACCGCATCACTCGGTACATGCTTTATCTGCTCGGACACCCGGTCAATGAAAATGAATTTGTTCACGTCACGATCAATGCAGGAAGCCCTCAATTGAGAGAAGATACCGAACCGGTCGGGAATGAATTCCTGGATCGAAATTTTGAAGCCGGTAGTGACGGTGAACTTTATCGTATTGATGATGAATGGTGGTTTCGCGACAGTTGGGATCGACGAAATCGTGACGCTTCCTGGAGTTATAAGAATACCGACAATCCTGGAAACTACCGAACCGAGTGGATGAAGCGCACCCTGGAAGCCGAGGATGATTTCACAGCGATCATCAATTTATTCCAAACAGCGTCCGGTTCCTACAATCAAGCCCAGATAGAAAAACTCGCGGATCCGGATGCCATCATGAAAATGTTCGTGGTCCGTGGTTACATTGACGATTGGGATTCCATTTCATTAAGACGCGGAAAAAATGGATATATGTATCGACGTGCTACGGATGGGAAATTTCAATTCATACACTGGGATAGTGACTTAACCTTCGGCAACTCGGGAGCCAATTTTTATCAAGGTCTGCCCGGAGTGAACACTTACATTCGCAAGGATTATAATCTCCGATTGTTCAACTACTACATGACGGAACTCCTTGAGAAATACACCAAGGACTCGCCCCGGATGCTGGCATGGCTGGATTTGGAGGAAAGTGCCAGCCGTAATTACTCCATCAACGAACGAACCTACACCAACTGGTTCAATGCGAGGGAATCCAGAGGTTATAATCTGATGAGAAGGTACAATGACACTCCGTTCGAAATCACAACAGGTAATGGAGAGATGATGACAACCACCAGTGATACCATAGAACTGGCAGGCCAATCTTCACCCGGTATATACGAGGTTGTCGTTGAGGGGCAACCTGACGCCACTTTTGAGAGAGACGGATTTGTCGACTGGAAGGTGTCAGGATTGCGACTTCGACAAGGCGAAACTGTTCTAAAACTACATGCCGTCGACCAATGGGGAGAGATCAGGGAATCTACTGAATTTACAGTTGATAAAACCAATAACGCGCGTCCCATCGTAGCATTGGATGCTCGTCCAGCCTCTTGGAATGTCAACACGGACCAAACACTGCGCATCGATGCCGGGGAAAGTTTTGATCCAGAAGGAGACTCGTTAAGTTTCAATTGGACCTCTTCCGACATGGGTATTGAACTCGTACCCGATCCTGGTCACCAGGCATCTGCCAGATTCGCTGGACCGGGCTGGTATGACATAGAAATAAATACCGAGGATGAAGACGGCAATAAAACAGTAACGACCAGGCAAGCTTCCGTGTTTGGAAGACATGGATTCAGTGATTTTGGGGACAGGCATCTTGATCCTTGGTGGACCATGGAACAGGGCAGAATGGCTGACAACCGACCTGAGGGTGTTTGGTTTTCACTGGAAGAAAACCCAGGGCACTTAACCATAAGTATGAGTGGAGTAGAAGCTCACCCGTGGAAGCAAAGTCGTCCCAATTTCCCATACCTTTCCAGGATCCTGCCAGGGGAAACAGATTGGTCACTTCATGCCAAAGTAGGACTGGATTCCAATCTGGATCGCAGTTTCTGGACGGGAGTTATGGCAAGTATCAGAGAAAACGGACAGGACGTGTGGTATGGAATCGGATTGGAAGGAGGAGACCGCATAAAAGTCGCAAGAAAGACACCTACCGGTAGTATTTCGACGATCGGTCAACTCTCGATTGGCACGCCTGAGGCAACCGTCCGGATCCGGCGATCGGGAAATACTTTGAGGTTTGAAACTGGAAAATCTGGAATATGGCAGTCCATCGCGACCAGGACCATTCCTTCCAACTCCATTGCATCGAAAGGAGGTATTTTCATGAGTGCTGAACAGGCTGTTAGCGCCGATGCCCAGGTGGACTTTGCCATGCTTGTTGATCCGGCTTTGACAAGTGATCTGGTGCTGGCAGTTCGTCCGACAGAAATCATGTACAACCCAACCGATGCTTCGGGAGCCGAATTCATTGAGTTAATCAATGTGAGTGAAAATACCATCGACCTTGCCGGCGGAGAGTTCATTGAGGGGATTCGCTATAAATTCGGAACCACTTCTTTGATGCCAAATGAGCGCATCGTTATTGCCGGAGATCGGAACACCTTCCTCGCCTTTTACGGAGGTGCCAACATCCGACTGGCCGATGGTTCGTTCGACGGTCGATTGGCGGATGAAGGTGAACGAGTCACATTCGTAGACGCAGACGGAAATGTTGTTTTTTCTGTCAATTACAACGATTCAGGAAAATGGCCCAAACGTGCTGATGGGTTTGGCAGTTCACTTCAAGCCGTAGCACTTCGTGGAGATTTCAATGATCCAGATCATTGGGAAGCCAGTAAAGAATTCAACGGATCACCTGGAAGAGAAGGCCTCGCGACCGAACCAGGTGTGGTGATCAACGAGGTATTAACTCATAGTGATCCCCCCTTTGAGGATGCGATTGAATTATATAACGCAAGCAATGCTCCAGTGGACATTGGGGGATGGTTCCTTAGTGACAGTTCCAATGATTATCGCAAATACCAAATTCCGATGGGAACCATCATCCAAGCCAAGGGATTTTATGTTGCCTACCAGAGAGCCTTTTTTGGTCTGAATCCTCGGGTCCCATTTGCTTTGAGTTCTGCGTTCGGAGATGAGGTGCACCTCACCAAAGGAGATAATGAAGGCAATATCGTTGAATTCATCGATGAGATTGAATTTCCCGCAGCTGAAAATGGCCGATCCATGGGACGCTACCCGGATGGATCGGATTCCATTCGCACATTGGACCATCAGACATTCGGTACGCAATTACGCAACACAGATGCACCTGAGGATTTGGATTTATTTGTGCTAGGAAAAGGCGCACCAAATGCACAACCGTTCATTGGTTCAGTGGCGGTCACCAGAATCATGTATCACCCAACATTGGGTAATGATGAATACATAGAACTGAGAAACCGCCTCTCGGAAGAGGTTCCTCTGTTTGATCCAAATATCCCCAACAACACCTGGAGGCTTCGCGGTGGCGTTGACCTTGATTTTCCAATGAACGTAAGCATTCCTGCTTTGGGTCGGTTGATCATCACCGAAATCGAACCCGATGTTTACAGGGCCAAGTACTCCGTGCCTGATGCAGTCGCTATCTTGGGGCCTTACTCCGGAAAACTGGACAACAACGGTGAAATCATTCGCATATTAAGACCCGACAGTCCGGTACCGGCTCCTGATCCGGACGCAGGATTCGTCCCTTTCCTCCACGTAGATGAAGTCAAATACGACAACGAACTCCCATGGCCGCGAGAGGCTGATGGTTTGGGAGCTGGACTTCAGCGTATTGACCTGACTTTGGATGGGAGTGATCCGAACAACTGGTCCTCCTTCCGTCCTGGAGCAGGTGTCGAAGGAGATTTGGATGAAGACGGAATGCCCGACGTCTGGGAAGCGATGTTTGGATTGGACTCTTCAGATGCTTCGGATGCATTCCTGGACTCTGACGGCGATGGTTTGCTGAATATCGAAGAGTTCCTTGCACAAACCGATCCCACAAATCCTGGAAGTGCACTGAAAGTTGAAAACTTTGGTCTGAGCGACGATGGCTTGCAAGTGGTCATTCGTTTTCTGGCGCAACCTGGTGTGACCTACAGCATTGAAAGCACCTCATTCATTCAGGCTGGTACTTGGCGGGAAGCGACTCGCACCATACCGACCACAGAGCCAACGATGTTGGAAGTCGCGTTGGATATAGATGAACCCGTACACAGTTTCTTTCGCTTGAACATCGTCGAGTAAAACCTCCACCCCATTCATGCAAAAACAAGAGTAGCTTGCCTTTGGTAGGCTCGGGATTATCGTGTGCTTGTAACCTTATGAACACATCAACAAGACCCATGGTGACCATGGTCAGCTTTATGGCCTGGTTTCTAATCGTCATACACTCAGTGGCGGGACAAATGGAACTCCCCAATATCGTGGTGTTGTACGCAGACGACCTTGGTTATGGCGATGTGCAATGCTACAATCAGGATCAAAGCAAGATCCCGACACCCAATATTGATCAACTGGCACGCGAAGGAATGCGCTTCACGGATGCCCACTCCTCATCAGGTGTGTGTTCACCATCGCGTTATACACTACTGACTGGCCGGTACCATTGGAGAACTAAACTGCAATCGGGAATTGTAGGGTTATGGGGAAAGCCACTGATCCACGAAGAACGGCTAACCATAGGGAAAATCGCACAACAAAAAGGTTATCAGACGGCATGCATTGGTAAATGGCATCTGGGGTGGGATTGGCCAATTTCAGTTACTGAACGGAAACCCATGCAGCAATCGTATCCAAAAAATGCGGTGGCAAACTCAGATTTGAAAAATGTATGGCGATCAGTCTTTGAAAGAACTATAGAGGGGGGACCGGTGACTCGAGGGTTTGATGAGTATTTTGGAACCGATGTTCCCAACTGGCCTCCGTATTGTTTTATCGAGAACAACAAAACTGTTGGAATTCCTACAGAGTTTCTCAGCGAGAATCAACTCGCCCGCAACCTGGCCAGCCGACAGGGGCCCGCTCTCAAAGATTGGGATCTTGAAAACATACTCCCATCATTAAGGAATCGAGCCGTCAAATTCATTAAGGAGCAGTCCAAGATGCCCCAACCTTTTCTTCTCTACCTGCCATTGACATCACCGCATACACCCTTGTCTGTAAGCCCACCGTGGAAGGGTAAAAGTGGATTGGGTCCCTATGCTGATCTTGTGATGGAAACGGATGGTGTGGTCGGTTCTATCCTTGAAGCCTTGGAAAAAACTGATCAGACAAATAATACTTTGGTGTTTTTCACCAGCGATAATGGATGTGCTCACTATATTGACGTCAAACAACTCGAAGCAAACGGACATTTTCCAAGTGGACCATTGCGTGGTTATAAATCAGACGCCTGGGAGGGTGGACATCGGGTTCCATTCATCGTCCGCTGGCCAGGTGTCATTAAGCCTGACAGCAAAAATCAATCACTCGTTCATCAAGCAGACCTACTTGCTACCATCGGCGATATTCTTGGAATCAATCTGAAGGAAAACGAGGGCGAAGACAGCTTCAGTCTCCTTCCTGTCCTGAGAGGCAAAGAAATGAATTCTCGCCGCACAACATCCGTGAGCTGCTCCATTCGAGGGATACCAAGCATCCGAGAAGGTCATTGGAAACTCATCCTTGATTCTGGATCTGGTGGATGGACCCAGGGAAAAGCTTCGACCAAAGTTCAACTCTATCATCTCGAATCAGATATTGGTGAAACAAACAACCTGGCTTCCGAATTTCCTATCAAAGTCCAGGAGATGAGCCAGCTTTTGGAATCCTTGATAGCCAATGGACGCAGCACTCCTGGGCCACCTCAACAAAATGATGTGAAAGTGACCCGATACTTTAACGACAGATAAGCAAGGCTTCCTGAACAGCTGGGGCCTCTCCTATTTGCCTGGGGAGTTCGTAGGCATGGCAGATTTTACCTGGGTGATCAGATTATTATAGATATTCGGTACTGGAGCTAAGAGCACACGACCCGTGCCATGAATCACGTTGACCAAACCCTCCCCGGAAGCCATAGAACTCAAAATTCCCTTGGCGGCCTTCTGGACCGAGTAGTCCAAATGAGCTTGCCGAGCCACAGCAAAGGAACCATCCACAGTCAAAGTCTGATTCTGCAAATCCAGGATCTCGATGGCACCCGGGGCCTGTATCATGACCTTACCCGTTCCTTCCACTTTGGTTTGGAAGAATCCCTCGCCACCCACCAAACCCGTGATGGCCTTGTTTCGGAACGATCCAGCTTCGACATTTCCATCGGAACAAACATAAGCCCCCTTATCAAGTATCCAGGCCTCATTTTCTAATACAAGTTCATGGTATTCGCCAAAAATAGGAGGGCCAAAAAAGATTTCTCCACTGCCCTTGTATGCAGGCTTAAAGACTGACTCTTGAGTAACCAATGATTTCAAAAAGCCTTTAGCGGACGGCATTTTGGTGGTCAATTGAATTTCTCCCAGCATGTAATGCAGGGCACCTGCTTCTGCACGAATGGTCTCATTCTGGATCGTTGCCTTCACCATTTTGAGTCCTTCTTTCTCGATAACTTGAAATGTAGCCATATGTTGATTGGGTGATAATTAGAACTGTGCAATTCTGAACCATTATTCCAATGATTGAAATTACAATCGTTCATCCCGTTTCTAATGGAATATACACAATCAAGATTCTATCAGCTGTTGTTCCCAAAGGGTGATTGCCCGATTTTGGAGTGTTTGCTAGATTGCCTCTATGCAAATGATTGCTCGATTATTTTGTTTCCTGATAACCGGATTTTCCTTGAATGCGGCAGATCTATTTTTTGATCTTTCCGACAAATCCAACAATGGATTGCCCAAGGATTTTGAAAGTGTTTTGGGTGGTGAGGGAAGGCCAGGAAAATGGATCATTAAAGAAGAGGAAGTTCCGGGCTATTTCAAATCATTCTCAGAAAAGGCACTGAACACCAATGTTCGACCAGTCATCGCTCAAGTCTCTGAAGACCTCACCGATGAGCATTTTCCAATGCTCATCTACACCGGTCAGGATTTTAAAAATTTCACCATTAAAACAAAATTTAAGCTAGTCAGCGGAGTCATCGAAACCATGGCTGGAATTGTTTTCCGGTATCAAGACGTCAACAATTACTACTACGTCCGAGCAAGTGGAGCCGGAAATTCTTTTGCATTTTTTAAAGTGGTCAATGGTGTCAGAGGGCAACCAGTACGTGTTCAAGCGGATATTCCCGAAGGCCAGTGGCACACCATGTCAGTCACTGCGGAAGATTCCAAAATTCGTGTCATGCTCAATGGAAAACCCATCCTGCCTGAATTGAACGATTTTTCTTTCTCGAGCGGCAAGCTTGGATTTTGGACCAAGTCTGATGCTATTTCCTATTTCACGGATACGCAGATCGAATATCAACCCATGATCATTGCTGCGCAAAAGATGATTGATCAAGTCATGGAGGCTTACCCTCGTATACTTGGGCTTAAGCTATTTGCGCCACGCAAGGCAGGTGAACCTGCAAAGGTGATCGCAGCGTTGAATAAAACGGATATCGGTGAATTGGAAAATGATGTCATCAGAGATGTCATCGCCAAAGGAACGCGATATTACGCCAAAACCAAAAAAGTGGTGACCATCACGCTACCGGTCCGTAATCGAAATGGTGATCCCATCGCCGCCATCCGGGTTACCATCAAGTCCTTCCTCGGCCAGACTCAGGCAAACGCCTTCGCCCGCGCCATCCCCATCGCAGAGCATCTCCAAAAAAATGTCCTCTACCTGAAAGACTTTTATCGGTAATCGAGGAAATGGAATTTCTGAATGAAGTTTGAGCGACAGATTATTTTCATTTCTGGCTCATTCAACAAACTGAACCTGGTTTTAAGTCAAATTCAATTTGTATTCATCTCCTCTGGTGCGGGGCCAACTTTGACACATCGAAATCCAGTGTGGGACATGGCTGTGTCAGGGGCTGATTTCATGCGCCACCAGAGGCGATAACCTTCGCAATAAAGGTCGCTGCATAAGTAGGAACCACCACGCATGATTTTCTTAGGCATCCCAGGTTCATTGGGGTCGTAGCTTTGATTGGGGCCAGGGGGATTCATGGAAGGACTGTTGGCATAGTAGTCTGGCATGTACCAATCAAGACACCATTCCCATACATTCCCCGCCATGTCATACAAGCCATAAGGATTCGAAGGATATTGGCGAACCGGCGCCATGAGATAATGCCCATCGGCGACACTGTTTTGATTGGGAAAGTCACCTTGCCATACGTTGGCATGCCATTGATTATCCGGGGTGATTTCGTTACCCCAGACATACTCATTACCCTCAATGCCTCCACGAGCTGCATATTCCCACTCGGCCTCACTTGGTAATCTTTTACCGGCCCACCGGGCAAAAGCGACCGCGTCCTCCCAGGCCATTTGAACGACAGGGTAATCTCCCTTACCCTGGATATCTGACCCCGGCCCCGTTGGATGTCGCCAATTCGCTCCCTCAACATATTTCCACCAAGCATAGTGATTGCGTAGAGATACCGGCTGACCCGGAGGCTCAAACACAATGGCACCTGCCTTTAGAAGAGAAGGATCTACTCCCGGAAACCGTGCAGAATCCGGGCGACGTTCGGCAACCGTCACATATCCTGTGTCCTGAACAAATTCATTGAACTGGTCATTGGTTACCTCGGTGATATCCATCCAAAACCCAGAAATGGAAATTTTACGAACAGGTTTTTCGTCGCCTTGCCCTGTTTCACTTCCTCGCATGAAAGATCCACCCGGGATCCAAACCATGTCGTTCGTCCAGGAATAATCCCTGGCGATCATTGGAATGTTGTTCTCCTCGGACGGATTATTAGCGGCACTCGAAGGCGCACGATCTGGACCACAACCACTTAAAACAAGGACAGGTAACACCATCTGAATGAATATTTTACCCACCGTGGTCAATCGGTGGTTCCAGGCTAACTTGTCATCATTGTTTTGACTGGTATGAGAACCAGGTTCAGTACATAATATCATCATGTTAAATCATCCAGTTTGGACAAGGCATCATTCAATCCGTTTGTTGATATGCAGCTTGATTTTGGTTCAATTTACTAACTTTCTAGCATTGGCCCAAGACAAAGTCTTTTCAGGGCCGCAGCCAGGTGAAAACACGACTCCATTTGAAACTATTGAGCTTCGAGGTGAAAACCAGGGCCAAACGGTTGATCCTATTCAATTCAATCAGGGTAAGCCAACAGCATTGGTATTTGTTCATGGAATCGAGAGGTCGATGGCACCATTGATGAAAGTCATCGATGCATTCGGGACTCAGCATCAAGAAAAGATCATTACCAACTGGGTATTTCTTTCTGATGACCCCATCACAAGCCGCCAGCGATTACCACAAGTAGGAAGATCTCTAAAAATTCAAGGGAGAATGCTTCTTTCGTCTGACGGAATTGAAGGTCCGGGCAACTACGGCTTGAATAAAGACTGCCTGTTGACAATCCTTGCCTCCAAGAACAACAAAGTAACCGCCAATTTTGCTTTAATACAACCAGGCATAGCGGATGCCGAAGCAGTCGTTCAATCCCTTTCCTCACTTATAGGGTTGGAGTCTCCTCCCAGTATTGAGTCTCTCACTCCAAACATGCGTATGGCCAATGCAAGAAATATGAGGGAGGGAAATAATCCCCGAATGCAGCGTCGCGGCCCAAACATGCAACGGAAAAAACCTCAAGGAGGAGGAGCTAAGCTGCCTGGTGCCGCTCCTACTGATAGTCGATTGATCGGCTATTTAAGACAATTCATTCAGAAAACCAATTCAGATAAAATGGTGGATCAGGTGATGGATCAAGTCCGTGAGTACATCAAAGGTGATGAGGACCTGACCACACAGGCCATGAATGGATGGATTCGAGTCCTCCACGTCAAGTACGGCACCGATTACGCCCAAACACAAGGAGCTGCTTTTGTAGCAGAATTGAAAAAGCAGCTCGATGTGAAATGATTTATTCTTGAATCTCGCAGCACTGATCGGTGATGAAAATCATGTTAGACCGCCATAGCACATTTCCGCTCACTGTTGCCGGAGCTGGAAGGTGGCTGATGGTCGCAGTATATCTGATGTGGTTTTTGAAGCTGACTGCCGAGGACATCGCGCCACATTTTGCCACAGAAATCGTCCCGATACTCACTAAAGCAGGATGCAACTCAGGTGCCTGCCATGGTGCTGCCACAGGAAAGGGAAGCTTCAAACTAAGTTTATTCGCAGAGGATGCAAATGCGGACTTGGAAGCCATCACAAGAGATCGCTTTGCGCGGCGTTTGAATTTGGATCACCCCGACGAAAGCCTAATTCTCAAAAAGGCCTCCAGACAAATTGACCACGAAGGTGGGAGGAGAATCAGAAAAAGCTCAGAGGATTTTGAAACACTTAAAAGATGGATCACACTCGGAGCACCCAAAGGTAATCCTGATACCAAGTGCGAAAGCCTTTTAATTTCCCCCAAGGAGATAAGGGCCAGTAAGATTGGAGATACCTTCCCGATTCAAGTGTCCGCATTGATGGCTGATGGAACTCAGCGAGATGTCACTCAATGGTGCGTGTTTGAATCCATGGATGACGGGATGGCAGATGTCACGAAAAACGGGGAAGTTATTTTTCATAACTGGGGAGTTACATCTGTCATGATTCGTTTTGGTTCCTTGACCAGCTCAGCACGAATTGGTCTTCCATATCCCAAGACGGAGTATCAAAACACTTTAGCCGCTACACACCCGATTGATCAGGTCCTACTCAAGGAATGGAAGAAATGGAATCTCAACCCAAGCCCACAAGCTAAAGCCAATTCCCTCATTAGGCGTGTCTATTTGGACCTTACGGGTCAACTTCCTGCAGCGGAAGATGCGAAACATTGGGGCAATGTTTTAAAGACAACGGGAGGATACGAAAATTTGGTAGAGCACCTGACCACAACCCCTGCTTTTGCCGATTACTGGAGTTTAAAGTTTGCAGACTGGTTACTGATAGACACCAAGAAACTGGGAACCGAGGCCGGCTCTGCGTATTACGAATGGATAAAAACTCAAATCAGGGAAAACAGATCCATGCTAAGGATGGCCAGAACCCTTCTGGAAACAAGAGGATCATTCCTGGAAGATGCACCCTCAAACTTTCATCGACAGGCTGGTGATCCTCGAGACATGGCGGAGTATGTTGGGCAAACATTATTGGGTGCACGAATCGCATGCGCCCGCTGTCACAACCATCCGGTCGACCGATGGACATTGACAGATTATCATGATTTCGCAGCAGTCTTTTCCAAAACCGGTCTGGAAAATGGTCAAGTTGTTTACAAGGACCTGGGTAATGTCCCCCACCCTAAAACAGGTCAGGCAAGCATTCCGAGACCTTTAGGCCTTCAAAAGATTTCCACGGCTTCTGAACATTCAGATCCTTTGAAGACACTCGGAGGTTGGCTGGAGACGGACGGACAAGACCAGTTTGCCCGTTCTTTCTCAAATCGAATTTGGAAAAACTTGTTTGGTCGGGGTGTTGTGGAACCGGTGGATGACTTAAGATCCACCAATCCCCCGGTGATCCCACTCCTACTTGAAACCATCATTGCTCACTGGAGTGCGAAGAATTTTCGCTTTCAGGATTTAATAAAGCTGATCGTAACTTCGAAAGCATACCAGCAATCTTCAAGTTTTGAAGCAGTCGCTGGAAATCGCCTTGGATTCTTCAATGCAATGGTACCTCGTGAATTGAACGGCCGTGTGTTGGTGGATGCGATACGAAAAGTTACTGATCAATCAAGTTTTCTGGAGAATGATACAAATGGCAGCGCGATTGAATCCTGGGATCACCGAACTGAATCTTTTGCTTTGGACGTTCTTGGAAGATGTCAACGCGAGGAACCATGTGAGGACTCCGGGACATCCGGCGGAGGATTGTCAAAGTCACTTTATCTTTTCAATGACCCTGAATTTCAAATCGCGATAGACTCGTGTGCAACCAACAAAATTTCTTCACTTTCCCAAAACCCGGAAAACACAATTTCCGAATTATACTGGCAAGCCTACGCACGACCACCCAGTCCCAAAGAACTCCAATATTGGAGTGAGAGGTTTGAAAATGCAGACTCTGGTGTAAATTTACTTTCAGACATGATTTGGGCATTGTTAAACAGTCGCGAGTTTATCTGGAATCACTGAATTAAGTTTCAAAATTTGTCATGAATTCTAAATCCCCATTCTTTCGTTGTGACGGCATCAATCGCCGCGACTTTTTACACGCTGGTTTAATGACGGGGCTTGGATTGAATATGGCGGATCTACTGCGCATCAAAGCCAAAGCTGCAGAACCGTCTTCTCCCAATACTCACAAAAGAAGGGCAGAATCCTGCATCCTCATCTGGCTGGATGGTGGCCCCAGTCACCTGGAAACGTTCGATCTCAAACCCGATGCACCTGTGGAAATTCGTGGTGAGTTTAAGCCCATCAACACAGACGTACCCGGCATCAAAATCAGTGAACACCTGCCAAAGACTGCGAGAGTGATGAAACATGTTTCATTAATCCGATCATTGACCCACGCATTCGGAAATCACAATACAGGCAGTCACTATATGTTGACCGGTAACAAACCTTCTCCGGTGATTGAGTACCCAAGCATGGGCAGTATCTTTGCGCAACAAGCGGGTGCGAACAAAGTGCTGCCACCTTATGTGGCCGTACCGGATGGGGTTAATTATGCCGGGTCTGGATTTTTGCCAGCCACCTTTCAACCCTTCTCATTGGGTGGCGATCCATCCAAGCCCGATTTTAGAGTACGCAACCTAAAACCTCCGGCAAGCATCAGCCTGGAACGTGTGGAGCGTCGCCGGGAAATGCAACAATTTCTGGACGATATCAAACGATCGACGGAGTCACACCCTGTGCACACGCCGTTGGATACTTATTACGAACAGGCTTTTGCACTACTGACTTCTGCCGAATCCCAGGCAGCATTTGATCTATCAAAAGAACCGAACACGGCACGTGAAAAATATGGTCGAAGCCGAATCGGCACGGGTTGTCTGATGGCAAGACGTCTGGTGGAACATGGAGTAGGTTTCGTAACCGTCGTGGACAAAGGTTGGGACATGCACCAACAAATATTCAAAAACATGCCCGACGCGCTATTCAGGGGAAGCGGTAAATTACCTGCTCTGGACTGGGCGTATTCCGGATTGATTTCTGATCTGCATGAACGGGGTCTACTGGATTCCACTTTGGTCATCCTAATGGGTGAGTTTGGAAGAACACCCAAAATTAACGATCGTGCCGGTCGGGACCATTGGCCCAGAGCTGGCTTTGTCTGCATGGCAGGCGGAGGCGTTCGTGGCGGTCAGGTTATCGGATCAACTGATGCGTTCGGTGAATCACCTTCCGAGAATCCTGTTGTGCCTGAGGACCTGGCTGCAAGTACGCTTTCTTTGTTGGGTATTGATCCCGATGATGCCTACCAGGCACCCAACGGTCGCCCTATTCAATGGGTCAAGGGTGGACACATGATCGAAGGACTCACGTGAAGTTTTCACACCTGGCTCAACTCACATTGTTTTGGGGAATCGTGTTCTCCTACAACTGTAGTGCCGGAACGCCGATCAGTTCTATCGTTTTTCACCCCTCGCAAGGCTCGGTAGTTTGGAATGGTGATCGATCAGTCAATATTGGTTCCACATCCTCAAACGAGCCTGAACGTAAGATCGCCGTTCCAATGAATCGACTCAGGGATATGGCCTTTGATTCAAGCGGTCAATGGCTGGCAGTCGCAGGGGGTTCTCCAGGAGAACAAGGAGACCTGGCATTGGTAAGGTGGAACGATAAATCCATTCAATCTCATATTGAATTTGAACATGAATGGTTGACGAGTGTGTGTTTTTCTCCGGAAGGAAAATACCTGGCCGTTGGATCGGGTAATTCCAGGATCATGGTTTACCAAATAAGGACTGATCCATACAGACTGGAACAAGCTTTTGAGCTTGAGGGACACGCAGGAGCAATCATGGATACACTTTTTGATGCGACGGGTGATTGGTTGGTTTCTACCGGTTCGGATCGGTCTGTGAAAATATGGAATATCTTGGAAGAAAGCCTGCACCGAACCTTTTCACACCACACCGGTGTCGTCTCTGCTGTCGACCTTCGTCCCTCTGGTGCAGAAGAGAACAGTCCCCCCTTCTACGTGGCCACCGCATCCGAAGATCAAACTGTGCGCATATGGCAACCTACCATTGGCCGTATGGTGAGAATTGTACGAGATCATGATACCCCCCTGTTCTCCTTGGTTTATCATTCTTCAGGGAATTGGCTTGTCTCAGGTGGAAAGGATGGAATCATCAGATTCATTGATGCCAATTCAGATCATATCTTGAATACTATTGAAGCTCACGAAGATTGGATTTATTCCCTGGCTTTTTCTCCCGACGGTGAATGGCTGGCCAGTGGTGACTGGTCGGGGCGGATTAAATTCCATCAGGTATCGAAAAATCCTGCACACGAAAAGTAAACGATTCTACTGATGGGGCGTAAACCATTTCGTCATTCACTGGTCTACGGATTCATTGCCTAGCCGAATCATTTCCTGGGCTATGTCATTGGTTAGCGATTCCCGCTCTTCTATCGATAGGTCTCTTTCGATGTAAACTGGTTGACCAATATTGACCTCACACCTGGCAAAGGGAAAAGGTATTTGGAATGCATCCCATGTCTTGAGTGTCCATTTTCTGGACAAAACGTAAGACACAGGAGTCACAGGTTTTCCGGTCAACTGAGCCAGACTAATCACACCGCTTTGCAACTTGTATTTGGGGCCTCTTGGACCATCAGGGGTTAAGGCTAGATCATAGCCCTTACGGAGCAGAGTGATTAATTCCTTCATGGCCTGAGATCCACGACGACTCGAAGATCCTCTGACAGCATGTACTCCGTAAGATTTTAATATCACAGACAGAAAAGCCCCGTCATTGCTGGCACTGGCCAAAGCGGCAAGTTTCCTGTCCGAACGGCTGAGAATAAGATACTTGGTAAATACATTCAGGCACAGAGACAATCGATTGTGCCAGATGCAGAAAATAACGGGTGAAAGATCGGTGACCCGATGTGGGTCATTGAATTTGAAACGAATCGTTGCCGACAGAAATCTAAGAAGAAGGTAGGCGGTTTTACCTAAAATGATGTCTTTTGTTTTTGGTTTCTGAGGTGGTCTTTTGCTCTTTGGTATGGATGAGAGATCTTGCATGCTTTTGATTGGCTGCAGGAAGATTACTGTTGGAGTCCAGCCCGAACCAGGCGATCCAACTCGGCGGTTTCACCCAAAACAGCCTGGGCTGCCTTGATTCGCTTTAATGCTTCCTGCTGCTTGTAGCCCAAGGAAACCAGAGCAGCAACCGCATCCCGGATTTTCTCTTCCCCTTCGGTGCCACCTCGTTCATCACTTTTCGCTTCCCATTCCCCTGCTTTCCCAACTTTATCTTTCAGTTCAACAATGATCCGTTCAGCTGTCTTCTTACCTAATCCGGGAATTCGGGACAAAGCTTTGGTGTCATTGTTTGCCACGGCACCTCGAAACATGACGGGTGTCATACCGCTGAGAACATTCATGGCAATCTTGGGTCCAATTCCACTGACGGTTTGGACCAGGAGCCGAAATAGTTCACGCTCATTATGAGACATGAAGCCGTATAGAATATGCGCATCTTCGCGAATGGCCAGGTGTGTCAAAATTTTAAAGGACTTTCCTGGCTCCGGGAGACGATCATACGAAGAGACCGGGATTTGAATGTGATAGCCTACTCCGTTGACATCCATGACCAGATGTGTGGGGTGTGCTTCGACCAGTTTACCTTGTAGATAAGCAATCATCCTCGTTCACATTTCCAAGTATCAAATCTGTTTTGGCATCGTCCCGATACGGCGTCTGTTTTCCTGAGAAAAGGCAAGAGCCAGCGCGAGTGCATCCGCCGCGTCTGCCTGGGGCAGTTCCTGAAGATTCAACATACGTTGCACCATTTTGGCCACGGCCAGTTTTTGAGCATTTCCGTACCCAACAATCGCTTGCTTGACCTTGCGAGGAGCCAATTCAAATATATCCAACCCCAAACTGGCTGCTGCAACTAGAGCCGCTCCTCTTGCTTCCCCCATGACCAGAGCTGTTCTGTAATTCTGGGCGTAGAAAAGTCCTTCAATGGCACAAGCTGTCGGTTCATGTTTTAAGATAGTTTCCCGTAATACATCATGAATGTGCGCGAGGCATCGACTGACTTTCCAGGAGCTTGGACACTTGATGGTACCTTGCCCCAGAACTTCAGCTTGTTCACCTCTTTGAAGTATCACCCCAAAACCAGTGCCTCTCAACGAGGGGTCAACACCAAGAATGATCTGATGCCGGGTCGGCGAAGTGGATGCGGAAGAATCATCTGATTTTGATGATTTACCAGACACTCGCTTGATCAGTTGATCATATTGTTTGGCGCTGACAGCCATTCAGGAATCGAGATATTTGAATATGTCGCGATAGAATTCTGCGTGACTTTCCCATGTTTGTGCGGTGATGAATGGACCGTCAACGACACTCTGCTTGTTCACCCATTTGCCTCCGGCCAATTCGACTTCAAGCCGCACATTGCAGTAACAAGTCATTTTGCGTCCTTCACAAAGTCCGGCGGCAATCAGCACCTGAATACCGTGGCAGATAGCGAACAAACCTTTGCCACCCTTGTGGAACTCTTTGACAAGTTTTACCAAAGCTTTGTCATGTCGCAGGAATTCGGGAGCACGGCCTCCAATCAATACCATGGCGGCATAATCCTTTGCCTTCACCTTGGATATCACAATGTCGGCTTGAATCAAATAACCTGGTTTTTCGATATAGGTATTCCATCCGGGACAGAAATCATGAATGACACCATTTAAGGTTTTCTTTTTGGTGGCAGCGATGACTGGTGTCATACCCGCCTCACGAAATCGGTAAACGGCATAGAGAATTTCAAAAGATTCTCCCGAATCATCTGTAACAATCAGAATTTTTTTACTCATGATAATTCATATTCGAGTTTGTGGTGATTCTAAACGAGCAATATAGCCCCAGTCTCAAACGGCAAACCAACGTTTAAAGGTGTCCATTGTGAGTTGGGCTGCCGAATGGGGGTCGGGTTTCGGAAATGCTTCCGCAGACAAGTGGCCTCGATAATTTATTTGACGCAAAGCCGCTGCAATGTCGGTGTATTCCATCTGACCGCTACCCGCGGGCTGACGATGGTTATCCACCAAATGAACATGTCCCAGCCAATCCCCATAGGTTCTTAAACCACCTGCAATGGAGGCTTCTTCAATATTCATGTGAAAAAGATCGGCCAATACCTTCACATGGGCCGGTTGAACACAATTCAGGAAATCAACCGTTTCTTGCGCCGTATTAAGCAGGTTACTCTCGTATCGATTTAAAGGTTCATAAAAGACATAAGTCCCAAGTGACTTTGCGTGGTTACCCAGATCGTGTAAAGCCTCTGCAAGCCATTTGTGTGCCTGATCTTTGGAGACATCGCCCCCGTGTCTGCCCTGCATGGATCCAATAATGACCGGTGCCTTGAATCTGGAAGCGGCGTTGAGGAGATCTCTGATGAAGCCCTTGGCCTTTGCTCGAACATCTGAGTTAGGATGAGTTAAATGCCATTGGTGCCTCACCCAGCCTCCACCAGTACCAACCGCGGCAATTTGAAGTCCCAATTCTTTGGGAATGTCAGGAAAAGTTCCGGGTTGTAACGCCTCTGCATTCGGAGGAAATATTTCAACAGATGGAAATCCCAGACTTTTGGCTCTTTCCGCATTCCGAAGTGGATCATGCCAATAAACAAATGGGCCACCCGCAGCTTCTTTTACCAATGATATGGTTACACAAGGTTTCATGGGAATCACCATCTCATGACCCACACCCTCAGGAAAAGAATTATGTGCGAGGAAAAAATGAAAAACTTCTATTCCGAAGCAAGCGCTTGAAAGAATTGATAAGGAAGATCGCTATCCAATTTGAACGGATCATCCCACAAGGACAAATTGCCCAAAGAAGTCCAAGTCTGGAAATCCTGGGTGCCCTGTATCTCATAATCCGTGGCTCCATCACCGTCGACCAGATCCAAGTGAATGTTTCCATCGCCAGCCAACAGACTCAATTGAGCTGGTCGCATTACTTTTTGATAGGTTACGGATTCTCCATTTTGTCTCCAGGTAAGCTCGAAAGGCTTGCCCTGTCCGTCAAACCGTAAGTTTGCACTCGCTTCGAAGGTGGCTTCATAAAACATGAATCGACTGGATGATACCGGGTAAAGTGTGTATTGAGTCCCTGAATCTTCTGAAAACTCGACTGTTAAATGATTGCGTTCCAGTCCAATCTGAACGGTGCTCCCGGTATCCGACTGGAAGTCACCATAGATGGATTGGAGGCGGTCTACCGAAACGTCAGGAACTCTTCGAATTGATCTTAAGGGAGATTGTGGAAATAACACGTGAATACCAATGTCTTGAACTCCGGAGTAATTATTCACTCGCCCATTTGAAAATAAGACCACAGCGGTCTGATTAGCGATATCCATCCCCAAAAATGCTGTATGCCCCATGGTTGCACCGTCATGCATCAAAATGGGTGATGGAACGTTTGATAAAATAAACCAACCTAATCCTAAATCCACCCCAGTTTGCCCGGTATTGACCCGTTTCTTGTGAGCCTCTTTGAAAGCATCATTCAAAGGGGATTCTTTTAGGCCAATCTGGTATTCTGCAAAAGTCAACATATCATGGACATTCGACAAGACGGCCCCGGCCGATTCCAGTGATTCCATTTTGAAAAAAGGACGCTCCACCACCCCCGAGTAACCAATGGCTCTTTGCTCATTCTTCGAAACATCCCAGGAAATCATGGTCTCGCTCATTCCAAGTGGATTCAACAGTCGCTCTTTTAGCAAAGCTTCGAAGGATTGGTTTTGACTGATGCCCAGAACATGCCCCAACAAACCGAGTCCAAGATTTGAATATTCAAAGGAAACTCCTGGACGACGGGTCAAAGTGTGATTGTTCAGATAGTTGTAAAGTAAATCCACACCAAAAGGGACAAACGGATTAGTGGTATCATTGCCAGCCAGGGTTTCGGGATTTGCAGGAAGACCTGAATAATGGGTTGCCAGGTGTTCCAGCGTGATCCTGCGGTTGTTCCTCGAAGGCATGCTGACTTCGTCTGGAAGATAGTCTTCTACAAAATCATCCAAATCGACTTCTCCATTGAGCCATAAATCGGCAAGCAAGCTTGTTGTCAAAATTTTGCTGACCGATCCTATTTCATAGATGGTGTGCTCATCCGGGCTACGGCTGGAGTCATAAGATGTCTGGCCATAACCATAAAAAGAACGTCCATCTTTATTGACCATTCCTATGACAATGCTGGGAGTATAACCGTTATCAACCCTGGATCGTATCGACGCCTTCACAGCAGAGGAAATGACGGGAGGTGCCCCAAAACTGTATGGACTGCCACCAATTAATATGAGAGCGGAAATGATCCAAGCATAAGGGAAATAATGTCCACCAATTTTTAAGGACTGCATTGAGTTAGCATGCTGACCGACTTTAAAAAGAAAAGGAAATTTCCACATAAAGGAATGCACATCACCCAATAGATCTCCTCGTTCCCGACCTGTTACACTCCTTGCCACCGTGAGGACCTTTCCTTATTCTTCAGGAGATTAAATTCACACCTGGGCATGACATGAAATTGGAGAGGAATCACCTGAATCAGTGTATCGGATACAAAGTATCTGATTGGCAATCACCCCCTTTGCCGAAGAAGAAAATTTTGCAAGGCCAATACTGCAGATTGGAGCCATTGAATCCAAATGCACATGCGGAGGGCCTTTGGTCAGCAAATAAATTGGATAAGGAAGGAAAGGCTTGGACATATCTACCATACGGCCCATTCGAGAGTTTCAGTAATTACAAATCATGGCTTGAGGATGAAGCCGTGGGTGATGATCCATTATTCTTCGCCATTTTTGATCTCAAAACTGGACAAGTTGTGGGAGTCGCAAGTTTTTTGCGCATCCAGCCAGCTATGGGTTCCATCGAAGTGGGTCACTTGAATTTTTCACCGCTCCTCCAACGCACCCGCGCATCAACAGAAGCCATGTTCCTGATGATGTCCTACGCATTTGAAATGGGTTACAGACGTTACGAATGGAAATGCAACGCTTTGAATACTCCATCAAGAACCGCTGCACAAAGACTGGGTTTTTCTTTCGAGGGGATCTTTCGACAAGCAAGTGTCGTGAAGGATTACAACCGTGATACTGCCTGGTATGCGATCATGGATCACGAATGGCCTGCAATTCAGGATGCCATGAATCGATGGTTGAGTTCAGAGAATTTCGATGAACAGGGAAACCAGAAACTTTCTTTGTCTTCTCTAACCTCTCCTCTCCTTCACCAGGGTATTGAAGAAAAGAACAAATACATGTTTAATAATTAATTTTTCATGTTTTTCATGAAATTTTTCTTGCCTCTCGATCTATTCATGATAATTTACAACCCATGAAAGGTAAGACCGTTTCGTTTATTTCATTTCAATCTCCGCAGGATCGCTTGTTTTGGTTCAGTCGTGCCGGACATATTCTTTTCCTGATTTATTTCGGATACGCCGCTTATACTCTCATCTCTACTCAAAATACACTGGTGCACTGGATGATTTCCCTCTGGAGCAGTTACGGAGGACATCCTTTTCCGATCGATTCCCCCTCGGCAATGGGTGGATTGGTTTTGAATACGATATCTTCTTTATTGTTGTGTTGGTGGTACTGGATGGTGGCGAGATTGTTTAGGGCCTGTGAAAAAGGTAAAGTGTTCTCAGGTTCATCGGTTCGTTTGCTCAGGAAAATTGCTAAACTGTTCCTTTTCTTTGCAGTGGTAGGTTTCATCAATCAGATTCTTGTCCACATGCTCATGGGCCCCTTTCCTACTGTGGCGCCGGGCCAGGAACTGGGTGAACAAATATTTGCTGAGGTAAGGTATATTGGATTCGGCATGTTTGGGCTTCAATTCAATGGCATCGACCTTGAACCCATCGCCGTCGCTCTCATCATTTTCATCGCTCTGGGTGTGCTGGAAGAAGGTCGTAAGGTGCGAGAAGAACAAGACTTGACCGTCTGAACCATCCGTCTACATGCCTGTCATAGTCAACTTGGACGTCATGATGGCGAAACGAAAAGTTCGCCTCAATGACCTTTCGTCAGCAATTGGCATCGCTCCTCAAAACCTTTCCATCCTAAAAACAGGAAAAGCAAAAGCCATCCGACTCTCAACCCTGGCCGCCATCTGTGAATACCTCGATTGCAAACCAGGAGATCTACTTGATTATGAGCCTGAAGAATCAACATCGCAAACTCACTGACAAGAATACTCCTTTTAGCTTAACCGTCGTTTGTAAGTCGGGTTAGGATAGGGAAGAATTTTCCTTTTGCACACTCACGCCTACAAACTTGGTGTATGGAAGGATAAATTTTTTGATCTGAACCTCCACTTGAGTGGGTTTGAAATTTGTAAGGACCCAGTCGGCTATTTGTGAGGCGAGAGTCTCAATGAGTTTCCATTCTCTTTGATGCCCCCATTCGATGAGTTCGCGTGTCAGACGATAATAATCAATGGTCTGATCTAAGTCATCCTCGGCGGCAGCTGCAGAAAAATTCAGGTGGAGCCGGATAGTGATAAGCAACTTTTGAGGAATAGATCGTTCTTCGTCTGGAACCCCTACCCTGAAGCGTACTTCGAGATCATTTATTTCGATGATATCATTCATGCTTGAGTGGCTTTGAGACATTTTCATTGAGGACCGCATGGATCAAGATTTGAGTAGGTTCATTTAGATTTAACTGCAAAGCATCCTGTAATGGAACCCAGCAATAATCCTGTGCTTCATCATTCAATACCACATTGAGAACTTCTTCATGGCATCTGCAGGTGTAATTCAATAACAGGAAATGAGCGTCTCGGTAGAATTCTTTGGGAGAAATGGCATCCTGCACCATCACAAATTGAATCTCATCTATCTCAAGGGATGTTTCCTCTCGAATCTCGCGGCGAAGGGCTTCTACACTTGATTCACCATTTTGAATCTTCCCACCTGGAATACCCCATTTGTCGGACCATTTGTGGGTTCTAATCATGAGGACTTCATTGCTGGAATTAAAAATGAGTGCACCTACTGTTGGAATGGGAAAAGGTGAATTGGTAATAGAAGTAGGAGATTGTCCGTTATGAAACGGTTCTAAAGCGGTTTTCTCCAATATTCCCTTGAGTTCTCCTAGATGTTCAACAATCAAATCCGGCTGAGATTTCTGAAGTGCTTTCAATTCTTTAAACCCGGTCAAAACAGCACACCCGGCAACTCCACCATGATGCGCGGTTTCAATGTCATGCTCCATGTCCCCAATGTAGAGGGTTTCTTCCTGCACCAGCTTGTGATCGGACAGTATCTCATGAATTTTTTCGCGCTTGTCCAATACACCCGTATAAACTTTTTCGAAATATCGGCCGAAACCAGATTTTTCAATGTGAACCTTAAAGTGTTGTTGATGAATGGCACTCAATACAAAAGAGCGTATCTGATTTTTGTCGCAAAACTCCAGAAAGTCCCGTGCGTGTGCCATGGGAGACACTGATTCTAGTTCCTTGTTGAAGGCTTCATGAAACCAAAGTTCCAACTGAGGAACGGGAATGTCAGGAACGAAACGGTCATAAAATCGTGGAAATGGAAGCTCAAATTCCTGACGAAATTCCTCAAGACTGAGAACGGGTACCCCTGCTCTTTCAAACACCTGGCAGGTCGCTCGCCACACTCCGGGCAGATCGTCCATCAAGGTACCGCACCAGTCAAATATGATATTCCTGATCACAAGCAGAAGTTTAACCAAGCCTTCGAGGAAATCAATGGATGATCCCTGATCAATCAGGTTATTTGGTTTTCATGTGATGGAAAAAACGACAACATGACACCTATTAGATCATGAAGAGTCATTTTGGATTGGAATTGGCAATTATCTGCCTCCTGATTTCCGCGAACGGTGTATTTGCCATGGCGGAAATGGCCATTGTCTCGGCCCGGAAATCGAGACTGCGTCGCCGGGCAAGAGATGGTGACAAACGCGCGCAAACCGCATTGGACCTTGCCGCCTCACCAAACCGCTTCTTGTCCACAGTGCAGTTCGGTATCACCTTAATCGGCATATTGGCCGGAGCATTTGGTGGAGCCACCATCGCACGGACGGTTTCAGGATGGGTCGCCCTCGCACCCCGATTGGCACCACATGCGGATCAAATTGGTTTTGGCATTGTAGTGGTTTTCATCACCCTGGCTTCTCTGATATTTGGAGAGATATTGCCAAAACGCCTTGCCTTGGCTCAAGGAGAGCGCATTGCATCCGCCTTGGCCCCTATGATGCATCGTTTGTCCATCATAGCTTCTCCATTTGTCGGCTTTGTCGGGTGGATCATCGAGATGGTATTAAAGGTGTTGGGAGTTCGCCCCAACCAAGATTCTTCGGTGAGTGAAGAGGACATTCGAGTGATGGTGGAACAAGGTTCTCACGCAGGAATCTTTCATAAGGCGGAAATCGAATTGGTCGCGGGAGTCATGCGTCTCGATGAGACAAGGATAGTGGATATCATGATCCCGGTGGCTCAAATGACCTGCCTGGAAACAACTGATCAAACTGAAATAATCAATCAAAAAATAAAGAAAGCGGACAGATCCTACTTTCCCCTCCGGAATGCTTCTGATGGTCAAATTCTGGGACTGATTTCCCTGAGAGAACTTTGGTTAAATTTTGGCGGGAAATGTCCTTCAGAAATCTCGCTGGAATCCATTGCCAATAAGCCTTTGATCGTTCCCGAATCTACTCATGTGGTGAAATTGTTGGATGCATTTAAAAGATCTGTTTGGCACGCCGCACTGGTGGCTGATGAGTATGGAGAGATTACGGGTATGGTCTCGATTATGGATGTCATGGAGGCAATAGCAGGGGATTTTGGAAATCATGAAGAAAACCGGCTGGCTTCACCGAAGCAATTGAATGATGGAACTTGGTTGGTTGACGGATTGGCTGATATCTCAGAAGTGGCCCGGTGTATTGAACCTGATCAATCGCTGAGCCTCCCCTCGGGCAAATTCCACACCATGGGAGGTATGGTTATCGCCGCACTGGGGCGTATACCCAATGAAGGCGACCGAATTCCCTGGGATCATTTCTGGGTGGAGGTGGTCGATATGGACCGAAATCGAGTGGATAAATTAAGGATCACCAAAGGTTCCATGTCCTTCCCATTGGAGGATCAGGAAAAGGACGTAACTTGAGGTTTAATTTGTTTGAGTTTCACCACACCATGACTGAAACATTGCATCAGTTTTGTGAACGATCTCTCGATCAGATTCGGGAAAACGATCTCCATCGAACGCTACGGTTGATCGAATCACCCCAATCGGCAGTCATCCGAATAAATGGCAAGGAGTATAAGAATTTTTCTTCGAACGATTATTTAGGTCTGGCAAATCATCCTGAGTTGAAGGATCGTGCCGTTCATGCGGCCCATTCAGGTGGCGTTGGTGCCGGAGCCTCTCCATTGATTTCCGGGTATCACGAATCATTGGAGAAATTACAATTGGAACTGGCCAGACTGAAAGGTACGGAATCAGCTTTGGTTTTCAATTCAGGTTATTCCACCTCCATTGGAACGATTACCTCTCTCTTTGGCTCTCAAGATATACTGATCATTGATAAATTATGTCATGCTTCACTCATCGACGGTGCACGCAATAGCGGGGCAAAATTGAGAGTTTTTCGTCATAACGATTTATTGGATCTTGAGAAAAAATTGCAGTGGGCCAGATCCATTGGAAATCAAGATCCAAATGATACAGTTCGCCACATTGGAGTGATCGCGGAGAGTATTTACTCAATGGACGGAGATTCGTCACCTTTAAGTCAAATGGTGGATCTAAAAAATTCCTATGGAGCCTGGCTACTGATTGATGAAGCACACTCGACAGGTCTGTTTGGAGAAGATGGTCGAGGATACATTCAATCACTTGGACTATCGGATGAAGTAGAAATACAGATGGGCACACTTGGTAAAGCTTTGGGATGCTCTGGAGGCTTCATTGCAGGATCGAACAGGTTGATTGATTTCTTGGTCAACAGTGCCAGGTCGTTTATTTTTTCCACAGCCCCCTCCCCGATTGTTTGCTCAGCAGCAACAGCTGCCGTTCAAATCATCCAGTCGAATGAAGGTAAAATGCTTAGGAAGAACTTGGGAGAAAACATTGATACTTTTTACAAATCCATTCCTGAAAAATGGAAACAAAAAAGTGAGAGCATGGAACCGGGTTTACACCTGCATGAAGGCGTTATGTCTCCTATCCTTCCCTGGTGGGTAGGTACTCCTGAGAAGGCAATACAATTATCCAATCTACTTATGGATCATGGATTTTTCGTTCCTGCAATTCGATTCCCAACAGTGCCAAAAAATACGTCTCGATTGCGAATCACCATCAGCGCATCTCATGCTACTGACACTGTTCAAGATTTGGCAGGGACGTTGATTCAATGTCATGAAAAATTGAAGAGAGAATCCTGAAAATATGCACCCACTCGCACGCAAGGACCATCGATACGTCTGGCACCCATTTACCCAAATGCAAGATTGGGTCAAAGAAGAACCCATTGTCATTACCTCGGGAAAGGGAGCCGTACTCAGGGATCAATATGGCCGAAAATACCTCGATGCGAATTCATCCATTTGGACCAACCTTCACGGGCATCAGAATCCAACCATTGACAGAGCCATAAAAAGCCAATTGAAAAAAATAGGGCATTCTTCAGCCCTGGGTTTTGCCAATGAACCGGCTTCCTTACTGGCGGAAAAACTCGTCAAAACAGCAAATCCTTCGAAATTATTCAGGAAAGGACCATTGGAATTCAAAAACCCAAAATTAAAGAAAGTTTTCTTTTCAGACGATGGTTCTACTGCTCTCGAAGCTGCTTTTAAACTGGCTTACGAACATGCCAGACGTAAGGAAATAGGAACGAAGCCCAAATTCCTATCGATCGAAAACGCATATCACGGGGATACCATTGGCGCGATCAGCGTTGGGCAAGTTGATTTGTTTCACAAATCATTTTCGGGGTTATTGTTTCCATCCGACAAAGTCATGTCACCGTATTGCTATCGATGTCCGTTTAACAAAGCCAAACCTGACAGGGCGGACGCGAGAACAACACGAAAATGTCAGTGGGAGTGTGTAGGAAAAGTTCAGCAAAAGTTTGAACAGGCTCATAAGAAAAATTTGTCTTATGCAGGTTTTGTTTTTGAACCCATTATTCAAGGAGTCGCAGGAATGGTCTGTCACCCCGAGGGTTGGTTGAAAAGAGTGGCAAGTCTTGCCAGAGAAATAAAAACACCCCTGATTGCAGATGAAGTCATGACAGGTTTTGGAAGAACGGGTTCCATGTTCGCCTCCCACTACGAAGGAGTGCAACCTGATTTTCTTTGTCTGGCAAAAGGAATGACGGGTGGTTATCTACCCATGGCAGCTACTTTGACAACTCAAGATGTTTTCGACAGTTTCCTGGGTCCCTATGAATCCTTCAAAAGTTTTTTTCATGGTCATAGCTACACCGGTAATCAACTTGGAGCGTCCGCTGCCCTTGCAAATATCGATCTTCTGAAGCAGAAGAAGAACCGATCTGCAAGGAAGACTCTTGAGAAACAATTGAAGCAATCTCTACAGCCACTTTGGAACCTGCCCTGCGTTGGTGACATTCGCCAATCAGGATTGGTCGCAGGAATAGAACTGGTTCAAGACTGGCGTACCAAAAAACCCTGGCCGATGGCAAAACAGGTTGGAATTCAGGTTTGCCTTGAATTAGCAAACCTGGGGATCCTCACTCGCCCGATCGGAAGCGTGATCGTTCTTATGCCGCCTTACTGCTGCACTGAAGGACAAATCCGTAAAATGACAACTTCACTTTACATAGCCATCAAAAAAGTGCTCGGTAATGCTGAAGTTTAACTTACCCTAGTCATCCGTCTTCTCAGACTCCTTGTCAGCAGATTCACCCAATCCAGCTTTCTGCATGGGGTTCTTGTCCAATTTTTCATTGGTCAGTTTGAACCTGGATTTTTGGATTTCAGGTGGGTATGTATTATTGGCCAAATTGACATCAGCAGTCTGCAAATGGGGATCAATACGCAAAGTTCTAATAGGTTCGCGTGTGATCAATAATTTACTGACTGAATCACTGTATTGCCTCCAGATTTCCGCAGGGAAATGGCGGGTTTCTTTGCTGCCGTTAAAATATTCAATTTCCAAAATAATCGGCATGACCAAACCTCCCTTGTTTTCAAAATCAACAACATAAAAATGTCGTTCCAATTTGAGCAAATCCCGATCCTCTGGATCCAATTGTTGAATCGATTCCTCCGCCTTTTCACGGTCATTATCCAGCACATCCAGAGGATCGTAATCATTATAGAAATCCACCAAGTCCGGAAATTGCTCCACCAACACTTTCAGATTTCGATTACGAATTTCGGATATACTCGTCGGCTCTTCCTCGCGATCCTGCTTGCGACGTTCGTTATCAACAACAGGGTCCAAAGTATCCATTTTGTACTCGGTGACATTTGAAATGGCCAAGTCAACATGATCAGTAGAGTAAAACCAGCCACGCCAGAACCAATCCAGATCAATCCCTGAAGCATCTTCCAAAGAACGAAAGAAATCTGCTGGTTGGGGCCGTTTAAACATCCAGCGTTGTGAATAGGTGCGGAAGGCAAAATCAAAGACTTCACGCCCAAGAATGGATTCGCGAAGAATGTTGAGAGCGGTTGCAGGTTTACCATACGCATTGTTACCAAACTGCAAGATCGATTCCGAATTACTCATGATAGCCACTTGCTGGGAAGATTTCATGTAAGAAACCATGTCTTTTGGTTCTCCCCTCCGGGAGGGATAATCCTTCTCCCATTCTTGTTCAGTAAGATACTGGAGAAAGGTATTGAGTCCCTCATCCATCCATGTCCATTGACGCTCATCACTGTTGACGATCATGGGAAAATAATTATGCCCCACCTCATGAATGATCACAGATATCAAACCATATTTCGAGTGCATCCATTGTTCAGCATTTGAAGGCGTTCCCCAGTAAGTGCCGTCCTCCATCGGACGCGGAGCATTGAAACATATCATGGGATACTCCATTCCCCCCACGGGGCCATTCACTGAAATGGCGACTGGATAGGGATAATCAAAAGAAAACTTGGAATACACATCCATGGTGTGCGCTACTGCATGCGTGGAATATTTACTCCACAGCGGTTCAGCTTCATTGGGATAAAATGACATGGCGAGCACATTGTTTTTTCCAGAGACATGGTTCATGGCATCCCAGATGAACTTACGAGAACTGGCGAAAGCAAAATCCCGAACATCTTTGGCCTCAAAGATCCAGGTTTTTTTGCCGGACGATTTGGTTGATTCGTTTTTCTTTGCCTCCTCGGGGGTCACAATAAATATAGGTTCGTCGACCTTGCTAGCTTTCTTAAATCTGGATAGCTGTTCCTTGGTCAATACTTCGTCGCTATTCTGCAATTGCCCAGTAGCAGCAACGATATGATCATCTGGAACAGTAATCGCAACCCGATACTCACCAAATTCAAGTGTGAATTCTCCACGGCCTAGGAATTGTTTATGGTGCCATCCCCTGTCATCTGTATAAGCCGCCATGCGAGGAAACCACTGAGCCATCTCATAGATGAAATTATCGTCATCTGGAAAATATTCGTAGCCACTTCGAGCTCGAATCAATTTCGCGTCAATGATGTTGTAGGACCAGCTAATCGAGAAGCTCGTCGATTTACCTGGCTTAAGTGGATACGGCAGGTCAATCCGCATCATGGTTTTGACAATCGCATGATCAAGGTCTGCCCCAGAAGCATCTTTGACGGAATGAATGCGCGCTTTGCCGTCAAACTGCTCGCGTTCCATCAATCCACGAAGAGATTTAAATCGTAACTTTTTAATATCTGGAGCCGGGGCAGTTATGTGGCCATCGGAATCTTTGGCAAAAAGATTTGCATCAATCTGAACCCAAAGATATTCAAGTGAATCAGGACTATGATTGGTGTATTGGATTTTCTCGGTACCAATGATTCGCTGGGCCTCATCGTCCAACTCCACTTGTATGTCGTAATCAGCACGCTGTTGCCAATATTCATGCCCTGGCGCTCCAGAGGCTGTTCGATAAGCATTGGGTGTTGGCAATATTTCCTCCAATTGACGGAACTTACCTTCTCCAAATTCAGCCGCACCACTAAAAGTGCAGGAAAAACATATGGCAAACAGCCAAACCAATAAGGACCGAAATCCGGTTGGAACTAGAATGTAACCTTCAGTTCTGGATATATAAACATTCATGATGGGGGGGATACTAAAATGAAGAATGATTGGAATCAACCAACAAGATTACCGATTGTACCAGTTGGGGTCAGCCCTCAAATTAATAATTAAGGATACTCAGGTCAATGGCTTATTTCCAACTCATCCTTTTTGCTGGTGAGTAAGCGTTCGATTTTCTTGAGGTCTTTTCTGAACTTTCGGTTGGTCTGCTCCAATTCCTTTGTTTTACCAATCTGTGCTGATATTGCCGCACCGGTTGTGAGATTAAGTATCTGAGATATTTCCCTTTGAGTCAGCCCACAATATTTGAACAACATTTTTGCTGCCACAGGACGATAATATGTTCCTCTTTGCTGCCGTGTTAACTCATCTACATCAATTCCAAAATACTCTGTTAGTAATTGAATGACCAATTCAGGAGCCATTGTGGTGGTTTTGCGTCTGTATGCCACATCCTCTATTTTCCCGTACTTAAGCTTGGCTCGATTTCTTAACCTTTCGATCATGATTCGAAAGTCGCCATCTCCGATTCCCTTGAAGGATTGTTTTAGAACTTCGTTTAGTTCGTCATCATTGTTGGCCAATCCAAACTCCACATATTCCCGAAATCCTCTTGCTCCACCTTGTCCGTATTTCTTGACCAATAGATATAGTGGCTGTCCGTCGAGGTAATCTACCATCTTATGCCTTCTAATTAGAAAGGGGTAACTACTCCAAGAATAAGACCTTAAATATTGTATTTTGTCTTTGATTGAGCGCTTTTTCCAGTAAGTCGTCGAAACAGGGTTGAGGTGTATGTAGCGACTCAATTTCAAAAGGTATTCATCTCCAGAAACCAATACAGCTTTATATCTGCCGTCCAGTAAATGCCCATGGCGCTTATGCCGTCGATTGAAATAAACCGTGTACCCTGTGTTGAGTGACTGCATGAACTTGGAAAGATTTCCTCGAGGGGTTTCCAGTAACAAATGAAAACGATTGGACATCAAACAAAACGAATACAACCGAACTTCAAAATCTTGAACACTCTGTTGAAGCCTTCTCAAAAATCTTTCCCTGTCTCCGTCATCGCGAAACAATTTATTTCTGTCGCTCCTCCAACTACCAAGCATTCGGCTACAAACATGATAAATCGCTCCAGGATAATGGATACGTAGTGGTCTTGCCATTGATGAAACTTAGGATCTATTCATAAAGAAGTAAATTTGTTTTTTGAGGGCTGACCCCAAAAAGAAAATCTCGAGTCATTCGAATGGTCGGGTTAAAGTGCAGCCCTGTTTGCCAGTGCTTGCTTCAATGATGTTAATTTGAGTGGCTTTTGAAGGACGGTGACTTCCAAGTCAGACAAAACTGACAACTGATTAGGGAACACCATCAGGATGATTCTTTGAAGGTGCGGTTTCACTTCCGGTTGTGAGATCATATTGCGCAGTGATTGAATATCTGTTCCTGCATCCATCAAAATTATCTCACCAGAGGCAAAAGTTTGAATCAGCTCACTTTTCAGGTCATCTACGAAAGAATACTCCACATTGAGCTGTTTACAAAGTTGACCTAAAAACTCGTCGATCGGTGGATGCAGCCCCACGAAAAACACGTGAGGGAAACGTGAACTTTTGCTTTGGTCGAACCTGGATTCTTCCACATCGCTATTTGGTTCAGAGACGGTTATGTGAAAAGTAAACTGAGTACCTATACCTGGTTCACTAGTAACGGAAATTCCTCCCCCAAGAAACTCGGCTAATCTTTTGCATATGGCTAACCCAAGACCCGTTCCACCAAATTTACGGGTCGTTGAACCATCCACCTGTGAAAAATCTTTAAACAATTTACCAAGGTCGGTTGGTTCAATTCCCATTCCCGTGTCAGACACACAGACCTGCAGTTTCTGGCTGCCCTTTGAACTGGCAAATGTTTCCACATGAACGATGACATGGCCCTTGGAGGTGAATTTGACCGCGTTACTTACCAGGTTTAAAAGGATTTGCCTCAATCGAAGTTCATCGGTAACGACTCTATCGGTAGTTCCTGGAGCAAAAGTATATATCAAATCGAGATGCTTTTGTCCGGCGGCAGCGGACATGGTTTCAAATACATCTTCTATGGTTCGGCGCAGTGAAAATTCCCGCATTTCAATCTGCATATGGCCGGATTCTATCTTGGAAAAATCTAATATCTCATTGATGATCTGCAACAGGTTGACGGCACTAGTATCGATGGATTCCACATAGTCCTGCTGCACTTCATCCAGGTGGGTTTCTTTGAGCAACGAGGTCATTCCAATCACACCATTCATGGGAGTGCGGATTTCGTGACTCATATTGGCGAGGAATTGAGATTTCGCTTGGTTGGCAACCTCAGCTTTTCGCCGCTCGTTTTTAATAGTTTCCATCTGTTCCTGGATTCTGGAAGACATGGATGTGAATGTATTCGCCAATTGACCGAATTCATTCTGATATTCATCAGATACTTTTGATGCTTTGAAGTTACCTTCGGCAAGTTTTTGCATATCGCCTGAAAGCCGTCTCAGTCGATTGACCAATTCGGTGGCACGCTTCCCTTCAGACGCCATCAGACCAATAACCAGTATCAAACTGCTACCAAATAGCACGCTTCCGATGATCATTGATTTTTTTCGCTGTCTCATCAATCCGGACTGAAAATCCATAAACTGATCATCAATCTGTTTGCGAGTTGCTCCAAGGGTTGGAGCGATACGATCATATTTCAGTTTGCTTTCATGATTAGACAGGTGAAATTCGAGAGTCTTTTTTTGTACAGATTCGATGATACTTTGAAATTTGTTCAATGGATCAACCAACTTTTGCTTTGATTTCAAAGAGCCTGGTCCTTCTTCCAGTCGTTGATTTAATTCATCCAGAATTTGGAGCAGCTCTCTGGTTAGGCTCATGTCCAAAGTCTTATCGAACCTAAGCTCTAAAATTTTAATCTGATAGAATAATGGCATCAACATGTAGGCAACGGCTGGTGATTCCGTAGCCTGCAATATTTCCATGTCCATGCCTGCCAAATCGGATACCAGGCTATTTTCCAGTTCAGCCAGATCCGCCAATAAACCCGAATCCGTGAATATACCTATCTGATCACGAATACGAAGCGTATCCTCGACGGATTGTTGGTATTCACTGATCTGTATTTGCAGCAACTCTATGGAGCGTTCCACCTCATCGATACTTGCTTGATCCAATGTGGAATTCAATAAAGTGGTCGTTTCATTAATTTTCTGCAGGAAAGCTTCGTGTTTAAATTTCTCATGATCGGCCAAAACTTCAAACTCAAGTAGTCGGGCATCTCGAATGAACTCAGAGGTCCGTGCAAGCTTGGTTTTTAGATTCAATAGAATGGCCTGCTCACGAAGACTCTCAGTCGTATGAGATGTATCCAAAAGATAAAGTACGCCCAGAGCTATCAGGAGGATGGGTGTCAGGACAGCAATGACAACAAAATGCCTTACAAACCGAAACTCTTTGAACGAATTTCTTAGAACCATTCAAAAGACATTTAAGTTTTTACACATGAACTCAAAAAACTGGACAGGTCTTTATTCAAGCTCCTTGGGAGATTTGTCTTTGATGAGCACCCAATTGTCATCGACCTTTGCGAGGTTTTTTTCCAGATCTTGAAAAAATTTCTCTTTCACTTCGTCGTTTAGAAAAACGTACAACTTATCGTTCTGCACCGACCAAACATTAGGATCACCATCAAACTTCTTACCGAGCACAACACCAAAAGTGCAGTACCCACCATTGGCGGGAACGAAATTACCCGGATTCGACATGAAAGACTTTAAATTTTCTTCATTGTTAAAAAGCCATTTTGCCCCAGCCCATTCATGCTGAAACTCAGCCTTGCCTTCAACCGCTTTACCATTCATCTGGTATTCAACCGCATCATATCCTCGCAATGCCCTTCCTGACTCGTCCAAATTAATGGCATAAGTATTGTTGTTGCTGGATGCGTTTTCGGTCGGTGCCGGCGATTCTAAACCAGTATGATTCTCTGGTTTGGAAGAAGTTTGATCACCACAACCTGAGATCAATAAGGTCAAAACTGCTAAGAATGTAACGGGCCACTGCTGCAAAGTGTTCATATCTGGATCTCCACTCGTAAATAAGTATCCCAAGTCTCTGGAGGTGGAGAGCATGTGTCAAGGCGATATCAACCCGACCGAATAGCTTAATGTGGATACAACTACTATGTTGCAAGGATTTAATCCAAGAAGATACCAACACCAACCAGAAGCTTAGCTCCTAAGCTGCTCGCTCGCAGTTTTATTTGCAGGCCAATCCTGAAGTATGATTCAATGAGAATACTTCTTAAAATTTTGAAGAACCTCATGGGAAGTTTCTTCAATAACGGCATGGGTTAGTCCTACGGAAGATAAACTTTCGATGGGGATGGAATCAGCTGTGCCCGGATCTTCAGATTTTTCTCCAAAAGTATGCGCACACCAATTGGAAACGAGGATCAAATGTGCTAATTGATTCCCAATCATCGGAGCATGGTGCTGAAGTACTGCTTCACAAAAGAAAACAGGAAATTTCCAGTACTCCAAAATAGCAGCACCGATTGATGCATGATCGGTGTCAAGATAATGACGCTCCATTTCTACGTTCAGTACTTCTGAAAGGTCATCATTGATAGCATGTTGGATATCCATCCCCGATAACATATCATCAACTACCAACTTCCCGATATCATGTAGTAATCCAGCGGTGAATGCAGTGTCCGCAGTGAAGGGAAGAATCCCGCAGTATTGGGTTAACTCTTTTGAGATCAGAGCAGTAAGGAGGGAGTGATTTCGAAGATTTTTCGCTGAGTAGCCATAACTTTTGAGTTCTTTATCAAGTGTCACTCCGACGGTTAACTCCATCACCATCGACATGATCATGCTTGTTCCAAGAAGTTGAATTGCCTGATTCAATGAAGTGACTCCTCCTCTCTGTGAGAAAAAAGCGGTATTGCACTTTTTCAACACGGTTGCAGTCAAAGAGGGATCCGAGTTCAACACTTCCATCACTTCGTTGGTGTGAAACTCAGTGGCGAGGATGTCCATCAAACGCATGACCGCCACAGGAGGAGGTTTAATGCGTTTTACGCTCTCCAAAATCCGAGTATCCAAAGTCTCAGAAATCGAATCACACTGCTTTTGTTTGGTTTCCATTGAATCAATTATTCAGGAGATCAATTTGAAATCTCATGTATCTCCGGAACAAAACGCTGACCTAGTTGCCGTTGATCGAAGGAAAAATGGTTTCTGGAATGCACCAAACGGAAATGGAGAGCGGTGGGCCCGGAAGTTCGGCCACTCGGCCGCCAGATTAAGCTAATGCCTGA
>CAYFHO010000020.1:0-65305 GCA_964342825.1 uncultured Verrucomicrobiota bacterium
TGTAGTCAACAACCCATGATTCATTTTTTTGAATACTCCCCTCATGAACTGTTATGCTACCTGTTGGATTTCCATTCGAGTCTAAAGGTTGTGTTTTTAGTTTTGCATAAACGTAATCAACATTTTTATTCCACCAAATATCCATCCCACCTCGGACTGCTTCTCCATTTATTCTAGTATTTGGAGGACATAAACTTACTGAAGCAGAATCATCCTCATAACCAGGAAAGGAGAGCCTGTAATTACTGGGATTTGGTCTAACCCAATCTCCTCCTTGCCAATGCCCTCCATATGGCCCCTCAACCCATGTTAGCGGCTGGAGTTCAAAGTGCACTTTAACTTCGTAGGTTAGATTCAATTCCTCAGCCTCGTCCACGAGTTCACCGTCCAGGGTAGTCCCGAACCAAGCCGGATTCCAAACATCCGATTCTATCTCAACATCCGGGTACTCATACTTTGTGGAATTGGCACTCACAATCCAAAATCCAGGGCGTGCCCATGGATCTTCCCACGGCCAAAAGAATGGCTTTACCTTGGCTGCTCCCGGTGAATCAACGGCAGCTCTCCATTGCGATGCGGAGATCCATGCTGGTCCTTCACCGAAAGTTTCCGAATATGGTACTTTGTAGTGTTCTTGATCGTCTTCATCCCATGCGACATTAAAGTAAGAAAAGTTGTACCACTGGTAATTGGCTCTATCCCCAACGTGATTCCAAGGATCATCATGTGTCACTTTCCATTCGGGATTAGCATTACCCTTATACACGCCACTCTCAGTCCTTGATTCAAAGGTATGAAGTTTGGGTCGAGCCCGCAGTCTTGAACCTTCCTCGCTGGGTTTGTTGATTTGGTTGAGTAATTGCCCATAAGTCACCATCGTGCCAATTCCGCTGACAATGTGGTAAAGGTATCTTCCTGCGGTGGGTGCGGCTTGCAGCCATTGCACAACTGAATACGTAGTTTGCAAAGAAATTGCTGCGAACAGGACAGTAACCAAAACGTAGTGTATTTTTCTTTGTTTCATGACTGTATTATATTTGTTACATTTCAATTGCCATCATCTAGTTATGAATTACAAATATTATTTTCATAAATGTTTGTTTTTCGCTGTGAGAGTTCGCATTTTCGTTACTTTTCAAACGATAAATAAGCATCCCTAATCAAAAAATGCAGCGCTATGCCACGAAATCCTTGTCGGACGGATTTATAGCGATCAGTAAAAATCAAGCTTAGGATCCCTGAAATAAGTACGAGGAGCGGTCTTCTGTGGCGTTAATGGAGTTAAATGATAAAATTTTTCATCTCTTATCCAATAATTCACGATTTATCGACCTTCAAAGCACAAAAAACATTTGCCAACCTTGGCTAAAACCAATGAAATCCGGACATGTTTTCACATGTTGTCATTTTTTGGACGGATCCTGAACAGCCGAATGCTGCGCAGGAGTTGATGGATGGTGCCCATAAGTATCTCAAGGGAATCCCGGGTGCAGAACACTTTCATGTGGGCTTTATGGCTACCAGCGATCGTCCTGTTGTGGACCAGAGTTACCAGGTGGCTCTGAATATCACCTTCAAGGACAAAGCCACCCAGGACGCTTATCAGGTTCATCCAGACCACGTGAAGTTCGTGGAAGAAATCTTCAAGCGTGTCTGCAAGAAAGTGGTGGTCTATGATTTTGAAGGATAAATCCCTTTCGGTTGGATAAGTTTCCCAACAAATCGGTCAGGGAGGTTTGTCGTTTTAAGTTCGGGCTCCTCCTCAATCAACAAATAGGAACGCGTTCATGTTCAGCATCCACCGGCAGGTGTTTGCCAGCCCGTGCTTTTGCGCGTAGTCGGTCCACTCTTTGAGTTCGTTGGCTCCGGGTTTTCTTCCAGTAGCCTCCTCGAATGCTGTTTGGATTTGATGAGATAAGTTCAAGCTGATTCGCTGCAGTTTTTGTGCCCAAGCCTTGGCCATGGCCACCATGAAAGGGTTATTGAGCAAGGCCAGAGACTGGGATGGAGTCAATGTCTCATTGCGCCGCCCAACCATCAGGGACGGATCTGCACAATCGAGTGTGGTCATGAAAGGTTGCTGCTGGGACCGAACAATGAATCGATAGATGGATCTGCGGTGTGAATCTGGATCCATCGGATCATGCAAATGATATTGGTAATGGGGAGAGTGCTCCGGTTTTTCCACCATGAAGTCCTGAAAGGCCGGTCCCCCTTTTTTACGATCCAGCAGTCCCGACAACTGTAAAACGGAATCCCGAACAGCTTCTGCTTCCAAGCGACGACGGTTCATTCGCCACAGAAACCGGTTTCCTGAATCAAGAGAAGCTTTGTCAGAATCGATGGTTGATGACTGACGATAAGTAGCACTGGTTAATATCAAACGGTGCATTTTCTTAAAGGATTGCCCTCCATCCCGAAATTGGACAGCAAGCCAATCCAGTAGCTCGGGATGCGTCGGCTTACCTCCCATCAGGCCAAAATCGTTGGGTGTCTCACAAATTCCAGCGCCAAAATGATATTGCCAAATGCGATTCACAATAGAGCGCCATGTCATCGGGTTGTCTTTTCGCAATATCCACCTTGCCAGAGCAACCCGCCGATCTCCTTCAGAATGATCAGGGGGTAAGTCAAATCGCGTATCTTCACCAAAAATAACAGGAATCACTCCAGGCCCGACTTTCCTGCCCGGCTTGGCGACATCTCCGCGCGACAACACATGAATAGCCCTGGGTTGGCCTCCCTGGTGCCCTGTCCCGCGAAATGCACCACTGCCTTTGTGAATGGTCCCTGCATAAACTTTCAGAGGCGGAGGCAATTGATTCAATTTGGATTGGAGCAGTTTCTTTTCCTTTTCAAGCCGCTGTTTTCGCTTTGTCCATTCAGGCAAGGTCACACGACTTAGTAACGAGTTCTTTTCCTCCAGCAAGTTCTCCAGTGTTCTTCCATCTTCGCTTGTTTTGTCATTGTAAGGATACAGGCCATCTACCAAATTGCCCTTGGCCCATCGGGGTGGGGCTTCGATACTATCCTTGGCCGATACTTGCTTACCCAAGGCAATATTGGTTCCGCTCATGTCCATCACTTCAAGCTCAGCCAATGCAAAAATAAAATCATTAGAACGTTCTGCCAATCGAGTGGCACTGATCCTTACATAACGAGCACTCGCGGGAGTATCCAATTTGTAGGTAACTGGAATCAATTTTGGGTTTGGAACTTTTCTCCGGGTTTCATCAGCAACCAGTCGTATGCCATCTTTAAATTCCGGCTCGGGCGAAACTTCAATTTTAAAGCCAGAGGGGAAACCAAAGCCCTCACCAATCCCGTTGAAATCATCATCGCAAGCTCTGATTACCACACGGTTTATCGTGGCCGATTCACCCAGATCCACTTGAACCCATTTCAAATCATCTTGTTCATCTGAAATGGCACTATGATAACCGTAGGCATCTGGTCTGGCGCCCTTAGTGTCCTGCAAATTCTTGATGGCCGCTTCCAGCTCAAGCAGTGGAGGCCCTGCGGCTTCCCGAACTCGAGAGGAAATATTATTGAGTTCCTTTGACAGCTCGGCAATGGAGTTTGTCCACTCAAACCGTCTACTGGCTACAAGCTCATCTGCATCAAAGGGGCGATCCGCTCGATCCAGCGCTGCAAAAACCGCTTGTAATCGATAGTAATCTTCCATGCGTACGGGATCGAATTTATGATGATGGCAGCGTGCACATTGAACTGTCGTGCTGGTGAACGTGTTCATGGTAACAGTGACCATGTCATCACGGTCCAGATGCCGGGCTACCTTTCCGTCCAGTTTATCCTCTGAAACCTCCGCATGTCCGATAAAATCCCATGGCCCCGAGGCTATAAACCCCGTTCCTGTCATGCCATCGCGGGAGAAAGGGTAAAGAATGTCACCCGCGATCTGCTCTTCAACAAAACGAGAATAAGGTTTGTCGATATTGAATGAACGAATGACATAATCGCGGTAAGGCCATGCATTGGGTCGAGGTTTGTCTTTGTCGTATCCGTGGGTATCTGCGTAGTGGACCACATCCAGCCAATGACGTGCCCAACGTTCTCCATAGGCATCAGAAGAAAGCAAACGATCCACCAAAGCCTCGTAGGCATGAGGATCTTTGGAAGCAACAAAATCCTGAATTTCTTCCAGAGTTGGAGGCAGACCGACAAGGTCATAGTAAAGACGTCTTATCAAAGTTAACCGAGTAGCTTCAGGCGACGGGCCCAAGCCATGTTCACGCATTTTACGGTAGGTAAATGAATCCACAGGATTACGAGCCCAGTTCGATCCGGCATCTTCCAAACGAGGCAAGGCGGGTTCTTCAAGAGGCTTCAAGGACCAATGCTGATAGGCTTCTTCTGGATAGGGAGTTTTCTCAAATAAGGAAAATTCAGAAGCTCCTGATTTAATCCATGACGTGATGGACGCGATTTCCTCCTCTGTCAGGGGAGTCTGCTTTTCAGGCGGCATTCTCTCGGATGGATCTGGGTGATGGATTTTAGCAAGTAAAGTTCCTCTGTCTGGAGCACCAGGTTCAAGAAGCGCACCTGAAGATCCGCCTAAAGCCAATTGTTCTATCCCGTCCAGCCGCAAACCGCCTTTCTGTTGATCAATCCCATGACAATCAACACAGACTCGGTTGAAAATCGGCTGTATTTCCCGATCATATCGTATGGCACTGGCAGCTTCCATTGGCGAAGGGCATAATTGTATCCCCCAAAGTAATGCCAAAGCAATTGACCTGAAGATAGGGTGAAAGCCGGAGTACATGTGGTGATATTGGAAAAAGGAATCCAAACAGTCAACCAAAGCCCCTGAAGAATCATCCTTTCAAGGAAGCCCTCATTCTTGAAAAGAAAAGCCGTTTTCCCTGTAACAAGGAAAACGGCTTGATAAATCGGTTTAGGTTTTGATCAGTTGATCACTTACCAGACGCGCTTGAAAACAAGCGTTGTCCCATTGGCGTCAATGTAGGCTCGATGATTTTTACGAACCACAACAGAACCTTCTCCAAACTGACTCTGGATCTGATATCGACCGCGGGTTTTTCGCTCCCAACGACCTTCACCTGAAAATTCAACTTTCGGCTTGCGCACAGTAGGAGGCTGGGCCTGGGGACGGCGCTGGGCCTGAGCACCTTGAGTGGGAGGTAAACCGTAGCGGGCAGCCATGTCTGGAGACATACCGGGCTGACCACCCGAGGTGCGCGCGAACTCATTATACATATTGGTCAGATCATCCTGCTCAGGTTCTGGTTCCTTTTCTTCTTCTACAGGTTTTGGACTCTCCACGGTGTAGGTCTGATCGGGGTAAACCACCATCGACATTCCCACCAACCAATTTGAAACCACTTCTTTCATCTCCCTAATCTGGCGAGCCTTGACTCCAATGGTGTTTTTCTTGAAGTAATTAATTGTGGCATTGCCATCCAATTCCCAACGGCCGAGGAAAAGCTCGTCTGCATACTGAGGAGATTCACCCGTTTCCAAATAAGCCCTCAGATCGTCCAAGTCCGTGGCAAGTAATCGGTCAGACAATCCCTGGTCACTCATTAATTTCTGGGAGATAGGATGCTTAAAAATTTCATCGAGACTGGCTTGTTGAATCAGGAGGTTGTGGTACTCGTTGTCACTTCCCATTTCCTGAATGGTGGCATCATCACTCAGATTTAAGAAGGGGGGATAATTCCTGTAACGCACTTCCAGAAGGGGGGTTTTATGGGACATTCCCAGGATGTCAGCAACTTTGAAATATTTCTCAGGCACGGGACTGATACTGCGCGCAATCTTGCCAAGTCCGGAGCTTTCAAGGCCTGCTGCAAGAGAATTGATATACGAAACAGGTCCCTGATCACTTTCAGTTGCCACCTGGGTGGTTAAGTAACCTGCAACATAAACCATCATTCCTATGAGAATGGTGTAAACTCCCCCGACCAGTAAGCCAATGGCAGCCCCTGATCTCTTGTTCATTCTTTCCCAAGTGAGACGGGTCACTTCGTCAGCACTGAATTTGTAGTATTGACCAATCTTGTAGTGGACAAAGAAACCAACACCGACGAAAACCAGCCCAACAACAAGAAACGCGGTGATGGGCGGCAGTATGGCCAGCCATAAGAGGTTGGTCATACCCGAGGCGGTGTAGATGGGCGCCATCATGGGTGCCATGGGCTTGGCCAACAATAGCCCCACGAAAAGTCCCGCCAGCGAAACCGACATGCGTATGGCTCCTTTGAGATACCCGATGCCAGCAAAGATAACCAATAGTAGAATTGCAACTAACCAGATCATAATGTTTATTTTGGAATTTTACCGCGCAAGGACGCGTAGACGCCTTGAGCAATTCAAATTAGATTAACGCCAATTTAGGCTGGGAACCATGAATAACAAGAGTAAAAGTATGTCAGTTTATTCCAAACGGATTCAGTTTTTGATGTTCATGTTCCCAAGACGATGAGGTTTAGCAAGAATCAGGCCAGAACTTAATAAACCAGTTGTTGATTCATCAAGAAGTAGCGCACGTGGATCAAGTCGGTAGAAAGCGGTCTAAAAATTAGTCTTTTGAATTCAATCAGATTTGAGAGCTTTCTGCTGAGATTCCAACCTTTTTTCCAAACTTCCGCAAACGTGCTCACATAATTCAAAGATCGAAGGATCCGAAATGAAATAATATACGTTTAAACCAGCTTTACGCCGTCCAAGGATCCCGCAATCGGTTAAATGCTGTAAATGTCGGGAGGTATTTGTCTGTGTCGTACCAACTTCATCCATTAAAGCAGTGACGTTCTTCTCCCCCTCTTCCAATGCGATAATTAGTTTGAGCCGTGTTGGTTCACTCAGAGCTTTGAATCTGCCAGCAATCAATGACAACGCTTCCTCGGTCAAATGCCGCCGATTTTTTTGCTGACTCATACTTAAGCCTTATAGAACTTGAATCATAAATCCAATAGCAAAATGATAAAACTAGTCTATTGGTGGTTAGCATGTTGCCATCGTGTATTGGGATAAAAAAATGACTGGATTCCTAAACTTATCTAATGGGCTAATAAAATAATACAATCCATGACCACCCAATGACTTGCAACGCAATCAATTGTTCCGGTACATGTCATGGCATTGGACACAAGATTGTTTCAACTCAATCAAGGTCTCAGAGGCGGCAGATTTATCCTTTTGCCCCAAGGCAGTTTCCAACTTAAGAGCAATGGATTCTGCCGATTTGAAATACTCAAGCATCTGTTGATCTATGATTTCTGGAGGGTTTCGCACCAATTCATGAAACCACTCACGAAGGAGCAATGCTAATTGAGAAGGTGCCAGATCCGGATCAGATTCGGGGGTGACCCAACCGAGTTTATGCGAATTCTGCAGTCGCTCAAAAACCCGATCCATTTTTGCCATCGTCGAAACCAGATTTTCCACAGTAGCCGCTTCTACCAACTCGGGTAGTTCCACATCTTCAGCCGGAGCTTGAAATTCACGAACCGAATCCCACAATCCAACATAGTTCTGACTCACCCCGACACGAGCCATCCTCATCAAAGCCTGATTGGGGGTCATCCTGCCGTCATCCAGACAAATTAATGCCGCCGCAACGGGACCACGATGCTTCCCATGATGACAATGTACGTAGATTGGACGTGGCATGTCTCTGGCAACCCGCACTATTGAGAGGAGTTGATGACTCTCAATTCCATCGTATCCAATGGGGATGTGGACGTAATTCATCTCATATTTATTGGCGAGTTCGACCTTGGGTTGGGCACCATCCACACTCACCAATGTCTTGATTCCCAAGTTTTGTAACATCAAAAAATGGGAATCATTCTGGGGTTCCCCCCCAACATAAACTCCATTGCGAAAGAGTTTGAAGTTGGAGGGCTCAGAATTCGTTTCCGCCCCAGACTCAACAGAATCCTTTGGCATCAATCCATAACGTTTCATCATCTCAACATCCATTTGTGGAGCTTTAGACAATACATGACGCTTGTATGGACTCTGCCCTTGTTGGTAGGTGGGCACGGACGGGATCTCTGAAATGACACGCCAGTGAAAAGGTTGGTTGGGGTTGAGTTTCTTTGCATGCTCGGAATCTTCCATTCGCAAGAGAAATCCATCTGATCCGATTCGCTCGTAGAGCATCGATACTCCAGATAATGGATCAGTCATGTTTAAATCCGGATGATCGCTCAACAGCTCCCCCACGCTGTCTGGATACTGGCCGTTTTTATTTCGGAACCACTCCAATTTAATGGCAATTCTAGCAGTTTGCACCAGTGATTGAGCTATCATTGATTTCTCAAAAATCTTAGGCCTTGGCGCCCACATTTCCGTCAAAAAACCATGTTTCATGCTATCAGGAATTTCCCATTCCTTTTCCAGAAGACTCCAGGCAACAGGTTGCGGATTGGAAAGATAGCGCTCACCTGATTCAATCATTTGATTGAGATAATCTAGGTAAGCTTGCCATTGAATGATGATCAACGATCTTGAAAAATTCGAAGTAAGCAGATTGAACGGTAAATGAAGTTTAAACGGCCAGCTTGCATGGTGAAACCATTCAGGAAATCCTTTGAAGCGTACCCCAACTTGAAAAAGCTCCTCTAATTGATGTGTGGTCGACTGGGTCATCAGAGGGGCAATGATATTATGAACAAAATGACGCTCCCCACGAGCCACATCCAATAATGGTGTCATAAAATCCCAATCTTCCAATACTTCATCAATTTCAAGCCACTGCTCATCCGACCATATTTGAAAAACTTGAGCCATCCTCAAGGCCTGAAGGATCATGATCGATTGAGAATTGTGGACCAAATGAGAAATAGCCAAATCGCAACGACCCGAATCAACAAGTTTAAGCCCTGTCATCATCTCCTGGAAACTTCCCTGACTATCTCCAATAGCAATCAATGCAAGCGTGCGAAGATACAACACTCGGGATAGCTGCTTTAAATACGATAAATGATTGACGCGCATCTGTATTCCAATCTGCTCGGGCACAGGAAAGATGTCCAAGGGACGGTCAAGGGCCTCATTCAAAAGCACAAATTGATCTTCGGAAGGTTTGTAAAAACCAATGATGGATCGCCCCATTTTCTCCCAATTGTCAGGCAAAGATGAGGGAGACCAGGAATTTCCAGTTGGATCATTGATACCTGCTGTTATCTCCATCAAGTGCAGGAATTCATTCCCTATTTCTTTGGAAACTTCAGATCGAAAGTTTGAATCAAAACGGTATGTTACGGGTACAGGAATGTCGCGGTAGGGAGGTTGCGCGCGTGTTTGATTTCCTCGTTCACCAATTTCGTCTATGTGAACCATGGACAATAAAAAGGGATGAGACCAAATGTTCTGCTGGTCGCTTTCATCAAAAAGTGGTAGCCCATCAAAATGATTTAAACTGTCACCTCGAACCTCCATCTGTGCCACAAATCGATCCAGTTTTGTTTGCTGATGGCGCTGAGTTAAAAATCCCCCTACCCACCAGACCAGGACGACCATCAAATATACCATCACGCTGCTACGAGCCGCTTTCCAATCCCTTGACACAAAAAGAGGCATGAAGAAGAGATGTGTGATGGGAAAAGCGATGAATACCTCCAGGTCGTTTGCTTTGATTGATCGACGGACATTCCACCACGCAAGGCCCCAGCCCAGGGTGCAAACAAGCAAACAACACCCCAGCGTTACCCACAATCCAACGGGGAACCATTGAGTCGCTGCCTTGACCGAAAGTTCTGTGAAATCCAACTCCATCACAATGGAATCATTCCGTGCTCATTGAAAAACGTCGTGGATGTAATATTCGCAATCTTCATCAAACAATGCTTCTACAGCAAATCCATACAAAAATCAGGCATCAAAATTGCTCAATTTTAGATGCTGAAAAACGATTATCACGATATTAGAACTGATTTGGCATGAAGCGTTTGATATTTCGGAGAAAAAGGCATCGAAGGCAGAAAGCCGGAATGACAATGCTGGAAATGGTGGTTGTCATCGCTATCATCTCCTTGCTGGCCGCCATGCTTCTACCTGCAGTTGGAAAAGCCATGGTGCGAGCAAAGCGCACAGTTTGCCAGAATAACGAACACCAGATTTATCTCCTTTTACTGGCGCAAGCATCCGACAACGACAACCGAATACCTTCCGCGGCACCCATTCATTTGGCGAGAACCATTCCAGTTCTGGATCCAATCCGCATCATCGAAGCAAATATCACTAACTCAGCCAGTCAAAAACTACTTTTATGCCCCGGAGATAAAAGGATTTACCCCAGTGGACTGAAGGATTTGAGCTACTACTGGAACCGAAATTCTCTGGGGAGGCGATTTGATGAAATCCTACCAAATAGCCGCCTTGCCAGTGAAAAGTGGTTTTGGCATGAAACATCGCAAATAACCCCTCACCGATCTCCAAACTACCTGGGACATGCGACAACGCTCAAGGGAGACGGAAGCACGAACTTTGAAAAAGTACCTCTTCCACTGTTAAAGGACCAACGAAACAATTAGCTTTGTTTTACTTACGAAAGGAAAACCAATCAATATAAATAATTAATCATATTATTTAAAAAACGAAAATTAGACACCCCCATTTATTAGCGAGTTAAAATTTACGCAACATACATATTGTAATGATGTTACAATCCTAATTGCTTAACTATCCAGAAGATTATTATTGAAAAAATCCAGGTAAAATCTGATCGTGCAATGAAGTGTCCCATTTCTAATGAAACAGCACACAGGCACATCCGAACTGAACAACCTGAATGATCCGGCTAAGTATGATGTAAACATGTCGGTTGATGCAGGAAGTCTGGATTGCATCTACGAGAGATTACTCAACAAATTTATCCCGAGTAGTGTGTTGGTTGATCAAAACAGGAGTGTGCTTCACATCTTTGGGGAAGCAGGGAAGCTGCTGGATCACAGTCCCGGTAAATTCAGCCTGGATCTTGCCTCAATGCTTTCAGGAGAATTACGAAAGGCTGTTATCTCAGCATTTCAACTATCACTTCGGAAAAACCAAGCTGTGCAGCATGAGGCAATACAAGCTCGAAAGAATGATGGAGACGAGGTCACAGTAATTGTAAACGTGGAACCCTTCCCGGATATTGGACTTGAGAAAACATTATTTTTGATTCAACTCCCATTCGATTCCCCTGAATCAATGGGGTCACGCAAAGATACTGATGATAAGGAGAACACAAAATCACCTCAGGGCCTCGGCATAATACAGGCACAAGCTGAGGAATTTGAACATGATTGTCCGGATGATCATATGCCCCATGACGATGTGAGAAAAAAGACAGCAAATCTGATTGATCCCAACGATAAAATGGGAAAGTTAATGCTCGATAGTGATCATCTCCTGGCTGCCATCGTGAAAAATTCAAGCGATGGAATAATTACCAAAAATCTGGATGGTAAAATCACAAGCTGGAACGAGGGGGCTAAAGACCTGTTGCAATTTGAATCAAACGAAGTAATCGGAAGAAACATTAAACTCCTTTCACCCGAAACAACCCCAGGACAAAAGGAATCCATAACAGAGTTCATTCAAGAAGGTGAACTTCGAGCTGACTTTCAAACTCAGTTGCGTCGCAAGGATGGTGAGCTGCTGGATGTTTCAGTGAGCCATTTTCCCGTTTACGAAAAAGGAAAAAAAGAAATAAGCCTGATTGCTCTGATTATTCGAGATATCAGTGAGCAAAAACGTATGCAATCCAAGCTTCAATGGTCTGATAAACTTGAAAGCCTTGGAATCATGGCAGGAGGTATCGCACATGAATTTAATAACCTGCTCACAAGTATTCTAGCTAACGTAAGCATCTCTCTTCCTGAATCAAAATGTTCAACTGTCATTCATCAATCACTCAAGGAAATTGAAACAGCATCAAAAAAAGCAGCGGAACTTTGCCGGCAAATGCTGGCATATGCAGGGAAAACAGATTCTACATTCCGATGTGTGAACTTGTGCGATTTAACTAAGAATGCGGTCAGCTTTATTGGCCATTCCGTGGCAAAAACCACCCATTTTGAAGTTTCAATACCTGAGCCATCCTTCTTTATTCGCGCTGACAGTGTCCAAATCCAGCAGGTGATCGTAGATCTTATTCTCAATGCCTCCGAGTCGTTCGGAGCGGAAGGAGGTAAAATTGAGATCAAATTAGAAGAGGTGTCACCGAAGGATAGTCTGATCAAAAACCTGGATGCATCTTTTCAATTGAAGGGTCACCGACATGCTGCCCTGGAAATTAAAGACAATGGTTGCGGAATTCGACCTGAAGATTTGACCAAAGTTTTCGATCCATTTTTCACTACTAAATTTACTGGTCGAGGTCTCGGACTCCCGGCAGTTCGAGGAATTCTGGTTGCACATGGAGGAGGTTTGGATGTGAAATCGAAGGTAAATGTAGGATCAACATTTACGGTCATTCTCCCCCTTGTTGAAGAATCTACCACGGACACCCCGGACGATACCCAAACACCCGAAGCTAGAAAAACGGAGGCTTCGGACGTGGTGCGAAATTCTCCAGAGAGCCGAGAGTCAAATCGAAGATGCTTGATCATTGATGACCAAGAAAGCATCCGGCGGGCACTTAAGCGATTGCTTATTAAGAATGGTTTCAAAGAAGTGCTCGTCGCATCGGATGGACAATCTGGTTTCGATTTATTCAAAGAAAACAGGGACAGCATTGATTTTGTCATGCTTGATTTGGTGATGCCCGGCTGGAATGGGGCACAGACACTTTCCTCGATCAAAAAAGTCAATCCTGATGTTCCGGTAATCATCATGAGCGGGTATATCGAAGATCAGGTCAATGAAACTTTGGAAAGTGGTGTGTCTCCTGAAGCATTTCTCCAGAAGCCCTTTGATGAAAAAGAATTACTGAAAGCGCTGGGCCAAATCACACACCTTCAGTAAAGAGAATCTAATTTCGATTCACTCTCGACCTTTGAAGTGAATCATGATTTAGTATGGACACTGAATCATGAAAAAGAGAGTCACGCCTTTTATCTCTGATCAAAAGAATTGGCCAGATCTGCAGTCGAGACGCACGATGCTCAAGAGGGCTGCTTGCGGATTTGGAGCTCTGGCTCTGGCCGGAATCAATCAGCAAGTGATCGCCGGTCATGCGCAACCGAGCAATCCCCTTGAGGCTCTACCAACGCATTTGCCTGCACGCGCCAAGCGTATCATTTTCTTATTTATGCAAGGCGGCCCAAGTCATGTGGATTCCTTCGACTATAAATCTCATCTCGAACAAAGTCACATGAAGGAGGTTGATATCATGGGGTATCGATTCAATAACTTCCGCAAGGCAACCAAACAGGTCATGATGAAACCTCTTTGGGAATTCAAGAATTATGGACAATCAGGTAAACCAGTGTCGGCACTATTCCCCGAGACAGCGAAGCATGTGGATGACTTGTGTTTTATTCACAGCATGCACACCGAGGGTGTGGCACACGGACCCTCAACCCTTTTCCTGCACACAGGTTCCGTCAACAACGTTCGCCCCTCGGTCGGCAGTTGGGTGAGCTATGGATTGGGAACGGAAAATGCCAACATGCCCTCGTTTGTGACCATTTGCCCGACAGCCAGGATGGGCGGTCCGCAAAATTATGGAAATGCATTCCTTCCAGCTATCCATCAGGGCACCCCGATCGGAAATGCAGACCAACCTGTGAAAAATGCAGGGATCAAGGACATCATCAATCCAAGATTAAGCACCAAGGAACAACTCCAAAGGTTCGAACTCCTCCAAAAGCTCAACGAAACTCAACTGGCTCAAAGCACGAGTACCGATGCAATGAATGCCAATCTCAATGCATTTGAGCTGGCTTATCGCATGCAGATGACCGCGCCGGAATTGATGAATATCAAGAAAGAGTCAGAGGCGACACTCAAACTTTACGGAATTGGCGAAAAAGAAACCGACAATTACGGGCGTCAGTGCCTGATGGCCAGAAAAATGGCGGAGTCGGGCGTGCGTTACATTCAAGTTAATTACAGTGACAATGACGGTGGAAATCCAAAATGGGATCAACATTCCAACCTTCCGCGCCACGAACAACACGCACGTGCAGTTGATAAACCTATATCTGGTCTGCTGACTGATCTGAAGTCTCGCGGACTGCTGGAGGACACATTGGTATGGTGGGGCGGTGAATTTGGTCGGACTCCCTTTTCTCAGAACAAGAACGGACGCGATCACAATCCTTTTGGTTTTACCGTGTGGTTGGCTGGGGGTGGAGTCAAACCGGGATTCAGTTACGGGTCCACCGATGAATATGGCTATCAGGCTGTGGAAAACAAAGTCCACATGCACGACCTGCACGCAACCATCCTTCACCTCATGGGATTGAATCATGAGCACCTGACCTTTCGACATGCCGGACGGGATTATCGACTGACTGACGTCTACGGGCATGTGGTCAAAGATATCATTGCCTGAGATCATCTGGAAACACGATGAGTAACACATCGAACAAAAACCCGGATTCCAATCCCGACATTGCAGAACAGGAGGTTTCGGAATGCAGCACGGATGTTGACGGTGAGTATTGGCGTTATTGCGCAAGATGCGGTCATGAACTTCATAACCACAAGTGCAAGCTGGTGTGTGCTCGTTGCGGCTATTTCATGAGCTGTTCCGACTTTGATTGAACATGAACTGGATGCCTCTAATAAGTCTCAGATTTTCAATGCTTCATTTTTTGGGGGGGCTCTTACTTTGGTTACCCGCGAATGGAGCCAGCGAAGCGGCACCCTTTACAGGAGCTTCGACGTCTAAACGAGACCGCCATGTTGAAGCTCGATTGTTGAGCAATCGGTCACACATAACTCCTGGAGAATCCTGGTGGGTGGCGTTGGAACTCAAACACGACCCCACATGGCATACCTACTGGAAAAATGGTGGCGATGCAGGTGTGCCCACATTGATTAAATGGACACTACCGGAAGGTATCACAGCAGGTCCGATCAAATGGGAAGTTCCTCAGATTGTGAAAATGGGGCGATTGGATGTTTATGGATACGAGGGCACCTGTCTGTTGCTGACTGAGTTTAAATCCAACACCAATGCACCAGAAAACAGCCAGATAGTTATAGAGGCATTTGCCAATTGGATGATGTGCTCGCAAACATGCCTTCCAGGCCAAGGAGTCAACCTGCAACTCAAACTGGGGGTGGATCATTCAGGACAATCAAACCGGGAAACGAAGTGGTCAGAGCGAATTCAACGAGCTGTCAATGAACTCCCCGGGTCGGCACCAGAAGGAATGTTCAAAGGCAAACTTGATCCAGAGTTAAATCAGTTCCATTTGTTTTGGGAATCCTTTCCAAAATTTGGTGAGATCGAAGATGTTTACTACTTTGACCTCACCGAACAGGTCACTTCAGATGAACCCCAAACACTTGAGCAAACGGCCCATGGGTGGAGATTATCATTGCCCAGAGCCAGCTACGCCTCCAAAATCCCATCAGTCATGAGGGGCTGTTTACGTTGGAAGTTGGCGGGTGAAGATTTCCAATGGTTTCAATTGGAAATCCCCCTGAAGTGACGCCCTCAAGATCGCATCCTGCGCACTTGTTGAACAATGCTGTCTGGATCTGGAAACTGTCCTGTCGCTTTTTTACTGTAAATCAGGTGATCATCCACAAGCACCTCAAACAATCCCCCACCCTCGGGAATCAAAGTAAGCGAGGCAATGTCTTGTTTAAACTTTAATAGTTTTTCCGCCAGACCGACGGCTTGAGGTTCGTAGTTTCAAACACTGCAATAATGAATATCAATCTTTAAGGACATGCGAAAAACATAATTATCCCCGACATGGAGGTCAAGCGGCCCAAACTGATGAGGCGAACGGTCAACTATTCCCAGGTGCGCAGACGGTGCAGTAATCCGGAATATCGAAACGCATTTTTCGAGTTTCTCACTCCCATGGCCAAAGCTTTGTTCTGTCCAATAATGACCACCAATTTGCGCCCTCGAGTTACTCCCGTATAGATCAAGTTTCTTTGCAACAACAGGTACTGCTGGGTGGCTACAGGCATCACCACTACCGGAAATTCGGAACCTTGGGATTTGTGAATGGTGATGGCATAGGCCAACGAAAGTTCATCCAGCTCCCCGAAGTCATACGTAACTTTTCTCTGATCAAATTGGATCTTGATTTCTTTTTCAAAGGAATCAATCGAGACAATCTGACCAATATCACCATTGAAGACCTCTTTGTCGTAATTATTTTCAGTTTGAATGACCTTATCACGAACACGAAATTGCCACCCAAACTTTTCTACAACCTGATCACCATGGCGCAAAGGATTCAGAGCGTTTTGCAGGGTTAGATTGAGTTCACGCACCCCCAAACTCCCACGATTCATCGGGCAGAGCACTTGAATATCCAATATCGAATGGACACGAAACTTGGATGGAATGCGATCGCGCACCATCTGAACTAAAGTGGCGGCGGCACGTTCAGGTTCTTCGCGGTCAATAAAGTAAAAATCACTGAGTGTAGAATCATCCTCTAGTAAGGGCATTTGCCCCTGATTCATCCGGTGAGCATTGGTAATGATGCGGCTGCCGGCAGCTTGACGAAAAATCTCCGTTAAACGCACAACAGAAATTCGTTCACTCTGAATGAAATCCCTCAGTACAGAACCAGGGCCCACCGAAGGCAGCTGATCCACATCCCCCACCAGCAACAAATGCCCGTCTTCAGGCAAGGCCTGTAGCAAGTGATGCATCAATGGGATATCGACCATCGAACACTCATCAACCACAAGAAGACTCTCTTCAAGTGGGTCCTGTTCATTGTGCTTGAATCGTCCATTCCGAGGATTCACCTCCAAAAGTCGGTGAATGGTTTTTGCTTCATGTCCGGTAGATTCAGATAACCTTTTTGCGGCTCGCCCAGTGGGCGCACAGAGTGCAAAAGTTACCCGTTTGGCATGCAATATTTGTAAAATCGACTGGATGATCGTTGTCTTACCCACGCCCGGCCCGCCGGTGATTATCACCATCCGATTTTCCAATGCATGACGAATGGCATCCATCTGCGATGCGGCCAACTGAATATTATTCTTTTCCTGAACCCAGGATATGGCCTTGTTGATATCCATCTTTGGATAGGCTGATGGTTGGTTTGACAGGTTCAGAATCTTCCTGGCAATTCCCTCCTCTGCTTTTTTCAAAGCTGGCAAGAATATCAGTTCGGAATCTCCTATCAATTCCCGGACGACATGTTCCCCCAAAAGGGCCTGATCGAGACCATTTTTAACCACACTTTCGTCGACAGCCGATAGATCTACAGCGTGTTGGATCAACAATCTTTCTGGAAGCCCACAGTGACCGTTACCGGTTGCCTCGATGAGCACATGATTTAATCCCGCTTGGGCTCGATGAAGTGAATCTTCTGGAATTCCAAGTTTGCGGGCAATCTGATCTGCACTCTTAAAACCTATGCCACGAATATCCCTTGCCAGAATATAGGGATTGTTTTGAACCTTCTCAATAGCCTCCTCTCCGTAAGTTTTGTAGATACGGACAGCTCGACTGGTGCTGACACCGTTGGAGTGCAAAAATACCATGATCTTTCGGACAACCTTTTGCTCCTGCCACGCATCCTTGATCTTACGTCGTCTGCTGGGCCCGATACCGTCAATTGATTCCAGTTTGGCTGAGGCGGTCTCGATAACGTCAAAAATTTTTTCACCATACTTGGCCACCAATTTTTTTGCATAGACCGGACCGATGCCTTTGATCATTCCGCTTCCCAGGTACTTTTCTATCCCTTCGATGTTGTCAGGAGGGGTGCAAACGAGTCGCTCAGCCTTGAATTGCAAGCCATGATCTCGATCACGCACCCAAACGCCCTCAGCTTTCACCCATTCTCCAGCGTTGGCAGATACAGATTTCCCCACCACTGTCAGTAAGTCGCGCCTTCCCTTGACCTTGACGCGTAAAACTACGAAACCGGAATCCTCATTGAAAAAGGTAACTCGTTCAATCAGGCCCGAAATGCTTTCTTGATGTCTGGCGGGGTGCCGTTGGTTCATCCCCTGCCATCTTCATGCGAATGAGTGACTCGGATCAAGCAGGATTCCAAATTCCAAAGCATGGTTATGGATGAATAAACTTGCCCAAAACCGCGCCCAACTGGAATGATACTCCTCGCCTTCAACTCAAAACTGATTTTATTCAGAAACACAAACTAGGATATAGCATGAGCAAAGAAAACGCCGTTGATCAACCGGACAAAAGCCAACGTTTGACAAGCCTGGATGCCTTGCGAGGATTTGACATGTTCTGGATCGTCGGTGCGGAGGAAGTGGTACACGCACTGGGAAAATCTCACGAATCTGGTTGGACAAAATTTCTGGCCGATCAACTCACCCATAAAGCATGGGCGGGGCTAACTTTTTACGATTGTATATTTCCACTGTTTGTATTTCTGGCGGGTGTTTCCATGGTCTTCAGCCTCACGCGAGCCATTCAGGAAAGAGGAAAAGCTTATGCTCTGCGAAAGGTTTTTATACGTTCCATCATACTCTACGCCATAGGGATAATTTATTACGGTGGATTCTCCGAGGGGGTGGACAAAATCAGATTACTCGGAGTTTTACAGCGCATTGCGCTCTGTTACCTTTTTGCGGCATTGATCTTTTGTATGACAGGATTGAAGGGAAGAATAGCCGCTTTGGTTGTTCTGTTGGGAGGTTATTGGGCGATGATGACCTTTATTCCCGTCCCGGAAGTAGGAGCAGGCAATTTTGAAGAGGGAAAGAACCTCGCTAATTACGTGGATAAAATGTATCTGCCCTTGTTCAAATGGAATGGAGACCACGATCCGGAAGGACTTCTCAGCACACTGCCGGCCATTGGATCCTGCCTCTTGGGTGTCTTTGCAGGTATGATTCTTCACCGAAAAGAAGGATCCGCTTTTCAAAAAACAGGTTATCTCATGGGGCTTGGATTGCTTTGTCTCGCATTGGGCTATGCATGGAGTTTTCAGTTCCCTATTATCAAGAACATCTGGACATCTTCATTTGTTCTGGTGGCAGGAGGATTTAGTTTTCTAGCTTTAGGAATATTTTACCTGATCATTGACGGGTTGGGTTTTCATCATTGGTGCTGGCCCTTTGTCTGGATAGGAATGAACCCCATTACCATTTATCTGGCCCACAACATCATCGATTTTCACGCACTTGCAAACCGGCTGGTAGGAGGCCCCATCAAAGCGTCTCTAGGAGGATACGCGGAGGCATTGGTGCTGGCCACGGTAACCACCATGAGCTTCTTACTCGTGTGGTTCCTCCATCGAAAGCGGATTTATCTGAGAGTATAAATTACCCTTGGAATCTTCCATGAATTCTCTTGGCAGTCTGAGTTTGTGAAACCATATTGCAGGGAGTCTTATGTTCAAATGGATTAAACGTATTATCATTCTGGTTGTTTTGTTGGCAATTTTCGCCTTTTTCGCGATTGGAACAGGGGTCAATAACCTTGTTAAATCAGGCATCGAAAAGGGAGGGACACATTTGACAGATGTGCCCGTCACTTTGAAAGAAGCATCCGTAGCCGTGATGTCTGGAGGGGGTTCACTTTCTGGCCTGAAAATAGCCAATCCTGATGGTTTCAAATCCGATGCAGCAATTACCGTCGAAAATGCCACCCTGACACTTGAACCCAGCACCTTGATGTCCAAAAAAATGGTGATTCGCGAATTGAAGGTGGAACAACCCTCAATCACCTACGAGCGCACCCTCTCTAGCAGCAACCTGGACAAGATCATGGAAGCCATCCAAAACAAGATACCCGAAACCCAAGGCGACACGGACGAGGCAAGATTTCAGATCGACAACTTTCAAATTCTCCAGGCAAAGGTAAAGGTCGGACTAACCGCACTGGGAGGAAATGGAGTGGAATTAACCTTACCTGATATTTCCCTGAAAGATTTGGGAAAAGACGGCCCCGGCTTGACAGGTGCTGAGTTGACCAAGGAAATCATGAAGACCGTATTGGCCAGTGTCGTTGATAAAGCAACGGGCCAAGGGGTCAGTGGATTAGCTGATACCCTGAAAGGTGCATTGAGTGCCGAGAATTCCGAAGCAGGTGAGACGGTGGAAAAAGCAAAGAGCCTGTTCAATAATGTGAAATCGTTATTGCCACCTTCCAACTCAAATTCCGATCAAGAATAAAAAACCTCCATACCAGACCATCTCAAAAACATGACAAAAAACGCCATTATCACTGGAGCAGGAACGGGCGTCGGACGCCATATTGCCATCCTGCTTTCGCAATCCGGATGGAATTTGACACTGACAGGGCGCACAGAGAAAACGCTTCAAGAAACATTCGAAATGGCTGGCGCCAATGATTCCAATTGTCAAATGGTCATTGGAAGCGTTGCAGACAGATCGTTTGTGACCGAACTCATCGCCACAGCGGAAACGAAATTTGGAGTGACGGAAGCATTGGTTAATTCAGCCGGAACAAATACTCCGGAACGTACCCTGGACGTGCTTTCGATGGAAGATTACCATGACCTGATCAATACCAATCTGCACGGCTCCTATTATGCTATTCAGGCAGTTCTGCCAGCCATGCGAAAGGCAAAATCGGGAACGATTGTTAACATTGTTTCCGACGCCGCTCTGTGGGGCATGCCACTTGCAGGTGCAGCATATACGGTATCGAAATTTGGTTTGCGAGGCCTTACCCAAGCCATCAACGCAGAAGAAAATAAGAATGGTATCCGAGCTTGTGGAATTCTCCCTGGAGAAATTGATACTCCCATACTAAAACTGCGTCCAAACGTGCCGACCGAGGAACATCGCGCAAGTATGCTTCGGCCCGAAGATGTGGCCGCATGCGCAAAACTTGCCATTGACCTGCCCCCTCGCGCCGTCGTTCAGGAATTACTCGTTCGCCCTTGTCGGTAACTATCCTGATACCAGCTATCCCGGATTGAGCTCATGAATAACACCAGAATTCAACAATGCGCAGCAGTCCTGGGATTTCTGGGTGTGCTGCTGGGAGCATTCGGTGCCCACGCGTTGAATCATCATTTGCAGGAGTCAGACCGAATCGATACATGGGAAACGGCGGTGTTTTATCACTTTGTTCATGCTTTGGGGTTACTCATGGTTTCCCTGATGTCGTCACCTCCCAAATGGACGGTTTATCTGTTTTTAACAGGCACGCTGATTTTCTCCGGAAGCCTTTATGCCCTGTGTCTGACAGGGATCACCAAACTGGGAGCCATCACTCCCGTCGGAGGCCTGGCACTGATGGGTGGGTGGCTTACTTTGTTGTGGCCACAAAAAAACAGGTAAAAACGCTTGCATGGTCCAATTTCCGGGTCTAATGTGCGACCTCCCTTTCACGGAAGGGAATCCTCCTGCTAGTTCAAGCAGATGCGAGGGAGAGGGCTGGTAGCTCAGTTGGTAGAGCAGCGGCCTTTTAAGCCGTTTGTCCAGGGTTCGAGTCCCTGCCAGCCTACCACTCCCTTGAATCATGTCGGTGAACCAGAATTGCTTGCATCATAACTGACTTAAAGTAGTCATGGCTGATTCCATGGAAGAAATATTCGATGTCGTAAATGAGTGTGATGAGGTCGTCGATCAAAAACCCCGCCATGTGGTTCACAAGGAGAATTTGTTGCACCGAGCCATTCATGTTCTTGTCTTTAATTTTGAGGGCTCCTTATTCCTCCAAAAGCGTTCCATGTTGAAAGACTGTTTTCCTGGAACATGGGATTCATCTGCTTCGGGACATCTGGATTCAGGCGAAACCTACGATGCATGTGCGATCCGAGAAATTGAGGAAGAATTGGGATGGCGACCAGATCGCCCTCTGGAACGACTTTTCAAAATCGAAGCATCGGAAGAAACCGGTTGGGAATTTGTGTGGATTTATCGTGTCACCTATAACGGTCCTTTTGAGCTGCACCCAGATGAAATCGAATGCGGTAACTGGTTCTCCAGAGACCATATCAATCAGTGGATCGACTCAAAACCACAGGAGTTTGCGAGTGCATTTCGATTACTTTGGAGACAATATCTTTCTTGGGAATCTGAACACTCTGCCAACTCGCCAACATGAATCCGCTGATCGGCATCGACCTTGGAGGTACCCGTATCAAGTATGTCGTGTTTTCCAGTGATGGAAACCTTCTATTGAAAGAAACTCAGGATTTCGATTCCAACCAGGCACTCGAATGGTGCCGGTGTATTGAAACCATTTCAAAGGAATCCATTTCTAAGTTCGATCTAGAAAATGCACGAATAGGCCTTTCGGCTCCCGGGCTTGCAGCTAAAGATCAGAGTTCCATCCTTCACATGCCCGGTCGCTTGCAGGGACTTGAAGGTTTGAATTGGACGGAGGTTTTGAAAAGCGACCACCCGGTCAAAGTCATCAACGATGCACATTCTGCGCTCCTTGGCGAAGTCTGGCGCGGAGCGGCCAAAGGTATGACAAACGTTATCATGATTACTTTGGGCACGGGTGTCGGAGGCGCCGCCTTGGTGGATGGAAACATACTGAAAGGACACCTGGGACGTGCCGGTCACCTGGGCCATATCAGCCTGGATGTCAATGGGCCTGCCGATATTTGCCGAACACCAGGCAGCCTTGAATATGCCATTGGAAACTATTCCATCAAGGAGCGCACTCAAAACCGTTATCAATCCACTCATGACCTGGTGAAAGCCAGCAAACTAGGTGATGAATTTGCCAAGAAAATCTGGCAAAAATCGGTTCATCATCTTGGAGCCGGATTGACGTCCCTGATCAATGTCCTGGATCCCGAAGCCATCATTATTGGAGGCGGCATTGCCGAATCAAATGAAGCTTTGTTCCATCCTCTGCAGGAAGTGCTGGATCAAATGGAGTGGATCGTACAAGAACATCGCGTCCGTATCCTCAAAGCAACTTTAGGTGAATATTCAGGGGCTTATGGTGCGGCCTATGCCACGTTGCAAGATCATCAAAGCGTCAACGAGAACAAATGAGCATCACTTTGTGGATTCATGTAAACTTAGAAATGGTTCCGATATCAAGTTTGCATGTTTGAAGCTGACTGAATCCAATAGTGACTTGATATTGGATGACACTTGTCCCCTGCCTTGAGAGTTGCACCAGAGTCACCATTGATCACACCAATGAAACTGCCAAACATGATATCGTGAGTTGTTTTTGTCAGGATGATTTGGTAGTTTGAGCTCCATGCAGTGGATTCTCAGCAAAGCAGTTTTGTCAGTCAGTGTGCTTATGATAGGCTTCAAGGTTTTACCTTTGAGTGCGCAGTTGGAGCCTGTCCAAATCCCGGGCAAATTTGATTTATCCAACAGGACTCAGCTCACTCAATCTGGATTTCAACTTCGAATTCATCAAGCCAACGAAGTATTGGAAAACACGAAAACTGAACGTGAGAAAGTTCTCAACGGAAGCCGTCCAGATTTTTTGGGATTTCCCCTAGAAAATTTCGCCAAAGAAACGGGTGCACAAAACGTGGATTGGGTCTTGGGTCACACCTTCCTGATGGAAGGAAGTATCGACCTCGAGCAGGCCGGCAATCCTTCAGGGGAAGTGAACGATGAACAGACGATACCTGGTATCCCCGGGTTCGAGGATCAAACCACATTCCTCACCTCTGAAATCTTGATGCTCCTGGAAATTCCTGAACCAGGAACCTATTCCTTTGGCATAAACGCAAGCGGGGGATTCAGAGTCGTTACTGGAAATATTCATGATCTCCTCGACGTCATCCAGATTGCAAATATTGAAGGCCATCAAGAAGCAGCCACAACTCGATTTGATCTGGAATTTGAACAAGCTGGGATCTATCAATTCCGCACGCTCTGGTACACTGGAGAAGGTGACGCAAGCTTTGAATGGTGGACCCTTGATCCCGAGGAAAATCCGGTCCTGTTAAACAGCGAATTTGGCTTAAGGACTTTCAGTAATCAACCGGAAGCACTGTCGAGTTTTGTGCAATCCATACCTGCCCCCAGCGAGACAGGAGTTTTACTAAATCAGCCCACCCTTGAGATTCAAATACAACATGACCTCGATCATGTTGAAAATGATTCCATTGAAATCAGATTGAATGAGAATCCAGTTTCACCTCAGCTTCAAGTCAAAGGGGATACTTTGACTATATCTATCGCCCTCGAGGAGCTCTCTCCATTTACGCGGTATGATTGGACATTGCAATTCGACTCCGCCATCGGTACTCGGGAAATTTCCTCCAGCTTTACAACCACAGTATTTGGTGCCGAGGGATTATTATTCATAGAAGCCGAAGACTTTGATTTTAACAGAGGTCAGTGGGAGCAATTGAACCCCATCGGGATGACCGGCCCCTACCCAGGAGGAGCCTATCGGGATCGGGGGAACGGAATCAATGAAACCGACGTCGCAGCGGGAACTGATTTTGGCGTGGACTATTTTGAAGATCCAAACACCAATGATAAACCAGTTTACCGTCCAAATACAGGAGTTGAGACAGTAAGAAGAGCCAGCCAGGAAGATACCCATCGTGGCACTTTTTCCGTAATCACCAACCATTCAGTATCAGACAACATGGAAGGCGAATGGTTGAATTATACAAGGGACTTTCCATTGACCAACAGTGGTTCCAAAATGGAGTACAATGTATTCGCCAGAGCTTCATCAGGCGACAAACCAATACTTGTCTCTCTCGATCGCGTTACAAAAGACGCAGAAACAGAGGATATAACATTAGAACCCCTTGCGTTGCTCAACCCCGGAAGGACAACCGAAGGGTGGGATGCATTTGAAATTTTCCCATTGAGAACGGTGGGTTCTGAACCTGGGGAAGGAGACTCTTTGGCAACGGTTGAACTAGGAGGAAACGAGACTTTACGCATAACAACCTTGCCGGAAAGCAGTCATGAACTCGATTATCTGATTTTTCTTCCGACAACCACAAACAATGAGCCCGGAGCCATTGTTTCATTCAGCAGGGATGGCAACAGTCTGATCATAGAATATACGGGCACGCTGAAAAGGGCGGAAACCCTTGACGGTGAATACTCGCCTGTGGAGGGAGCCAGTTCACCTTTCACCGCAAGTTTGGAAAACACCCAAGGATTTTTCATTGCTGAATAAGGCTTTGGCTGGACAGCGGTATAAGATCAACCTGATTTTAAGGTGGATGTAATGTATTTATTCCTTCCACCTTGTTTGGGCAGATGTTGTCTCTTAAACCTGCTCCATTCCTGGGGCATAAAAAGTTCGATGAATTTCCAAAGTGGTGTAGGTTTTCCTCATGCGAAAACCATGTTTGGTAAAGTATCTGTTGATCCTCATTGCTGGAATTTGCTTAGACTTGGATGTCAAAACGGAAACGAACCGACAACCGAACATTCTGATCATTCTGGTTGATGACCTTGGTTACGGAGATTTGTCGAGTTATGGGGCCAAAGATTTAAGAACCCCCAATATCGACAATCTCATGGAAGCAGGGATGCGTTTCGACAATTTCTATGCCAACTGCCCTGTCTGTTCTCCAACTCGCGCTGCTCTACTGAGTGGAAGATACCCCGATTTGGTGGGAGTCCCCGGAGTCATCAGAACCCATTCAAAAGACAACTGGGGCTTCTTAAACCCAAAGACTCCACTGCTATCAAACCAACTGAAAGAAATAGGTTATCATACTGCCATCATTGGAAAATGGCATCTGGGTCTTGAATCCCCCAACACACCCAACGAGAGGGGATTTGATTTTTTCCATGGATTCCTGGGCGACATGATGGATGACTACTACCACCATCGACGTCATGGAAACCACTACATGCGACGTAACAATGACCCCATTCATCCGGTCGGCCACGCAACCGATCTCTTCTCACAGTGGGCATCCGACTACATTCAGGAACGAAAAGATCATCAGCAACCGTTCTTTCTTTATCTCGCGTACAACGCGCCCCACACCCCGATTCAACCGCCGGAATCATGGCTTCACCGGGTGAAAGCAAGAGAACCAAACATAACAGAAAAACGAGCAAAACTTGTCGCTCTTATTGAACATTTAGATGCCGGTATCGGTAACGTCCTTGAAGCACTCAATGCTTCAGGCCAAGCGGATCGAACCCTGATTGTTTTTACGAGTGACAACGGGGGACAACTCAATGTCGGAGCTGATTGCGGTCCATTTCGGGGAGGTAAACAGGACATGTACGAAGGCGGCATCATTGTTCCTGCCTGCGCCGTCTGGCCAGGAGTCATTAATCCTGATACAAGATCGAATCAATTGCTCATGACCATGGATCTTTATCCAACGATCTGCAAAGCAACTGGAGCCCCCATCCGGCACGCCATTGAAGGGGAATCCTTTCTGGCGACTCTCAAAGGAGAGAATCCCCCACATCGAACAAGAGACATGATTTGGGTGAGGCGCGAAGGAAACATGAGATACCAGGGAAGGGATTACTATGCATTTAGAAGAGGTGATTGGAAATTGCTGCAAAATTCACCTTTCACGCCTTATGAACTTTATAATTTGAAAAAGGACCCGGGTGAAAAAACAAATGTTGCGAACCAGGAAAAAGGAATACACCAAATGTTGGTTCGGAGTTTGATGGATCATGTCCGAAAGGCTGGTCGAATCAATTGGCAGAAACCTTGAGTTAGATTTTTTCCTGATACGACAGGTTTCAGGTAGCGAACCAAATGAAAATACACTGGGTCTTCAAGGAAACATTGGGAGTATTCATCCTTCTTGGAGCCATCGTTTATTTACCTGTGATTATTTCTGATTACACTTCACCAAAGGTCATGCCATTCCGGCCAAAATCTCCCCGTCAGGAGGCGGTCAGAGTTTTCCCCAGTGATGCGGCCACCCGCAATGCGGTAGTGGATGTCTTGGCAAAACAACTCAATGCGATCAGAAATGAAAAATTTGACGAAGCTTATCAGCATGCTTCGGAGGGCATTCGCCAACAAATTCCATTGACGGAATTTGAACGCATGGTTCGGATACAATTTGAACCGATGTTAAAATATGAAAAACTGGAAATCAGCGAAGTTTACGATGATGGTACCCAGGCATTGGTCCGAGCCCGTTTGAGTATCCAAGGAACACCAGTTGCAATATATTCATATGTCATGGCACTCGAAGAAAACCAGTGGCGAGTGGGTGGGGTTCTTCCAGAGGGAGCTATTCAAAGGGTTGCACCTCCTGCAGAAAAAGAAAAAATCTGAGCTACCACAGGGGATTTGAGTCAAACGCAGACTGCCCCCAGGGAGAACCTGACGGACGCTGGTCTTCCAAGGGACCTTGATGCTTTTCAAGATAATCCAGGAGCATTTTGCGTATGGTATCGGAAGGAGGTGTCATCCCGTTGGTAACCATCTTGGTGATGGTTTTATCCCAATCCGCACGAGCTCGGTGATGATGCGTGATCAAGTAGGGAGAGTGACACTGCCCACAATTGGCGAGAACTATACCTGTAGCAGGGTCCGTCTTCAATCCCCACGGGGCTGCAGCTTTACTGCCCCGCGCCTGGAGTTTTGAGTGCTTTACGAAGATGCCTTTGCCCACGCAAAGTGAAACTGTGCATAAAAGAATAACATGACAAATCCCTCTAAAGTGCATCTCTCTTTTCATCTAATAAATGATTGAACTAAGCAACTCTCACTGCGATTCGATGAGCTGCATTGTTCAAATATCCCTTAGGATTCCAGCCCGGCACCACCATGGGTTGCATTTGACCTTTAACATCCGTTGCACGCGCCCAGATTTCATAGTAGCCCGATGCAGGAAGTCGTAGATTGGATTCCCAGCGTTGCCATGCGTAAGCGTTTACTGGATTAGAAAGAGATGCCTGACTCCAGGTCGCCCCAAAATCAAAACTCAAATCCACGCGAGAAACACGACCATGCCCGCTCCAGGCATGCCCACGCACGTGCACTTCCTTGGTATCAGAATAGTTGCTTCCTGTTCCGGGATGAGTAATGATCGACTTCACCGGCATCTCATGAATGATTTTCATGTCTTCGGAGGGAACCGCTTCTCCAGGGGCGACAGGATGCTTGGGTACACGATATGAGGTCCCGGTCATTTTGGTGCCATCATGGACACGATCTCGAACTTGAATTCTCTTAATCCATTTTCCGGAAGTCGAACCGGGCCAACCTGGACAAATGAGTCTAAGCGGAAATCCGTGTTCGGCAGGTAGAGCGACTCCATTCATTTCCCAAGCAAGCATGGTATTTTCGTCCAAAGCTTTTTCAATCGGGACTCCTCTTGAAATGGGATATTTTCCGGTTTCACGATTTAAGGTCGGATCTTCTCCATAATATCCAATGTAAACAGCGGATGATTTGACACCTGCGTGTTTCAGAACGTCCCTAAGTCTTACTCCACGATAACGGGCACAACCCACAGCTCCCAGTGTCCAGGGGTTCCCGCCCACTTTTGGAAAATAACCTCCCCTCCCGTTGCCTCCACATTCAATCACCAAGGCAGCCTCGTGAACTGGAAAAGTAGCTTGGAGAGTGGTGAGATCAAATTTCAACGTCTCGTTGACTTCACCGTCAACAGACAGGGTCCAATTACCAAGAATTCCCTGTCTGGCACGCTCAGGGATCAATCCGTTGTTTCGGACAAAATGCCTGGAGATTGGAGTGATTTCATCGTCCAGAAGAGTTGCAGTGGCCTCTGCATTGAGAGGTTTATCACTGAGGATTCGCAGTTCCTCTTTGCCCGGCCATCCTTTTAACAGCGCTTCTTGAGCCAGTGCGCTTGGAAACAGCCCGGTTTTTAGGAGGCGGTTTTGATAAACCAAAGGAGCCCCAAGAGCGGATACCAAACCAGCTATGAATCGTCTCCGATTCGAGCGGAATAATTTTTGATCAAAAAGCGATGATTTCATGTTGTTAAGAGGAGGTCATGTTAACCTTTCTTGAACAAGTTGTCGCAGTTTTTCTGTATCTGCGGCAAATCCACGGATACCCTCCGCAAGTTTTTCGGTGGCCATGGCATCTTCATTCAAAGCCCAGCGAAAAGATTTTTCATCCATCGAAATTTTCTCCAAATCCATGGACTCAGATTGACTGGGGAGCAGTTGTCGTTCGACGGTTCCTTCGTTGGCCTGGAGTTCTTCCAATAAACCAGGACTGATGGTCAATAAATCGCAACCTGCCAGAGCGAGCACTTCTTCTTTATTTCGGAAACTGGCTCCCATCACCTCAGTCTGATACCCGAATTTTCGATAGTAATGGTAAATTCCGGTCACAGAAAGCACGCCGGGATCTTCGGATGGGGCATAGGATTCCTTGCCGGTATTTTTCTTATACCAATCGAGGATTCTTCCGACAAACGGTGAGATGAGCTGCACGCCGGCTTCGGCACAGGCAATGGCCTGAGCTTTTGAAAACAATAAGGTAAGATTACAATGAATCCCCTCCTGAGAGAGTGTCTTTGCGGCACAGATCCCTTCCCAAGTAGAAGCAATCTTGATCAGTATACGCTCTCGGTCGATGCCAGCCTTCTGATAGCGACCAATCAGGGATCGAGCTTTTTCGACGGTGCCCTTCTCATCAAAACTGAGTGTGGCATCTACCTCGGTTGATACTCGGTGAGAGACAATTTTCAAAATTTCCAGACCAAATGCAACCGCCAAACGATCCATTGCCTCATTGACTGCTCCGTCACCGGTCAGCCCTGTCTGTTTGGTGTCAGAAATACAGCGGTCAAACAAATCTGAATATTCCGGTTTGATGGCTGCTTTGAGCAGCAAACTGGGGTTTGTAGTTGCATCACGCGGCTGGTATTTTTCAATGCTCCCGAAATCACCTGTATCAGCAACGATAATGCTGTGTTCTTTAAGTTGAGTTAACAAATCTTGCATACACGCCAACCTAGGTCACGAAGGCTTCATTGTCCAATGCTACCAGAAAATTTTCCGCACCAAGAAGAATTAATCTGGTGAACTTTCCATTAACTTGGAAAAGCCAGCTTCATCCAGAATTTCAACTCCAAGCTTGCGGGCTTTATCAAGTTTTGATCCAGCTGACTCTCCGGCTAAAACGAAATTTGTTTTTTTACTGACACTACTCGAAACCTTGCCTCCGACTGATTCGATCCTTTCAGTTGCTTGCTGACGTGTCAAATTTGGTAGAGTTCCGGTCAAGACCCATATGGTCCCGGCCAGGCTGTGGCTGGCTTGTGCGGTAAACAAAGTCGACCTCATCTCAACCCCAAGAGTTTTCAATCGATGGATGAGAAGTTTATTCTTATCCTGTGAAAACCATTCAACCAAACTTAGGGCAATAATTTCTCCTACATCATCCAGGGTTACCAATTGTTCAACGGAGGCATTACCGAGATCATCGATGATTTCAAAATGGCGGGACAAGGTTTTTGCCACCCCTGCTCCAACGTGCAAAATGCCCAGGCCAAAAAGCACACGCCACAAATCTCTGGATTTGGATTCTTCTATTCCTTGTAAAAAGTTCTTGGCTGATTTGTCTGCCATTCTTTCCAGAGAGGCCACCTGTTGATGAGTCAGTTCATATAAGTCCGCCACATCTCTGGCCAGTCCTTGAGCAACGAGCTGCTCCACCAATGCGGCACCTCCTCCTTCGATATCCATTGCCTTGCGCGAACACCAATGTTCCAGTCGGCCTCGGATCTGAGCAGGGCAATCAGGATTTGGGCAGCGCCAAACTGCAGCAACGACCTTGGAGAGATCCAGTTTAATTGCCTGAGTTTCACATTCAGGACATTTTGTTGGAAAAGAATAGGGAGTTGATTGAGTGGGACGTTTTTCAACAACAACGCGTACCACCGCCGGAATAATTTCCCCAGCCTTCTCAATGATCACAGTGTCTCCTTCACGAATATCCTTGCGCTGAATTTCATCAGCATTGTGCAAAGTCGCCCGACTGACGGTGGACCCACTCACCTGCACCGGCTCCAAGTCGGCAACCGGCGTAAGCGCTCCGGTTCTTCCCACTTGTATGAAAATTTTCTTAAGCTTGGTTTCAGCCTGCTCAGCTGCAAATTTGTAGGCAATTGCCCAACGAGGAGCTTTCGCCGTTGCTCCAATGAGATCCCTGAGCGGAATGTCGTTCAATTTAATGACGGCCCCGTCTGTTTCATAATCCAACGCATGACGTAAATCATCCAATTCATGAATAACTTTTAAAAGGGATCCAGCGTCTTTGCATATCCAGACATGTTCGGGTGTAGGCAACCCAATTTTATGAAAATAGTTCAACAGGTCACTCTGCCTGTCAGGCAACTTTAGATCGCCCGCTTCAATGAACCCATTCCCGTAAACAACCATGTCGAGTGGACGTTTCGCAACAATGCCCGAATCGAGCATTTTCAGGGAGCCAGCGGTGGCATTTCTGGGATTGGCAAATACTTCATCTCCATTTTCTTTTCGATGCTCATTCAACCGAACAAAACCTGCCCGAGTCATGAATACTTCCCCCCTGACTTCGAGAACAGGTGGGATGGATGCCTGACTCGAATCCAGCTGAATGGGAACACTACGCAATGTTTTCAAATTCGTCGTGATATCATCTCCTGTGGTTCCATCCCCACGAGTCGCTCCGTAGACCAGTTGACCATTTTCATACCTCAAGCTGACCGCAACACCATCCACTTTGGGCTCCAAGGTCCATTCGAGATTCTTTTGAGGCAATAGTTTCTGCACCCGATTCAGGAAAGCAACCAGTTCATCTTGAGAATATGTATTATCAAGACTCATCATGGGAATTGTGTGTGTGACCGTTTGAAAGCCTTCCAGGGGTTGTCCTCCAACACGCTGTGTTGGCGAATCAGGGGAGATGAGCTCTGGAAAACGAGTTTCTAAATCAATCAATTCCTTGTAAAGACGATCATACTCGTGATCTGAAATTTCCGGTCTGGCCTGTACGTAATAGGCATAGTCATGTTTACGAATGACTCTTACCAATTCTCGATGCCTGGCCTGGGTTTCTCCTTCTGTCATGAGGGGCAGAATTATGATGAGACTTCAAAAGCAGGCAACAGATTTATGTATTTATTGGTTGGAAAAAAATCCTTTGATCAATGGAGCAATTTCCAAAGAAGAAATGGTATCTACATCCGGAATCAGACTTGCAGCACTTGATAGGACAACAGGAAAATGACGATTATCTGAGGGGCGCGTTCCGTGAGATCCCTTGACTAATCCTGCATCCAATGGAATCACATCCATCAGCATACGAAATCCAAATTTCTTCTGAAGCAAGCGCCAGGCAATTTTCAACTTGGGAAACCTCAGGGCTGGATCCAAAAATAATTCAACCGGATCATAGCCGGGCTTGCGATGAATATCCACACACCGTGCAAAATCCGGTGCTTTAGAGTCCTCCATCCAATAATAGTAGGTAAACCAGGCCCAGTCTTTGGAAAAAACGACCAAATCTCCCGACCGGTTATGATCGATTCCATTCTTGTTTTTATCCTCCGCTCCCCAAATCCAATCCACACCTTCTACGGACTCAAGCAATGCTCTTGCCTTTGGTTTTAAATCTTCGTCTTGAATATAAACATGCGCCATTTGATGGTCCGCCACCGCGAAAACTTTCGAAGCGCCGAAATCGATCAACTCTAGTCCTAGTTCTTCTTTGATGGTGAGCCATCCATGTTCACGAAATAACCGGTTCAAATGTATTGCCTCTCGGACTTCGGTAATGCCGTATTCAGAAAGAATGAGTGAATCCACTCCCTGTCCGATGAAAAAATCGACCAAATCTCCCACAATTTGATCGATACGTGTTAAGTCATCGGGGATACATGAATGCTCCGGTCCAAAACGTTGCAAGTTGTAATCGAGATGAGGGAGATAAATCAGGTTGAGACTGGGTTGATGACGGGATTCAATCCATTTGGCAGAATTTGCGATCCATTTGGATACCTCCTCTGGTGATCCTTGGGGAGTCTGCATCCCTGCAGCCGGTCCCCAAAATGTCGGAAAAGGAAAAGGACCCAGATCTTTTGTAATCTCGGTCCTGATACCATAAGGCCAGGAATAGATGTCAAAAAATTTGCGGCCGTCAGCAGGATACATGGGACGGGGGGTAATGCTGTAATCCACATTGGAATACATGTTATACCACCAAAACAGTTTGGAACACGTGAACTCAGGAACAATGTTTTTCAGATCGTCCCAAACTTTAGGAGCCTGAACCAGCTGATCAGGCTGTTTCCAGAACTGAACTTCTGCAAGGTCACGGTCATACCATCCATTGGCAACGATGCCATGATGGGTAGGTTGAGCTCCGGTTAGATAATTAGACTGGGCAGTGCAGGTAAGTGCTGGCAAGGCAGGGTCTATTCGGGTACATCCCCCCTGTTGAGTCAAGGCCCTGATACGAGGCATACCACGCTCAATAAGGTCCGTTGTCAATCCAACCACATTGATGACCGCCAATCGCCTCATGGAGTGATTCGGTAGCAATTAGGGGTGTGCTACCAGGATCCTGCTTGAATTGGATTGAAATCTATCTCGAAGCAAATGCATGGCTTGGGTCATTTTTGGAATATTGATTTCATGCACTTCGACTCCTTGACCAATGTCCTCCAGAAGGGTCACCGTTAACTCACCACCGAGATGTTCCCGAAATTCTTCAAGCCCCTTGAGGACGGTAAAGTGTCCTTCGCTGGTCGTGTAATGAAGTTCATTGGAATAAAGTTCGAATCCCAGCTTTTCAATCAGCTTCAGAATTCTGTCCACTTCTGACTCCTTAAGCATGCCAACTAAGCCCGAATAAATAACATCCAAGCAAATACCAATCGCAACTGCCTCACCATGGCGAATGGAATAACTCGACAATTGTTCCAGCTTGTGAGCAGCCCAATGGCCAAAGTCGAGAGGCCGAGCTGAACCAAACTCAAAGGGATCTCCGCTTGAGGCAATATGGTTAACGTGCAGCTCGGCACATTTATAAATCAAGCGTTCCATAGCCTCAGGATCGAAGCAGGCTAATTTATCAGCTGATTGTTCCAGTTCCTCAAAAAAATCTTTGTCGCGAATCAAGGCAACCTTGACCGCCTCGGAATATCCACCGCGCTTATCCCTATCCGATAATCCCGACAGCCATGCCAAGTCATTAATGACAGCAAAAGGAGGCGCGAAAGTACCGACAAAATTTTTCTTTCCAAAAGCGTTGATGCCATTTTTAACACCCACACCAGAATCGGCCTGACTGAGGGTAGTGGTGGGAATTCGAATATGCCTCACCCCTCGATGTGCCGTAGCTGAAGCCAATCCGACCATGTCCAACAAAGCCCCGCCCCCAATGGCAATCACATAGGAATGGCGATCAATATGATAGCGATCTATTGGAGACTGAATTTCTGAAACGTGGAAATAGGAGTTTTTAACCCGTTCTCCCCCCTCTGCAATGATAGTTGGACAAACAAGGTTGATTTGTGAAAATTGTTCAAAATATTGATGAATCTGACTGGAAAGTTCCGGGTAAGCACGAACCAATCCGTCATCGGCAATGACCAATACTTTGACAGGGTCACCTTTAAAATCCTCAATTAATACATCACGAAGGACCGGGTTGCTTGCCTCAAAAACATTTTTTGTGAACAAGACCCGATGCCGATACGACACTTGAACCTGGCGTTCTATTCTTATCACTTTGATTAGTTGTTTAATTTCAACACGTTACAAATTCCTAAAGCCCTTAAATTCTTAAATTGGGAATGAAACCGGGAATATAGGTCAAATGGACCAGTTTTCCCGTAATACAAAACCCCTTGATGCACAACGTCCGAACGACACAATCGATTCCCCATTCCAACGGGAATGTAAGGTAGCCCAATGGTAGTTTTACGATAAGTATTCATTCAGGTATCCTAGTTCACTCCCTCAGACTTCAAGGTGGAATATCAACATGAGATGTGTGGAATATACCGGCCGTAGATGTACACTCCAAGGTAAATTTTGAGGCTAACATAATCTCAAAAAAAGCTGCCAAGGGACTTGGTTTGCACATGGTGGAATGAACGAAATAATTGCTATTTCAATGTGGCATCTTGTCTCAAGGAGGGCCGTTCCCAAAACCCTAAATGTACGGTAAGCTAATACCCGTCGATCACATTATTCGGTTAAGACTAACTGACGTTTGTTGGATTTACAGTGGCCATTCCGCTAAAAACCCAACCGTTAGGAACATTAATTTTCATGACAACAAGCATCAAGTGTCCTAATTGCGGAAATACATCGGACAAGGCGGGAATAGAACGCATCGTTTTTGAAGAGTATGACCTCAGTTCTGGAAACACACAGGAACACTTGGACTATGGCGAAATAAAAGGATATTTCTGTCTTTCCTGTGGAGAAAATTTTGCTGAAGGGCTAATTGGAATGCTTTAACGGATATTATCAAATCCCAAAAAAGTGCACTCTGTGTTTATTCATCACCACTTGGAAAGCCTTCTTGGCTCTTCGGACAATATTTCATCTTTACAAAGTAGATGATGTTGCCCCTACAGACAGCTCAGCCCTCGATTTCCATGGCTTCCGTCGCCTTTGGAATACGTTCTATTATTTTTTCAAGCGTTAAACCCTCGTCTTCTAGTCGTTGCTGCGCTTCTGCTCTCCATATCAAGTCGCCTTCACCAGGAAAGGTCCCCTTCAACTCACGAAGGATAGGGACCGATTGAACTACCCAATTAGCAAATTCATTTAGAGCCCAATAGCGAACATTATCAAGCTGAGGAACAGCCCCTTTTGTCATTTTTGTGCATGGTGTCACCAAAATGGGGATAATATTCATATCTTTAGTTCCAGGAACATTACTCTCGATCCATTTTGGATGATTACATGCCTGACGTGCTTTTACCGCGCCGAATATGGTATCGTCTTTTCCACCAGCATGATCTTCAAAAACAATACCTATCTTTTTCCCAAGCCACCAAGGATCTGGAGCAGCATCGCTATCATCATTCCCTGCAGTAAAGCCGAGCATGATCCCAGCCTCAACTTGCGCTGCCTCAAATGTATCCTTTTGTTCCAAATCCTTAAGAATCTTCGCAACTCGTTTTTCGAAATTATGGTTTGTCGCCGTTCCCATAGAAAGGAAATTTTGTTCAATCAATTCGACCTGTTTGAGAGTTTCAGAGCTGTGTCCTTTCTCCTCTTTTTCTGAAGAATCCCCTACGGTTCTGGTCAACAAATTTAGCCATGAAACCGACGGAGCGGCCCTCTTTGCTTTTCCAAATTGCTCCAACGCTGACTGAGCTTGAGCATCTCCCATGTCACGTGAAAGCCGAAATGCTGCTGCACCAGCGAGGTAGTGCCATAAAGCTCTATATCCACGGAGGTCCTGATGATTTAATTTTGCTAAAATTGTCCGAGCCGATGAAAGCGCTGATGCATAGTCATGGTTCCAGAGTGCTTCCTGGTAATTTACTTCCTCACCTACGATTACTTCCAACTCATCCATTGCAGGAAATGGGGCTTGATCATAATCTTGAACAGCATCTCGGATCGAATTATCAGCCCCTGCCCAATCAGCAGTGTTGTCCATGAACATATTGAAATTCTCAATAATGTCCTTCGCACTAACGTCAGTGGACTGTTCAACACCAAAGGCAAGTTCAGCTTGCAATTCTGGATGAAAGTATTGCCACTTTCTACTGTCAGCCAAAAAGTCAACTAATTCTGTTCCTGTCACAAAGACGGCTGAACGATCTTGTAACCCACGGGTACAACGCCCTCCCGCCTGAAGCACGCGTGTCTGAATTCGCTCGTTAAAGAGTGCTGCAGCTCCCATCTTGGACATAATGAAACGTTCTTGTGCATTCATTGCTCTGGGCAAGCCATCCAAGCAGAGTAGGCGACATTCATCTCCTGGAAAGTCAATACCGTCGTAACGGTTGGCAAGAACGGCTACCGCTTTTGTGCTATGCACAAATGGGGCCTTGTCAGCTTCGATTTTATCCTTGGTGAAAACCTGGAAACCATTCAAGCCATCGGTCACCTGCTCTATGTGCTCCTCTGCACTTTTTGTTGATGGAGTCAGTATTACTGAACGGCTTGCTCGTTCCTGCATTTTGAGCCGCAGTGCATCAATTTCCTCGCTATTTAGCGTAAGACTCGGAAAAACAAAAAAACGTCGCCCTACCCCGGAATTCTGGAAACTTTCGGAAGCCGGAAGACGTTCAATTCTCTTTCTCCCTGTAAGACGTTCTAGGTCTCCCCCGGCACCAAGTGTTGCAGACATGTAAATACGTTGCTTAGCATTTTCGAAAGGTGCATGTGAGGCGGTAGGAGGAAGTATTGGCCGGATCAGGATTTCCTGAGACCCCAAATATATATGACAGGCATCAAGATGATCACGAATCAACGACCACGGGTAGTGAAGTTTTTTGTTATTCCTGTCGGCATGTGCATCTATAATCTCGACAAGACCTGATTCCAACTCTCTCACCTTCGGGCTTGGTAGCTTATCTACCCAGGTCGCATCTGCTGGCCCCGTCCAATCTCCGGTCAGTCTCGAGAATTCCTGTGGATCAAGATGTGGACGCAGATACTCGGCTAGAACTAAATGTAAAGGAGTGCCTATCGCTATTTCCAAGGACCACATCTTTGCGATGTAATTTTCTGCCGCATGAGCATCATCTATGATGATCAGATCGGGATCGTCAAAAAACGGATTACTATTAAAAATTCCAGAGTATGTACTGATGGCGACCTGAGCACCGGTTTTATATGCAGTCCGATCAGGTGGTGGAAAATTTCCCTTCGGGCCCGAGAGGTCAACAACATCGATGCCGTACTGATTTTTCGCCTGAAGAACCGTCTGCCGAACAAGTTGTATTGTTGGGCAGAGATAGACAACCCGATTTCCATGCTTAATCCGTCGCCAATCTGCGATCAGTAAACCGACAAGCGTTTTCCCACTTCCAGTGGGCAATTGCAGAGCAACATCAGGCTTGTCATCGAAATCTGCAGCATAGGCCTCCAGCATCTCTTTTTGATGAGGCATAACATCTGGGTGTTGCCGCTTAGTAAGTGTTTTGAAATGCGCCGCTGGATTTGCGGAAACGGTCTTGGAAAACGTATTCTTTTTAAATGCCATAAACCAATGATCTATTAAAAATTAAATACCAAAGCGTATTGAATGAAGGCAGAAATTTGATGACTGGAATTTATGGGTTAACAATTTGGGTTGTGCGCATTTTGAATAATAACAAAAAGTAACACCGAACTCAAACTTTCAGCAATTATATCCTGCCTGATACCAGAACGTTGCCCCATCATAAAAGCACTTTGCTATCATTCCAAATACACCGATTTTTCAACCATTGACCAATTGTAAGGTTGTTTTTAAGAAGTATGGCATTCACGGCTACAGTAGAAACACCCATTCACTTGATTGAAGTGTTTCTTTGCTTCCCTGACCGCCTGCTGGCAATGGGAATAATCAGCAAGATAAATTCGGTTATCAGCTTCCGGCATGAAACTACATCCTATTGTATGGACCTCATGGTCCCCATTTGATTGAGCATTCCGATTTACGTAATATCGAGACATATGTATCCTTTTTGTTTTTAATCCTCCCTAGGCAATTCAGCTCTTCCTCAAATTCTTCTTCAACAAATCAATCAAATCTTTCTCCTTGGATTTCAACTCCTGAGCAGATTGACCGGTCCCCATGAGGTCTACCTTGTGCTTCCTCGGCTTGGTTTGTTCAGTTCTACCCCCGGCTGGATCTGCTTTGGAGTATTGTTGTAAGATTTCGGCAAATGTATCAGGACTCAGGAACTGCACGTCTTGTTTGGTATCACTAACCTTTTCTCGAAAAAGAGCGGATATTTGATTAAGCCTTTTCTCGTATACTGATACCAACACCACCTTCGAAAACCCTGCATCCAAACATTTTTGGATATTCCCCACCTCATGCTCATCCGTAGTCGTATTGGCAATCTCACACGCTATTTTCAAATCTCCTCTCGTAAAGACGAGATCTACTCTCCCCTTTCCATCCAATACCCAGACTTCACGTTCAACTACGTAATCCAGTTTTTCGGCTGCATTGATCAGGTATTCTTTGATTTCCTCATGACTAGGTATTGATGTTGGTTTTACAGAGGATTCCTGTGGAGTTTGGACTGACTGATCATTTTGCTTGGGAGATGGTTCCTCTGGAACGGATGAGCTGTCATCCGATATCTTGGGCTCAGTTTGTTTCGTTCTTGGAGTGGTCTTGGATTCTTTGTGTTTAGACTTCAGTTCTGGTTGCGGGGTTTCATCCTCTTCAAGCAAAGCCTCCTGTTCTTTGCGAAGCTGTCCTTCCACTTCCCCTCTTGGAATTGCATATAGTGCTCTGGTAGATCCCCTTATCAGATCCTCATGATCTTTCCCCTTCCCCCCATCATCCTGAGGTGACTGAACCGTTAAATTAAAATCATAATCCGACCGTTCAATGCGGCAGATAGCCTCCCCCACTCCCAGATTCTGAAGATCCTTTGCTTCGAAAAAGGAGAATCCTTTCTGCAATTTCCGCGCATCCTCATCGCCCAGACGAAAACACACACGCACATACGGATTGGCAACAACTGATCCAGCGACATTGGCATCTCTGTTTTCAATCTGCTTGAGTTCCTGGTGGGCCAAGCACAAACCCAAGCCATATTTCCGCGCCCCGGTGAGAATGGAGGCCATTGAAGCCGACGTGAAATTGTGAAATTCGTCTATATAGAGCCAGTAAGGTCGTCGTTCGGTGGCATCCATTGCCTGACGACTCATGGCTATCTGGTAGAACTTGGCGACCAGCAACGATCCTAGTAAGTATGAATTTTCTTCACCTAAAGCACCTTGAGATAGCTTGGCCAGGAATATCTTCCCACTGTCCATGATGTCCCCAAAGTTCACCTTATTCTCCCGCTGGGACACCATGTAACGAATTGTTTTAGGACCAAGGAATGTATTCAGGCGTGTTAGGAGTGGTGCCTGTGGTCGCCCAGAAAGCATTGGAAACTCTTTTTTCCAGAAGTAAACAACCTGACTGTCCTCTACTGTCTTGAGGAATTCGGCCCTGAATTCTGGTTCAACGAGAAACCTTCGGAGATCAGACAAAGTGCCTCCTGTCGAGCTTTCCAATATGGCCAAGATTGCATTGCGGAGCACGGTCGTCATCTGATCCCCCCAGGATGTGGACAACCTCTTGAAAACAGAAACGAGATCAGACGCCAAAAGGCTCTTCTCCAATTCTGAGTGCGCATTGAGGATATTTAGCCCGATGGGATACTCAGCATCAGAGGGATCAAATAGAATCACATCCTTTATCCGGTTCTCCGGTATTACTTGAAGGATTTGATCCACCAAATCCCCGTGTGGATCTAATATTCCACATCCATGACCTTGTTGAATGTCTTGGGATATGAGGTTGAATAGGAGCGTCGATTTACCGCTCCCGGAGGTCCCAATGACATGCATATGGCGCAAACGGTGCTGCTCGCTGAGTGTTACTTCCCGAGTCATATCTGAATGAGTATTTTCTCCTAAAACGATGGAATGGCCAGAGGTAATACCCGGAGCACACTTCGTCTTATTACCTTCTCGTTTCAGCTTGGGATGTTGGACTGTGGTGTTTGGTAAATGCACCAATGACACCAATTCCGCACTGTTCCAAATCATCCCACTGCGATGGGATTTGCGTTGAAACACATCGTTGCGATGATTCTCCAAATCATACTCCTCATTGGATAACGGAACTAATCCATTTGCTCCTGGACTATCCAAAACAGACAATGGAGCGGTTACATGTGTCGCAATCTGAAGCACCCGGTCATAGTCCATACCTGCTACCCCAACTCGGCACACCACTGCATACAGTGGTTTGTTGAGCTTCATCATAGCATGGCCGGTAAAGGCAGGCTCATCGTTGAAGAATGGTTGCCCCTCGCTATCTGTAATAGCTGTCTGGATACTGGATCTCCATGGATGACGTGCTGGTTCAAAGAGGATCTGAAGAATTGCAACTTCCCCCAACTGCAAACTTGAGATGGCTCCCGTAATTCCGGTCAAAGGATCATTTTTAAATGAACTGACCGGATTGAGTGGCAGCATAAACTCTCGCTCCAATCCGAGTTCGAGTATTAGTGAGTCGTAGGAACTGTTCCAGGCGTTTTCGAGAAAACCGGATTCTTCTAGAATGGTTACTTCAGGGAAGTGGGACTCAATCTGACTGCGCACAATTCGCGCATCGGAGGGATATGCTGCGAATTGCACCGTTATGCACTCGACGGTAGCCACCACCTCAAAGGCCACCTGGTGTGCGCATTGTTCAATACTGGCAATAAACTGTTCTGCAAGGTTTGTGGATACGGTTGTGTCTTCTGGCAACAGTACCTGTAGTTCCACAACTTCCGAGGCCTCATCATCAAGCACCGGGGAGAGCGATTCAGCAACTGAATCTTCAGATTCGTACTCATCTATCTCAACCGGCTCACTGCTTCGGAAAGCACCTAAGACATTTTTAAAGAGACTGCTGAATCTAGTTTCAATTCTTCCATCATCAATAGGAGGCTTGGTGATTTTAGAAATTCTCTTGAACGATGTAAATGGAGGTTCAATACGGACAGGACGATCCCAGATGAGATGCCCACGTCCCAGGGCTTCCCAATCGTAGAAGTGTTCAACCTGTTCGCGCAGATCCTCCATCATAGGCTACCCTATTTACTTTCCAAACATTTGACGGATGGTTGGTTTTCGTTCCTCAGCGGTGAGCGGTTTGATACCAACCTTCTGATTTAGTGCATCAACGGTTGTCATCACCGCCTGGTGTACTGCCTGCTGATACATGTTGTTCTGATCGATTCTGAAGTTCGTCAAAGGATGAGCCAATGATTCATAAATTGGGCCGATACACGGCAATTGAGGGAAGGCACCATCCATCTTGCGAATGAGGGAGGGAGAGGCAGATTTAATGAGGCCAACCACTCCAATCAGAGCAAATAGCATCAAGAACACGGTCTGTAAAAAACCTATCATATACCAAAAAACCGCAGAAAGAAGACCTATGAAAATCAATAGACCGATAAAGTCCTTTAGGGTCGCATACCGACGCCGATCAAACAATCGAGCGGAAACAAAGTAACCAGTACCGAATGGGGCGGCACATACTTCAAAAACCAGCAATTCCCGGTTTAATTGAAGGTACAGCCGTTTATCTGAAAAAATATTCCCTTCACGCAGGTCGATGTATCCACCGGAAAGTGCCGGGACATTCCATTTACTTAAATTCTCCTCCACCAGTGCATAGAATTCCTGCGGAGAGCACAGTGGTTTCTCAAACAGCTTACACCAGTATGAAAGCTGTTGGTTTTCTATTGAATCCGATTTCTTTGAACTTACGGAATCTGAAACAGATTTGATGGCATTCTCATTCATAATTCACCTCTATTTCTTCACGTAGCGACATTTAGGAAATGTTGAGCACCCAAAAAATTCTGAACCAGCACGGTCCCCTCGCTTCACTGTTCTGGTAACGAGTGTTGACCCGCATTTTGGACAGACATTGGATTGGTCATGGCGCACTGCTAAGGACTGCATATGCGTTCTGTGATTAAGGGAAGGATCTGACTTCAACACCTTTATCTGATTCACCACCATCACAACTTCATCATCGGTCAGAATCGGATCTTTGAAACTACGGATATATGAGGACAATCCGTCTCTCATGACATTGGGTGGCATTGGAGTCTTGAAGGTGCATTCACCGATAAAAAACACGATTGAATGGAAGACTGAAGGATCAAGCTTAAGGTATTCAGCAAGACACATGACGTGGCGATAATTCTGTCGCAATGGGTTTTGGAACGTGTGCCTGCGCTTGTAGAGCGACTGTGTCCACGTAGCCTGATTTTCAGATCCAAAAATCCACCCCTTCATGTTCTTGGTTTCAACGACAAAAATGCCATACCGTGAAATCAACAAGTGGTCTATCTGCGTTGTTCCATCTTCTGCCGGAACGATGACGTTGTGAAAACGCTGATACTCTTTGCGGCTAATAAACAGCCACATGAGGAACATGGTGATTTGTTCACCAAAGAATCCGATCAGCGCGCTCACATCGTTCGTTTTCTATCGATTTAAAATTTGATCCAGTTTTTCATCATCTATATCCGTGTCCAACTGCACCCAAAGGGGAAGATGATCAGACAACTGGTAGGTAAATGCCTTTTTCGCCATAGCATCACCGGGGAACAAGGGACGGTGGTTATTAGCGTAAAAATCTAATACACCTCCATGATCTGTGAAGCATTTGGTATATCTCGGAAAATGTAGAATTTGGTCATACCGCTTGTTCTTGGCCAGATTTGTGCCATGAGTCCCAACCAAAGACTTTGGAATCCGTAACCCTTTGCTCGTGAGGGCATCGAAAAGTTCATCACCCACTGCTGGAATATTGAAATCCCCCATGAGGATGATGTCTTTGTCTATTAGATGTTTGTCCTTTCTTCGCTTATCCACCCACTTGGCTAAGAGGTCGAGCGCTCGTTTCCTACTTTCCTCTCCCCCCTGTTTATCCCATCGGATGTGAGCAGAGATGACTATAAAGTCGAAATCGCCGGCACGGAATGAAGCCATGAACGGGCTACGCCACCAGGTAATCAGGGAGCGGTATTCCATTACCTCTTCACCATTTACAATTACCTTCATCTTTTTCCTGGGTGGATCAGCTTCTGCAGCCAGACCAGTGAATGCTACTGCCCTCTTGTCATAGACATATGCAATACGCTCGCGGTTCCCAGCGCGGTCAGTGTTGTAGTCTGAATATACCACCTTCCAATACGGCCCAAGAATGTCCATGACTCGCTTCAGATCCGAAATATTGTCTCGAAGTTCGGTGACTGAAATGAGGTCGAATTGTCCAAGAATTTCAGCAATGAAATGGATGGAAGCTTTACGTCTCTTTTTGCGGCCAAATTCACGAATATTCCATGTGGCAACATTCAGAGTTTCATCAAGTGATGAAGACGGAATATTTGCCGTGTCTATCCGATTGCGCAAAACACGCAAGCCCTCAGCTATCTCTTTTGATACATTTCCATGATGCATGCGCTTACCTTTCTTTTCCACAATACACCGATTGTCTTCCGACATTCGGCGTACACAAAGAGGGGCACTATGTATACATGCGTAAAAAAGACCGGTGAGGGGTCACTTTTTTGAAAATAATTTAAAAAAAGTGCTTTACCGGTAAAATTTGGACGAGGTAAATCTCCAAAAATTGAATCGGTCACTACTTCCAAAGGAATATGCTTATGATTCGTAGGTATGAAATAAATCTCCGCGAGAAGTGTGACGCACCTGCAGAATTCTAACCGTCTTTCCTAGAACTGTATAGAGAATACGGTATTTTGAAGGATAATCAGAAAAAAGAAGCTGTTGGATTTCAATATCGTTTCCCCATCGACCATTTTCTGGTGCTGAGGGGCACCGTTCAGGATTGGTCTCTAACGAATAAATCTTAGATTCAAGCGCATCAAGCCAATCCCCTACCATATCTGGATTACGTTGCATAAGCCAAGCCAACGATTGATCAATGTCCTCCTGAGCAATTGAATCAATTTCGATCCGATAACGAATCATGAAGATGGAATGTGCTTATTGCGTAAGCGAATAAACACCTCACCTGCGGACCCGGCTGGCTTACCATCTATTACTGATTGAATTGCAAGCCGTAGCCGTTCGTCTTGTCGGGCTCGTTCTGCAAGCTCATAGAGAGCGTAGTAGGATTTTGCATCCTGTACTACGATTGATGCCTTTCCATTTACCGTCAAAACCTCAGCTTCCCCAGATGATTTGAGCCTACCTATATACGCTTTGAAGTTTCTTAAAAAATCGGTAAGCGGTTTGATAGCTGTTGGTTGAGTCATGATATATTGTTTAAATCAAATAATAATCAGGTAATTCTATGCTACCACACTTGGATAAAGTTACCAACCATCTCAGTGCTCAATAAATTCCAGTGATGCAGAATTAGCCCTTGAACGGATCATGGTTCACAAAACAATTAAATTTGCTGCGACAATCCAGATTTTTCTGCCCAAGACGTCATCGACATACCCTGTTCAATCCGTTTTTGTTGATTTTGACTGGCTAAAGCCTAGCAAATGGTAAAGTAGTTATTCTTTGGAGAAAAACCTTACCTTTACCGGGATTCTAAGTTGACCATATGGTTAAGAAACACATACCCGCTGATGCTGGCTGTGGGCCTTATGACGCATTGCACAAGTCCCACGAAGTATTCTAGTTGGGGCAAAAAACTCCATCCCCGATTAGCTATTTGGGGAAGTTGCCCGCACCTTCATGGTTTGATATCATGATAATTAATGTCATTTTTCGAATGGGTGCAATCTGACTGGTTTACCCTACTTCAGAGTATCGGAATTATTGGTGGCCTGTTCTACACCGCCACAGCTTTTAGGTATGACACCATTATGCGACGAACGGAAAACCTCATCCGGATCACAGAACACCATCATGAAATTTGGAGTCAAATTAGGGAATCACCAAAACTCTCTCGAGTACTGAACCCAAATCCTGATCTACAAGTAAATCCCATTTCGACGGACGAGGAATTTATGGTTCTTTCCTTAATTTTGCATCTCAGCAGCGTCTTTCATGCGGAGAAATCCAACCTCCTCTCTGTTCCGGGAAATTTATCAGAAGACATTGCAGTATTTTTCTCATATCCAATTCCAAGAAAAGTCTGGGGAAAGCATGGTGAACGTCAGGATGCAGCATTTCGAGCATATGTAGAAAAATGCATGTCACTGCCAAGGTCAGCAGTGATAAAGCACGATGCAACTCAAAGAACAGAATAGGCGGATCGCATTACACTTTATCTGGGATATCTTGTTTGGCACCAATGAGAATCCTGCGTGGCACCCGTACTATTTGCTCGTCGGGACCACAACTAGCCGATGGGGGTAAATTCGCTTTGGCCTGCTCTGTAATATTGATCCCGATGATAGCAAAATCCCCATCATCAAGTTCAAATACATCTGGACAACTGTAGAGGGCAGGAGTTGAAGCACCGTTTGCATGCGGATCAGGTCCTAGTCTTTTCTTAAACATAAACCAACTATGACTATTGTCATAACTGAAGTCAAGCCTACTTCAAGTAAAACGATGAAGTGGCTAAACACGACTCAATACAAACGTCACTTACAGTCCTGGCAGATCTCCTGCGATTAGAACGCGAAAATCAGGGAATCTCTATGAATCGCCTTGCAGAAAAATCCGGTTTATCTCAGTCCACCATAAGCCTTATTGAAAACAAGAAAAGAATACCAGGAATGGATGTTTACTTGCGCATTACAACTGCCCTGAATTTAAATCCAGCTGATCTGATCGAAAAAGCTGTATCGCACGGCAAAGGCGAGGATATTTGAATGGGTAGAAATCACGAGCGACAGATTTCCTAAGCCAAAGTGAAGAAAATTCAGATTTAAAGGGGACATTCCCCTGCCCTACACTGTTGTCGACAGTCGCATCCATTACCGAAAGCGAACTGGGTGAGTGAAAGTGAAAGAACCTCCCAAGCCATCCCTAGTTGACCGGGACATCGGCACGAGGAGTGCCAGCCGTTTGGGAGTTCAGTTAGATGCAGGCACCAACTTTCCTTTTTTACTACCGAGGAGCGTAAATTTGTCGAGCAAGCTGTTTTCGTAAACCTCGTGGCACAATCGGTACTATGGTTGGCCTGTGTATCCTAATACTACCATTCATCCCTTTTTGAATCGAATATTAGTGCTTCTAATTTAGAATATATTTTTTTATTAGCGGAGATTAAAATTCAAAAAAACTTCACCTTATGTGACCCCTGATCGACATTTTTTACGCATTTAATGTATGGCGGAGTGTGTACATTGTCATTGAATATTCTAAATAATCGTAGCCTTATTTACGTTACCTATTTTATTCTAACGTTTTATCTTGCAATAACAAATTTCTTCATACTACAATTTAGCAGTATTCCATTATCGGTTTGTGCCAATTTACGCCATCGAAATAACCTCCAACCGAATCAAAAAAAGAATATGAACGACATTGCCAAATTACCTGCCTCCGGCTCTGTGAATCTTGTTGAAGCATCCCCTGAAATTATCGAGCCATTGCAAAAACGAGAAATCTCACGACTCAAAAAATGTGAGGACGTCATTGGCCGCAATTTGAAAGAATTCTTTGAAGTTGGTAAAGCGCTCGCAACGATTAAAAATGACCGTCTTTATCGAGAAGAATACAAAACCTTTGAGCAGTATTGTAAAGAAAAGTGGGATTTCGGGCGCAAACGCGCTTACCAATTTATTAACGCATCAGACACCTTTGAAAAAATGTCTACAATTGTAGACATTCCGCTACCTAAAAATGAAGCACAGATACGTCCGCTCTTGAGAGTTCCTGAGGAGAAAATTACGCAAACATGGCAAGAATTTATTCATGAAAACGGTGCAGAGGCCTTTTCAGCGAAAGATATCAGCAAATTCGTTAAACAGAAAAACGGAACACCAAAAACACCTAAACGAAAAAGTAATAAGAATTCTACCAGTAAAAACCAATCGCTAGGGCTGACATTTGAACTGTCTAACCTGGTAAAAGAATTGAAGCAAATTTCTATCCAATATCAGGAAAATGAGTCGCTTCAATTAATTGTTGAAAAGCTGCATGACTGTTCAGAGCGAATACAGGACAAATGCTTATGTCAGTAAGATGACATTGAGGTGAAGAAAGGTGCCAGAAAATCAATTCCACTCAAAAACATACCTGCAGGCCTAAAAACGCATAGCAGAAAATTTGTTCAGTTCTGCATTAATGGTGGTTCAGGGGTTTTTGTCGATATGGGGATTTTTAGATTTTTGACTGACCCGCATTTTTTAGGGATACATATAGCCATTGCAAAGGAAACTACAGCATTTGTGGCCATGTTTGTCACCGGGCGAATTAAATGCAGGTTAAAAACTCACCCCCTCCATTCCATAAGGGCCATTCCACAAATAATCTCTTGAATTATTGAATTTTTAAAGCTCCCCTTTGGGATCATACTGTAAAAGTAATTAATCAATATGTTTACCCTTAACAAAAAGAAAAGACGCTATTACGTGCTGCGTTGCAATACTATTGTATCTTTCAGGACTAGGGGTTCTTATTTTTCATTTATTTTAAGTTTCGTGAACCCTGAAAGGTAAATGTAATGCCTTATAAATTAGTGATAAGGTTATTTACTAGGCGTGTTTTACTTTTTTATTGACTTGATTACATTTGTAATTTATCGTGACTTTTAATGAGCATAAATTGCACATTAAAATATATCCTGTTAACTAATAATACTTATTATTCATTATGAAACAATTGAATAAACATATATTAATGACTGCAGTTATTTTCACTGCGTTGATATACACAGCATTAGGAGCATGGGATCCGAATGGTCCATGGGATGAGAAAAAAGGAAAAGGAGATGCATCAATGGTGTTATTGCACAACAATACCATTGCCGATTCAACGGCATCTTACTACGATCCATCAAATTCAATAACAATATATTGGAAGGAATCTTATCAAGATGATCAAGGTATACCTGGAGGGAGTGATGGTAATGTAGTAAACACAACCTCATATTCCATTAATAACTCATTTGCATCGGCTGATTATAATACAGCAGGACACTACGTGTCTGATGACTCGTATTATCGTTACTCTTACTCTAATCATTGGGGATTTACAGATGTATATTAATTAATTTATATATAAATTTCGTTGAAGCCTTATTTAAAAAAATAAGGCTTCTATTTTATTCATGAAAAAAACTCATTTAAGTGTAATAGTTAGCGCTATCTTGCTGCTAATCGTTATTTATCAATTTTATGAATTGTCTAAGTTGAGAAAAGAATTAGTACGCCATAAGGTAGAATTACTTAGAAAATCTGAATCAAACGATTCGAAAAGTAGGTTAAAATCAAGGATTAACAAATTAGAAAACATACCTTACTCGAATAAACAAAGAAGTATTAATTCAAGTACACTAAAACCGACCCCTAAGAGTAGCAGGAATTCAGGAGGTATATCGGAGGCCGATAGAAGGGGGTTTAGGGCCCTGGGAGATAGGGCGAAAGGGTATGTTAAAGAGAATTTAACACATCATTATGATACCGTATTTAACGATTTAGGTATTAGCAATGAAGATAAGGAAGATTTGCTAGAACATTTAGGAAATGTGGAATCTGTGCAAGCAGAGGCTACTCAGTATTTAATAAAAGTTAAGCAATCTAAGGATTTATATGATAAAAAGTTGCGTAACATATTAGATGAAGAACAATATAAAAAGTATTTAAACACAGAAAAGGAAAAATTTGCAAAAACAGAAATACGAAAAGTAAACGAATTTTTAGTGAAAAAAGGCTTAAATATTATTGATGATAAAGATTTTGATATATATAAAGAAGCTTTAAAAATTGAGGACGCATATATAGCAACAGTTAAGCAAGGCCCCTATGGAGGGGATCCAGAAGTGGGTGTTGGAAATTTGGGTGTGGTGGAGGTGTTGAGGGATAAGATAGATAAAATAGAATCAAACAGTAGTCAGGTGTTAGCAAAGGCTAAAGAAATGGGGATAGGGGCAGAAACTTGGGAAAATTTAGTGGAGTTTTATGCGGACTTATATATGAAAACTGAAAATGAGATAAAACTGTTAGAGCACCGTATGCAATTTCCAGATAGGCACAGAGCGATAATAGAAGCATCAGGAGAAAAACAACAAGAGATGATCGATCAGCTAGAAAAAGAAATAGGAATCAGTAACATCCCATAAAAGGCACCTTAGAGCAAAACACTCCTTTTTACCTAGATTTTCTGACCTTGGACTGATTTCTTATTTTTTATTCTCTTCAATCTTGTTCTCTTTACTGGGATATTTGTGCAACCGAGTTACTTGTACTGTCTCATAGTGCTGGTGATTTTTTCTTAAGAATCCTGGGAAATATGCTTGTTCGGGTTGAACAAGGTTTCTAAAGCTTCCTCCCTCTGAGAAGCCGGATTCAATAAAGATTACCTGCTTTTTTATCTAATCCTGTGGGATGCTAAACTACGATGCGTAAAAATTGCCGCTCAGGGGTCACTTCGGACCAACTTTTTTCAAATTATTTTTCGGAGGTCGTGTTTATGAACGTAATTTCGCCTTTTTGGTAGATTTCGTGAAAGGAGGTTTCTCTAATTGTTTGCTTTTGGAGACTTTTGGACTTCTACCAAAAAAACTCAACTTCCTGAGAATCGAATTCTCTCCTTGAGGAACCCTAATTTCTTGAGCCCGGATCAGATTAGCAGTACATTTATGGACGTCTTGGAATAAAAGTCCAAATAGCTGTTCGGGATTTTGAAGAGAATTTCCCAAACTCCATCGCTACTTTTAAGAAGGAAGGTAAGTATCGCATAAAAATGACAGATTTTGCGCACAATTTTTGCAGGGTGTACTCCATTCAAGAGTCTCAGTTTCCCATTCGCGCCATTTATTTATGCTCATATCCTCATTCAAAAATCTTTGTCCAATTCATTAGCTTGGTGCACAGATCAACGCTTACCGCTGACTTTTCCTTCATTCAATCCTTAGGAGTTGCTACTTCATTTCGATCAATTCAAAATTTCATGCGAGCTAATTTCCACGGTATCTATTTACGTGAGATTTCGACTTTCAGAAATAGGTTAAACCTTCGGTTATCTGGAGCAAAAATTATGAAGATTGCGGAAATTTGCTTCAATTCAGCAAAGCTCAACATGTGATGCTTCGCATCCTACTATTCGCTACCAGAGGCAGGGTAAATCGCGTGTAACAAATTGCCGCTTGCCTGGGTAAACTCCCTTATGACTTTACATTCAATTCACAGGGCTTTTCTGTTTTTAGCCATTGTAGCTCCCTTTACATTACTCCACAACGCCCATGGCCACCCAGGGGACGGCATTGACCAAGACTCAGAAGGCAATATCTATATCACAGATGTGTATCACAAAGCGGTGTGGAAAATAAATCCAAATCGACGAGTGACCGAAGTATTAAAAGACCATTGGTCACACGGATTATGTGTTGATGAGTTGGACAGAATCTGGGTGGAAGTCGAAGTGAACAACACACACTATTCAATTGTTCGCATAGAAACAGACCTAAGCGTAACTCCGGTGGTCGGCCCCATTCAAAGGGGGCAAGATTTGTACGGGGTAACCATCTTGGCAGATGCAGAAAACAACCTCTATTTCCCACATTCATACCCGCCCAATTTGTATGGAATAGGAATTCGCAAAAGAACACCAGAAGGTATTGTTTCTCTCATTGCTGGAGGTAACGCACGCGGCCATCGCGATGGAATTGGGCCTGATGCACTGTTTACAGGAATCCAATCCATGCGATTTGGTCCTGAAAATTGGATTTATTTGGTAGATCAAAATACAATTCGAAGAGTTTCTATGGACGGAGAGGTAAAAACCCTTTACCACGGAATTACTGATTCACGTCCAAAACACCAACCATTTGACAATGGAAATCCCTCTGTGAGTAATCGGGTTTATGGATTGGACATTGAACCAGATACAGGTGATGTGTTGGTTGCTTATCATGGAAACAGGTCTGTGTTACGGTTCAGCGACGCTGGACGCCAAGTTTTGTATCAATCCAAAAAGCCGTGGTCACCTGTGGGTGTAATGGTTTTAAAAAATGACATTTTGATCAAGGAGACCGGGCTTGAACCCGGTAGCGATCAAACCGGACCTCGCGTCATTCGATATTCACCCAATGGTGCCATCGAAACCATTGTGACAATTGATTAACTATTCCTATTGAATTGGTTTTGGCAAAACTGCAAACAGGTACACCCTTGTAGTTTCGTCGGACAAACCTATTCACGAGCTGGTTCACATTGATTTAAACTCTGCAATGATCCCAGGGCATTTGATTGCATTTTCTACCAGCATCCCAATAATAGACCCGATGGACACAATGGCTGCATGTGGAGGAGAAGAAGCCAAAGCACGGCAGTTGAATTATCCTTTCAAAATTCTTGAAGAATCATACCATGCCAATATCAGATGTTTCAGACGTAATGAAGATTGAATTGGTTCTTGAAGATGAACGAGTGGTTCAAATCGAAACCGATATGCTACCGAAGGTTGGCCAAAAGGTATACTCACCCAATGGTGCCTGTTATTTGATTGATTTTAAGGAAATCGAAAGTCCCACTAACCCAATTCCACGTTTCCAAGCCAGTGAAATTGATGCAACTTAGAGTCTTCGTTTAACATTCCCCGAATAGCACAATGGTACTGTCATAGATATGGACCCTTCCTGGAGAATTGTAATAGCAGTGATGGCTTCTATTGTCCTTCTAATATCTGTTTGCAGAATTTTAAGACACTTTGAACCATAATGAACCGCGGTAAATTCAAATACACCGTAATTGCACTCCTGGTCATAGGAGCTATGTACTTGGCCAATCGTTCCCAAATTAATTCACCGGGTAGAGCTTTTCCTTTGGAAATTTATTACCAAACAGGAGATATGCTCATAGATGAATTTGGATTCAATATCCCAGTAAAGGAGTTTGAGATTACCTCAACAACTGAAAAGGTGGAACTGGTTGAAAGTAACAAGTGGAGATTGCACGGACAACATTTGATCAATGGTTCGCCTGCAATTTGGAAAGCATACATTGAATTTGAGCCCGGAGCCCCAGAAGCACACTTACTTAACCTGGAAAGCAACGGGCACAAGATTTTCCCAAACGAAATCGACAGCACATTCACATTTGATGCGGATGAAGAATTAAAATTACGAACAAAATGAAATCGAAATAAAAAACCGGCAGCAATCCTGCTTACAAAACACGTTCATGCGGCGTGGTTGTTGCGAACACTAACCGCAAGTTTTTGTGGTTTCTTTCCCCAACAGGGCTAAGAGGTCACCGATAAAAAGGTGACCTCTTTTAACATCGACTTGGATTTCGCCCAAGACGCACCAATTCAAAATTTACTTATCCGTGCCCATTAACGTTATTCAAACCCTCACCACACCCTCTCCTTCCTCTCTCAACATTCTCTTGTAAAACTTGTTGATTACTCATGGATAACAAATTATGTTTCCAATCTAATTGAAGCGTATTATATCGTTTTTCCGCCAAACAAGGCGCGAAAGTCTATTCTGATCCACTAACTGCTTAATTCAAACTGACATGATTGAGTCAATACGTATCAGAGTATCGATTATTTCGTCCTATGTCATTATAGGGATACTTACGCTGTGCATTGGTGCCAGTGCTTTGCTCACCTATTCTGATATTCGAGCAACTTCGGAGCGAACTGGAAGTGTATATGTTCAGTCTTTTACCGAAACACTCACCGTGTTGTACCATTTGGAGGATATTGGCGTATATTTATTGTCTGAAGGATCACCTAATGCGATCAACATCATGCCGGGGCCTTCCCCTGCTGAGCTTATTGAGTTGGTGAATCATCACCTATCGCTCTGTGAAGAACACTTGAAACTCATAGAACCAGACTCTGAGGGAGTTCCGGATTCAGATCCAACAAGTATGTTCCGAGAAGCCCAGAAAGAGTGGATCAAGCTTTCCATTCTGTATAAGAATTACCTCGATTCCTATGATACGCTGGAACCTGAATTGCAAATTGAATCCATAAACACAAAATTACTCCCTGGATTAAAAACCACCATTGTCCGGCTCCATGACTTCCAGCTCGCCACCATACAAGCAATGGCCGAGGATCAGATACAAATTCACGACGCAATTTCCAAATCTCAATCATGGATAAAACCTCTATTATTTACCGGCATCATCATTTTGACGTTACTCTGTTGGCTGGCCATTCGATTGGTCATTAAACCCATCAACATGTTAGTGGAAACCATGGTGCGGATACAAAAAGGGTTAACAACTGCCAGATTCACCTATACCGGAAAGGATGAAATGGGATACCTAGCTTTGACCTTCAATGACATGGTAACCAAACTGCATAACAGTGTCACTCAGGCCAATACCGCGAAAGCAGCTCTGGAGAAGAATCAAAGACTCTTTGAGGATTTGTATGAATTCGCCCCTGACTCCATCATAATGATCGACAGTAATGGAATCATACAAAGGGCCAACCAACACACGGAAATACTCTTTGGGTGTAACCGTGAGTGGATAGTTGGCAAAAAATTTGAGGCCCTTTTGACTGAAGAGAACAAAACGGAATCAGGTCCGGACTTCGCCCATATATTTCTGGATTACCTGAATTCCTCACGCAACCAAATTCGCTTGAAACGTAAAGACGGAGTTGAGTTCAATGCGGAAATAAATTTCAAAGCAATGGAAACCGATAGCGGGCCATACATTGCCGCTTCCATCCGAGAATTTGACCTAAGGAGCTAATTCATTTCAAAAACCCATCAATACCTGAAGTCGGAAGACGAATACATACTGGTTCCATTCCGTAGTCATTCTAATTTCCAGATAAATTACTTCACACGCCTGGATTGAGCAGCCCAAGTTAACGCGACAGCATCGAAAATATTGATTCTTGGGTCTTCACTCATCCATGCTTTTCTGAGGGGCGGTAAATGATCTTCCAGTTCAGGGAGTAATCGGATAATTTGGCGGGCTATGTCAAACTTGGTTGAAGCACCAAATGGCTCGAATGTTTCTAAAATGTTCTCCCGGGTAACAGTCAGAAATTGTATTTCATGGTGCTTAAGCCCAGTTAAGATTAATTGATGGATCCTTGTCATGCGTGTTCGCTTGAGGGAACTTGCATGATGATGATCTTCAAGGATGGTGATTTCTGGCTTGGACCATTGGATAAGTTTTAACATTTTTTCAAGTATCAGACGGTCTCCACCTTTTCGATTCGATTTAATTCCCCAATCTACAAGTCTAGTTGGCCCTTCCATCACCACATATGCAAACCCTCTAGAGTACAGGTCGATGGACAGGACACGATTACTTTTTCGTGATTTAAATCCCATACCCTATTCGATTACCGGTAAACAACTATCAATAATCCTGTTGAGTTGCCGATACCTCTTTTCAGTGAGTCTCGGTGATCCGGAATCACATAAATCCACAATTAATTCCTCTGCACGATTCTGCACATTCAATTGAGCTTCTTCATAGTATCCGGCAAAGAGTTTAGAGACTGGCACCTGATAGATGACCTCATATTCAAGTGCGGTGCGTATGTGTGGCAATGTTTCATATTGCTCATCTCGACAGACACAGGTTCCACATTTGCGACCTAATAAAACTGCAATTTCCTTTTGATTAAACCCCGCTCGTTTACGGTACATTCGCAAATAATTGGGTAAGCTTTTGACTTTCATAGAGACGATAAAATTAGCTGTTAACGTAATGTCATCAGCATACGCAACCAGTCCAACGCCCCGTAGTAAGTCAAAATTGCTTGAAGTGCAAATTTCTGTGGATAACAAGAATCACCGTCCAAACAGAGATGCTATATTCATTGTAACGCAGTTGTTGCAAACAACCCTCGTTGATTAGGAAAAACAGATCCTCTGGAATAGCACCAGGTACTCTTGGTTTCCTGTTTCATTCTGATAATTCCGTAATTTTGCTAAAATACGCTCAATGCTCACGGTAGGATCACCAGTTTTTTCCAATGCATTTGACATATCGCTGATGAGTTCGAGAATTCGCAATACTTCATCAGCAACTTCTGCATTGATTACGAATTGCAACTGCACGTCACTCACTGCTTGCCTAATAACGGCTATAGCTGCATGCATTACATTTTCATAATCTATTGGTTTCATTGCTGTTATGGTGCCACAAACTACCTATATCAAACTAATTTTCAAAGTAATTTTTATTTCTTTTTAGAAGTAAGGTAAATCAGGGATTCCAAGACCCATTATCTCCCACATGCGTTCGGGAACTGAAAACGGATGGAAAACGAAAAAGCCTAACCCAGTTGGTTAGGCTTGAATGATTCCCCTTTTCTTTAATGACACAAAAGTTGGATGACCAACGATGATATGGTCAATCAATTCAATTCCCAACAAAGATCCTGCCTTACTCAGATTTCTGGTAAGTCGAATGTCCTCTCTGGAAGGCTCGGGATTAGAACTTGGATGATTGTGCATAAGCACGATACTCTTGGCCGCTAAGACTATTGCACATCGGAACACTTCACGAGGCGTCGTACTCAAGCTATCTAACGTTCCTAGCCCAACCAGTGTGTGTCCCTTGATACAGAGTTTAGTATCTAAAAACATGGTGATCAGCATTTCCTTCTCTGGATCAAACCATTTATGTCTTTCAATGTGCATTCTCCAATATTCCACAGCCTTGTCTGGCGTATCGCAGAGGGCCAATCGTTTTGGAATCGTACAATCGCCGATCACTTTACCTTCAACCTTGTATTCATGACAAACACAGTGCATCACCGAGTGGTCATAGGAGGCTCCGGATGGATTGGTTCGTGACTCCATAATCAATATTCCTCTGGAAGAAGAATGCTTGTTGCTGAACGATCTGCTTCGGTAATAATCCAGAATGTGACTCCGCTCTGTGATTCATATTTGGAAAGCAATCTGGCACCATACTTGAGCCCTTCCTCATTTGCTTTTTTGTCTGCATCACACAGAATTCCCCAATCCCTTGCATGATGTCTTTTTAATGCGTCCATGATTTCAGGCCTCGTGATTTGCCGCAGTGCTTCGGGTGTTGCAACAACGGTTCCAAGTGGAAATTTGCTGTTAGGATTATTCAGTTTTTTAATGTTCATTAGTGGTCCTTTCGATCAATTACCCACACGTATAATTTAGAATGCTTCTTTTACTACCATCTGTAGCCCAATTTGTTAGACGTGAAGGATTGTTGTTTAGGCATTCACCACTATTGTATCTCACCGCCCTCTTGTTGCGCCACAGACATATGTGGAAGAGGAAAACGTGAGCCCATTTAAGGCAGTGCCGCCTCAATTACTTTGACCGAACTCAACTCGGGGGACTTGGGGGACATTGGGGACTTGATACTGGGGTAGTTCGAGATGAAGGGACGCAGGAATATACGTATATTTCTCCTTGTTTTCAGAAAATGGGCTGCCTATGCACCTCTATTTAAAGTCCCCCAAGTCCCCAAAGTCTACCCATCACTGTGGCCTTCCCCTACCCCATACCTCAAGTAAAGCTGTTGCAATTTTCCGTGTTCTGACTCAGGGAGAACAAAGGTGCCATGGTGTTTCTCAGTTTTTAAGAATAGTCGTTTACGCAACACAAACCCAATCCACTTGTTGCTGATCTTCCGATCATATTCTTCGCCGAATACCTCAGAAAACCTTGAGGTAATATCCATGACTGACACCCTCCTTGTACCATCTAACTCTTGCAAACTGTGGATAACCTCAAGCACTTGAGCTTCAGTTTCCATACTCCGACGATTGATCATGTCTGAATTGAAATTGCGTAGCACGGATTTCAATTCCTCTCGTGCGGAGTCATCTTCAATGATGCTCAGTAAAGGCATAAAAATCTGATTTAACCTCGGCTCGATCTCCATATCCACTGAAGTAGCGTCCACCTTACATTTGCTGAGCTTGTTAAAACGAAATTTCAAAAGCTGGTTTCTAATATTAGCAGCCTCCTGTGCATACTCCTCACCAAGATTGATTGGAATATCTGAACGCAATTTAGATTGTCCCATTTCCTCAGTCAGACATCGGCTCTCAAGTGCGATATCATCAAAGTCACGCCTGGTGGCAATAAGTTTGGGAGTGAATACATTGAAAGCTGCCGGATTGAACTCCCCTTTTCCATTGGATTCACTTCTCAGCACCGGGAAGCCTTTGACGTTTCCATTGTTGAGGATTTTAACCATTTCGGCCTTTTCATCACTCATACGGAAATCACTTTCATCGATGACAAGAGTCCCCCTAAACGTATCCAGCATCCGGAATATAGGTGACATGGTGGATGCACCACTTGCGAATATGGGGCGGTAACAAATGGAACCAACAATAAGTAGAAATCGCGTTTTCCCACAACCTGGATCTCCTTTGACCCGCAGGTATGGAAGCTCATTGAAGCCGTCGTACACCCACGAGAATAGAACGTAATAAGCCGCAATAGTCTCAAAAAATGGAGTCAGGTCCACATACCGATGAATATATGCACGGATCTTTGAAACCAGTTCCGATTCGCTCCCGTATTCCCCGATTACAGATGGAAATAAAATGACCTTATGTTTGATGAGATTATTCTGTGGTGAGTATGGGATAAGCTGTTCTCCACTATTGATCGAAAGACAGGTTACTACCTCCGAGTCCTCGGTATTCCAAAGTGCGAAGCTGGTCGTTTGAGTCTCAGGGCAAAACATGGTTTCTAAAATACGACCATCCTGAAACACCTCTCCAATAGTGGGGATGTGATGTTCTTTGTTGATTGAGGGTGAAGGAATTTTCACCTTACTATCCTTACTCATGTATTCACGGTAACTACCTTTTAAACAGAAACCGAGTGGGGCAACATTGCCCCGATAACACAAATTACTTCCTCGAAAGGTGCTGTCCTGTGATGAACAATCTAGGAATGAAACACTCTCCCAAAATACTTTTTCCAGAATTGTCCTGCGATCAGCAAAAGGAGGCAGAACAAAATTTAAGAAATTTTGTGAAGCTAATTCTTTCAATCCACCAACGGCTGGACTCAGAGAAGCATCCACCCCGTACTTTGACAGAAAATACTGGTACGTTACGCTAGGGTACCTCAATTTTCAGAACCTTCATGCCTTAATTCGATATACTCATGGGACAAGGATTTTTCGCGTACATTCGCGTTTCCACAATTAAACAAGGAGTTCAGGGGGTATCCCTCCAGGAACAAAAATCTGCCATTGAACGATACGCCCACAGTCAAAACATCCGGATCATACAATGGTTTGAGGAACGAGAAACGGCGGCCAAATGTGGCCGACCGGTGTTTAACCAAATGCTCAGTCTCCTCAAGAAATCCAAGGCAGAAGGAGTGGTTATCCACAAGATTGATCGTAGTGCCCGTAATCTTCGGGACTGGTCCGATCTCGGGGAACTTATTGACCGTGGAGTCTCTGTCCATTTTGCCAATGAGAGCCTTGATCTCGGGTCAAGAGGTGGACGTTTGTCTGCCGATTTGCAAGCGGTTATTGCTTCAGATTTCATCCGGAATTTGAAAGAGGAATCCAGGAAAGGATTCTATGGACGCATCAAGCAAGGGCTTTACCCTCTCCCGGCTCCTATAGGCTACCTGGATCAAGGACGCGGAAAAATGAAGATAGTTGATCCAATTAAAGGCCCGATGGTCAAAAGAGCGTTTGAAATGTATGCTTCCGGGAAATGGAGTACATCCCGACTAGCGCAAGAGATGACCAGAAGAGGGCTCAGAAATCACCGAGGAGGGAGAATAAGTAAAAACGGAGTGGGATGGATTCTAAGAAATCCATTCTACATCGGGTTAATACGACTCAAAAGCACAGGTGAAATGTTTGAGGGAGTTCATGCCCCCCTTATAACCAAATCTCTCTTTGATAAAGTACAGGGCATAATCACAGGCAAAACTGTTCTTGGATCAACAAAACACGACTACTTGTTTCGTAAAATGTTGCTATGCAATCTGTGTAAACGGAAATTGATTGGAGAACGCCAGAAGGGGCATGTGTATTACCGATGCCAAACCAAAGAATGCCCAACAAAAACACTACGAGAAGAAACGGTGGAGGAAGAAATTGAGCGTATTCTAAGTAAAATTCATTTGACGAAGTCTGAATTGAACCTTGCAGTGTCTAATTTACGGTCAGCTGAATTGGACCGTGCTCAGGCCAGGCGAGTTGAATTAAAATCTCTCCAATTACAGTTGAACAAAATCAATGAGCGTCAAAACCGGCTTACCGATCTTCTGATTGATGGTGTCTTGGCAGAAGAGGATTACCTCAAAAAGAAAAATGCGCTCATATGTGAAAAACGCAGTATTAAAGAAAATATGACAACTGTGGAGTCAGGAAGAAATGAAAAAACAGAGTCATCTTGCAAAAATCTGGAATTGGCACATATGGCATTGTTGAGTTACGAAAATGCCACGACAGATGAAAAGCGGGAAATGTTGAATATTGTAATTTCCAACCTTTTGGTTTCAGGAAAAATCCTTTCCTTTAAACTTAATGTGCCGTTTGAGGAAATTTGGAATCAAAGTAGTAAGGACAAGAATTAGCAAAACCACTTGCGTATGGTCAGATAATGGATTTCAATTATTACTTTATGTCGAGCGAACGCAATCAAAGAATATTGCAAGCCTTGAGATTAACCGAAGATGAACTCCTCATGAGTCTCGGAGAAGAATTAGTACCTCACACAATTGGAGCATTTCCAAAGAAAGAGGAACTTATTGACAAAGGCAAGGAGTGGATGAACCGTTTACATGATAAGGTTCAATGTGTTGTATGCTCATCCACTAAGGTTCGTGAGGCATTTGAGAAAAACGAAGACGTTCTAATCGCCGCAGCAATCGCTGACGTGATCGTAGGTTTCTGTACCGGAGTATCACCAGTAACAGTGGCAGCACTCATCACGAAGCGTTGTCTATTAAATTTTTGCAGTCCAATATGGGACAACAAGCAATCTGACCGCCGGTAGCTATTCGCTACTCAACGGATTCTATCTGGCAATATATCAGCATCCGCACCGGCAATTGACTTCAAGTGCTTAAGAGCAGCATTTGAACGATCAATTGATGCTGGATGTGTGCACCTCCCGCTCTCTTGGGGTGCTTGAAAGAATTCAAGGTTTCCAAATTCGATCAACAAAAAGAAATCAGCAAAGTTAGTCATAAGTGCGTAGATCATTCTCCGACGAATATCGGAATCATCTTGTTTCTTGATTTCACTTACAAACGCCTCAACTGCGAAACGATCTGCTTCAAACTCAAAAACGTGCATTCGCTGAATCAGTAAGTTTCTTTCTGAATCACTTAACCTAATCTGACTCTTCGGCCAATCCCTTGCTTCGTATGTATGACCCAGAGCAACGTGCCCAAATTCGTGAAGGAGCAAGAATTGCAAGGTTGATGTTACGTAATCAGATAAGCGTTGCCGTACATACGCTCTGTCCAATTTATGTTCTTCTATTTCTGCACTTGCACTTTTATAGAGTTCTTCGGTTAAGCGGAATGATTCACTCTTTGGATGCAAAACATGCGGAGCTACCCTCATCTTAAACAATTCGTAAGTTGGAATTGGACCATCCCATTTTTCAGGGACGTTGGCAGAGATCACGTTCCAAATATGCCACATTCTAAGATGGTGAAAACCCTCATTCACGAATATGACATCTCCTCCCCCTGGGACAGGGCAAGCACCTGCGTTGGGATCAACGTCTTGCAGGACATCAACAGGAACTTTCTCAAGTTTAGTCGCGTATTTTCCTGTCCACCTAAGAACATACGAAGCCAATTGTTTGATTCGATTTCGAAACACTTTTAGCGATTCATCTCCCCTTTTCTTATTGGTGGCGATTAATTGAGCCATAGTGATGTCAATTCCATGGTCAGCCATCAAGGTCTGCAAGTAAGCTTCTTCATCGACAATCTTGATCTCGATGTCACCATTCTCATCAATTGACGCCTCAGCTCCCGTACCAACTTCATTCCATGAATCCAATTCATGTTGAGCTGCCTTGTATCTCATTGCAGCAACATAATCATCAGGATTCAATGTGTTCACCGAATCCCAAACCTCTTCAGTTCCTTTTGCAAATCCTAACATAACAATTTCAGCTGTAGCTTCAGATAGGCGGATTGGCAAGCACCCCTTTTCTTCAATTTTAATGAAAAGAAGGATATCTCAAACAAATAAGCTAGGCATGATAGCACCAGCATGTTCGGTTTGGAATGCATCAAAGTCTCGCTATTTACGAATTTTAATATGAATTTCAAGGAATTTACATATCTATCGCTACCTCTTCAACCTCGAACAGGAAAACATGGCTTTATTAAGGCTTAAAAATGTTATTGAATAAGAAAGGATCAAATTCCAGAAATGTTGACCTCGAACTTTTTCTTTTGTTAAAAACCTCTTTGTTTTAGCCAAATATATTACTTTGGAGTATGAAAATTAGATAAAATGATCAAATTGCTCCCCGTATCGGGACAGACCTCGAACTTTTTGACACGGTTGAGGGGTGGATTTTGAAAATCGTTAATTATTGCAATTCTTCCACAATCTGGTTCTCATCCTGATACACGACCTTACTCAACTCAGATGCATCAGATTCTATTGCCTCGATATTTGCTAAATACTTTTGATGCGTTTTATACAGCGTATCCAAATATTTCGCATTTCCGTCTGAGGTCATCCAAAATCTAAAATTACCGTCTGGTAAATCTGGTTTTTTAAGCCATGATCTGTTCTCATTAGCTTCTTCTACTAACTCATCAGGCAAAAGACGTTTTCCAGCTGACCACACACCCTCACCATTTGTGATATATCTGTATATTTTCATAAAACATTAATCCCAAAAACTTCTCACTTAAGCAGGTTTTCCAATTTTTGTAACTCAATCTTAGTGTTTGGCAATTCTTTCTGAAGATTTTCGATTATAATATCTTTCGTTTTGCCAATTCCACTTAAAGCACTAGCAACACCTAAAGTTGACTCCTTTAATGTGTCATATAGTTTATTAATTGACTTAAGGTTTTCATAACAAGTTACAGCCTGAGTAGACAACTCAACAGGAAGACTACTGAGCAAATGATCACTACTAACTATTACCTCTAGTGAAGATATAGAAAGCGGCCCTGGTTTCAGGGATATTTCTCTTTTTTTTGTCACCTTATATAGCTCATCGCATCGATCTATATTTTGTTTTGTCTGCTCTCTTAACAAACCTTTAATTTTTTCTGTAATTTCCTTACTTTTGGTCTGCGATATAAATCGGTGTAATATGTAAGCAAACAAAAGTGCACCAATGGTTGTGCTAACAAAGCTTTGGTTAAGAAAGTCCCAGATATCTTTTAATAAACAGGTAATTTCTGGCATGTTCAATAGTAATGAACTTTTTGCTCGTGTGAATGGTTCTGTTTAGCGAAAAATTGTTTAAAATACAATTTTTCCATCCTTTGCTCCCCGTACCGAGCCAGACTTCGAACTTTTTGACGTGGTTGAGCGGTGGATTTGGAAAATTCCAAAAATGTTAATGTAGTTTAAAAATCGGACTATATGCAACAAACTCACTCACCACTTCACCAGCAGATGTCATAAAGAAAAACAACACAGTAAACAAAATAAACGCCACCAACAATGACTTAAAATAAATTCGGTTTTTCTTTACCATATATGCAATTAGCAATAAAAAACCAGTTAGTCCAGACAGTGATCCAAAAATTAGTTTAATTTGCTCACTAAGTTCAAATGGATACCAAGCAACATTAGCTCTGATGTAATATGTAAATAGGAAACCAGCAGAATAAACACTCATGGAAACAAGAGTAACCAAGATCAGTATAAATTCTCCAAAACGACTTGTAGACATATCTACTATTGTACTATATAACAATAATGTTCATCTTCCCAGATGTGTATTTTTATTGTGTTGCTCCCCGTACCGAGCCAGACTTCGAACTTTTTGACGTGGTTAAGCGGTGATTTGGAAAATTTTGACTAAAAGCTGTTTTCATAGTGAAAGTATATTTCTACCAACTGGGCATTTTGGGTTTCGGGTAGAGTAGATAATACCAGGTTAGGACTAAACAATCAGGTTGGTAATATTGTTAAGGAAACAAAAATTGGCTCCAAATGCTATTTAAGGAATTTGAATGAATCTAATATTGCGTAATATACTTCATCTTCCTTATCTATATTTTCGTAAGACATCGCCCAGACATATCCATTATTTTCAATATACGCTGTAGCGAACTCTACTTCTCCATATTCTGGCAAAGTCGTTTTAATGTGTAAGACCGTAGCTCTGCTGAATTTTATTTTTTTATCTTCTAAATAGACCTCTTCTTCACCAATATCAACTATCCTATCTCTTCCTTTTTCAGCAAACTCCCGAGCTGAACCTTTTTCTGCATACTTAGTTATGTGCCACTTTGTTTTAATGTCATTGCTCTCTTTAGGAACAAACAGAGTAGTGGTAGCAAACCCATTTACAGTATTAGTATACTGTTCCTCAACAATAAGCTCTTCTGGATGCCTCACTTCAAAGCCTAGTTCTTCATTACGATATGTTACCCACCTAGAGGTGTTGTCATACGCTGACTGATTGCCATTCAAATTGAATGGATCCTCTTTTTGCATATCAAAAGACCAAAATACCACAAAGATAAGTAAAACACATAGCACTATGCCTTTGATTAATTTTGACGACATATCTTATTTATGTTTCTGATTGTATCACTATTTTTTAGTAAGTACCACCTACGTTTTATCACAGGGAGTATCATGATGCACATGGAGACCATTTTGCGAATAAGGCAGTTTTGTAGTATATAAGGAGCATTAGCTCCTAACCTTTTATTGCATGTCTACCTTTGATCCAACACAGCATAATTTCGTACTACTTAAAGATTTTTCCTTTCCTCCGGGATCATCTGTGGAAGTGTTTGAATTACATTCCCATGATGTTGTAACCGGTGAACCTGATTTCACTCGTTTGAACACTTTCCTGACTAAAGATGGATCGTTTATCACCATATGGAATGGATTGCTTGAACCACTCTTTGTAGCCTCACGGCTTGAGAAACAGAATATTCTGTTTCCAGAGAAATTGGATTTCCATGAGTACGAGACCCCGCTCTTCAGGGGGTATATTGAATCTCCAGAGGAAGCCAAGTGCATTCTACATGCTTTGCGTTTGGATACTTGTAGCTTACCTCAGGTATTGACGGGTAATGAGGAGAACAAGCTTGCCTGTATGCCAATTGATGCGTACTTAACAAAGAAGGGTATCGTATAATTGTCCATCACTTTGACAAACTCCTTTGATGATATAGGGTACGATATTCCTCTGTTCAATTAGGAATAGAGCATTCCTAATTTATGTCCAAAGGATTTTTTGCATACATTCGTGTATCCACTGTTAAACAAGGTGTGACTGGAGTATCTCTTCAAGAATGTCACCGGGCAATTCAAAAGCAACAACACGGAGGTATAGTTCTGCAACCAGACGATTTCGATCTCGAATCCTTCAAGGAGCTGTGTTCCAAAACCGGAAT
>CAYFHO010000021.1:0-61914 GCA_964342825.1 uncultured Verrucomicrobiota bacterium
TCATAAATCCAGAAGTTTTAGACGGATAATCCTATCCCTGAGATCCTACTTACCTTCAGGCAACCCTCTCTTATTTAATTCGAGGAATTCGTCCAAGCTTAGCTTTCTGTTTTCCTTGGATTTCAGATCCTTCACCTCAAGCAAGTTTTCTTCCGAAAGGGCAACGGTAAATCTCGCGCCCAGCTCCAAGGCAGCTTTGAATTGTTTGTTGCCACCACAAGCAGTGATGGGCCATTCAACTGCGATCCCCTTTTCCCGAAGCGTTTGGATATGGGCTATGGATTTCAGCCTTAGGTCTTCACTCAGTATCTGAAAATATACATCAACGACAGGTTCTGGTTTTGGAAAGAGATTTTTATCGCGCAGCATATCGGCCAATACAACATCGCCCATCCCAAAACCAAGTGCGGGAAGATCAACCTTGTTTGCAGAGATAAGCTTGATCAAGTGATCATACCTTCCACCTCCGGCGATAGCACGAAACTCCCCCTTGCGATCAAAAGCTTCGAAGACGACTCCCGTGTAATAAGCCAAGCCTCGAATGACACCATAGTCGATTTTAACGTAATCACCCAGTCCCCTCGCTTCTAATTGCTTTAGGATAACCTGCAAATCTTCAGTTGGTTCGGCAGCTTGGATGAATTCAATGACTTCTTCATATTTGATGCCTACATTATTGAGCTTTTGGGCACTGACCTCAGGACTTTCACGTTCCAGCTTATCGACAGCCTGGTAAAAAGCATAAGCGTTCTCCGCATTGGTAGAGCGCTTCTCGTAAAAAGCTTGCCAAGCATCCCGACTACTCAATCGGATCACGAAATCCTCGGCATCCATGCCTAAAGCTCGCAAAACATCGATCAGTAGAGCGATCAGCTCAGCATCCGTAGCCTTGTTGTCATCTCCAATAATATCAGCATTCAATTGAAAATGTTCGCGCAACCTACCTTTTTGCTGTCTCTCATATCGAAACAACTGAGGAATCGAAAACCATTTCATGGGTTTCTTGTAATTCCGCTGATGTCCCGAAACCATTCGAGCCAAGGTGGGGGTCATTTCTGGCCGCATGGCAACCTCTCGATCGCCTTTATCTGTGAAATGGTAAAGTTGGTGGACTATTTCATCCCCACTTTTAGCCTTGTAGAGTTCCAGTGTCTCTAAAGGAGGACCGTCATATTCTCGAAAACCATAATTGCGGGCCACCTTCCTCCAGGTATTAAAAATATGCTGACGTTCCGCCATCCTTCCAAGATCGGGATGGGGAACGGGATCCGGGAAAAAATCCCTGAATCCGGGTAGTCGGTCAATTTGTTTCATGGGATAAAAAAGATCCGCTTGCAATGTTGGATTCGAAAGAATTCAACAAGCAAGCGGAGTAAAGTCTGTCAGACTTGAATTCCAACCTCAAGCGGAGGCCGAATGCGCCACTCAGGAAGAGGGGGTTAATCGAATCACAGCTTCCTTCATCTCTTTGCCTGGTTTGAATTTTACCACGGCACGAGGTGGGATGCGGACATCTTTCTCCGGTTTGTTGGGATTGCGGCCAACTCTGGCTTTACGCACTTTAACTTCAAAGACGCCAAAATTCCGCAGTTCGACGGTCTCTCCTCGAGCAACGGCCTCGGATATATAATCCAGAGTCCGCTGGACGACAGCCAGGACATCCTGTTGAATCAGCCCTGTTTCATTACTAATTCGGACAACTAGGTCACGCTTTGTCATATGTTTTTTCTTGGTTGCTTGGTTGCGTTGCTTGTAGGTGTTAGCTACACATTTATATTAAAACCAAGAAGTTGCGTGGTCAAGTAGGTAAATTTAGTAAAATTTCGTACTTTAATTTATGTTTTATTAACTTTCTATCACGTTGATTTCCACAGGCTCTACGCTAATACCAAGTTTTTCCATCCATTTGATTGCAGACTTGACCTGATCTCGTGCACCGGTCAACTCAAGGCAAACAATACCAATCTCTTCCGTCACACTGGCCTGCCTAATATTGGGAACAACATCAAACTTGATTCCCAACTCATGAATGACCGGCCGAGTGATGAACTTCGGCGGATACATCAACCAGAGTCGCGAATGCTGCTTGTCAATCTTCTTGGCAACCTTTTTCTTAGCGCGGGGCACGGCCTTTTTGGTAACCTTCTTTGCGACTTTTTTAGTCTTCTTTGCTTTTTTGGCTGGAGGCATAAGTAATCCTAGGTAAATCACCCGCCGGCGATAGCCGGGATGATGCTGATTTCATCGTTATCCTTCAGAGGGGTTTCTTTGTTCTGAAGAAACCGAATGTCCTCTTCATTGACATAGACATTTACAAATCGACGAATTTCACCCGATTCATCTACCAGACGCTCTTGTATTCCCGGGTATCTTGATTGCAACTCGGCAATTGCCTCTCCAACAGTGCCCGCGGAAATTTCCACGACTTCTTCATTGTTGGTCAATTTCCTGAGGGGAGTCGGTATTCTAACTTTCGTTGACATAAAAATATGAGTCTTTGGTATTGCGATTAAACTTTCGATTTTTCTTCAGCACTCAAGAGGGCTTCAAATTCCCTCAGGCTCGGACGAATTTCTTTGGCTCTTCCTACGTGTCCCACCACGGCATCAAGGGTTTTCAAGCCGTTGCCGGTAATGCAAAGAACAGCCGAATCATCTTTTGGAATTTGGCCATTGGCAATCAGTTTTTTGGCAACGCCCACGGTAACACCTCCCGCTGTTTCAGCAAAAATGCCTTCGCATTCAGCCAGGAGCCGAATTCCCTCGCGAATTTCATCATCCGTAACATCATCTCCATGCCCCCCGGTCTCTTTCATCACTTTCAGGGCATAGAAACCATCAGCTGGAGTTCCAATAGCCAAAGATTTTGCAATCGTATCTGGTTTCACCGGCTTGAAGAAATCCAGTGACGATTTGTGAGCGGCGGTAATTGGTGAGCATCCCGTTGCCTGGGCTCCGTGGATATGATAATCCGTTTCACCCACAATGCCTAATTTGGAGAATTCCTGGTAACTTTTATGAATCTTGGTCAGTAATGACCCGGAAGCCATGCAGACCACGGTATGTTTGGGAATTTCCCAGCCAAGTTGTTCCATGATCTCAAACCCCATGCTTTTGGAGCCCTCAGCGTAATAAGGACGCATGTTGACATTCACAAAGGCCCATCCATATTTGCCGGCAATTTCCGCACAAAGTCGGTTCACTTCGTCATAATGCCCTTTGATGCCGATGACCTCGGGACCATAAACCAGGGAATTCACTATTTTCCCCTGCTCGAGATCGGCTGGAATAAAGACGAAAGCCCGTAATCCGGCAGAGGCTGCATTGGCAGCAACCGAATTGGCAAGGTTACCCGTGGATGCACATGCCACGGTGTCAAATCCGAGCTCTCTCGAACGACTCAACGCAACACTGACCACCCGGTCCTTAAATGACAGAGTGGGATAATTGACGGTATCATTTTTAATCCATAGTTCACGAATACCAAGCCGCTTGGCCAATCGATCAGCTTTAACGAGCGGAGTGTATCCAACCTGCAATCCCACCGTTGGATCTTGGGCAACAGGAAGTAATTCCCGATATCGCCACATACTTTTGGATCGACCTTCGATGACTTCACGATTGAGGCTTTTGCGTATGAGATCATAATCGTAGGCCACTTCCAATGGGCCAAAATCAAATTCACAGACGTGATTCGCGGTCAGGGGATATTCCCTGCCACACTCGCGGCACTTCAGTGCCTTCATGTAACCGTTTTCTTTGCTCATAAAACTATTAGGCTGTTTTTTGAAGCAATCGGGTAAGGGAAGGAAAACTCAGTAAATTTGCAACTTTCTAGCCACGGGGGCATCGAATGACTCTTATCAGAGAGAGGCAATCTACGTCTCATCTTTCCCGAACCGTGATCGATTCAAGCTGGAATTGGCACCTGGACACTGAACTCTTTAACAGGGTTCAATCGGTTGCCGTGGTTTCTGTGGGCCAGTTCCCTCAACCACTCTGAATGAGACCGTCTTATCAACGGATCAGGATACAATGATAACATCCCGTCTTGCTGTCAACTCGTTTTATAAACAATCTTGGCTTTTTCAGTCAAAATCAGCAGGATCTAAGGATCCATTGAAACTATGAGCGATCACCAAATCAAAACCCAGGTTGTAGGCAGTTACCCGGTGCCTTCTTGGTTGCAGGCTTACCCAACTACTCCCAACCTGAGGGACGCCATGCTGACCATCATCAAGACCCAGGAGTTGGCTGGAGTAGACATCATCTCTGATGGCGAACTCTCGCGATTTGATGTGAATCATCCGGAAACAAACGGCATGATTGAGTATTTCATCAAACCATTGGGAGGTATCACTGATGAAATTGGGCACGAGGACTGGAAACAATATCGGCGTGCCACAGGAATGCAATTTAGGTCCAAACCACCGGGAATGGTAACGGGATCAATTCATGAAGGAACTTTGAATCTGCCGGAAGCATGGAAATCCATACGAACATTGAGTCAATCCCAAATGATGTTCACGCTGACTTCTCCCTACATGTTGGCAAAAACACTTCATGATCGACATTACGGTGATATCCAGGTTCTGACCCATGCGATTGCTCGTGTCCTGGCAAATCAAGTTGCTGAAATCGATGCGCCCATGATCCAGATTGATGAGGCAAATTTACCAGGAAATGTACACGATGCCACCTGGGCCCATGAGCCTGTTAATCTGGTTCTGGAAGCGATTCGGGGTGAAAAAGCCCTTCATCTTTGCTTTGGAAATTATGGAGGACAATCCATCCAAAAAGGATTTTGGAGCCATCTGATGAAGTTCTTCAATCAACTCAATGTCGATCATCTTGTTTTGGAATTTGCAAGAAGGGGATATGAGGAACTGGAAGCCTTCAAGGAGCTCAAACCAGAAATCAAATTGGGCATAGGTGTCATCGACATTAAAGATAACGGCGTGGAAAGCCCGGACACAGTCGCCAGGAGAATTGACAAGGCGATCAAAATTCTGGGTGCGGAAAGAATCAAATGGGTTCACCCGGACTGTGGATTTTGGATGTTACCTCGCACAGTGGCTGATAAAAAAATGGAGCACCTTGTTCTTGGGCGCAACTTGATCGAGGGAAAGTAAATAATCCTCAACAGGTGTTCAAAGAACCAAATTCACCTTATGTCATCCCAAACAGGAACTGCTACTACAAGGCTTAGACGTACACATTTTGTCGTTCTTTTGGCAGCCTTTTTGGGTTGGTTGTTTGATGGATTCGAAATGGGATTGTTTCCCATCGTCGCCCGCCCTGCCCTGACGGACATGTATTCAGGGGTTGATCAAGTGGATGCGTTCGTTGGGAAATGGATGGGATGGATCACGGCTGTATTCCTCTTGGGTGCCGCTGCGGGTGGCTTCGTTTTCGGGTGGCTTGGGGATCGGTTTGGGCGGGTTAAAGCCATGTCACTCAGTATCCTGACCTATTCCATATTTACAGGTCTGGGATACTTTGCTCAAGAACCTTGGCATTTGGCGGTATTCCGATTCCTGGCAGCACTGGGGATGGGTGGTGAATGGTCTCTTGGAGTGGCACTGGTCATGGAATGCTGGCCCGAACGTTTGAGGCCATTAATGGCAGGTATCATTGGAGCAGCAGCTAATTTCGGTTTCTTGTTGGTCGCCGCTGTGAGCAAAGCAAAAGCGGTGACCGTGGATTCGTGGCGATGGATGTGGCTTGTGGGTGTTGCTCCTGCCATTCTGGTGTTCTTTATTCGCCTTTTCGTACCGGAATCAGAACGCTGGAAGGCATCCGTCCCAAAAGAGAAAAAACATCACCCTCTCAAAGAGGTTTTTTCTAAAAAGCTGATTAAACATACCTGCCTCGCAATTTGCTTTTCTTCGATTGCCTTGATTGGCACTTGGGGGTCCGTGCAGTGGATTCCGGTATGGGTGGATCAAATGGTGGGCGAAGCTCTCCCAACTGCAAAATCGGATGCAGGCATGTTAAATGCACTGGGGGCCATTGTTGGTTGCCTGGCAGGACCGTTGATTGGCGGAGGAATTGGACGACGCCCGGCATTCTTCACCCTGTGTTTATCTTCCCTGCTGGTTTGTGGCGTTCTCTATCGAAGTGGAATTGAGTATGGTGCCACGTTCAAATGCCTGGTTTTCATGGCGGGAATGACAACAGCTGCATTTTATGGTTGGTTTCCTCTGTATTTACCTGAATTATTTCCCACCCGATCCCGAGCAACCGGGCAAGGGGTTGGATACAATTCCGGAAGGATTTTTGCTGCCTTTGGGGCTATTGCAGGAGGGCAGCTGGTAGCTGCATTTGATGGTGATTATGCACGCATGGGAGGCGTCATTTCCCTCGTATATCTGTTAGGAATGATCCTCATTTGGTTGGCCCCTGAAACAAAAGGAAAACCCTTGCCGGATTAAAAGTCGGTCAAAATGCTCATACAATTTATTGGTTCCTGTTGAATCGATAATATCCGAACGATGAGAGTTTATTACAACATTACCATGAATGGCTTCATGGAATTGATTCGCCAGCCCATTTATTTGGTGCTGATGATCAGTTCCAGTGTATTCATGCTTACCTTGGCCAGTCTCTACTACGTGGGTGCCGGTGAAGACCCATCCATGGTTTTGGGTGGCGTGCTGGCAACCATTTTCTTAATAGGTCTGTTTACGGCTGTTTTGGGAGCTTCACTTTCTGTCGGTGAAGAAATTGAATCAGGAACTGCACTTGCGGTGCTTTCAAAACCCGTAGGTCGAATCAGTTTTATCCTGGCCAAATTTTCAGCTCTGGCCATGGCCCTTGGATTACAGTGTTATACAGGCTGCCTGGCAGCCTTGCTGTCTTCTCGAATGGCTTTTGATGAGTATGGCTCACCTGATTACCCAGCGTTTGTCATTTTTGGTACCGGCATAGTTCTGGCCTGTGTCATTGGTGTTTGCATCAATTTTTTTGTCATGAAGCCTTTCACTGGCCCAACTGTCATTTCCCTGGTGATATGCCTGAGTATCGCATTTATCGCCGCGAACTATGTTGACAAGGAATGGGGACCACAACCTTTTGGAAACGAAATTGATTGGCGAATGATTCAAGCGGTCGCTTTGATTTGGTTGGCGCTCTGCTCAATCGCAGGTGTGGCCATTGCTTGTAGCACCCGTCTGACCCTGATTCCAACACTGGTCTGTTGTCTGGTTCTTTTTCTTCTTGGTCTTGTGTCAGATCATTTTTTTGGCACCCAAGCCGAGCAAGGAGCCTATTGGGCTAAATTTCTGTATGCGATGATTCCCAACTGGCAGCAATTCTGGATGGCAGACGCCCTTGCCAATGGGAATACTTTACCGTGGAGTTATTTGGCCAAGTGTATCCAGTATGTTGCGGGCATTCTCGTCATCACCCTGGGTTCGGCAATCCTGCTGTTTGAAAATCGTGAGTTAAGCTAAGGAATCATGAGCCCACTTCAGCCCTCAGCTACATCTTTGTGTATCCAACGTCTTCAAGCTGTTGCTTCATTGACCATAAAAACTGCATTTCGCTTTAAACTCATACCCTGGCTCTTACTCATACTTGTTTCCTCCGTCTTTGCCATCCCCTACCTGATCACTCATGATGGAAGCGCTGCCATGTTTGCGCAGGTTCAATTGACGTATTCGCTCATGGCCGTATGCGTCATTTTGGGAGTCTCAACTGTGTGGTTGTCGTGCGGAGTGATGACTCAGGATTTTCAACGTCATCACATCATGCTCCTGGCAAGCAAACCCATTGCTCGTTGGGAAATCTGGATAGGTAAATGGCTGGGTATTTTTATCCTGAACACTGCTTTGCTGCTGATCAGCGGAATCTGTGTTTACGGAATGCTGATGTTCCAGGCTCGTGATCTTTCTCCTGAACAACAGGAAAAGCTCTATACTTCTACTTTGACCTCCCGGGCCAGCATCAAAGAGCCGGCCCCTGATGTCGAATCCGAAGTCGATCTTCTCTACAAGAAGCGATCTCAAGATCAGGATGTAGCGGCAATAGATCCGGCATATGTCCGAAGCATGCTAAGAGAGGAAGTTCAATGGATGAATCAGTTGGTCAAACCTCAGCACAGAAGGATTTGGGATTTAAAAGTGGGTACATCAGCCAAGAAAGATCCGAATGCCCTTATTCAATTGAGAGTCAAGTTTTTTGCCTCGTGGTTTGAAGACACTTCAGAACATCCAACAGTTTGGGTGATAGGAAAACCAGACTCGCCTTTACAATGGCAGAAAGAACTAAATCTCAGTCCAATGACCACTCATGAATGGTCGGTTCCTGCGAGTCTGATTGACGACCAAGGCATGCTTCATGTGGAGTGCCACAACTACACGGAATCCAGTCTGGTATTCAAAGTAGAGGACGGTCTTGAGGTGATGGTGAAAGATGGAAGCTTCCTTTGGAATTACTGCAAGAGCCTGCTTGTATTACTAGCCTGGATGACGCTCCTATCTGCCCTGGGACTCTGGGCGGCAACTTTTGCTTCACTTCCCGTGGCAACCTTTCTGATCATGACTCTGCTCCTGATTACAAGTTCTGAACAGCTATTGAAATCGGTGGTTAAGGATGGAACCATATCGACAATCGACGAAGATACTGGAAAGGCTAACTGGAATCATCTGGATTGGATAATGGTTCCGGTATTCACCTTCACTTACAAATTTACAGAAGCATTAAGGTCTATTTCCCCTATCGAAAGCCTTGTTACCGGTCGCAGCATTACAACCTTCTCACTGTTTAAATACCTGCTGCTTTTAACGGGATTCCTCACAAGTCTGATAGCCTCATGGGGGGTGTTCATTTTCCAAAGAAAGGAGTTGGCTAAATGAAACAAGGTTCTACCAAAGGGAAGCTCTATAAAAATTTGATTATTTTTTCGGGAATGGCGGTGGCTCTTGTTTCCAATCATTTCACGCAGTCTGCATTGAACCTAAAACGTGAAAGCCTTGGCCTGACGCGCATGGAGCCGCTAAGAAACGCGCCTCCGTTACTTGCATTCTCGAGTGTTGCACTGGGGGGATTCAGAGGATTGATTGCCAATGCGCTATGGATGCGTGTCACACGATTGCAGGATGAAGGCAGGTATTTTGAAACACTATCCTTGGCTGATTGGATCACCAAACTTCAACCAACCTTTTCCTCTGTTTGGACGTTTCAGTCATGGAATATGACTTACAACATCTCCAAACAGTTCGAGTCACCAGAAGAAAGGTGGAGATGGATACGAAGTGGAATCACCCTGCTTCGAGACGAGGCACTCAAGTATAACCCCGAATCCTCAGAAATTTATCGAGAACTGGCATGGCTTTTTCAGGATAAGATTGGTGGCAATTTCGATGCTCAACACGTTTTTTACAAAGCAAAGTGGGCGGCAGAAATGAGACGTATTCTTGGAAGTTCTCCAGATCTGAAAACCATCGAAGAATCGGAGCAACCTGAGGTAATCGCCAAAAGAGAAGAATTATTGAGAGTTTATGGACTCGACGTTGGTCGAATGCGACTGATTGAGGAAAGCCTCGGAAAGTTCGATTGGAGATTGCCAGAAACTCATGCCATTTACTGGGCTTGGGTTGGTCTCGAGAATGCCACCGAAGGCAAATTAAATTTTCTAAGACGGGTCATTTGGCAATCCATGGATGTTGCATTTGAACGTGGTCGCTTGATTGAGAATGAATTCGATCAAAAGCTGGAATATGCCCCCAACCTCGACCTGGCTCCTTATACACATGCCATGTTCATCAAGGTAAGAAAGGAAGAAGAAGACCCGAACTACTACAGCACCATTGATCGAGCTCACAAAGAGTTTCTACAAAATGCAGCTTATTTCTTTTTTCTCCATCATCGCCTCGACGAATCCGTTGAATGGTTCAAAGAATTAAAAAGAAGGTTTCCCGAATCCATACCGGATAATATCAGCCTTGAGGAATTCGCCTTAAATCGATTTGAATCCAATCTGGTTAAAGCCGACATGAACCGGACACGGGTTATCATCAACGGCCTTATCAGACAGTTTCTGTATTTCCTCGCGATTGGTGACGAAGATCAGGCAATGGGATATCGAAACATGTCGGAACTGGCTTGGAACAGGTATCACAAAAGAGTGGAGCACGCTACCAACAGACTCGCCCTGCCCCCGCTAAACGAGATGATTAAAAGCGTTCTGGACAGGATTAATCAGGGCGAAGAAGGCTTCAGCCCTGCGATGATTGGAGCGTTGAACACTCGAGTGAAAGTCGAAGCGCCCCGTTAGAGGTAATCCTTTAAATGGGGTGAACCACTAAATCACCACCAAGTGAATGAGGGATCAGGCGCAGGTCCGGTGTAGTTCCACTGATAAGCTTCCAATGGGAATTGAAAGAACTCAGTGTGTGAATCCCCAAAGAGAACGTTAAACCGATATTCGCCATTGACATTGTGCCATTGACTTTCTCGATCCCTCTTGTCGCGATCTGCCCACCATGGCCAATCTCCTGTGACCAATTTATTGGAAGGTCCCCTAGCCATTTCAGCCCCCTTCATCGGAGTTGCCTGAGGTGTTCCTTTAGGTGCTCTGGAGTCCCCGGTGACATGTTTGACACGCAAGGTCTCAACAGCCCATACCGTCAAATAACTGTTACCCCATCCCTGGAAACAGGTTTTTGTTCCGGCGGGGAATCTACTGATATGCAGGGAATCTCCCTTGTCAGATGGGCAATGATAAGCCTCGTCGGCAGGAACATAGGCATTGAGAGGCCTTCGTTCCCGGGGCACATTGCCGCCGTGCAAGGTCATCGTTCCCGTTGTTCCCCCCAGTGCTCCCCACTGCTCATAAGCCGGGTAAAAATCATTGTTATCGTCAATGTACATGGCAAACCCCAATCCATGTTGACGCATATTGTTGTTGCACTTGATGGTTCTTGCCTTTTCCTTCGCTCGGGACAAGGCTGGAAGTAACATGCCGGCAAGGATGGCAATGATGGCAATCACCACCAATAACTCGATGAGAGTGAAGGCCAATGATCCGAAGGCGTTTTTCTTCATGGCGTCAGGGTGATCGATTTCATTCTGTAGAACAAGCACAAAGAACAACCCAAAACTTCAAGGACGTGGTGTGATTTGAGTCTCGGCGTTGGGATTTTTTTCTTCGCGAAACAGGTTGGTAACCACTCTTACAGACGGAAGGAACTCGGCATGACCATCAAGGAAGACATAGTTGGCTCCCTGATTATGCCGTTGTGCAGCCAACCTGCGATCGTTGCTTAATCGACTGGTTTGCGGGTCATAAGGCAAATGGCTGGGACGCCAAACATCATTCAGGTTGGTAATGGCATCTCGGATACCGGTCACGATAGGTCGCCAGGAACCCGCGGAGTTGTCTCCAATATGAATGCTGTTTGCGGGCTGCTGAAAGGCTGTAATCTTTGACGGCCCTACCTGCTCCGAACCAACCATGTCCCTGATACTGCTGAATTTCCAGGCATTGACAGAATAGGTGATCACCTGCTTTTTCTTTGGATCACGGTTTGGATAGCTGGGGCATTTATAAATTCGGATACCACTAAAATTCTCATCTGTTCCTCCTTCGGGCATATAATCCATGTAAACCAGGAACCATGGATGACCATTGCCTCTGGGAATATAGCCCTCATTTTCGTCTGAATACATGATCATGGCTAGACCTGTTTGCTTGAGGTTATTGATACATGAAATGGCTTTGGCCTTTGCTTTTGCCTTACCGAGTGCAGGAAGGAGCATTCCAGCGAGGATGGCAATGATGGCTATCACAACCAATAACTCAATCAGGGTGAATCCTTTACGAATACTAGAAAAATGAGTGGCTTCGGATAAACGTGTTTTCATAGCGAGAATAATCTGGGGGTTAGATACAGTAATTCTGTCACATTGTTTTACGGGAACGCTGCCTTTTTACCCGATTGTGTGATCGAGTGAGAGTAAAAAATTAAAATTTTTTCGATCTCGCTGAGTCACCTGCCCGAAGGACTAATCACTTTTTAATTGAGTGGTTTAACGACCATAACTCTAAATAATAGAAGCGACGAATCCGGGAAATTGGAGACCTGAAAGACGGTAAATTCTTCGCTGGCCAATTTGGTTTGTAAAATTTCCCAGGAAGGATCTGATAAGTCATGTGTTGCCTGCAGGATGTAGGCAAGTCCCGGAACGGTTGCGACTTCGAGTTGAAGATTAAATGCGTTATCCAATGAGACGGCGGATATTCTTGTGACACTGTCAGCTTTTCTTGGATCAGTACCAGCCTCAAACTCGGCCCTGTTGTGGTGTCCATCTAAATCGGGGTCAGCAAGGTCACCGCTGATGGCATCATTGACAAGTTCAGCCGTTGTAAAATGTGTCGCACGCCATTCCTCGTAACTCAACACTCCACCCGTTTCCCCAACCGCAACCTGAATTTGACCTCTGGTTGTTTTATCTCCATCGGAAACACTGACCTCCAGGGTGTACAAACCATCAAAAGGAAACCGTACAGCTGTCGCAAGCACGGATGAATTTTCGAAATCAACTTCACCTGGACCGGATATCTGCCCCCACTGAATCTCAGTTAATCCTGGAGGCAATGGCAAACCATCATCCCGCCATTCCCCTTCCATCACCACCCATGTATTCGCCTCGACTTTAAGATTCGAAGCTAGCTCCAACTCTGGTGCCTGATTTTCTGGAAACAACTCCGCATTCAATCGAAAATCAAAGCTGATATCACTACTTGAAGCGTTGGCCTGATGAATTTCTACGGCCAGCTGATTCTCTCCAACAACTAACCATTGAGGATCGATGTCTGATTCAAAAAAGGTATTTTCTTCATCTCCCCCGACCGGAGTCAGTGCATAAGTTTGGTGTGAAACATCCCCCTGCGGAAGATTTTGACGCAGGATTTCACGTCCATTCAGATAAACAATGGCACCATCATCCCGAACGATACCAAGAGTCATTTTTTGTACGCTGGTAGGTTGAGCAATTTCGAACTTGTTTCGAAAATAATAAGTAACTGTTTTGTCGCTGGCATTGCCACCAAATGATAGTTCGGTTCGTTCATCTCCATCACCATAACCAAATTGAGCGCGACCTGTTCTCCAGCTGGAATCGTTAAAATTGGCCATTACCCATTGGCTGGGCGGGGATACGTCCGTGTCCAAATACTTCCATACCGATCCTGCTGTAATGAGAGTCTGATTGCCGGTTTGCTTTCCAACCGTCAATTGCAATTGTGATGTGGAGGTCAGACTTCCATCAGACACGGAAAACTCAACCTGCCATGAACCTATTCCGGGAGCCCAAACCTTTGTTTCCAATAGCTGGGGATTTTCAAAATAAAGTTCGCCAGGCCCGGAGACCTGTTTCCATAAAAAGCTCAAAGCTCCTGGTGTTTTCGGAAGGCCATCATCCTGTGCCTGACCTCCAAGATCAAACGAAGCAGGCAAGCTCATGACAATGGCACTTTGATCTTGTCCCGCAATTGCAATGGGAGCCTTGTTGCCGTCATTTTCAACACCGGGGGACGCTTGATCCAAACTGGATCTCCAATTAATGGGATCATTTCCATATGCTTCAGAATCCAGTCGTTCAATTGAAGCTGTCGGTGTCAAAGTTAAATCTGGCCAGGGAGATCGATCATCATATCGAACCTCATCCACTGTAATCATCGGCACAAAGAGCCCATCAGGTGTCAATTCCGGGGTGTCGGGTTTTTGAATACGAATTCTTTCTCCATTCCCCTGCAAATTCCCTCCAAATGGACCGAATACCTTAACATCAGCAGGTACGGCAAAAGCAGTTCGAAATTCGCTTGGTGTTACGTTTGCGATTAATATGAGTTGATCGGGTTCAATCAACGTTTGAGGAGGGAAATCATAGCCGATCCCATCCAGCCTCCAGGTGTGATCCGGAAATTCTGAGTCAAAAAGGGCTACCCGCCGATTAGAAATATTTTTGATTTCAAGAAATTCGGGAGTAGATCCGTCCGGCGCGTAATGAATTTCGTTGATCACCAGAGGACCAATCAATGGTTCCGAGTTTACCACCCCTAAAGTAACTCTTTCTTGAGGTGGGTAATGAACCTGGCCTGTGCTGATGACATGTGCACCAAATGACACTCCGTTAGCTGCAGCTCCGAAGTCAAATCCCTGGCTATACCCGGTCAATCTTCCATCAGAATCAGCGGAAAACAGGAAAATAGACTCACCGTGTGAACTGAGGGTGAAACTTGGATCCACACCTGGAACGGGATTAAAATCTGTTTCCGTGACGACTAGAAAAGATCCTGAAGGTATGCGTGTACCTTGAGGGAATGAGAATTTGAAAGGAACATTTTTGTCATCCGTCAAGTACCACCCGCTGATGTTGGCCTCTTGGTCTGTCGGGTTATAAATCTCCACCGAATCTATTTGAGGTAAATCAGTGTGGGTCAGGATTTCTGTGATCAGGACACCCGGTATGGAAATCTGTGTGTCCTCTCTACCTGGACTTCCCCATATTTGACTTGAAGCACGCCAGGCATCGGCACTGGATTGGTCATGCAACTGGGATGTTTGAACTGGCACAAGCGAAAAACCTTCTCCATCTGCCGTAACCGGCCAAGGTTGTTCATCATCATATTGAATTGAAAAAATGGTACCTCCTGCAGCGTGAGTAAGCGTCACTCTTTCTCCTGCATTATTTAAACTGCCAGTGTAAACACCACCTATCGACACGGTGGGATATCGCATCCGAAAAGCAGTTTCATTTTTTACCAGGACGATGAATTCACCTGGCTCAATTGAGGAGCCATTTGGAAAAGTGAAAGTAATTCCATCCGTGAATGACACACCACTCAGATCAAGCGATGCTGAAGCCACATTCTTAATTTCAATGAATTCAAAGTCACCTTCGTCTTCGGAGGGATCGTCCGAATGAGGATGATACATGATTTCCGTCACCAAAAGATCATCAAAGGTTCGTTCCACAATAAAATCGGTTTGAGTCAAGGCACTCCATTCACCGTTTGACAGGCCGCGAGCTCTGAATTGAACTGGCCCGTCAATGGTTAGAGTTCCCTCATACAATTGTGCCCCTGGGGCGATTTCTCCACCAAGCAATCTTGGATCACTACCATCCAACATAAAATACACACGATCAGCATTGCCACGATTCACCTGCAACTGAAATCCGGCCTGAACAATACCGCCGAACTGATTTAAACCGGGCGCATCAGTGTCTGGATAAAGATCATCCCGTTTGAGTTGATTAAAGAGGATCCCTGTTCGCCGGCTGATAAAATTATTAACCACATTATTAATGCTACCAATCCACGCATTATCCCTGGTAAGTGGACTCGACCTCTTGGAGTCACCCCAGCGAGCTGACTCGGCAACCACGGCACGGTCAATTTCTTCCTTACGCTTTATAAACAGCTCAGTTGCCCTCTCACGTGTCAGCACACCCCCGTTGAACAAATGCTTATGGATATGATCGGAGACTTTCAGGCGAAACTCATCATTATCCAATAATTCCTGCCAAAGATATTGAGGATTAAAATGCTCAAAGCTACTGCCAGCACTGTAGGGACCCGTACGGTCCTGGTTTACATTAAGCAGGGTATGCTCGGCGTCATGAATAAAATGCTGGAACCCAAAGTCCCCTTCTCTGTTCCGCACCGAGTAAAAATTATTGGGACGCGTATTCCCGAGGAAATTGGAGATAGGAGCATCCAAATTGCCTCCATAAAGAATGATCAACATGTAATCAATTAAATTGGGAACATCCACGAGGACGGGATAATTGGGATTTCGGGTGCCATCCGGATGATTCCCCAAAACTCGCTGATAGGCTGCGTTACTTGAAAAACCTGCCCGGGTGGCATCCCATAAGGTTCTCCAGACATCGAGATTCCCGTCTGTTGCATTGATCGTATAAGGGCCAGCCTCAACCTTGACGACATCATAGTCCTCCTTGTCCCCTCCGTAATAAGAAGCACCATAGGAAGCTTCAGGACGCTCAACGACATTAAAAAGTCCCCAGTACATGCCGTTAATGTAAAGATGCACAAATTCACCTCGTTCAGTATTGTGCCCCATGGCTAACTGGAGATCACGGTTGTACTGATCGCGAAGAAAAATCCCACGATTATCACCCTGGAAACTCCAGGAATAATTTTGGAAAGTACGAAGATCAATTCCGTCAAACGATTGAGCCGCATCTTCTCCAAAGACGGGATACCTCAACTTGGGCGCCCCATACTCATTTCTAAACAAAAGTCGAAAAGCATGCTTCGGATTATTGGTGCTACGACTGAATCCCCCTCTAATCCTTACTCCCGCATTTATCTGAAACCCCTTTTTGTCATCCGGATAAATGAGTTCAACAGAACAAGGACGTTCCCATTGACGACCATCTCGCGATGGATTGGCATAAATCCCGTTTGCAGAACCAAACATGTCGTCGAGATCCATGACGATGGAATAAGTGGGGATCGTCTGCATGTCATCAATGATGGTATCCCGGTAATCGGGATGATTGACAACCTGGGGATCCATTCCGTAATCGACGGTGTTACTTCCCCACCGCGTAGGCCATCCTTCCGGAGCTCGGCCATCCGGGGCTTGCCTGATGACATCCTCAAGAAAGATATAGGATTGTGTGTCAGTGTTGGAAGGTTCGTAACCTTCCCGGAATGCCTTGGCACGGACCGTTGTCGTTTTTGATATGTTGATCGGACGATCAAACGTCGCACCATTGGTCAAGGTGGGTTCAGTGCCATCCAAAGTGTAACGTATCACAGCAGCCTCTGTCGCAGTAGAAATGGTCAGATCAAATGCAGACCAATAAAATCCGCGATCGTGATCGAATTTAGTATCGGCCACAAAGGCGAGCGCCCCTTCTGCATTGAGTTCCCCTGGAGTAGCTTCAGCAAAATAATGATTGGCCTTTTCCTGCACTTTAAACTCTGATATCGATGCATTCAAAAACGAATCTGGATCATCTTTGGTGACGTTCATCACTTGAATTGCCAATACATTCTCACCGGGCAATAATTGATCAATGAAACCGCTGATCGGAAAGTTCTCCCATTCCAGAGAACTATGCTCGCCAGTCGCTTGGCTATTCCACACGACACGGTTCGGAACCAAATCTCTGGCAATTTCGATACCATTTAAGAAAGCAATGAATCCATCATCAAACCGGAGTCGTAACGTCAATGATTCAAATTGGGAAGGATCGTCAACACTGAATGGAATACGGGCGTAAAATGAACTGTGCTTCCCATGCATGGAGTCGATCAGGTTGGTTTGTATTGCCGAACTCCCCTCCCCTTCACCTCCAGTGGTTTGAACTTCAAGTCCACCGTTGGCTGTGTCACCTACCAACCGAAATTCATTGGATACAAACCTTCGAAAACGTCCCTGAGAAGCGAAAAGTTCAAGCCCGGCTCCTCCAGCGCGTTCGTAGAAAACAAGGCGCAACGGATAAGCTCCAGCCTCCGCAAATTGCATGATAGCCACCGTGTCGGCAGGAGCCCGGGGGTTTGGGAATGACATGCTTTGATCACCAATCTCCAAACTAAACCCATCGTCACTGTTAACACCAAAACTCCAAAATCCTGACTCAGGGATGATCACTGTGCCGGTAGCCAGGATCACAAAATCATCTTCGTTGGCCCCAATACTGGCACCTGGAAAGGAAGCATTATTCCCATAATTTCCTGCGCCTCCCGTATCGAAAAAATTAATCAGTGGAACGTTTTCGGTGACAGAACTGGTTTGGAGTGACGGAGAACTGATCACTGATTCGGCGGTTGTTATGTGTGAAACTGGAGAACGGGAATTTATTTTTTGCACCGTAAATCCTGGGGTAAAGGCCTGAAAACCAATGCCCGTTTTGCCGGAATCCCAATGGGAGTCTGAGAATTGTTTTTGGAACCATTGATTGGATTCTGTGGCATCATCCGCAACTCGATAGCGAAGGTTACTGTCAGATTTTAAAATCACAGATTCGGTTACCACCTGGCCCTGACCGTAAGATACATCCCGGTATTGTTCTGGATATGGATCAAACACACTTTCCAAGGTCACCCCATCAGGACGCACCAGTGCCAGAAATTCGCCATTGGCATTCAAGCTGAAGTTTGTGTGCAGAGGTTGACCAGGATTTCGTCGATCCTTGCCGGATGCCCAGACAATCAATAACTCCTTTGGAGCCAGATTCATTGAAGGAAACGGCCACTGTGAGAGCTCACCGGAATCGTTACTTAGTGTCCAGCCTGTTAAATCCACCTCATCGTTGGAGGCATTGTATATCTCAATCCAATCAGAACTGTCTCCGTCTTCATCTTGAGCAGTCACCCCATTACTTGCCATGAATTCTGAAATCAATACCTGGCCTTCCAAATGGGAAGAGAGAAAAATCACCATCCACAGGACAACACAAGCTTGGGAAAACCGTTTGATTCGCATGAACGAGTTGGTAGCAGAATTCAGGCCAGAATAAAACAGCTAATGATTTTCAAAAACTGGTGATTGTAATCGAGCAAATACCCCAGCAAAGTAAACGGACTCATGGACCTTGAGGCACCACAAGTGAATATTCTCCTGCCGCTTGCAGAAAGTGAATCGACCGATGCATGGAAAAAGGCAGCCGCCGAAGCTCTAGGCATTTCTGCGGAAAGAATCCAGGAGGTACGATTGCGCAAAAAATCCATTGATGCCCGCCAGCGAACCATCAAGGTGCAACTCAAGTTGGACGTTGGGATCGATTCACCTTTACCTGAACCGCAGTCTCCAAAATGCGAATATCCCGAAGTCCCCAGCCATGCAAAGAAGGTCATCATCGTAGGTAGTGGTCCTGCAGGTTTGTTTGCTGCGCTTCAATGTATTGAACTTGGAATGAAACCCATTGTGCTGGAACGCGGAAAAGATGTTTCAGCACGACGGTTCGACCTTGCTCCGATCTTAAGAGAAGGTGTGGTGATCGAGGATTCCAATTACTGTTTCGGCGAGGGAGGTGCTGGCACTTTTTCCGATGGAAAACTATACACCAGAGCAAAGAAGCGTGGTCCGGTTGCTGATGTTTACCAAACCCTGGTGGCTCACGGTGCTCCAAAGGAAATCCTGATTGAAGCCCACCCACACATTGGCTCCAACCTTTTGCCCAACGTGGTAAGATCGATGAGACAATCGGTCCTGAAAGCCGGTGGAGAAGTCCATTTTCAATCCAAAGTCACTGACTTGATCATCCACCGCCAAAGAATTGCAGGGGTCATCATGAACCATCAACAATCTCTGGAACCGGACGCGGTCATCCTGGCAACGGGACATTCGGCACGGGACATTTACGATCTGTTAAAACGAAAAAAACTGCTGCTCGAAGCAAAACCCTTTGCCGTTGGAGTCAGAATCGAACACCCACAGCCTTTCATTGACGCTTATCAATACCATTTGAAAGAAGGACAGCAAAGGCCAACCATGCTCCCTGCTGCAAGCTATCGCCTGGCGACAAAAATCAACGACAGAGGAGTTCATTCATTCTGCATGTGTCCCGGAGGTTTTATTGTTCCAGCGGCCACAGATAACTCCGAAATTGTGGTCAACGGTATGAGTCTGTCCAGAAGAGATTCCCCTTTTGCCAACAGCGGGATGGTGGTCACGGTGGAACCGGAGGATACCCGTCATTTTCAAAATGAACATGGCCCACTTGCGGGTATTGCCTATCAGCAGTCACTTGAGCATTCAGCTAAAAAGGCAGGAGGTGGTGGCCAGACGGCGCCTGCACAAAGGGTCACCGATTTTCTGACCCAGAAGATTTCCTCATCACTTCCCAAAACCAGCTATTTCCCTGGCACTCAGTCTGTCGATCTTGGCACCTTATTACCTGATGGAATCGCACAGAGACTCAAACAAGGATTAAAACTTTTTGGATCTCAAATGCATGGTTACCTCACAGAAGAAGCTATTCTGTTGGGGTTCGAAACACGCACCAGTTCTCCGGTGAGAATCCCCAGAAACCCCGACTCACTTGAGCACCCTGAAGTGGAGGGATTATATCCGTGCGGTGAAGGAGCCGGTTTTGCAGGAGGAATCGTCAGTGCGGCTTTGGATGGCCTCAAATGCGCACAAGCTGTGAAAGCCAAAATCTGATTTACTCTTGTGAGCAAGGAGATGCCAAGTTAAGATAATTGTCATATCTTATGAAAAAACTGACCCTCACCTTGGCTTCGATAATCTTGCTACTTGCCCCAATTGTATCGCAGGCTCAGGGATTTTACGCGGTGTCACGCCCCACCATCATGGTGCCCGCCAGAGGTGTCTTTTTTGGTTCCATACTGGCCCGTCCCCAGAGGGCGCAAGTCGCACAAACTCAGGCTTGGGTTAAGAACTCAGCCAAAACAGGCGACACCTCCAAATGGGCTGCCATCAGGGAAAAACAGTCAACAAAACAAGAGACTCTCAAGCTTATTGCAATGTTATGGCCCCGAGTCCGGCGTGGCGATGTCCAGGCTATGTATCAATTGGCAAAAGTTTACGAAGAAGGCAACCCATTACCACCGCAACCCGCGATGAGCCAAAAGTTGATGATGATGGCCGCTCAAAGAGGACATATTGAGGCTAAAAATGAACTAAAAAATAAACTTAGAGTTGTTTCGAGTTTTGAAGAGCTTGCCAACAAAAAATAATCACGGGCTGACCTGAATTTTCAACAATCGTGCTGCATTACGATAAAAAATCTTAGCTCGAATATCATCATTCAACGACAATTCGGAGATCGTCTTGATGGTCTGTGCTCCCTGACATCCTGGTCCCCTCCCAAGACTATCATTGCAATCGCTTCCATACATCAGTTTGTCTTGATGTCTGTCCAGAAAGCCCCTCGTATGATCCTCGTCACGTCTGAGCGAATTCAAACCAGAACCTGCAGATAAATCGCCAAACATATTTGGATAATCGGAAAGCAAACGATCGGTGATGCCTCCTGGTGTAACGGGTCCGGTTGGATACATCACTTTTTGATCGTGTTTAAGGTCAATATTTCCCCACCAGGTTTGAGCATGCCCAATGAAATTGGTTTTGGGAAATTTTTCCAGAACCTTGTGAAATCGCTCCAAACTTGTGTTGTAGGCATTATGCTGAAAATGAATCAATACAGGAACTTGGTAATCAGCCGCAAGTTCAGCCACCATTTCCAGAGGACGTGAATCGCATTCCAGTTCGAATTTCTGCTCTCCAATTCCGACAGCTCCAAGCTTAAGATACTTTTCAATCGTCTCGCGTGCCATGGGTAAGTCAGGCACTTCATTCGCGAAAAAAACAAATTCATCCGGATACAACTGCGCCATTCTGTATACCGTTTCATTCGCACCGCATGTAGCAGCCAAACCGTAGTATTTACCTGCAGGTAATAGAACCGAACGTTGAATCCCCATCGCCTTCTGATGCGTCCTTAATTGCAGGTCACTGCGCCCCGAGTAATTCGTATGCTGGTGCAGATCAATGATCGGAAAGGGTGCGGCACTTGAATCCCCCCTGGCGATCATGTGGTCGTGGGCACAAATCCCAAAGGCTGTAGCTTTTGCCGTTACCTTAAAAAATTGCCGTCTCGATAAGGTATCTTTCATGACAATGATGAGGAATTTAGGTTTTTTCTATTAAGGAGTCCTCTTAACCTTCATAGACGGATACTTACCGTTTCGCTTGGAACGTTTACTGAAACGATCTCGATTGGACTTCAGGGAAAGCTCCATGAATTGCACCTGACTTCGATTGGGTTTACTGGGTTGTTCCTCAGGAGAGCGCTCATAACTTCCATCCGAACGCATAAGCCTTGCCTTTACATGATCACACAGACTCAACTCAAGGACCTCATTGATCAGTCGGTCACGTAAATTACCATCTTCAACCGGAAAAACGGTCTCGATTCGCTTGAAGAAATTTCTCGGCATCCAGTCTGCGCTTCCAACGAAGACTTCAGGACGACAGGCATTTTCAAAATAAAAAATCCGACTGTGTTCTAAGAATCGATCCAGGATGCTGCGAACCCTTATATTTTCACTGATTCCTTTTAAACCAGGTCGCAGACAACAGATCCCCCGAATGATCAGGTCAATTTCAACACCTGCCTTGGATGCATCGTACAGTGCGGAGATAATGTCACGATCCACCAACGCATTCATTTTGGCAATGATACGGGCCGGCAAACCTTTCTTTGCATTTTCAGTTTCCCTCTGAATTTTGGCCATCATGCCTTCATGCAGATTGAAGGGTGCAACAAGTAGTTTTTGTGTTCCCTGAAATTGGCAGATACCGGTGAGAAGATTAAAAACGTCTCCCACATCACGCCCCAATTCTGGTCGGGCAGAAAGCAGTCCGATGTCGGTATAAAGTTTGGCTGTGCTAGGATTGTAATTCCCTGTGGCGAGATGCACATAGCGACGAATACCGTCTTCATCCTTTCGAACGACCATGCACATTTTGCAATGGATTTTGTATCCCGCCAGACCATAAAGAACATGAACCCCAGCCTTTTCCAAGCGGCGAGCTGCCTTGATGTTGTTGTCTTCATCAAACCGCGCCTTCAGCTCCAACACAACAGTCACTTGTTTGTCATTTCGGACAGCATTCATCAATGCCTTAAAAATACGCTGGTCCGATCCAGCACGGTACATGGTCTGCTTGATGGCCAGTACCTTTGGATCATTGGCTGCCTGCTCGATAAAATGGACCACGCTATTGAAACTTTCATAAGGATGATGAAGCAGCACGTCCTTTTCTCGAATAGTGTCGAAAATCCCCTTTTCATCCAAAAACGGATAGGCGGTCGGAGCTATAAACGCCTTATCCCTCAATTCTGGTGAATGGTCCCCTTCGTAGACCTGCATGAGTTGAATGGGGTTCAGGGGACCATTGATGATGTATAAATCATCCTGAGTCAGTCCAAGTTCTTCCAGGAGCTGATTTCGAATATGCGGGGGGCACCCCTTGGTGACTTCCAGTCTCACCGCATCACCTTTACGACGATTGTCCAACTCCTCCTCCATGGCCTTCAGCATGTCGGAGATACTTTCTTCATCGAGATAAAGCTCACTGTTTCGTGTCACACGAAACATCCAATGCCCAATGATCCTATTACCGGGAAACAAACGTTGCACATGACGATAGATAATTTCTCCCAGGAACAGAAAATCACGATGCGTCTTGGTCGTTTTTATCGGGACAAGGCGCGGCAAATTGCGAGGAACCTGCACGACTGCCAAGCGTTTTTCTTTGCGCCCTTTTAGATCAACCTCCACCTCAACGATAATGTTCAGAGATTTGTTGAGGAGCAGCGGAAATGGATGTGAAGGGTCAATACTCAATGGAGTCAGCACGGGATGAACCTCTTCCTCATAATATTGATCGGCCCGCTTCAATTGTCTTTCATTGAGGGATTCACATTTGTGAAGCATGATTCCAGCCTCATTTAACTGCGGCAGAATTTCATCACGCCAAATGGAATACTGTTCATCCACCATTCTGCGAGCCCTTCGGGTCACCGCCTGAAAAGTCTCGGTGGCTGTGCGACCATCAGGACCTCTTTCCACAACGTCACTTTCAATTTGCTGTTTCAACCCGGCAACTCGAACTTCAAAGAATTCATCCAGATTGTTACTGACGATGCAAAAGAACTTGAGTCTCTCCAAAAGTGGATTGGATACATCCTTGGCTTCTTCAAGCACACGATGATTAAATTCAAGCCAACCTAATTCGCGATTGATGTAATGTGAGGCTTCCATTTACCGGAGTCATCATTCCACGATTCCAATTGAGAATGAAGAAAAATCACCGTGTGACATCAAAATTGACCTGGCATACTGAGACTGCTGCTTGATTCAAGGTAATTTGCAATTGCCATGTGAATTTGAAAATGGATACTCACCTCATGAAATCGTCACCCTTTGCAGCCCATCGAATTCCAAATGTGTCATTTCTAGGATTCATCCTTTTCCTGCTGATCAGTTTCCAATTAACACAGTCACAAGCAGACAAACAGCGTCCTAATGTCATTTTAATCATTACCGATGATCAAGGCTATGGAGACCTCGCTTGCCATGGAAATTCCATGATTCAGACACCAAGTTTGGATAAATTGCATTCACAAAGCGTGAGACTGACACAATTCCACGTCGACCCAACTTGCTCTCCAACGCGCTCCGCTTTAATGACCGGACGTTACTCCACCAGAACTGGTGTTTGGCATACCATTCTTGGAAGGTCCATTCTGTATAAGGATGAGGTTACTTTGGCTGATGTATTCAAATCCGGAGGGTATCGTACAGGCATTTTTGGAAAATGGCATCTGGGTGACAATTATCCTTCACGCCCCATGGACAAAGGTTTTGAAACATCAGTTGTCCACGGTGGTGGTGGTGTCACTCAAACGCCTGACTATTGGGACAACGATTACTTCGATGATACTTATTTCCGCAATGGAGAACCGGAAAAGTTCGAAGGTTACTGCACCGATATATTCTTCAGGGAAGCCAAGAAGTTTATTTCAGATCACAAAAAAGAACCCTTCTTTTGCTATATTACAACCAATGCACCTCACGGCCCATTCAACGTGGCTCAATCATACAAGCAACCTTATTTGGACAAAGGCGTCCCCGAACCCATGGCCAGCTTTTATGGCATGATCACCAACATTGACGAAAATGTAGGGGCTCTATCCAAATTTCTCGACACACATGGATTGACCGATAATACGATTCTTATCTTCATGACCGATAATGGCACTGCTGCCGGCGTCGTAAAAAACAAGGATAAGGAGGGATGGAAAGGATTCAATGATGGCATGCGCGGTCAGAAAGGCTCCGCTTATGAAGGAGGCCACCGTGTCCCATTTTTTGTAAGATGGCCCAACGGAAATCTGGGGAATGCCAGAGATGTAACCAAACTCACTGCCCACATCGATGTCCTGCCTACGCTTGCCGAATTCTGCGACTTGGACCTTCCAAAGGAACGGCATCTCGATGGAATAAGCCTCGCCAATCTGATCAGAGGTGCAGAAGTGAATTGGCCAAACCGAACGCTTTTTGTGCATTCACAACGCATTGAGTATCCGCGCAAATGGAAATCATGTTCCGTGATGACAGAGGAATGGAGACTCGTTGACGGTAAAGAACTTTACCGCATTGATGAGGACCGAAGCCAAAATCACGACGTCAGTGAGAAATTTCCGCAGGTGGTTGACAATTTGCGGGCTCAGTATGATCAGTGGTGGGCCAGCCTTGAACCGCGGTTTGATGATTACCCCTATATCAGTCTTGGAAACGAGGCCGAAAATCCTACCAAAATAACAGCCCATGACTGGCACGGACGAGGCGTCCCCTGGAACCAGAGAATGATTCGCAACATGCCCTATCTCAACGGATACTGGATGGTGAATGTTGAAAAGACAGGCTGGTACCGATTCACCTTAAGGCATTGGCCGAAAGGAACGGGTAAATTCATACAGGCGAAACAGGCTCGTTTAAAAATCGCCGACGTGGACAATACAATCATTCTGACCGGTCCCGAAAAGGAACATGTCATGTTCAACGTTTACCTTCCACAGGGAAAGACCAAGATGCAGACCTGGCTCACTGAAAAAGATTCAAACAAAGATCGGGGAGCTTTTTTCGTAGACGTCGAATTATTGAACTGAGGTTTAGAGTGCATTAGAATCCGTTGTCTACACGCAGAGCAAATGCGCAAACTTTTAATGAACAATTATTTTCAAACACCTAAACAGAGGAATAATCAAATCTAACATTCACAATAGATATGATAAAATCATTGGCTCCTGATGCTTGAAAATTTCTCAAGCACCAGGTTGGCATACTTACGAACATCAGGATCAACTGATTGGCTGTGTTTCTCCAATAGATCAATGATTGGTTCCGTTGGATGCTTTAATTTGGCGGCCAGCTTTAGTCCTTTCATGGGATCTTTGAATTCTGCGTTCAATTCCACTCTGATCACTTCCAAAATAGCTCTATGCTCAATACCTTTATCAAGGCAAGCTTCCAACAGTTTATCATCAATATACCCATTGAATAGGCCCATGTTATTTTGACTCTCAAGATAAAGATTTAAGCGGTCATTGAACTTTGGGTCCTCTCCAAACAATCGGATCGCCAGCAGGATCTCAAATGTATGATTAAATCTGAAAGACGATGGTAATTCAGAGACCAACTCACGGGCCATCTCCCACCACTTGGACTCCTCACCTTCCAGTTGTGCAAGCCCAAGGGCAGCACAAGCTCTCACGTTGGAATTCTTTGCCCTGTCCCAAACCGTTGCTAACAGCAGAGCTTTATCCTGTTGGGACATGACGTTGTCCTCAATTTCCCAAACAGTATACATGAGGGCATAAACGGCTTTTCGGTTTTCAAGATTTGAAATCAACTTCTTTAACGATTCATTCAATAAATCAGCATAATCGTCAGGTGAGATTTTATAGAGTGCAGCTGCTTTGAAATAATTCTGTTGATCGTCCCCCTCTTTCAGCCATTGGGTATGAAAATCGACGGGTAATGTTACTTTGAAGCCAATGTTGTTAGCCTCAATTAAGAGAGTTTGAAGAAACAAAAATCGATCGTCGTCACGATAAACTTCGATCACTTGATCGATGACAGATTGTTTATCTTTTGAATTCTTGAGCCAAACAATGATCGCATGGTGCGCACCTTCTCCACCCCCTAAAGCAATAGCTCGAAAAATTTCAAGCACCTGGGGATCAGTAAGGATATCTGATTGCATATCAGCTAAAAGCTGCAATGCACGTGATCTGAAGTTTTTCCTAAATTCGGGTGGTTCTAGCGGAATGCTTGCCTGAATTTTTGGAGGAAGTTTTTTGATCCAGTCAAAAATGATTGATTCCTGATACTGCAAACAGCTGAGAAGAAAAATTACGCCCTCATCTCCAAGATTGCGCATCACCCTTTTGGCTCGATATTCGTAAAAATACCGATCTCCCACCCAAAATTCTAGCTCATATCCTTCTACCCTTTTTTTATACAAGGCTTCTCCCCATTGCTCCAATGTCTTACCTTCAATTGTCATTGGCCTAGAAACTAGGAAGACCAACAACAAAGCAATCAAGGCAAGAGCATTTACCGCTACGATAAAGGATAGAATGGGATTTCGAGCCGCAAGCCCCCAGAATCTACGATCGGCACCATTCCCAGGGATGTTGTTGGCTTTGGATTCTTTCGACATGGCCTGGGAGTGATCTTCTAAACAGTCGAAATCACCTGGTCAAAGTTTTCAAAACCGGTTTGGGATCTATCTCAAGTTGAAACTGACGGAACCTGACTTCCATTGGTCCACCTGAATGGGCTTGTAAGGCCACTATGCCTTGAAGGGCTCCATCGAGATCTTTGAAATCAACACACATATTCCCGTTGATCGCGGTTTGAATGCGGTGGTCCACGGCCAAAATCTCATAGGTGTTCCAAGCCTCCTTTTTAACAAATTGATCCCCCGGTTTGTCCCACAACAAGGCCCTCCCCAACTCTTCGTAGAGCTTACCCCACCAACCTTGCCCTGCGTCAGCTTGATAGCCCTTAACTTCTCCATGATCAGCGCGTTGACTCCTGAACTGGATACCACTGTTTTCACTGTTAGGGGTTAATTTCACCTGGAAGACCAACCGAAAATCTTTCAGGATCATGTCACTCTTGAGAAATTCATTGTGTTTAAGACCGGTTTTGGTTTCCCCAACGATTTCCCCATTCTCAACTCGCCAGACGGATTCATCCCCGTCCCACCCGGTTAAATCTTTGCCGTTAAAAAACAAATCAACGTTGTCTTTGGAACCGAGTAAAGGAGCCTGTGCCGATTGCCGCAGGTAATACAACAGATCTCGGATTTCCTGGTCCTTGAATGGAGTCAACAAACCTTCCGGCATCATGGAAAGTTCACCCTGCACATTGGATTCTATCTGATCCTGAGGCACCAGTACAGTTTCCGTTGCTGTCAGAATCTTGAGCGAATTACCCGTGCGTTCCTGAATGATTCCAGTGATCACACGACCATCCTTTGTTTCGATTTCCGATGTTCGATAATCGTTGGGAATAACCGCATTGGGATCGACAATGTTTTGCAGAAGGTAATCCAGATTTCGGCGATCCGAACCGGTGATATCGGGCCCAACCTTGCCTCCAATTCCAAAAAGAGTGTGGCATTGCTGGCAGGCACGCGCATAAACCGTTCGCCCCCTCGTGGCGTCTCCGGGAGTGGAACCTCCGGCGTAGTAGATGCGTTTATATTTTTCAATTTCGGATTTTTTATCTGCATCACTGTCACGAAAAGTGCCCCAAACAGATTCCAACTTGGTGTTGATGGACTCATCCTTGAGATTACGCAGCTCACGAATCAAAATGGCTGTCAGATCACTTTTTGGCACCACCCCACTTTCGATCGCCTTCAAAAAGGGAACAGCATATTGGGACCTTGATGCCAACACACTCAAAGCTCGCTGTTTCTCACTTCCTGTTAAGTCACTGTAGACATCCAGCAGTGCGGATGGAGTTTCCGATTGATTGAAGCGCGCCAAATGACGGATGGCATCTGAACGCACCACCGGGTCATTAACCAATTTCAATAACGTCTCAGGCAATTGCTCATCGTTGGTCTGCACCAGGGCGTTAAGGGCATTGAGTCGTTCATCGGCGGGAGCGCCAGAATCCTTTAACACTGCCCTTAGGGCATTCAGCGCATTTTCACTTCCAAAGCTCAAAGACAAAGACCGGACCAAGGTACGAATTTCTTTATGACTGCTTTTACCCAGTCGAGATTCCACCTCACTCCAACCTTCGGGCATTTTCGCTTCACTTCTACCCTGCATGGCTTGGCTGATACCTCGCAACACATCCAAATGAAATGATTCATCCTGACTTTGATTCAGCAAAGCAACTAAAGGTTTGAGTGAAGTATGCTGGCCAAAGGTGATCTGAATGAAGGTCACACTCAGAAGGCTCACACCAAAAAAGACATTCAGTTTCCGTCGGTAAATACTCATGTTTTTTGGAAATTTAAGCGTTAATGAATACGATTACTTTGCAGACATCAGAGCTCCAGTGGTCATTCTGCGCGCTATGTATTGCCGAAGTATTGGGATTTTGGTGGTTTTCAAAAGTGTCAGCCCCTTGCTTTGATCACTTCCAACGACAGGTTCCATGGCATACCAATACATCAAAGGCAGATTGTGATCATCCTGATCCTCCACGTGCGCGGTGAGGGCCTCGAGGACAGGAAACCTGTCTTCAACGCGAGTTCGTTGTAAAGCTGAGGCAATATATAGCCGTACGAAAGCGGATTCATCATCAGCCGCCAACTGAGCGAGTTTTTTCAATGCCGCTTTGGAAGGCGATTGATCTTCCCATAGCAATTGAATCGCCCAGGCACGAATGTATTCATTCTCGTGGTCCATCAATTTTATACCGAAGCCATGATGAAATCCCCCAATCACATTAAGCGTCCAGAGTAGTCTTAATTTATGAGGTATGTAAGCAGTTTGCTTGAACAATGATTTGATTTGTTTGTAGAGCTGGGCATCCCCTCCACGACTCATCAAAAGTTTTCTGGCCTGCGAGGCATACCATTCATTTTTGTGTAATTGCAAACGCACCAGGCCTGCCGAAGTGTGGGCTCTCAAATCCACGGGAGTCCAGGGTTCATTATTGTAAACGATTTTGTAAATTCGCCCGTTGGAACGATCATGCCCGTCCTCTCGCCTGTGATGACATTGATTGGCGTCATACCAGTCAATCATCAGTACAGCACCATTGTGGTCGTAGAGCATGTTCAAGACCTGCGACCACCGATCATTAAAATTCAGGAAATCAGGACCATGCTTACCAATAAATCCTGAGCCCGACCGCACAGGCAGGTCCATGTTGATGCGCTGTCCATGGATATTGTTCATGAAAGCCTGATTGTAGTAAGCTTTGGGCCAACTACCGCCCTGATACAACATGAGGCCGGAATGAGCGTGCCCGCCTCCAACTTCATCAGAACGGTTGTTGGCAGCGTGCGGCCCTTTGTTGCCAGCCCAGTGCACATGGTCTCCATGAGTTTTAATGTCATCATAGATAAATGGGTTCAAATGTTTCGGTGCATTCGCCGGCAAAAAATCCTTCACTCGATTTTTTTCTTCAAGCGAAATACTGTAATGCTGTCCTCCCTGCCGCTGATATCTGGCCCCCTGAATCATGTGCCAAAAGTGAGGGATCACACAGGCTTCGATAAATGCTTGACCATAAGAATTGAAATCAACTCCCCACGGATTACTGGTGCCCTCTGCGAATACTTCAAATTGGTGCTTGAGGGGGTGATACCTCCATAATGCTGCATCCACACGTTGACGCTCCTCCTGTGGAGTTCCAGGTTTCCCCACAAAGGAAGGACAAAAGACACCGTGACATCCGTACAACCAACCGTCAGGCCCCCAGGTAAAAGTGTTTAGAGTCTCATGCGTGTCACGATAAGGATCCCATCCATCCAAAAGAATTTCAGGTGCACCGTCCGGTTGGTCATTTTGATCGTAATCGGGTATAAACATCAGATAGGGAGCCGCTCCAACCCACACGCCTCCGAAGCCTACTTCCAATCCACTGATGAGATTCAGCCCCTCCATGAAAACGATCTTTTTGTCGTAATGATGATCCCCGTTGGTATCCTCGAGAATCAAGATGCGGTCATTCCCTCGTTCACCTTCAGCTCGGACAGGATACTGCTGGCCCTCCGCCAGCCACACCCTTCCTCTTTCATCCAAACAAAAAGCAATGGGCTGAGTAATGTCAGGCTCCGAAGCAAATAAATGTGCTTTAAATCCATCGGGCACGGTCATGGCATCAACCGCTGCTTGCGGCTCCAAACCTGCAAACAGAACCTGGTCAATGGAGGGAAGCGTTTCATTGTTGTCCTGAGCGGAAGCAGAGTTCAGCCCCATAGCAAGCGCTATCAACAAGAGGAGAGCGGGCACGCGGTTGAATATTGAGAATGATTTCATGAATGCCAAAACAATAACCCGATGGCCCGCTGTGATGCAAAATGAAATTGCAGGTTTACCTACAGGATTAAGCAGACACCCAAAGGTGGAGTTAGAATTCGGTTACATGCCAAGATTTGACCAATCAATAGCATGAGAAGGTTAGAATATTTGTGCATAACGCAAAAGACTGCATCGGGTGGGAAGAGAGGATGCCTACCCTTGAGTGACATGCCAATTTCAAGTTACGTTTTGCAAACAGAAGGTACCGGCAAAGAGGCCGCCCTAGAGGCCTTGGCGGGTTTACCTTGGTTAACCATAGGCGAGCCAGCCCCCAACGGCATTCCCGTCGTTGTAGAAAGTGCCAGCGAACATGAAGCCAAAGCCCGAGGCGATGAACTGGCACAACTCCCAGGCATCAGCAATGCCGTTTTGGTTTACCACAACTTTGAAGATCTACATGAGTGTGAATAACAACCAGGCCGAAAGGATAAAACGAAAATGATTCAGACCAATCGAAGACAATTCCTGAAACAAGCTGCCATGGCAGCAGCAGCAGGGGCATTGACCGGAGCACTACCATCCGATTTCAACGGACTGGCGGAGGGAGCTGACGCATTGACCTGGGCCAAGGCTCCCTGCCGTTTTTGCGGCACTGGCTGTGGAGTCATGGTGGGTGTAAAGAATGGCCGCGTCGTTGCCGTTCAGGGAGATTTGGAAAACCCTGTCAATCGAGGCTTGCTCTGCGCCAAAGGTTATCATGTTGGCAGTGCTCTTTATGGCGAAGACCGTTTAAAGGAGCCCATGGTGAGAAAAGGCGGAAAGTTAACTCCCGTCACTTGGGAAGAGGCTATTGATACGGTTGCCAAATTCATCATGAAAAACTCAGACGAATTTGGCATTTACGGTTCCGGTCAATGGACCATACCTGAGGGCTATACAGCCATGAAATTTCTCAAGGGAGGCTGCTCCAGCAATCACCTCGACCCAAATGCCCGCCTGTGCATGGCCAGTGCTGTTGTGGGAATGATCACGACTTATGGAGTGGATGAGCCTGCTGGAAGTTATGATGACTTTGACGTGTGCGACACGGTCATCCTCTGGGGAAACAATCCGGCAGAGATGCACCCCGTTCTTTGGTCCCGAATTGTGGACAGACGAGCGAAGGGTGAAAAAGTTGAAATCATTGACCTTGCCACACGGCGCACCAGGTCCACTGAATCAGCAGATCATTACATCGAATTTTCACCTCAAGGAGACCTGGCCATTGCCAATGGAATCTGCCGTTATTTGATCAAATCAGAGGAAGGTCGCTATGATCGTGAATGGGTAGAAAATAACTGCGTTTTCCGTGAAGGGGAAGATGGTGTTGGTAAACCCATGTCGTTTGATGATTATGCAGCGTGGCTGGAAACTTACACACCTGAATATGTTCAAAAAGTAGCTGGAATCACCCCTCGAGAGTTGGAGTTACTCGCTTCAAGGTTCGCGGACCCCGACCGGAAAGTCCTCTCTCTTTGGTGCATGGGAATGAATCAACACACAAGAGGAACCTGGATCAACAATCTGGTGTATAACGTTCATTTTTTGTCGGGCAAATTTGGCAAACCAGGAAGCACGGCATTTTCGTTGACCGGACAACCCAGTGCCTGCGGAACCTGCCGCGAAGTAGGCACTCTGGCCCACGCTTTGCCTGGCGGACGACTGGTCGCCAATGAAATTCACCGCAGCCAGATAGAGGCAACGTGGAAACTTCCATCCGGCCGCTTGAACCCGAAACCTGGATTCCATGCGGTTGCAATGTTTGATGGTCTGCAATCCGGGGCGTTAAAGGGAGCCTGGGTTCAAGTCACCAACCCGGCCCAATCCATGCCCAATCTGAACAAACTGACCAACAAATTGAAGTCAAGATTTCTCGTTGTATCGGATATTTACCCCACGGTGACTACGGACGTAGCTTCGGTCGTGCTTCCATCGGCATGCTGGGTTGAGAAAAACGGTTTATTTGGAAACAGCGAACGCCGAACGCAACAATGGTTTAAAATGGTCGAACCTCCCGGAAACGCTCGTGATGACGTTTGGCAAATGATTGCTGTGGCTCATCGCCTTTATGAACTCGGGTTCTCAGGCATGAAAGACAAGAATGGCAAATTCCTGTTCACCGTCACCGATGATTCCGGCAAAGAAATAGAAGCCTGGAAATGGGATGTTTATCGACAACACAATGTGGATCGATTTCTGTTCGAGGAATACCGTCCTTTGACTCATTTAAAGCAAAAGAACGTCGCTCCCTACGATGTATTGGTGAAAAACCGGGGACTTCGCTGGCCCGTTGTTGAACAAGCAGACGGAACTTGGAAGGAAACCTCACGACGATTCGTTCGCGGAGAGGATCCGTTTGTGAATCCGGAAAGAGAGATCGATTTCTATTGGGGAAAAGTAGAAAAAGGAAAAGCCACCATTTGGGCTCGCCCCTATCAAGCACCTCCTGAAATACCCGATAAAAAATACCCCTTCTGGTTGTGCACAGGCCGAGTGCTCGAGCACTGGCATACGGGAACGATGACACGGCGCGTCCCTCAATTGCACAATGCCATGCCCAAGGCATATGTGGAGTTACATCCGGTCGATGCGGGTAAATCAAACATCTCCACCGGCGATATGGTCAGAATCACATCTCGACGAGGAACGATTGAATTACCAGCCTGGTTGAATGGAAGATCGCTTCCTGCTAAAGGTTCGGTCTTTGTTCCTTTCTTCGAAGAAACAGCGTTGATCAACGAGGTCACTTTGCATGAGTTCTGCCCTCTTTCCAAAGAACCTGACTATAAGAAATGCGCGGTTAAAATTGAAAAAGTTTAAAGCTGAATAAGAGATTGGAGAAATAGATTGCCATGAAAAAAGCCATCCTGTTGGGGCTTGTAGGAATTCTCATCAGCCTTTCGTGGGCCGCAGTTCCGGAGACGTCTAACACGTCTTCATTGAAAGCGAAAGGAATCAGGGCCTTTGAAGTCACTCCTCGTGATGTCAATGTTGGATCCAAGATATCCAAAAGCAGATCATTCTTTGGTGCGCCTCCACCTGTTCCGCATACCATTCAGTCAGACCGAAGCAGTGACTGGTGCATGGGATGTCATGCCTTGGAGAATAGAATCCGTTTTAAACACAAAGCCATAGCCCCTACTCCACATGCCGAATATTCGCAATGTATGCAATGCCATGTGAGGAGTGACAGTTCGGTATCACCATGGAAGGAGAATTCATTTGTTGGCCTGGATTTTCCTGGCAGAGGTTCGCGCGCACATGAGTTGGCCCCTCCGACGGTTCCACATAAAACTTTCATGCGTGAAAACTGTTATTCCTGCCACGGCCCCAAGGGTGAACACGCCATTCGCACCCCGCATAAGTACCGAAGTCAATGTCAACAGTGTCACGTCGCAGAATTGACCCAGGATTATACGCGGCCTCAGATTAAGTAAATCCACAACTTGGGAGCAAGGCGCTGCGCTGCTGAAATGCCCCCATAAACTCAAGGACTCGGGCTTGGCGAAGATCAGTAAGCTTACTGGGATTCACCCGAAGGCTTGAGTGTGTAAAAAATATCATGTTCCGGATTTTCGAGTTCCACGGAAGACTCATCATCCGGAGTAGGGTCCACAACAATGGTCCATGGAGAAGATTCGGACAACATGGAGCGGGATACTAAATCGTATCCTCTTAACATGGGATGCCAACTGACCTGGTGTTTACCATCTGGTTTGAGTTTGATATCCAGATCAACTTGCGGCCCGGTTATTGGGTGAACCAAATCTAACAATTGGTTGTCAGGTGTTGGATCAAAAATATCGGCATCGATTTGAAAACGGTGAGTTTGGTAACCAAAATGCGGGGTTGAAACCGTGTGCAAGATTTCTGCAGTTTCCCCTGCCTCCAACGAAACAATTCCACTGGTAACGAGTGAACCCGTCACCGAGACACCTCCATTGGGATTCGAAACCGAAATGGATTCAACCCCAGATGGAAGCAGGTGTCGCAGGAAAAAATTGCGTGCTGGTGATGGGCCGGCATTGTGAACTTTTATATTAAAGGTATTGGGAACTTGCCAGGTTGAGGGATTGGCAGAGGGGATGACTTCCAGGCTTAATTCCGCCGCTTGCCGCAATTGAAAGGACTCATTTGAAATCGCTAATCCTGCAGGGTTAACAACGGTAATCTGACCAAAAGGAGCATTCGATGGAATGGTGATGTGAATCAAATCATGTGCCTGAATGGAAAAATCCACGCTCAGCATGCCGATTAATACCGTCTGAACTTCAGAGAGCCCCGCCCCCTTGACTTGAACCAAAGAGCCAATGGGACCTGCAACTGGTGTGATTTCAGAAATGTGGGGCAATATTCCGAAAGACTCTTGTGTGGCTAATGAACCCGCTGGTGTAGTGACTGAAACCGGTCCAATGAGCCCATCTGACGGCACAAGAACCGACACTTCAGCCAGGTTGACCGATTGAATTTCCGCATTCACTCCTCCAATTCGGACGCGAGAGGTGCCCGTGAAGTTCGATCCTTTGAGGAGGATGGACGTTCCTGGTGTGGCTTTTGGAGGATCGATCTGGTCAATTTCCACAGGCAGATAAAACAGATCCTCGGTGGTAAAGGAACCTGACGAAGATTCCACTCGTATCACTCCGGTGTGTGCCTCCTCTGGAACAACAGTTAAAATCTGAGAATCTGCTACAATCTCGAAAGCAGCTACCTGTTCACCAATGACGACATTGGTCACACTGTTCAAAAAGCTTCCTGTGATCGTCAATTGAGTCCCCACAAAACCTTTGAGTGGAGTAAAAGCGGATATTTCAGGCAAAGGCTCTTGAACCGTAAATTCGGAACCAGTCACCGTCTCCCCAAAAGCAGTGTTCACTTTGATAAGACCAGAAACTGCATCCACTGGCACAATGGCAGTTAATTGGGTTTCAGCCGATGATTCAAAAATGGCTTCCACTTCCCCGAAATGAACTGATTCGACATGAACAAAGTGTTTACCTTCAAATTGAACTCTGGTTCCAGGCAACCCAGAGGTGGGAGTAAAGGAGTCAATGACTGGTTCGGGTCCGATTACCTGGAATTCGATATCCGAAATGTAATCCTCTGTAGAGGTTTTCAACCGCAAAAAACCGGAGGTCGCTGATTCGGGCACGATAAAACTGAGCTGTGTGTCTGCAACCACCTGAAATTCCGTTTCTTCATCATTAAGCAAAACCTCGGCAAGATCACTGAAGTTAACACCATCCACAATGATGGAATCCCCGGCACGACCTTGTGCCGGATTGATTTGCGTGATAAATGGACCCGCCCCTAATATTAAAAAATCATTTGCACTCATCCCTTCCCCAAGAGGTGTGGTAATTTTTATGGGACCGGATTCAGCATCGGCTGGCACCCGAACGATGATTTGGGTGTCAGCCACAACACTAAAAAATCCCTGTTTATCATCCGTAAAAAGGACTTTGCTGGCGTTGGACATCTGAACGCCACGAATCACGATCAACTCTCCTGGTGAAGCCATGGGAGGTTCAAATTCCAAAATAAAGGGCTCTGGCCCGATGACCTGAAAACTTTCGTCTGAAACAGCCTGCCCAGCTTGCGAAACGATACGGATGACTCCCGACTGAGCATCCGTAGGAACTGCAAATAATAATTGGGTTTCTCCATTAATCTGAAAGTTTGCCAGAGTATCCCCAAGCCAAACCTGAGACAATCCACCAAAGTTGGCTCCTCTCAGTACGATCACATCCCCCACTTTGCCAAAAATGGGTTCAAAAGAGGAAATACGTGGCGATACTTGAAAAAATGAACTACTGACGGCAAAGCCGCGATCTGTGTTGACGGTGATGGGTCCAGTGGTTGCATCGGAAGGAACAACGGCTCGAACCTGCGAGTCGCTGAGGATTTCAAATTGAGCAGATCCTACGCCGAATGAAACAGCACCTGCACTTTGAAATCCGGAACCATTGATGATCACGACAGCACCCGGTTCCCCAGTGATGGGTATGAAGTTCGAAACCTGGGGTAAAGCAAATTGTGCTTGTACTGGAGTTCCTGAACATGCCCCAATAAGGAGAAGGAGCCATATCGAGAGCAAAATTCTGTAAGATTGTTGAAAAAAGGGCATATCAGACTTCCAAAGAAAGCGTTTTGTTTCTGAAAAAACATCTCCAAGGAAAAAGTATCGGCTGCGCTGTTTCATCTTGATAACCAGATAAATCTAAGCATGAACTATGCCGCTCCTGGCTGGAAATAAAGGATCCCCTGACTGCAAATACACCCCATGTGAACGGAAACATACGCTGCATAGCAGAATCGAACCTGATCCATCAGGATTCAATTTCCGATTTAGCGTTTTCCAAAAACTCTCGAAAACACTGCAATTCCACTTCCCCATAAATGGTGTGTTCCTTTGGGTAATCCTGCCACTGAAATGAAAAACCCTGACGCTGCAGAAACTCAACTTGTGATTTAACCGGGGCTGAGGGAATGAGTGGATCCTGCGTACCATGAGTCAGTAAAAACCTTTGATTTTTCGCGAAAGATGTCTGCTCAGCAACCAACGATTCAACTTGGTGAATAAATCCGGAAACCCCCAGACATCCGGCCAATTGATGCGGATAGCGGAATCCGGTTTCAACTGTCATGACACACCCTTGCGAAAAGCCAAAAACAAAAAGATTTTGCGAATCAACCGACTCCACGGTCCTGAATTCGTCGAGTGTCTGGAATAACAGCTCCCGGTTGCGACGAATCCCGGGGTCATGGTCACCTTCGATATCAAACCAGGAGTATCCGGTAAAGTAAGGATCAGGTGCATTGATTAATAAATAGTTAATCCAGGGAAGGCGCATTTGGTCAGGCATCCATCGATACCCCTCCATGCTATCCCCCAATCCGTGCAAAACCGCCATCCAGTAGGGCGAATCTCCTCCGGAAGCCTTGATGATGGATGAATCTAGTGACATGACGAAAGTTCTAATCCCTGGACATATCGGAATCCACTTTTATTTCGTGCTCTAAAACTCACAACCTTACCCAAAAATAACCAAACCTTTCGTTACACATTGTGTTTAAACATGTTAAATAAACCGAACCCCCTGAAAGAAGAGATTTTTAGCTCACTAAATTTATTTTATTTAAAAAAATATCCATTTTTTTGACCCCTGAGCACCTTTTTTTACGCATATATAAGGTGAGGGGACGTTCTTGATTTGCTTGTGTAGGTTCATTCACAGGCAAACCCCTCCCTCAAATCAAGGCGTCCCCTTATTTTTCATAGCTCGTTGTGGTTGCAAGCAGTGAAGAGTAAGCTATTGGAGTATGCCCCAACTCCGTGAAGACGGAGTCGGGGCCTTCCTTTTGCCTGACCCTGTGCTACTAATCCCGAACATGCATTTTGAAAGCTTTTGCAGTGATAAATGGCATTGACTGATTTTCACAGATCATCACACCATGGCGTTGATGTTTCGCTGCAATATTTTCTTAGGTATCACCTTCTCAGCTTGGATGTTTTTTTCGATGAGTAGCCATTCGGTCTGCGCTCAAAATTTCGCAGGCGACATGGCTTTATCCAAAGTATTGATAGAAGGTGAAGATTGGGAATTGGTCCAGGATGGTTTTCGTTTCACCGATGCAGCATGTTCCGATGAGGAGGGTGTCTTTTATTTTTCGGGAAAGCGCGGCAACCACAGCGCCATTTATAGGCTATCACCTACGGATGAACTTTCGATCCATATTGATGATACGGAGGGTATCAGTGGTTTGGCATTTGGTCCTGATGGAAAACTCTATGGCTGTCGATGGGGCAAGAATGAGGTCTTTGTTTTTGAGGACAATGGTACCATGAAAATCCTAAGCTCCGAAACTCATGCCAATGATCTGGTCCTCACCCCGCAAGGTGAAATCTTTTTCACCGCCGAAAAGGGATTGTTTTTTCTTGATCAAAAAAGAATCAAACAAAAAATTTCGGACCGTATCTCAGGACCAAACGGAATTTGCCTTTCCCCGGATTGCGGAATACTGACGGTTTCTGAGTATAACGGGAATCATGTCTGGGCATTTGCCGTCCAACCCAATAGAGGTGCCGATCATGGCGACAAATACATGACCATGCGTAGCCCATCCAGCAACAAGGTTTGCAGGGGGGATGGCATGACTGTTGATACCGCAGGACGATTTTACGTTACTTCCGCCATTGGTTTACAGATGTTTGATGCAACGGGCAGAATCAGTGGTGTTATTTCAAAACCTTCTTCTTCAGGGATGAGTAATGTTGCTTTTTCCGGTCCAGACAGAAATCACTTGTATGCCACTTGCGGCAATGCTGTCTACAAGCGTCTGACCAAGGCTAAAGGGGTGTGGCATTTCCGTTCAAACTAAGGTTCAGACGGATATCAAAGAAAAGCCCAAATATGGATAAGCCTCAATCCGTTGGTGGCCACAATCTCCACTTTCAACGTTCTCCAGCCTGTTCATGAATGATCTACCTCTTTATTTGGTCATGCCTGCTGTGGCCGCAATCGTCTATGCGGCTGGAGCTTTGTTCTTTAAAGAAGCCTTCCGCAGAGGAGCAGGCACGCTCCATACATTCGTCGTCACAAGCTGGGTGATGGCTATTTTTTTCGGTCCATTTATTTTTTGGGAAAAGGGTGAACTACGCTGGGATCTTATTCATTACCCATTGATCACCGGTACGGCATTCTTTATTGGGCACTGGATCACTTTTGCTGCGATACGAGTGGGCGACGTTTCATTGGTCACACCGGTGATGGGAACCAAATCGGTCTTTGTTGCCTTTTTTGCCTGGTTCATTTTTGGAAATCAAATTGAGGGAGGAATGTGGGTAGCTGCCGTGATGACAGCTATCGCCATTTATATTCTTGGAAAAACAGATATTAAATCCATTCACCGCAGGATGCCATTGGCGACAGGATTAACGATTTGTAGTTCGGCTTGTTTTGGAATTTGCGATGCCTTGGTTCAAGAGTGGGCACCCGCATTTGGGGTCAAGTCATTCCTGAGTCTTTTGTTTATGGTGGTCGCGCTCCTTGCCACTTGCCTGGTGCCATTTTTTGATAAACCATTAAAAAAACTGGACCGAACAACATTGACCTGGCTGGTTGCCGGCGCGGTGCTTACAGGTCAACAAGCCATCTTAATCTCCCTGGCTGTTTCGCTTTATCACAATGCAACAGGAGTCAATGTAGTTTATAGTTCAAGAGGTCTATGGGCCATTATCCTTGTATGGATGACCGTAAAAATCGTTGGTAAATCAAACGAGGAATCGGACGCACGCAAGTTGTTGCTACGGTTTTCTGGAGCCATGCTGATGTTCATAGCCATTGTATTGGCAGTGATGTCCAGCCGCTGAAAACCCCTTTAGTTTAAGCAAAAATCGAGGTAATCGGCCTTCCCTTGTCTGCCACGGTAAAGGGTCTTCCCGAAGGAGCGTAGATGATTTCATCCTGCGGTAAACCAAGAGCATAAGCGATGGTAGCGTTGAAATCCGGGATGCTTACCGGATTCGATGCCACCTCAGTCCCCTTTTCATTTGTGGAACCATAAACAGTTCCCCCTTTGATGCCTCCTCCGGCCAACATGCAACTGAAGGCCTTTGGATAATGATCGCGACCATTGTTTTGATTGATTTTTGGAGTACGGCCAAACTCTGTCGCTAAAACTATCAAGGTATCGTTCAATAATCCACGGCTTGAAAGATCCTGGATTAGGGCAGACATGGCACGATCAAGAATGTCGGCCCTCTGCGGCACTCGCTCAAAATTATTTTGATGAGTGTCCCACCCACCCAGGCTGACTTCTACAAATCTCACATCTCTTTCGATCAAACGACGAGCAAGCAAACACCCCTTCCCAAAGGGATCTTCTCCGTAGGCCAATCTGGTTTTCTCAGATTCCAAACTCAAATCAAATGCAGCCAAATCCTGACTTTTCATGAGTTTGATCGCGTGCTCATAGGCGTCAGAATAAGACCTGACCTTTTTCAAATCATAAGATTTTTGAAATCGTCGATTAAATTTATCAACCATGGAAAGGCGGTCGCGAAAAGCCTCCTCGTCGACTCCTCTTGGAAGCTGGCTGTTTTGCAGTCCACGGTCAGGATTACCAATAGGGAGCGGTCCGTACTTCGCTTCCATGAACCCACCTCCAGGATGCCGACTGTCTCCCCCTACCTTGATGTAACCAGGCAAATTGGGATTCATCACTCCACCCAACCGAACTGCCCATGCACCCATCGCGGGATGCCGAATAGTTCCTCTCTGATTATACCCGGTCCATACGAAATATCGGCCGCGCTCATGTGCTCCCTGATTGGATTTCATTGAGCGAATCACAGCAGTGTGATGCATGAGATTTGCCATCCGAGGAAGGTACTCACTCACCTCAACACCGCAATGAGGGGAAACCAAGGATTCAACCGGACCACGAACTTCTTCATTGATTTTGGGGTCCAGCGTATCGAGATGGCTCATCCCTCCATTCATATAAAGGTAGATGACCTTTGTTGCTGCACCGCGACGGATGACTCCAGGTAAAGGATTGGCAACCGCGGAGGCGTTTTGCTTGTATGCCCAAGGAGCGATTCCCACTCCCAACAGCGATTTGGCCAGGTAGCCCGCAAAAGCCCTTCGAGAGCATCCTTCGGTGTTTAGTCGTTCTTTTTGCATTGGTCCAATGGAAGTGGATTACTGTTTAAAAATCATTGAATGAAAGAAAATTCACGCGCGTTCAAAAGCATCCAGGCGACTTTCTGTAGATAAGCCTCACCGTGTTGATTCCACTCGGACATGAGCCACTCTTTTTCTTCGGTGTCCGGCTCTCGAGTCATGAAGCCCATAAAAAGTAAATCCAACTTTTCTTCATCAGACTCAGCATTTTTTAACGCTGAAGCCAATTCAGATCTCCCACTTTTCAAATAGCCCATGATGGGACCATTCAGGAGCATCAGAGCCTGAGGAACATTGGCTTCGTCATTGGAATTATCAATTGTTTCTCGATCCGACTGACCGAATGCTCTCAAAAAATGCCCCTCAGGAGCCGGAGATTGAATCTCGGATGCACGCACCCATTGGGCCGGAATGCCGGTCCATCGCGCATCATTGGAGCGAGCTGGAGCTACTTCTGAGAGCATGGATTCGGAACGGATGGAATCAAGAGAATCTCTGGTTTTGCTTAATTCCGCTCTCAACTTAGAAATCTGCTCTGGGCTTTTTCGTTTGTTCTTTTGCAAACTGGCCAATCTCCGTTGCATTTTAGTGACCTTGTTCTGTGTGGACCGAATCGAATCCTCCACGCTTTTCTCCTTTTCGACGGCCAGCAGGATTTCATCTAACGGTTTCCCCTCTAGGAATCTGGCAATTTCAAAATTTTTATCCATACGAACATTCCCCGGACGCTCATCCAAATCAGGCACAACCAAAGCCATGACTGAATCCCAAATTTGTTCGGCTCGCATGCGTTGCAGAGGTCTCCCTTGGAAAAGGAATGGTTCGAGGGGATCCATTTCTTCTTTAAGAGCAGCTCGCTGATAAGTTTCAGTTCCACAAAGAATGGCCTGGTAAATTCGCAGATCAAATCCAATCTCCACCATGGTGTCAGCCAGGAATTTCATCAGCTCAGGATGGCTCGGCTCGGCTCCGTCACGCATGTCGTCCACAGGTTCAATCAACCCAACTCCCATCATGCGCTTCCAATAACGATTGGCGACGACTGTCGAAAAACGAGGATTTGAGGGGGAAGTCATCCAGTCCGAATAGGCTCGTCTCAAGGATTCAGAGGACGAATCACTCACGAGTTCGCCAAACATGGGGTGAGGAGAAACTTTGGATTTGGGCTTGGCATCTTCGTATTGATAATCATCAGGTAATTTCAATGCTGTTTTGCTTTCAAAAACCCGATACCTCAAAGGACGCACCATTCTTCTTGCAGTTGCTTTTAATTCAGGATCGATGTCACTGCGAACATTGTTGTTGCCCAGTCCGCGGAATCTTCGATTCATCTTGGAATCGGTAGTCTTCACTCCGTAGATGTAAGCGGCCTGTTGGTAATACTGCTTCTGGGTCCAATTATCATAGGGGTGATCATGGCACTGGGCACACCCCACCTGGGTTCCAAGGAATACCTGAAAAGTATTCGCCATGTGATCCAGCTCCATGCCTGCGTCTCGAAAATAAAAACCGGTGGCTCCATCTTCCCACATGTAACCCTTGGCATTGATGAGCTGCCTGACGAACTGATCGTAAGGCATATTTTCACGGAAAGCATTGCGCACCCAGTCGATGTAGGGTTGCCCCGGCAAATTTCTCATGCGAGATTTGATTCTTAGTAAATCAGCCCAATGATTGTATTCGTGACTCACATGCCCTTCTGAGGTCAAAAGCTGTTGAATAAGTTGATTCCTCTTTTGTGGATCTGTGGACTCCAAATATGCGGTTGCTTCATCGATGCTTGGAATACGTCCAATCAAGTCGAGGTATAGTCTCCTTAAATCCGTTTTCTCGTCGACCAATGGTTCGGGTAGCACCTGTTTATCAGTCAATTTTTCAAGGATAAAAGCATCTATTTGCTGGCTTCGCGCTTGAATATCCTGCGCAGACCAGGGTTTCGCGTCTGCTTTGCTGTTTACTGAAAATATGGCTAAGTAAAAAATTGCGAAAGTCAGCAGAGGTAGCGAACACCCGTAACGGGGTTGCTTATGGCATGGAAGATTTTTGGCGATCATGACGCTATGCACTTGAACGATAAACCAATATGCCCCAGCAAAAGAACATTGCCAAGTCAATAGTCTCGCGGTTTACTTGAATCCAACGAAACAAACAAACGATGCATGCGTTTCAATTTCAACCCCTATATTTGAAAATGACTCCGTTTCTAAAAGGTGGAATCTCTGTAATGCTGTTTATCTCGATTTGCCTACAGGGGCAGGAACAGACTCCTTCTGAAAAAGACTCTTCATCTAAGCTGGAGTTATCAGAAGCCACGCTCAAGATCCTTGAAGCTCATGCAGCAGAAAACAGTCTTGAAAGCCCCAAGCCTCAAGTTCCTGACGAAGGAGCTATGAGCACACCCAAAAAGAAAAAAATACAAACGGGAGGACTGTTCAAAGAATGGTTTGCCCCTTTTGAGAAAAAATCATCTCAAGCGGATCAATCGCAAAACTCTTCCAGCAAGGGAAAGCGCAAACCCATTTGGAGTTGGTTTGACCCAACGGCACCTGTATCCAAAACTGAGCTTGAAGAAGTGCCTTTGACCTGGGACGGCAAACGACGGATCCCCCAAAGATTTGGAAATCGTGAACGCCAGGAACCGGAGGGGTGGACTCTTTTCTTTATTCGATATTAAATAAGAGCCTAATTTTGATCAGCCGCCTGAGCATGATTTCCTAAAGTCTGATCGACCATGCTCAAAGCTTCATCTATGGCTTCGCAAAACCAGTCGATTTCAGATTCTGTGACGATCAAAGGTGGAACAACCCATATGCCAAATTTGTCGGAAGGAACATAGACGTTCTTTTCCTTGAATAAAAAGTCGGAGGCATCCTTGACAATGGTGCGTGTATACTTTTCGGTTGCCTTTCTGAGAGGTTCATTGGTTTTACGATCAGCAACCAGTTCCATCGTATAAAACAATCCAAGGCCTCGCACATCTCCAACACAGGAATGATCATTGGCCATGGATCGAAGTTTGGATTCCAAATATTCCCCCTTCCCTGCCACTTCGCTCAATAATCCGTCATCCACCAGCACCTCAATGGACGCCAACGCGCCGGCGCATCCTAGAGCATGCCCGGAGTAACTTTGTCCGTGACCAAAGATGTTTTGATCGAAAGAGGTCGAGACTTTTTCTGAAAAAATCGCGGCAGTCAAAGGGCAGTAGGCTCCCAATGCCTTTCCAAGTATAATGATATCAGGTTCAACATCGGTATGTTCAATGGCGAGCAATTTTCCGGTACGCCCCATGCCGGTCATGGTTTCGTCCACGATCATCAGCAATCCCCACCGGTCACAAATTTCGCGTACTCCCTTCAAATATCCCTGTGGTGGGGGAATGATACCATTGCTGCCAACAACCGGCTCCACGATCACCGCAGCCACCTTGTTGGATCCTCCTTCATTTTCTATGATGTATTCCAAGTAACTGAGGTTTTCCTGAACAAAATTTTCAGGAGAACCAAAAGGAGGCCGAAAGGCATTGGCTTCAGGGGCGAAAACAACACCGGGAACGGTCAACGGTTCCTGGAACCATCGCCTGGGATCACCACTCACCGAGGATGCCCCGGAGGTGGAACCATGCCAGGACTTGTATCTGGAGATGATCTTGTATGGATAAGGGTATTGACCAGGAGCATCCGCATCGTGAATGCCACCTTTGTGAAACATCTGATTATACTGAAATAGCCTCGCTCCTTTGATCGCGGCTTCCACAGCCGCCGCTCCACTTTGGGCAAAATATACACGCTTGTTCGGCGAACCCGGTGTCAGTTCAGCTAATCGTCGTGCCAATTTTCCTGTGGGTTCAGCAGCGAAATCATCTGTGACATAAACCACCTGATCCATCTGTGCCTTCATGGCGGCGATCACTTTGGGATGGTTAAATCCTAAGTTAATGCATTCATGAGCGCTTCGTAAATCAAAGATCCGTCTCCCATCCTGGGTATGGATCCAGCAGCCTTCTGTCTTGGCAACAGGGATGGGATCATATCCTGATTGGGCTGACCAGCATTGCATCATGTGGCGCCCTTGCCATTGCGCAAAATCTGCGATATCGATTTTCATTTGGTGAAAAGGCTGCTCGGATGCATCAGGATAAACCTAATGCTCCATCTTCAATCGATCCGCCACCTGCTGGACATCCTTGTCACCGCGACCAGATAAATTTGCGATGATAATTTGGTCTTTGGGCATTTGGGGCGCTTTTTCAATCACTGCAGCAATCGCATGACTGGATTCTAGGGCAGGAATAATACCTTCCAGCCTTGCCAACTTCATAAAAGCTTCTAGAGCCTTGTCATCAGTAGCAAATCCATAGTCCACTCGCCCATGATCCTTCAGCCAGGCGTGTTCCGGTCCGACGGCAGCATAATCAAGACCTGCAGATACGCTGTGCGTCAGTTGAATCTGTCCTTCCTGATCCTGCAGTATGTAGGATCTGGTTCCCTGAAGAACTCCAAGTGAACCACCTTGAAACCTCGCAGCATGCTTTTCGGGTTCAATCCCCTCCCCGCCTGCTTCGATGCCTAGCATGTGAACTTTTTCATCTTCAAGAAACGGATAAAACAATCCAATGGAGTTACTGCCTCCGCCCACACAAGCAACCAAAAGGTCAGGCAATCGTGACTCACTTTGTAGAATTTGCTCACGCGCTTCATCACCGATGATGCGCTGAAAATTTCGGACCATGACGGGATAAGGATGGGCTCCATATGCCGTTCCCAGGATGTAATGTGTATCACGAACGTTGGTAACCCAATCCCGCATGGCTTCATTGACAGCTTCCTTCAGAGTGCGTTGCCCGGCTTTTACGGGTCTGACTTCGGCCCCGAGCATGCGCATGCGAAAAACGTTTAAAGCCTGACGCTGGCAATCCACCTCACCCATGTAGATCACACATTCCATCCCAAACATGGCGGCCACCGTTGCAGTCGCGACCCCATGCTGACCGGCACCTGTTTCGGCAATGATTCGCTTCTTGCCCATCCGTTTGGCCAGGAGAATCTGCCCCATCGAATTGTTGATCTTGTGGGCACCCGTGTGCAGCAAATCTTCACGTTTGAGATAGATCTTTGCCCCTCCCAGTTCCTTGGTCAGACGTTCTGCAAAATAAAGCGGTGTGGGACGCCCCACAAATTCTTTGAGGTAATAGTTCAGCTCTTTTTGAAACTCCGGATCCGTCTGGGCCTTGAAATATTCCTTCTCAAGCTCCATCAACGGGTGCATCAGGGTTTCAGGAACATAACGCCCCCCATAAGGTCCAAAATGGCCTTTCGCATCCGGTTGATTCAAATCAATCGTTCCAAGCTCGTTGGCTGCTGCTTCCATGTTCAAATGATTGTAAAAAAGTATCTTTGAGAACCTTCCTTCCACGAAGGCATGATCAATGATAGCTCGAAATCGGTGTTTGGGAAATGAATTTCAATCGCCTGTTTAAAAGAACGTCATCAATACTGAAGGAGAACTTTTCTTTGATCCGCAGGATACCAGGACTGAATATAACCAGCCAGTCGACGCACAACCTCAGGGTGTTGTCCTGCAAGGTTCTGGTTTTCATGTGGATCTGCAATTAAGTCAAATAACTGCGGTCGTTTTTCTGTGCGAGGATGTGTCGATTGGTAACGATTGACTTCCCCATCATAAGTCAAAAGTAATTTCCATTTACCCTCGATCGTCCATCGATACAAAAGAGATGCCTGAGGGTTGGCCACATCTGCAATATCATGCGAAAACCCTTCACCCAAAATGTAGGAACGTTTGATAGCGGTTTCTTCTTCAAGGTGAGAGAGTAAATTCAGACCAGGCAGATCATCGGGGATGGATGCCCCGGCCGCTGCCAACATGGTTGGAACCAGATCGATACTGCTCACCAACTCAGATCGGTCCGAGGACTTTAATTTCTTGGGCCAGTTGAACATGATGGGGGTTCGAATCCCACCTTCGTATGGAGTCTGTTTTGAGCGTGGAGCGTATCCCCCTTTATTAGGATTTTGAATCCACCCATTGTCCGTCACGTATACAACCAAGGTATCGTCTCGCACTCCAGCGTCATCAATGATGCCAAGTAATTCCCCACAGGTTTCATCAAACCATTCACACATGGCATAGTAACGAGCTACGTGGGGTGAATCGACTTTATCCTTGTATTTATCAAACAGGCGCTTGGGTGGATTATGAGGTGTGTGAGGCAGAAAAGGTGCATACCAGAGAAAAAACGGTTTTTCCTTTTCAACAGCCGTTCTTACAAAATCTTTAATGGGCTTCATCCCTTCACGACCGATTTTCAATCCGTCATCCCCATGTCTGCCACCGGGTTGGGGAAAACCACGAGTCATTCCGTGTGTAAAGCCTCCTTGTTTAAAGTTACCTTCCCACCATTTGCCGCTTTGATGTGATAGATAGCCTTGTTTTGAAAGCAATTCCGGTAAGGTTTCAAATTGGTCAATATAGGAAATCAAGGTAGCTCGACGTTCTTTGTATAGGTCGGAATCGCGTTTGGCGTATTTGGGAGATGGATCATTGCCTGTGACGCCGTGACGATGGGCATAGTGACCGGTTACCAAAGTCATCAAAGAAGGGCGACATAAAGCGGTGGGCACATAACCCCGCCTGAATAGCACACTTTGCTCGGATAGTTTGTCCAGATGGGGAGTGCGGATGGTCTCATGCCCCATAAAGCCGTAGTCCGTCCAGGCTTGATCATCAGAAAGTATCAGGACGATATTTGGTTTTCCGGATGCTTTGACATCGCACAACAAGACGATTTGGAAGCAAATACCTAACGCATATCTCAAAAATCTGCCTGAACGGTTTCGTAAAAAGGATTGCATACCTCCTTTTACCCAAGGATGTGGTGGATGCCAATGGATTAAATCCATCCGCCTTTTTAATCTGGAAAAACTGGAGCAATCCACTATCATGATGAGTATGAATTTCACACAATGGTTGGCTCGATTTTCGGGCCTTTTGAGTACCTTTGTAAGCCTTTATGCCGATCAACCCATTTACGATTTGGTGGTTTATGGTGGAACCAGTGGTGCGGTGGCAGCAGCCGTTCAGGCCAGGTACATGGGGAAATCTGCGGTGATTGTTTCTCCGGACATTCACTTGGGTGGGCTCAGTAGTGGAGGATTGGGATGGACCGATACAGGTAATAAGGCTGTCATAGGAGGGGTCAGTCGTGAGTTTTACCATCGTGTTTGGAAACATTATCAGGATGAAAAGGCATGGAAATGGCAGGCTAGATCCGATTACGGCAATAAAGGCCAGGGAACCAAGGCAATCGACGGAGAACAAAGAACCATGTGGATTTTTGAGCCACATGTGGCTGAATCGGTATTCGATGCATGGGTCAAAGAATTAGACATTCCCGTTTTTCGAAACGAATGGCTGGACCGAACCCCAGAGTCCGGTGTTGTCAAGCAAGGCCGACGCATCCAATCGATCAGAACATTGTCAGGTAAGGTGTTCCGGGGACGAATGTTTATTGACGCCACCTATGAAGGCGATTTGATGGCTACTGCGGGCGTTGATTACCACATGGGACGCGAAAGCAAGGATCAGTATGGCGAACTTTGGAATGGCGTGCAAACAGGCGTGCTCCACCATAGACACCACTTCGGAGCCGTCTCTAAAACCATCAGTCCTTATCGTATTCCCGGAGATCCTGAAAGTGGAGTTTTACCGCGTATTTCAACGGACTCTCCCGGAGAATACGGCGCCGGAGATCAACGCATCCAGGCGTATTGCTTTCGCATGTGCCTGACGGATCACCCGGACAATCGCATTCCATTCCCAAAACCGGAAGGTTACGATCCTGATCAATATTTACTGCTCCTGCGTATATTCGATGCTGGTTGGCGGGAAACGTTTCAAAAATTTGATCCGATCCCAAATCGCAAGACCGATACCAACAACCACGGTCCCTTTAGTACAGACAACATCGGTTATAATTACGATTATCCCGAAGGCAGTTATGAACGAAGGAGGGAAATCATCCGACAACATGAAACCTACCAGAAAGGTTTGATGTATTTTATCGCCAACGATCCTCGAGTCCCGGAAGAGGTGCGCAGCAAGATGGCACGATTTGGTCTTGCCAAAGATGAATTTAAGGACAATGGAGGATGGCCACACCAGATTTATGTGCGTGAGGCGAGACGCATGATCGGGTCCTATGTAATGACGGAAAATGAGTTACTCAAACGTCGCCCTACTCCTGAATCCGTCGGCATGGGTTCCTACGCCATGGACAGTCACAATGTTCAACGTTACATCACACCGGATGGTTTCGTGCAAAATGAAGGAGATATTGGAGTTTCCACCAGGGGACCTTACCAGATTGCATACGGTTCTCTCACTCCCAAGAAAGAGCAGTGTGAAAACTTGTTGGTTCCGGTATGTGTGTCCAGTTCTCACATAGCGTTTGGTTCCATCCGAATGGAACCTGTGTTCATGATTCTTGGGCAATCTGCGGCTACGGCAGCGATGATGTGCCTCGATTCAAATAATATCGCCGTCCAGGATTTACCTTATGATCAATTAAGAGCCCGATTACTGAAAGACGGTCAGGTCTTGGAAATGGAATCAGCCATCCAAACGATGAACCACAAGCTGGAAGGAATCGTAATTGATGATCAAACGATTCGTCGCAGTGCAGGCTGGAAATCTAGCCATGCCATCCAGCCGTTTTATGGACAAGGTTATCAACATGATGACAACAGAAACAAAGGGCTGCAATGGGCACACTTTGACACTGAACTCAAACCAGGTGTGTATGAAGTTCGCATGACCTACACGCCAAACAGCAACAGAGCAAGCAATGTCCCTGTCGAGATACACCACCGATTCGGTGTGGCTCACTTGGAAATCAACCAGAAGAAGAAACCAGAACTAAATGGATTTTCCACTTCTTTGGGTTCCTACGAATTCGAAAATACAGGCCGAGTGGTCATCGGAAATAAAGGAACCGACGGATATGTCGTTATGGATGCAATCCAATGGATTAAAGAATGAAATCAAATCGACCCCATTTAAATCGCCGCAATCAAAAATCCACCTGTTTGGTCGCGATTCTATTCTGCCAGCTTTTGTTAAAGACAGTTTCATTGACCGCAGCAGAAGGGACTGATCCCGGGACTGAACCCCATTGGTGGGCTATTCAACCGGTGGAAAAACCACAGGTCCCCTATCGAGATGGAGATCATTGGAGCTTGAATCCTGTCGACAGATTCGTAGACCGAAAACTCCACCATCAATCCCTGAAACCAAGTCCACCCGCCGACAGAGTGGAACTCATCAGAAGGGTTTATTTCGACCTCATTGGTCTCCCTCCGAAACCAGAGGATGTTGAAAAATTTATTCACGACCCGAATCCAAAGGCCTATGAAAACTTGGTTGAAGAGCTGCTCAACAGCCCACATTACGGTGAAAGATGGGGGCAACATTGGTTGGATGTGACACGCTGGGCCGAGTCGGATGGCTATCGTCAGGACGCCTTTCGGCCCCACGCCTGGCCCTACCGAGATTATGTCATTCAATCCCTCAACAAGGACAAACCTTATGACAAGTTTGTGAGAGAACAACTGGCAGGTGATGAGATGGCTCCAGATAACCCGGATGTTTTCATTGGGACCGCCTATTTAAGAAACGGCATCTACGAATACAACCAACGAAACGTGGAGATGCACTGGGAACTTATTGTGGATGAGTTGACCTCCTTGACTGGCGAGGCATTCATGGGAGTTGGCATTGGATGCGCGCAATGCCATGACCACAAATTCGATCCCATTCCACAAGAAGATTACTACAAGCTTAAGGCGATGTTGGCGCCGGTGAGCTGGAAATTTGATGTCCCCCTGGCCACTCCGTCCGAAAAGAAAAAATATGAAAACCAGCTGGCTGAGTGGAATGAGGCAACAGCAGAGATTCGAAACGAGATTGATGCCATTGTGGAACCAAAGATCAAAGCCAAGCAACATGCTGCTCTAATAAAGTTCCCCGAAGAGATCCAGGCGATCTTTGCCAAAGCACCCTCAGATCGTTCTCCCTATGAACAACAACTGATGGATCTCGCGAATATTCAACTCGAGTATGAACGGGAGCGATTCAACGAGGCCAATGAAATCAAAGGTGAGAACGCCGAAAAATTAAAAAAACTGCGTGCAACTCTGAAGGAGTATGATCACCTGAAACCTGAAGCCCTCACTCCTGCATTTATGGCTTCAGACGTAGGTAGCAAAGCACCGAAGGTACTTTTAAAAAACCGGGCAGGTTCTCGTAATATTGGACCGGGCTTTCTGAGTGTCCTGGAACCGGATCCACTTGAAATCACTCCACCAAAAACGACGCCAACTACCGGACGCCGAACCAAACTCGCCGAATGGTTAACCGATGAAAACCACCCATTGACGCCAAGAGTCATGGTCAATCGAATTTGGCAGAAGCATTTCAAGGATGGTCTGGTCACCTCCCCCAACGATTTCGGTCACCTTGGTCAGACTCCGAGTCACCCCGAGTTGTTGGACTGGTTGGCCGCGGAGTTCCTGGATTCAGGATGGAGTCTCAAACATATGCACCGATTGATCCTACATTCCGCCACCTATCAACAAACAGCCCGAAGAGAACCGCAATCCAGTGAGAAAAAAATCGATCCGCTCAACCGTCTGCTCTGGAGGTTTCCACCCAAAAGACTGGATGCAGCTCAAATACGGGATGCCATGCTGCAAATCAGTGGCGAGCTGGATACTACCTTGGGTGGCAAGTCTGTCAAAGGCGATCAACCACGTCGCAGTGTTTATGTCCGAAAAATCAGGAACACGCCTGACGAAGTGCTGAAGGGATTTGATGCGCCTACCGGATTCAACAGCACCCCTGTCAGAGATTCGACCACAACTCCCGGTCAAGCTTTATTGATGATGAATGGAGATTGGATTCTCAAGAGAGCACAAGCTTTCGCAAAGCAACTTCAAAACTCTCATGGCAACAACCATGAATCGTGGATCAGGGATGCTTACCAAAAATGCTATGGACGACAACCCAGTGCAAGCGAAGTCAAATCGGCCAAGGACTTCATCAACAGCAATCTGGATGGCATGAAACCGGAAGAATTACTAAGTGATCTGTGTCAAATGCTGTTCAACTCAAACGAATTTTTATACCTCCATTGAGCATGAAACCTCCACACTTTGAGAACATACAAACCCGTCGGGATTTTCTGAATCGAGCTGGCTGTGGATTTGGAGCCGTTGCTCTGGCTGCCCTTACACGTGATCCGTCTATGATGGCTGATTTGGGAACGCCGTTCGGCAGTCCTGATCCAATGCGGGCAAAAATTCCCCATGCAACTGGAAAAGCTAAAACTGTCATATTCCTGTTCATGGAAGGAGGTCCAAGTCATATCGATCTATTCGATCCAAAACCTTTATTGAACAAGCTCGCCGGACAAAAACTACCCGACAGTTTTCCAAAACCCATCACCGCCATGGGGGAGGCCAATTCCCCTCTGCTAGAATGTCAACGAACCTGGAAGCAGCATGGCCAATCAGGATTATGGATGTCGGACTGGCTTCCCCATCTGTCCACCAAAGCGGACGAGCTTTGTGTACTTAGATCCTGCATTTCGGATGGAATCAATCACGCCGGAGGTGTCTGCCAGATGAACACCGGATCCGTATTCGGAGGCCGCCCCTCCCTCGGTGCATGGGTTTCGTATGGACTTGGAACAAGCAATCAAAACCTGCCTGGATTTGTCGTTATTAAAGACAACAAAAACATGGTGGTGAATGGAGTACGCAGTTGGGGATCCGGCTTCATGCCCTCAGTATACCAGGGAACATTGTTTGAACCCGGTGATGAACCTATCCTCAACCTGAAAAACCCCAAGGGGACCAGCGATCAGAGACAATCCAGCAAACTGAATTTCCTGAATCAACTGAATAAGGCACATCAACAAGGCAGAACTTCAAACACGGACCTGGATGCACGGATTCGCAACTACGAACTTGCTTTTCGCATGCAGGCGGAAGCCCCTGAGGCCATCAATCTGGCAGAAGAGGATGAAACCACACGCAAGCTTTATGGTCTGGACCAGAAAGAAACCAAAACCTTCGGCCAGAATTGCCTCCTGGCCAGACGGCTGGTGGAACGTGGTGTCCGATTCGTTCAGCTTTACCATGGGGCGGGTTCTAAATGGGACAGCCACGACAGAATTGAACCCAACCACACGCGATTATGCAAAGAAATGGATCAGCCTGTCACCGCTCTGTTAACTGATCTAAAGCAACGCGGTTTACTGGATGAAACCCTAGTCATCTGGGGAGGTGAATTCGGTCGAACCCCCATGTCTGAGAAGGGCGATGGCCGGGATCATAACCCTACGGGATTCACCATGTGGCTTGCCGGCGGTGGCGTTCAAGGCGGAACGGTTATCGGTGAAACCGATGAGTTGGGGTTGCATGCAGTCACCGATGTGACTCATGTTCATGATTTCCACTCCAGTATTCTTTATCTTTTAGGCATTGACCACACCCAGCTCATCTATCGTTACAAAGGGCGTCCTGAACGCATTGACCAGAATGAAGGGCATGTTCTTCGTCAATTTAAGAAATGGAGTTGAGGAGCCTTCAGTTCTCGTCCAAAGGGATTTCGTTCAAGGTATAATAAGCATTTGAATGGACGAGGCTGTCGCCGTGCTCGGATCTCAATTCGGCTAAATCGAATGAGTGCACGTGGCCTTTCACTAGTCCTTCAACCCATATACGTGCTTGTCTTCGATCCTCAGAAAGCTCTACTTTTTCAACCAAGGGTTTTGTTTGATCCACTTCGGGACTACCATAACCCTGCTGATAAACATGAGTGAATGTTTCCAATTGAAAAGACTCTGGTTTCGCTGCAGTTGAACCATTCAATGGTTTGGTGAAAGTCACCAGAAAACCGCCGGGACGGGCATTGATTTCTTTAATCTCGAAAGGAATGACTCCTGACCATTCAACCCGCTGCAAAGCAAAAGGACTGGGACCGCGGACCGGCCACCCGCGATTGGTACCTCCAACAATCAAACGTCCTTCTGGTGTGAATTGATTGGCCAGCAATCCTGTTGCAAATCCTTCACGAAAAGGATAACAGGCTCCCTGCCACACACCATTCACCTCCTCTGTGGTTGTGCGCATAAGAACGCTCAAGGTATAGTCGCCAATAAAGATCTGATCCTGAAAAGGCCCAAAAGCTCCTTGCGTGGAATCGACAGAAAATCCTGAAAGTTGCTGCCCCATGCGCCGGTAGGGAAAGACAACCGCATACGGGACTAGTTCTTTGACCCGTTTGCGCTCAATTTCCATTCTGGATCGCATGTTTGGCTTGACTGGGACAGGCCCCATTTCCGGAGCAAGCTCGTACCATTTGAAACTGGCCGGATGCCCCATGAACCCGCCTGGTTTGAGATGTTTTAAGGAACAAGAACCATTCCAAGGCCCCTGACTTTCGGCATAAAACATGACACCTTGGGCATTGGGCCCCACGCCACAGGGACTTCGAATCCCGCTTGCAATGGGGATGGTCTGCCCTTCGGGTGTCACTTTCAAAGCCCACCCCCGAAAGGGTTCGAGCGATTCGTAGGATTTTGACAAACAAAGTGCCACCCATATGTTTCCTTCGGGGTCTGCCTTGGACCCGAAACTGAACTCATGATAATTGGCAAACCCCCAGACGTCGCTCAAGGTCAGAAATGTATCGGCTCTTCCATCGTCATTGGTATCTGTGATCCGGGTCACCTCTGTTTGTTGAGTCACGAAAAAAGAACCATCCCGCCATGAGAGACCTGTCACTTCATCCAACCCACTTGCATAAAGATGATACTCTGGCTGTGGAGGATCATCGAAGGCTCCCTCCACCAGAAAAATATCTCCTCGCCGCGTCCCTATCGCAAGTTTGTCATCGGGCAACACATCAAAACTTCCAGCTTCAAGCACGAGACCTTCCGGAACAGGTATATCTGTCACTGGATAAAAAGCTTCCTCACGCTCGGAAGTGCCCCAAAAACTGGCAAGCTTTTCAGCTCTGGACAAAAGTTCCGGTGCACCAAAAGTGATGATCAATAAAACTAATGAAATGTGACGATGCATGATTAAAATTCGTAGTGAAGGGTTAAGGATTGAACTTTAGTGTCCGCGGGGACGATGAAACGCAATTCGTCTCCCTCAACGCTCTTCAGAACATGAAAATCAACTTGCCCCTCACTAGAAATAATTAAATCTTTACCCAGTCGAAACCGCCTTTCTCCTAAAACTTGAATTTCATCAACGACACCTGCACGAAAATATAAACCTTCGGAGTCTTGATTGTTTGTGATTTGAATTTCTCTTTCCAGTATCCATTGGTTATCACCTTGGATCTCCCTGAAGCTATCTTCAATATTGGCTCCCGAAACTTCATAGAGGAAGGTAGGTCGACGCCGGACATCCAACCGATAGCCTCTGAATGCTTGTCCTGCTGGACGCCTTTCCTCGACTGGCCACGGAGTTTGTTTGGATTCCAGCACCTGCCACTGGGGTTCACTTGGGAAACTAATTTGGTTTCGAGCCAATGGCCTGACTCTTCCATGCCCCTGGCTGGACCAAACTCCGGCAGGATCGGCAAATTCTCCTTTCCACAACATTGCTAAGGTGAGTTGCTCAGCGTGGAATACGTAATTTAATCCATTGGGCAATCCTACTCCAATTCCCCTTTTGCCTACCCCAGGGTAAGATCTCCTCAACATCACCGCTTCCAGGTCCTCAGCCACCAGTCTCATTGGCTCCCGATGTAATCCGGAAGGTGCCCCCAAACTATAACCATCGGATAAATAAATCCAAAGCGCCTGGATTTGCTTGGAGGCATCACCATCCAGGATTTCCGGTTTGGTAGAGTTCTCTTCGGGCCAGAAGTCCGGCATTAAGGTGCCAGGACTGAATCGCTGAGGATGCCGTAAATAATGGTGAAACCAATCTCTAGTCAATCGTTGCCCCATAAGTGCCATATCGACAGCACCCATTGCACCTGATTGTGTGCCTTTGAAAGCATGACAAGTGATACAGCCCATGCCCTTGGTCCCGGCAAGATCACGCCCCGCGCGCCTGGAGTCATTTACGTTTGGCATTTCAATGACCGGGATCGGTGCGATAGTATCTTCTGTCACCAATAACTCCATCAGTTCATCCTGGACATGAGGTCCAAACCGGGGCATACGAACATTCATATAAGGTCTGGACCTTGCACCCTGTACAATGATTTTCCTGAGCCAGGTAGGATTCAATTTGGCTCCCACTCCATTCAGGCTTGGGGGTATTCGTCCTTGCTTCCCAAGGTTGGGATCTTGTGAAGTAAAAAAGGAATCGAGGTTATCCGAAACTCCGCCGATGCCACCTCGCTCATGACACACGACACAATTGAACTGTGCCAACTGCATTTGAATGCGTTCTGAGAGTGTCCATTGGGTTTCAGATTTTAGGGCCGACTCGATCCAGGAACGCTGTTTGTGAGTCAGCCTGTATTCAGGCCATGGACCGGATTCTGAAGATAAACAACCTTTTCCGGGCCCCAGAGTTTCCAAAGTCAAAGCCGCATCGGCGACAGGTATGTTTTCAATCTGGTGGCAGGAATGGCAACGCAATTGCCTGGCCAGAGATTCGCCAGTTTTGGCTTTAACCGGATCCACATCAAAGACGTTATCTTTGGCCGAACCGCCCAATCCATCCATGAAAAAGGCTGTAAGATCCAAAGCCTCTTTGTGGGTTAAATGCATGTCTGGCATACGGGCATCAGGGTGTGTTTTGAGCGGATCCAGGAGGAAAGAGTGTAGTGCCTGAGGTTTAAATTTTTCCCGAACAGTCCGGATCCACGCTGCCCCATGTTCTGAGGACTTGGGCCCATGACAAGCCACACAACCTATAGTATGAAACAACCTGTCACCCTCAGTGACTGATGCGTCACTCACCATAATCTTGGATACCACTCCGGTCGATTCAGATACCAGAAAGTGAAGTAGTGCGTCTTGAATCTCTCCACGGGTTAATTTTCCTGAGTCTTGAAATTCACGGGAAAAGCCAGGCAAGGAGGCCCCTCCCGTTTGGTTGTGGGGAGATTTTAAAAAATCTTTCAGCCAATCTACCTGAACCCTGTCGATCACTCCAGAGAGGCTGGGACCCTTTCGCGTCTTAAAGTGATTTTGACTGGAATCGTGACATGACACGCACCCAAGTTCATTGATCAGCACCACTCCCTTTTGTCTTGGGTTTAGTGGCAATTTATCCAACTGACGCAGTATCGAGCTTCCTTGAACCAGATTTATGGTCAACCAAGACAGAAAAAAGAAACAAACAAGATGTGTATTTCGGAAATTCATCAGACACTCAATGATTACCGAATATCGTCTGGTTCGTCCATCCTATACACTGGGATTAGCCTTTTCAAATCAGCACGCGCACTTCACCGAGTTGGGGTTGACCTCTAAAATAATTCTATAACTTCCCCCTCGCTTTCCTGGGAATCAGGTTGAGCCATGGCTTCGTGAGTAGCAGCCTTGGTCTCATCGCCCATCTTTCGATACAAATTGGCCAGGGACTGATGGGCTGTGATTAATCCGGGACTTAACGCAATAGCTTGTTCATAGATTTCGATGGCTTCCTGACTTTTACCGGCTTGATCCAGTGCAGCTCCAAGCATCATGATTGATTCAAGATCTTTGGCACGTAATCCCAATGCCTTTCGGAATGCTCCCACAGCTTCCTCGTCTTTGGATTGAGCGTAAAGCGCTCGACCCAAAGCACGGTGAAATTCAGGAGCTTCAGGCCGCTCCGAAATCAAGGCTCGAGCCATGACCTCCGCTTCATTGGCAGTAGAGGCGTCCTCTGCCAGTAACATTGCCAACTGGTAACGACCGACCAGGTAGTGAGGGACAATTTTCAAGACCTCGCGCCAAGTGGTGATCGCTTGCTGATCTCGGTCGAATGATTCTAAAAATTTTGCAAACTGATCTTGATACACCCAATCCTGACGATACATGCGAACAAGTCCTAAGTATACGGTTGCTTGCGGCTCCAATGCATCCGCCTGTAATCCTCTGGATTGTTGTTCCATATGGGATTTGAGTCGTTCCATGCGATCTTCATGATTTGCCATTTGATTAAAAGGTGGCTGACTCATTCTTTGCAGCATTTGAGATGACATTTGATATTCACTCCACAATGTCAGACCCAAATACTTGGCCGCATCCCTGACCGAAAGCCACTGCAGTGATGTTTTGGTTTCAACCTTCGAACGTGCTTGTAGATCTTTGGCTATCCAGTCGGCAGTCATTAACGCCACCAGATAATTACCCTGAAACTTCATATGAACGTGATCCCAAAAGAATTCATCTCCGGGCTTGCCTTTATCAGCTCTGGAAGCAAGCGCTGCTTCTGCATCGACTAAATGAAGCCAATCGCCTTGATAGGTTTTGGCCGATTCTCTGATGACACCATTGATGCGCTGATCTGCTCTAAACCTCAAGGTATCCAACTGAAGGGCCCTATCGAAGTAGGGAAGTGATTCTTTGGTTTGATCCAGTTCACTCAGGCAATGGCCTATCATCCATTGCACCTCAGCATGGTCACTACCCAATGATTCGATCTGCTGGAGTGAATTCAAAGCTTCAGCATATAGCCCCGCTTCAAGCAGTTTTTTACTTTGGTCAATGGATTCTCTCCACAGCTTGGCATCGGCTTCTGAAAGCCCCTCTGTTGCGGAAGATGCGAAAGGCGCATGATCGACTTGATTCACCGCTACCGTGGATAGTGCAACTCTGATATCTGACTGTTGGGCCACATTCAGCATGGCTTGCAGGTTGTGACGAAAAACCGTTTCAACAGCATCCAATCGCGGATCCGAATTTTCTAAAGTCTGCTCCAGGAACATGCTCAATCCGGTCCATTCCCTGTTGGAATCAGATGCTCCCCCACTCAATATTCCGGAAGCAAGCTGTCCCAGTCGAGTGGTTTTGGCTTTCAATGAAAAATTAAGCAACCACTGTGGAGGCATCTGATCGCCCAAAACGGTTCCTGGACCGAATGGTCCCAATACCTCGTTATTCCCCATATACATCAACCAATAATCACCCTCCATTTCCGCCAACTCACGAGCCATGGGTAAAAGCACATGAGAGTTAATGGCAGTGATGGCAGTGTTGATCACCTCGAATTTTTGATTTGGAAACTGATGTCTCAACAGGGTTTTTAAAATGCGCCCCATACTGAAAGCAGGCTCCGGATCCCCCAATGCAGCGGATTCTCCCAACACAAAAATCCTGATCACATCTGTTGATTTTTGAACGGGGATCATCTGAGGTCGTGGTTGACGGGCCATGGCCGGTGGCATGAACCTCCATAAAGCTTTAGGGTTCTCGCGCCAAAACGCTGTTCCATTTAACTCAGTGGGCACAAAAAACCGTGTGGAATACCCGAAATTGAACAGGCGCAACACCAGTTCAAAACAAATCAGCAGCACCAAAGGTACTACCAAAAGCGCCACTCCCCTGAAAACAAGGACCCGCGATCGACTCAAAGATTTCTTTGAAGTTTTGTCCGTCATAAATCTAGATCCCCATTCTGACAGAAGCCCCCTCAAATACACAACCCCTCAGTGAGAAAGATCAGTGAAAGTTAACCGACCGGTTGGCCGTCATGAAGAGAATATAAATGAAAAAGGAGAACAAACATGACCACCTAAATATTTTATGTAACTTTCTAGCAAGGAATGAGGTCGTGTTTTGTAAATTGAAAGGTAGAAGTGGCGACCGATTTTGACCGGTGAGGTAAGTTCGAAATCATCACGAGATCTGCCTGGATTATTTTGAGATTCAAACCATGAACACACCAAGCTCCAGTATTCCTTTGAATAGATTGTTTAATGTTTTCAGTGTATTGCTTTGGGTTTCAGTTTTGGGTCATCAACCGGCAGCCAATTTAGCCGCTGATGAGTCTGAAACGAGAAAACTTCATTCAAGTTCCATTCCTTTGTCCTACCCGGTTGAGCACACAGGCTTCGATTTCCCTTCGCCGATGCTACCTGCGCTTGAGGAATTACCAACCGTCCTGCCACTGACAGATCCATTCGAATTCTCGGATGGTAGTGGAAGGGTGACAGATTTTGAAGACTGGAAGCGTCGAAGGGCCGAGATCAAGGCAGAGTTTGAGCATTACGAGATTGGCAAAAAACCGGATCGTCCAGAAGAAATGTCAGCCAGCTATGGAAACGGTGCACTGACTGTAAACATCACCGTTGAAGGCGAAACTCTGACGCTGAATTCCCGTGTTTCGTTGCCAGCAGGCAATGGCCCCTTCCCTGCCGTGATTGGAATCGGGCGCGGCTCTGGAAGTTTGCCACCTGATATCTTCACCCGACGCAACATCGCACAAATCGCTTTCAACTTCACGCAAGTCATGAGTCACACGCAGAAGCGCGGCGCGGAACCTATCAACCGTCTATACCCCGAACTCATCGAAATGGGGGCATACAGCGCATGGTCATGGGGAATCAGTCGATTGATTGATGGACTTGAGTTGGTTCAAGGTGATTTACCGATTGATCTGAATCATATCGCGGTCACCGGCTGCTCCTTTGCTGGCAAGATGGCTCTATTCGCAGGAGCCTTTGATGAAAGGATAGCCCTGACCATTTCACAAGAACCAGGTGGTGGAGGTGCAGCGGCCTGGAGAGTTTCGGAAACTCTGGGCAACGTGGAAAAGCTGGGAGCCACCAGTCATGCATGGTTCATGGAAAGCATGTTTCAATTTTCGGGTGGGAATGTCTGGAAACTCCCAATGGATCATCATGAATTGATGGCCATGGTAGCCCCGCGAGCTTTACTGATCCTGGGAAACCCGGATTATCAGTGGCTAGCCGATGAATCAGGTTATGTGTCTGCAAGGGCTGCTCATGAAGTATGGAAAGCCTTTGGTATCGCAGATAGATTTGGTTTTTCCATCGTTGCAGGGAGCGGTGGGCCCGGAAGTTCGGCCACTCGGCCGCCAGATTAAGCTAATGCCTGAGGTGTCTAGATGTGTACTAGCTAGTATTTGATCTGACAGGTCACCCTGTCTGGGAAAATTGAA
>CAYFHO010000022.1:0-60765 GCA_964342825.1 uncultured Verrucomicrobiota bacterium
GCCTCACTTGCGAGAAAATCGTAAACAACCTCAGCAGAAACAAACCCCAGATCAACCAAGATGTCGGACAGTAGTCCTCCTTTGACTTTCCGCAGCCGCTCCGCCAGGTTGAGATGGCTTTGAGTGACATACTTATTCTGCACTAAATATTCACCGAGTTGCATGCCAATAATTCCATCTATGGTTTGAAATAATAAAGGGCCTGCCTTCCATGATCAGAAGACAGGCCCGATCTATTTATCGACTAGCTATATAAACCAACACGTCGGTAACACCATCGGCGCCAGGTGCGGCATACTTCACACGACCTTCCAGATCCACAGTGGCTGAATCAGAATCGGCAGCACTCAGATCCGCACCATCTAACGCACGGCTAAAATCCAATGCATCCTGAGAGGATACATTGGGAATGCGTGCATAAACAACGTACTGATCATTTTCAACGTCGTTTCCTGGCACGTCAGGAGTAAGTGGATCGGCATCATGATCGATGACACCATTGCCATCGAAATCAAAACCAACGCTTGTTCCTGTTACCTGACCTGCGTCAGGCAAAGCGATTAATATCTCATGTTCATTAACACCAGCAGTTTCGACACCTATCTTGACATTAAAGGGCTTATCAATGAGCTGACTGGCCAACAGCACATTATCATCAAATGGATTTACTGGGGCTAAATCTGCTGGATCCAACGCATTTCCTGCTGCGTCTGTGAATGAACCCGTTTCCGAGTAAGATTCGATCACTGCTGATTTAATCGTGTTAACCGTCAAGACAGAACTGTTGATCTTGGCGCGATTGATGGCTGCAAACACCCTTGGCACCAAAAGGCTTGCAAGGATGGCAACGATGGCGAGGACGCCAATCATTTCGACAAGTGAAAAACCGGAGTTGTTATTGGATTTGCTTATATTAATTTTCATAGTATTTATTTTTAGTTAATTTTTATTATTTGGGTTTTAGGATAATTATTGCGTTATTTTTTATATGAGAATGCTGGCAGAGTCATTGGAGAACCTTTGTTGAAGTTACTCATATGAGCGGTGAAACCTGTGGAGCAACTCGCTTTAAAAACTGATGACGCCTTGTTAAAACTATTCATAATGAACTCCTTGAATACGAGTGGCAGATAAGGAAAGCTATCCAGGTAAGATTCCATCCTCCATTTGCCATAACCAAAATTGATATAGCACTGGGCATTCCATTCTCAGGATTGAAAAATAAATAGCAGAAAATTTTAGATAATAATTTGCCAGAAACCTAAATCCAACCCACTATATTCAGGCTCTAGAACCACCAAAGTAAGCCCCACCACAATCCCGGAACCAATTGATTTTTAATCGGTTGGGATTCATATAAAATTTTTAATCCTGCAACGGAATGAGGTGTGCAATTTTCGAATGGAAATCTTAGTGCGGAGCCATGCCAAATAATCATACATATTAGGATGATCTGATTTCCGCCTCACAATTTCGGGTATCATTATTAAATCTGTGAGGAACCCACACTGGCAAAGCTCAATACATATACGCTCCCTTCAAATGGAAAGATGAGTCCATTTTTGATTGCAAAGGCGGACAAGAAACCCATTAAGCTGGACTCATGCTAAAACGAACACTGGTTAAGAATGCGCTCAATGCAAAAGAGCCGGTTCAAGAAATCAAGATTGAGGGATGGGTACGCACCCGCCGTGATGCGAAGGCGTTTTCATTCGTGGAAGTCAACGATGGCACCAGCCTGGGTAATCTCCAAGTCATCATCGATGCCACCTTATCGGGTTACGAAAAAAACATTACGGATGTCACAACCGGAACAGCCATCAGAATTCTGGGAGAACTGAAACCATCACAGGGGAAAAATCAAAACTGGGAAGTGATTGCAAATTCTTTTGAAGTCATCGGCAGGGCAGATACAACTTATCCGCTTCAAAAGAAAGGACACAGTCAGGAATTCCTCAGAGAGATTGCTCATCTACGCCCCCGATCCAACCTGTTTGGCTGCGTCTTTCGAGCGCGTAGTCGATTGGCTCATGCTGTGCATCAATTTTTTCAGACACGTGATTTCATTTACATCCACACCCCCATCATCACTGCCAGTGATTGTGAAGGAGCTGGCGAATTATTCAAGGTAACCACCATTGATCCCGCAAAGCCTCCAATTCGGGAAGGACTTATCGACTATAGCAAGGATTTCTTTGAGAAACCGAGTTACCTCACCGTTAGTGGTCAATTAGCAGCGGAAGTTTTTGCTTGTTCCATGTCCAATGTTTACACCTTTGGCCCTACCTTTCGCGCTGAGAACTCGAACACCACTCGGCATGCGAGTGAGTTTTGGATGATCGAACCCGAAATGGCCTTTTGTGATCTTGAAGCCGACATGGATGTTGCAGAGGAGTTCGTAAAGTACCTTATTGAGGACATACTCAAGAACTGCCCGGAGGAGATGAACTTCTTCGGCAAGTTTGTGGACAAGGATCTAATGAATCGAATGAAATGGGTTTTGGATCGCCCTTTTGAGAGAGTAAGCTACGAAGAAGCGATTCAGATTCTTGTCAACTCAGGCCAAAAATTTGAGTATCCGGTTGAATACGGTTTGAACCTTCAATCCGAACATGAACGTTTTCTCACTGAAAAACATTTCAAATGTCCTGTCACCGTTTACAACTATCCTAAAGCCATCAAACCATTTTACATGCGAGCCAATGAGGATGGAAAAACTGTGGCAGCAATGGATGTACTGGTTCCGGGAATTGGAGAAATTGTGGGAGGAAGTCAGAGGGAAGAGCGGCTGGATATCCTGGAAAAACACTTGGAGCACCATGAGCTCAGCAAGGAAGACTATTGGTGGTACCTTGATCTTCGACGATTTGGATCGGTACCTCATAGTGGATTCGGAATGGGTTTTGAACGCATGTTGATGTTCATTACGGGTGTTTCGAATATCCGTGACGTCATCCCATTTGCCCGAACTCCCGGAAATGCTGAGTTTTAGCAAACCAGGTCGTTGCTTCATTTTGATCCATCATCCGCAACGGATTCATCATGGATTCAATAGTATTATCATGATTGAGAATAGGCGCATTTTCTGCTCCTATCGTTTTAGAACTTATGATGAATGACCAGAAAAGGAATGCTCAGATGTCTCCCAATTTACCTTGGGGCATATGCCGACTTTTTGCCGTAGGGTTATTGTACTGCGTTAGTTACGTCTTCCTAACCCATGCTGCTGAGTCAGCAGAATCAGGGTCAGCTTCTGCTCGTATTCGGGTTCTCTCTGTCCAGGGATCCGTTGAAATCTCAAAAGCTGGAACCCAATCATGGATTGAAGGAAAGGTAAATATGCCCCTGGCAACCGGCGATCGAGTCCGAACCGGTCGACGCAGCAAGGCGACGCTTCAAATGACTGACAAGACAGTCTTGAAGATCCGACAACTCACAACCATGGTGGTGCAAGCTCCCGAAAAAACCGGGGATCAACCATTATTAAATTTGCGCTCAGGCTCGCTTTTCTTTTTCAGCCGGGAAAGCCCTAAAGAGGTTCCTTTCCGTACTTCCCTCACCTCGGGGGCGATACGCGGAACTGAATTCGAATTAACGGCAGTTGAAAATGGAGCTACCTTTCTGACCATGGTGGATGGATGGGTGGATTTACAAACCCCATCCGGAGATGTGTCAGCCACCGGCGGAGAACACGTTGTGGTGGAACCCAATCGTCCTCCAGAAAAATCTCCCATGATCAACCCGGCATCTGTGATTCAGTGGACGATTTACTACCCTGGTATCCTGGATACATCGGAACTTCATTGGATCCATGGTGCACCAACTGATTCCTGGAAACCAATTGTGGAAGCATACAATCTAGGAAATCTTCCTCAAGCCATCGCCATGCTGCCGCAGACACCAGGACAGGAGGAGGAGGCTGCAAGACTTCTGCGAGCTGCCATCTGGATGGCTCATGGTGAAATTGAAACAACTGAAGAATTGTTGTCCGGACATTGGAATCTTGGTGCACATGCAGAATTGACCACGTCCATCAAAGAATTCATTCAGGGACTAAATTACAGCCCTGAGAATTCCCATACCGAGCAAGCTTTTGTTTCAGAAACCACACGCACCACCAAACTTATTCGGTCTTATCTGGCTCAATCCTCCCATGACCTTGAAAAGGCTCTGGAATTTGCAGTAGCAGCGGCACATGGATCCGACACCTTTGGCTACGCGTGGGCAAGACTGGCTGAGCTATATTTTTCCTTTGGACATATCTCCAAAATGGAAGAGGCACTAGGGAGAGCAATAAGCATTTCACCTGATAATGCACAGGCGGTCACCCTCGAGGGTTTTATTCATCTTGCCAACAACCAACCCGACTCAGCTCTGGCCTCCATGCAGGAGGCCATTGACCTGGATGCAACCCTGTCAGATGCCTGGCTGGGTCGAGGTTTGGCCAAGTTTAAGTTGGGGAATTCCACGGAGGCACGGCAAGATTTACAGGCTGCCACCATATTGGATCCTCAACGCGCCATATTGCGCAGTTACCTGGGCAAAGCCTATCAAGCCGATGGTGAACTTTTGGCGGCGAAGAGAGAGCTCGAACGAGCAAAAGTTCTGGATCCAAACGATCCAACGCCGTGGTTATACAGTTCCCTTATCCGTTACCAGCAGAATCAATTGATACCGGCCATCACTGACCTTCAAGAATCTGTGAGACTTAATGATAATCGAGGCATCTATCGCTCGAGATCTCTGCTCGACAAAGATCAATCGATTCGGCAGGCAAATCTCGCAGCCATGTATCGCGATGCTCAAATGAATGCATGGAGCCAGCGAGAAGCGGCGCAGTCTGTTGAAAATGATTACACCAATGCTTCCGCCCATTTGTTTCTGGCCAACAGCTACGATGCATTGCGAGATCCTCGCCAACTTAACCTGCGCTATGAAACTCCCTGGGCAAGTGAATTGTTCCTGGCTCAATTATTAATGCCTGCTGGTTCGGCAAATTTATCTCGCCAAATTTCCCAGAACGAATACACCTCCCTTTTCGATCAACAGTCCTTTCACCTGATCAACACCACCGAATATCAGAGCAGTGGTTTGTGGGATCAATCTACTTCACACTTTGGGAACCTGACCGGAATGAGTTATGCAGTGGATGTTGATTACCTCAACGATCCGGGGCAACGACCCAACAATGATGTGGAAAACCTCTCAATTTGGACGTCTGCCAAATTCAACCTATCTCCAAAGGACGAGTTGATGATTCAAGCCGTTTACTCCGATTACGAATCTGGGGATGCGGCTCAATATCATACTCAAGCCAATGGCAGCACAACCCAACGGATTGATGAAGATCAGGAGCCACTGCTGTTTTTGGGGTATCATCGAACTTGGCGCCCCGGCAGCCACACACTGTTTCTGGCCAGTTACTTTGATGACACCTTTGAACGCCGGGATCCTGGCACCATTGTTCCGGTCATTGACCGCAATGCCGCCGGAACCATCTCAGGAGTGAATCCATTTACATTTGACCTGAATTACAAACGGAAACTTCGAGGTTTTGGCACTGAGCTACAGCAAATCTACCAAGTCGACCGCTCGACTTTCATTGGCGGGGCAAGATATCAATGGGCGGAAGTCGACACAGCCGCAAGACTGGATCGACTGGGCACTGCATTTCCCCCTATTTTTTCAACTCCGCCCGCGGACCAACAAGTCAGCCCAAATCTGGATCGGTTTTCATTATACGGATATCACTACTACGAACTCACCAAGAAGCTGACGACCTATTTGGGAGCTTCGGTAGATACACAGAAATTCCCTCAGAATACGGAAGTACCGCCGGTTTCAGACACTGAAAACAGAGAGACCCAAATTTCTCCAAAAGTTGGACTGAGATACAGACCCTTTGATCAAACGACACTCAGGGCCTCCTATTCCAGAAGCTTGGGTGGCGTCTTTTTCGACCAGAGCATTCGACTGGAACCCACTCAAATGGCCGGTTTTGTGAATACTTATCGCAGCATTGTCTCCGAATCCAGTGCAGGGATTTTACCCGGAGCAGAGCAGGACGTTGCAGGTGTGGCATGGGATCAACAGTTCGGTGAGAAAACTTTCATGACAATTTCAGGCCAATGGCTGAGTTCAGAGGGGGCTCGATCCTTGGGCACTTTTAGCAGCGACACGCTCCCCGCTGATTTGGAGACGACGCCACAGTCAGTCGACTACGATGAACAATCTTTGTTGGTATCCCTGAACAGACTCATCGATCCCTGGTTTTTCGCTGGAGCCAATTATCGTTTATCCTACGCTACCATGGATACCACTCTGACTGGCATTCCAGTCAGCGTGCTTCCTGCAGGGCGAGTCTCCCTGGACGCTACATTACATCAGCTTCAATTATTCACCGGGGTTCAACATCCGTCAGGCTTTTTCGCACGTGTTGAAGGAGTGTTCTCTCATCAAAATCACGATGGCACGACGCCAGTAGCCAACGAATCTGTGTGGCAGTGGAATGCCTGGGCTGGATATCGTTTCTGGCAAAGGCGGGCAGAAATCAGCGCAGGAATCTTGAACATCAACGATCAGGATTATCAACTGCACCCTGTTCACTACTACAACGAACTACCTCGTGAGCGGACTTTCGCCGCTCGATTTAGGCTTAGCTTTTAAGCAATTGATTGGTAGGGTCGAAGCCATGGACGATGAGTTATGGTCCTGATCGCATATGTCAGTTTCGGATTCCCTACAAAGATCACCGTGGTTGGGCCCCTTCATTGGTGCTGCGTTGAGTGTTGTCCTGGGATTGATCTGTTTTGACTCGATCATGCCCATCACAGAAGCCCTTCGCCACAAGAGCTATGACTTATCCTTTCACCTCCGCCCAAGAACCATTCCTGACGAGGCAGTTCTTGTTTACCTGGACGATGCTTCCTACCAGGAGTTCAATCCCAGCTATGAGCGATGGGATCGAGCCCTTCATGCCAGGTTGCTGGACCGGTTAACCGACGAAGGAGCCAAAGTTGTTGTATTTGACGTTATTTTCTCCGAAGCGAACGAAGACGATCCGGAGGCTGACGCTGCATTTGAGGCGGCCATTGAACGCAACGGCAATGTCATCCTGGGCGCCGACTATGTTTTAGCTGGTTCTTCACGTGAGATGAAGCAATCCGAAATGTTGGTCCTGCCTCACGAACCTTTTGAACTGGCTTCCGCGTCCACCGGTTTCGTTCAGTTTCATCAGGACACCGATTTTGTGGTGCGAAAGCATTACCATGAGAGCAGCCTCAGCACAGGCTTTACCAGTATGACCTGGGAAGCTGCACTATGGGCGGAAGCACCCCTTCTGGAATCGCCGGACAGCCCATCAAGTCAAGAAGCTCAAAAGGCTTGGGTGAATTATTATGGGGAACCGAGATCACTTCCATCGGTCAGTTATAGCGAAGCTTTGTCTTTCGAAACACTCCCTCATGGTTTCTTTCGCGATAAAATAGTCCTGATTGGTGCCAATATCCGAACAGGTGAAGGAACAGACCGAAAGGATGAATTCAGAAACCCTTTTGTGGACTGGGAGTATGTCAGCCAAACAGATCGATTCATGCCGGGGGTGGAAGTGCATGCCACCATTCTCCTGAATCTGGTCAGGGGAGATTGGTTGCGCAGAGTTCCCTTGGGTTATCAAGCCGCCTTATTCACATTATCCGGCCTGATCATCGGGATCGGACTGGGACGGATTCGACCTCTAACCGCAATCCCGGTTGCGGTGGCAATGATGGCTCTGGTCATCGTGATTTCACAATGGATGTTCCAACAATACCGATACTGGTATCCATGGTTGATCATTGTGGTGGTTCAAATTCCTGTCGCCATGCTTTGGTCCATTGCCTACAACGCGGCACGTCTCTATGTGCAACGTCAATTACTGAGGCAGTCCCTGAATCTCTACCTTTCTCCGCGCCTGGTAAAAGCTTTCCTGGATCGGAAAGATAGAAACTTCCTTAAGCCGGGCGCGGAAAAACAAGTCGTTACCATCCTGTTCAGTGACATCGCCGGATTTACCGCAGCCACGGAAGGCATGGATTCCGATGATTTGGCTCGCGCCATGAATGAGTATTTTCAGAGGATGGTTGAGAATGGGATTCATCCACATGATGGAACTGTCATCAAATTCATCGGTGATTCGATATTTGCACTTTGGAATGCTCCCGAACCACAAGGCGACCATGCCCTGCGCGCTAGCAAAGCCGCGTTGGCTTTGGAGGAACAGTCTTTTGAATTCCGTGAAGGTCACCCTATCAAAACACGCATTGGTATTCACACCGGTGAAGCTAATGTAGGAAACTTTGGCAGTGATAATCGTGTCGACTACACGGCTATTGGGGAGAACATCAATCTCGCATCCAGAATCGAGGGTTTAAACAAATATCTTAAAACCAACATCCTCATCAGTTCGCAATCCCTGGAATCCGCTGGCAACGAACTGGAACAAGTCCGATTTCTGGGGCATTACAGGTTGTCTGGTTTCGAGAAATTAGTTGGGATTTATGAACTGATGTCATCCGAAAATCCTTTTGGAACCAATCCCGAACTTCTGCAGAAATTTGATGAAGCCAGGGACATGCATGATCAGGGTGAATTTAGTGCGTCCCTCAAACTATTTTCTTCAATCCTCAAAATCGTCACCGATGACGGGCCCACTCAATTTTATCTGGATCGATGTCAAACTCTACTTTCCGCTACTTCAAAAATTGACGATCCAAAGCAAATAGTCATTGAAGCAAAATGACATTGAACAATTGGCTTTTCCTTTAACCGCTTGTGAAGCAGTATCACGGCTTACCCGTTTTGAATAAAGATCGAGCAACCATGATCCAAACCTACATGACTCAAATGAAAGACAAGCTATTCCTGATCGCTTTGACCTTTGTCAGCCTGTGCCATTTGGCTAGCGTCCATGGAGAACCCCTCTACCATCAGAACTTTCAATTGACCGAAGAAGGTGAAGTGCCGGATGATTTCCTTTTATTGAGCGGCAAATTCGCTGTGAAAAAGAATGGCGCCAATCATTTCCTGACCTTGCCAGGGACACCTCTGGACAGTCATGGAGCCATCTTCGGTCCTGACAATGAAGGGGACCTGATGCTCAGTGCCCGAATCCACTCTGAACGAAAAGGACGATTGTATCCAACCTTTGGTATCGGGCTTTACGGATTGGGCGGTCACATTCTGAAAGTTTCACCGTCAAAAAACAGCCTGGAACTTTTTCGAGGTAAGAACTCAGTAATGGAAGTTCCCTTTGATTGGGAACCTGGTAAGTGGACCCACACGGCACTGGAAGTCAAGTCAACTGATAACGACAAATGGTCCATCCAAGGGAAAGCGTGGACGGAAGGAACTGAGGAACCCAGCAAATGGCAATTATCTACCCTTACAGATCAAGCTCCCACCCAGGGCAAAGCCAGTCTCTGGGGACAACCCTTTTCGGGTAAACCCATCCATTATGACGATCTCACATTGAGCCTTCCGAAGGAATCTGGTGGCAAAACCAAGGTTCCCTTCGAATTGGGTTTGCAGACCTGGACCTTACGAAATCTTGATTTTGAGGGCGTGGTCGAATTCGCAAAGGAACATGAAATCACTAACCTCCAAGTCATTGGAAACCACATCAACCCCCATGCAGATTGGGAGGAAATCGAGGCCAAGAAAGCTGTCCTGGATACCAATGGACTTCGAGCCTACACTTTTGGCGTGGCGGGAACCTCCATGGATCATGCTTACAATCGTCGATTGTTTGAATTTGCCAAATTCATGGGAATTGAAGTCATCGTGGTAGAACCCAGAGATTTTGCGATCTTTGACTCTCTTGAGAAACTTGTGAAAGAATTTGATATTCGTATTGCCATTCACAATCACGGTCTCACCTCCATCTATGGAAACCCCCTGGTTGTTCGAAACATCATTAAACACAGGGATGAGCGCATGGGGGTTTGCCTGGATCTCGGTTGGATTACAGCCGCAGGATTTGACGCTGCAAAGGTGTACAAGGAGTATGAAGGCAGAGTCTATGACATACATCTCAAGGACAAAACCGTGGAAGTCAGTGACCGAAAGCTGGTCGGTATCAGTGCCCACATTGGTAAAGGTGATGCCAATATCGAAGGACTCATCGAAGCCCTCAAGGAAACAGGCTATGAGGGTGTCCTGGCAATCGAAACAGACAGCCCCATTTTCGCTCGCCAGCCTTCAGATTTCGTGAAGAATGCCAAAAATTATTTTGAAAGTCTGATCAACCGCTGAGCATACCAATATTCCCGAAAGTTCATATGGGAAACAAGCCAACCAAAATACTGTTTGTGTGCATGGGCAACATTTGTCGAAGCCCTGCGGCGGAGGCGGTCATGCAAGCCAAAGTCAAATCGAAAGGGCTGGATCATCTGATTCAATGCGATTCGGCGGGCACTATCGATTTTCATACCGGACAGCCGGCGGATAACCGGATGCGACGGGCAGCTTCCAAACGTGGTTACCATATGACCAGTAAAGCGAGGCAAATCAACTCAGCGGACCTGGAGGAATTCGACCACATCCTGACAATGGATGACGCCAACTATGCGGATGTCATCAAGCTTGATTCCGACAACCAGAACTATCACAAGATCCGTCCTTTCTGTGACTTTGTGAAGGCTTTCCCGGAATCAGAAGTTCCGGATCCATACTACGGGGGGCTGTCAGGTTTTGATCACGTCCTGGATATGCTCGAGGATGGCTGTGATCACTTCCTCAAAGAGCTGGAGGATTAATGCCAAAAATCCGATTCACCCAAAACATCCAGCGCCATGTTTCATGTCCTGATGAGAATCTTACAGGCAGTAATGTGGAAGAGGTTCTGAAGACATATTTTGCCAAACATCCGGACGCGAGAGGTTATGTTCTGGATGATCAGGGTCGGTTGAGAAAACATATGGCGATTTTCGTGGATGGATCCCACATACAGGATCCTTCCGCCCAGAGCGATCCGGTCGGGCCTGATTCGATCATCGATGTCCTTCAAGCGCTTTCAGGTGGTTGATTTCACTCGTGGATCATGGAGGCAACCACCGTTGACTTAAACATCCATTGCTCTATAACGATTTGCTATGAACCCAAGGTTTCACGTAGGCACACGCAAAGGATTATTTACCTTTGAAAAAACATCCGGCCAATGGAACATCAAAAACACTTCTTTTCTTGGTGATAATTGTTCAATGCTGCTTCAAGATCCACGCCCTTGTGAGATTCGAGACCGTGAAAACAGTCATCAGGCTCAAGAAACCCTTTATGCCGCATTGGATCATGGTCATTTCGGAGTCAAACTTCATCGATCCATTGATCAAGGAAATACGTGGAATGAAATCTCCGTTCCTGTTTATCCTGAAAGTCCAGAAAACAAAGGATCTTCCGATGAACAGGCAAAAGAGGACTGGAGTCTCAAGCTTATTTGGGAATTGAGAACGGGAGGCGATCAACAGCCTGGAAGATTGTGGTGCGGCACCGTACCGGGTGGACTTTTTACCAGTGACGACGCAGGAAATTCCTGGCAATTGAATCAACCACTTTGGAATCATCCGGCTCGCAAGGATTGGATGGGAGGGGGCATGGATCAGCCAGGAATACATTCCATCTGTGTTCATCCCAAAAATGCAGATCATGTCCTTGTCGGAGTTTCATGTGGTGGCATTTGGGAAACAAGAGACGCAGGCCAATCCTGGCAATCCAGAGCCAAAGGAATCCGTGCAGAATACATGCCTCCGGAGCGTGCCTTTGATGAATCGATTCAAGATCCCCACTGCATGGTTCAATGCCCTTCGGATCCTGATCATTTGTGGGTTCAACATCATAATGGAATCTTTCGGTCCACCAACGAAGCGCAAGACTGGACTGAAATCACCGATGTCCAACCCTCTGCTTTTGGATTTGCCGTAGCGGTTCATCCCCAGCAGCCGGAAACCGCCTGGTTCGTTCCAGCGATCAAAGACGAACACAGGATTCCCTCGGAAGGCAAAGTCATAGTCAACCGCACCACGGATGGTGGAAAAACTTTTCAAACACTCACTCAGGGTCTCCCGCAGAAACATGCCTATGATTTGGTTTATCGCCATGCCCTGGATGTCGATGATTCGGGAGAGATACTGGTTTTCGGTTCCACAACAGGATCACTTTGGATCAGCGAAAACGGCGGTGATTCCTGGAACGAATTGACCAGTCACCTGCCCCCCGTTTATGTGGTGAGGTTTGAAAAGCGAGCTTAGGACCAGAGCAAATCGAAGAATTAGGGACTGCCCACGATTGGGTCTTTGCCGGATGATTTTTCTGATCCGATGACTCACTGTCTTCCGTATTCAGAATATCTTAAAATTTGATACGGTTTTAAGATTGTCATTTCTCATGTTTGTCAGGATCTTGAGGTTTCCTTTGACTTGTTATAGTGAGTTTCTATTTAACGGTGGAACGACAATTTAGGCAGGCAAATCTCAAAAATGACTATCCAGATAAACGCATCTTACGAAAGGGAAAACCGTTTACCGCTGATTGGTATCATCGGCGGTGGCCAACTGGCTCGCATGCAGGCACAGGCTGCCAGCAGACTGGGTTGCCAGGTTCGAACCATTGAAAAAACGGCGAACTGCCCTGCTGCCAGCGTGGTGCATGACCATCAGGTGGGAGACTGGAACGATGCTCAAACATTAATCGACTGGGCGAAGGGATGTGACCTGATCACGTTGGAGAACGAATTTGTTGAAGCGGACAGTCTCGAAAAACTTGAGCAGGCGGGATACCCGGTCATCCCAACTTCGGCAACCATGAGAACGGTCCAGGACAAGTGGACCCAAAAACAAAGGCTCCAGGAGAGAGGCTTGCCTGTACCAACTTTTCGATCTGTTGAAAACATGGAGGATATCCGAAGTTTGGGCGAAGATCTCGGGTGGCCTCTGGTGTTAAAAAAACGCAAACAGGGATACGACGGAAAAGGAAACGCCACCATCCGTGACGCGGATGCGATTCAAGCGGCGTGGAGTACTTTGGGAAGCGGAGAACATCCCTTGTATGTGGAAGCATTTTGTCCGTTTGTGAAGGAGCTGGCTGTGATGGTGGTGCGATCCGTATCGGGTTCTCATACTGAATACCCGGTGGTGGAAACTGTTCAAAAGGATCACATCTGCCACGTCGTCACCGCCCCCTGTTCCGTCAATGCTGAGATCCGGTCGAGAGCATCCGAATTGGCGCGGAATGCCATTGAGGCGATGGATGGATTGGGCTGCTTCGGTGTGGAAATGTTCTTGACGGCTGAGGGTGAAATTCTGGTCAACGAACTCGCTCCCCGTGTCCATAATTCAGGACACTACACTATCGAAGCCTGCCGTTGCTCCCAATTCGAAAACCATATCCGATCCATTTTAGGCTGGCCATTAGGCGATACATCTCTGGTCAAACCTGCCGCCGTCATGGTCAATTTACTGGGCTCGGGAGATGGTCCGGCTCTTCCTGGCGGCATCAAGAATGCTCTAAAAAACCCCGATGCACACCTGCACATCTATGGAAAATCCGAAAGCCGTAAAGGTCGAAAAATGGGACACCTGACCTTGATTGGAGATCATCTGGAAGAGACAGTCCGCACGGCAAAAGACCTGGCAAGCCACCTGATTTTCGGAAAAGAATGACCTGATTCCTGATATTTTCTAAAGCCCAGCCGTGATCATCCGATAATCTATTCAGGGGTTTCTACCCTGTGAACAAACCTGGAGGTGAGTTCAGCATCGTTTGAGTAAAAGGATTTGCAAATGGTTACAGGCATCGCCAATCAAGGACCCGATCACACCTTTCCGGGAATCGTCAACCTGGATGAGGTCCTCGATGCGGCGAAAAGTTTCGAACCATTGAATCCGACCATCGTCAAGTTAAGTTCAATGCTAATCGATCAGGATGTCGGCCTCAATGAGATCAGTTCATTGATATCCTATGATCAGGCTTTGACCCTCAAACTATTGAAGGCTGCCAATTCCGCCTATGTGGGGAGTTCGATGAGAATCACGACTGTTCAGGAAGCCATCTCCTTTATTGGAGAATTTAAAACGCTGAACCTTCTTCTTTCGTGTACGCTTGGCAAACAATTGAGAGAAGTCAAACTACCCGCATACAAGGATACAGAGGGGTTGCTTTGGCGGGACTCTGTTTTGGCTTCCATCACTGCAGAGCAATGTTCAAAAATTTTCAGAGTGCATGCTCCGCCGGAATCCAATACTTCGGCACTTTTACTCAATGTCGGCAAAGTGGTCCTGTCCCGGTTCATGTCTACTGAAATCCAGGAATATATTTCCGTTTGCAAACAAAAGGGTAACGATCAAATCCAAGCGGAGATGGAAGTCATGAACATTCACTACGGCAAGGTAGGAGGGCTCATCGCTCAGCATTGGGGATTGCCCTACGAAATTACTGTGGGCATCAGCTACCAACATGATCCAGACTCCGTTAAAAACCCGACCAGTGATGTGGCTCATGTTTGCTACAAACTGGTTGAATACCTGACTCAAGCAAAACCAGATGAACAAGCTGAATTAAGCATCCATTCCAATGTATTGGAACGCCTTCAACCCAGCTCCAAAGCCTGGCTGGATGTCTTGATGGAATTGGTCAGGGAGCGATATCTCAGGGTCTGTCGCAGCTATGATCTTCCGGAGAACAGATTGATCCCCACAGCCTGGGGCTCCACACATCCAGCTGAGATGCCTCAGGCCGCATTGGCGTGAATCATCTGTGTTTGGATGTGGTTGATATCTGAAGAGAGAGCAAGGCAGGCGGTTTGCAAGTGCAACCACCCCATCATTCCTTGCAGTGTCCCGTAATTAAGATACGCAAATCTGTTTCAGATTCCTCCTCAAATACAACGCGGTTCAGTTGAAGGTGGAACCCAATCGCTGACAATTGCGCGAGGAGTAATATCAATTCATCTCTTTGGCTACCCGCAACAGGAAAATGGATGACCAAATGCCGAACGTTTCTTAAGTCTTCAGCGCAATCCTGGATCACGGGCAAGGCGGCAGTGGCAATATTCAGTCTCAACAGGTCGACTTTACTTTCGTGCAGTAGGGATTTTAACCGAATGGACGGCACCTGACTGATCTGAGAATCCGTTTCATTCTCCGATGTTTGAAAGGACACCAGACCGGACTCAGTCCACACCGCTTTAGAATTCAGGGCAACATGGTGAAGCCCCATGGAATCCAGGTTGCGAAATTGGATTTTTGCCTTTTGAGGATCAGCCTCGAATCCAAAAATCTGAGCCTCAGGGTAATTTTGGGCCATGCGAATGGAGGTGTAACCCGTATCACTTCCACAATCGATGATCAAAGCAGGATGCAGGTTTGCCAGATCAGAAAAAACACCCTCCATCTGCCAAATCTCGTGATCTTCAATCAGCCGTGTTGCTTTGATGAATTCAAAAGGTTTTCCATCGGGAAAGATAAGTTTGCGCTCACCTGCGCACCCAAAACTGCCCATAGTTTCGAGCCGCTTCACTTCCTGATCCCAGGTTCGAGTGATTTTTGCAGGACGTGGCTTCGAGATGGCAGGTTTGGAGTGTTGAAGGATAAGGTCCTTCAATTGCTCAGGAGTCTGAACAAATTCGCGTCCTGTGGCGATGTCTGCCCATTTCTTTTGATCGGGTCTATCCTGACCTGGCGGTATGAGCATGCTTTCCATGAGATGGACAGCACTCGGTTGAGTAATTTTTGGAGCATGCTCGCTTAAAAACTGGGAGGAACCATGAACTCCTTGATCCTGCTCAACAAGGTGAGCCTTCAAGCCAAAACTGGCAGCGAATACCGAGGATGTCCCAACGGCATTGGTGACAGAATATTTGTGGCTGGCGAGTATCCTGATCAACCGGTCATGAAATTCGTGATCAAACATGTGTCCAGCTGTCACACAATCAAATCCGTGTTCCAAATATTTAACGTGCCTGTTCAATTGAATATCCCTCCAATACATGCAGATGCTTACCGGTTTCATTTCATCAGGCAAATCGTGCATGGACTGAATAAAGGCATCCTGATCAAATTCGGCTGTCAAATGGTGTGTGGAATGGGCTGGAAAGGCCACGGTTCCGCTTGCTGTTGACCTGATTTCAGCAACCTCGTCAGCTAACATCCTTTCGGCGTAAAGAATGGCCGAGCCGATGACATGAACTTGCTTGTCCGTGACATTTTGATACTTCGACCGCTGCTCCTCGGACATCGCATAGATGCGTGACAAAGGAGCATTGAGTTCCACCTGCCAGGATGAGTGGTTGATACTGACACCGTGCGGAATGACGGCAGGTATTTTAAAATCAGCAGGCAATCCACAGTATCGCTTTAAGATGCTGGCATGCCCGTAAAAATCATTCGGGGTAAAAATTTCCGATGTCTCCTCTGGTCTATCAGCAGCCAAAAACTCCAAAGCCGCTGTAGACCGTTCAATGATAGCAGATTGCATAGCGATAAGTGATCGATTCAAGTTGAAAAGAAGGGATAAAAACACCTCTCAACGCGTTAAAAATCACCGAAGCAGGTAATGTGCCTATAAAACGCTGCGACCAGGTTGAAACTGGAGGCAAGATTACTCGATTACCTGAGTTTTGGAGCGCACATGCAAACAAAACGAAAGGCAAGAGCCGTAACAGGCAACGCTTTATACTTATAGTGAACACATTACGCATACGGTATGCGTTATTTGCATTTTCTTGCTCAGACAATTAGAAGCTTGCCAATGCATCGCTCAATGCCTATAAAAGGGGGCTGAAGATTCCCAATCTGACGATTTCCAGAAGGAAAACTATTGTTATGAAACTAGTTAAGACAAAAAGAAACCATCATGGGATGGCGCAAAGCGGCTTCACGTTGATTGAACTGCTGGTTGTCATCGCAATTATCGCCATTCTCGCCGGCATGCTTTTGCCAGCGTTGAGCAAAGCCAAAGACAAAGCAAAAGGCATACTTTGCATGAATAATACAAAGCAAATCATGCTTGCAACACACATGTACCTTGGAGACAACGAGGATAAGTTCCCCAACTCATGCCACGGCAGCGGTGCTGCTCAAGGTTCTTGGGTCACTGGCTGGCTGGACTGGGGGAACCGCCAGGACAACACAAACATCCAATATCTCTTGGACCCACAATTTTCTGTTCTTGCGTCATATTTTTCAAACGCTCGAAACATATTTAAGTGCCCCTCTGATAACAAACTAAGTGCCGCACAACGGCGTTTAGGCTGGAGCGAACGAGTAAGGAGCATCTCTGGCAACATCAGGGTCGGAACCTGTTCAAGTAGAAATACAGGAGGAGCCGCGGCTTGGGCAGCCCGTGATTATGCTACTGAAACCGAAAAAATGTCAGGATTGACGGACCCTGGACCATCTGAAACTTGGGTTTATGCTGACGAACATCCAGATAGTATTAATGACGCTGGTTGTTTCACTCCTGAGTTACAACGTGGAAACCCATGGATTGACACACCTGCAAATTACCATAACGGAGCTGGGGGACTTTCATTTGCGGATGGGCATTCTGAAGTTCACAAATGGACAGCTTCAAATTCCCAACAAAACAATCCTATCAGAGTTAGTGGATTCCAAAGACCAGCAGCAACTGCTACTGACCCAGACGTGCTTTGGTTGGCATTGAGAACTCAGCGCAAAACTGGACATCAACTTCCAGTGGGTGCTCGATAAACTTTTAACCATAAAAATTAGAAAAGCCCGTCGAGATTAATCGACGGGCTTTTTCTATTGCATGCTACTTGTTATTAAAAACCAAGATATAACTGGTTGACAATTTATTATAACAGTGCGGTGGCCTCACCAAAATAGGCAGTGCATCCTGAAATTGAACAGTGACATTATCGTAGGCCCGTTGAAACATCGCTGACTTAAAAGCTTCACAAGAACTAATTTTTCTAATCTTCGTTGAAGCTGTGGAAACATCAGATAGTTCAATTTTGTTCCTATGTACAGATCCAACAATTGAATATTAAATGGTGTAATTACAAATTTTTACAACTTACCGAGCTGATAACAGTCAGTAAGTTGTATCTACCCTACATAAAATCTGTATTAGTTGTTAGTTTTCACGAAACACGTTAATTTTATTTTTCTTCACAAATTTTCCAAACCTGATATGTAGTATTAAAGGTATCGGTCCTAGTTGCTTGAAGTGATTTGAAATAACATGTCCCGTTTTGCCAAGAAGAAGTACTGCTATCATAATAGTATATTGAAGCTTCACAATCCAAGTAACCAAACGTTGTAGAAGTGCAAGTTTCATCCCAGCCACAATCTGTCTCCATCCAACCCTCTATATTATATGGCTTACTAGACTGCGTCCATTCATCATAGTCAGCAATGTTGGTTAACTCAACAAACCCCTGGTAATGAGATTCAATTGAATTTATGTAAAAATAACTACTATCTCCATAAAATGGAAAATCATAGACAGGATAAGTTGAAGAAGATACCCATTGTCCAGCAATGTTAGGGCACGTGCCAATATCAAGCCAGTCATGACAAGAATCTGCTGCATGATTAACATTGATGTTTAAATTGCATAAAAGATATGCGATTAAGAATAGTTTAATTAATTTTTTCATAATATTAATTTATTTTTTATTTATTATGTAGGGAAGAAAAATAGTTTCATTGGTTTTATCCTTAAAATTTATTTCTGCTTTAGCGCCTAGCAATTCATTCACATCAATTCCATGAGGAACTGTCACTTTGATCCTGTAATGCTGGTCTAACATTCTTTGACTAATAATATTTTCTAACTTGATATCGTTATGATTAGATATTAACCTGTCAATAACTACCTTTTTATTGGAACGATTTAAAACATGTAAATAAATAGTTTTTTCAGTAGTTTTATTTTCTTCGTTTTTATATATTCGTATATTACCTGGGATTGCTTGAATGTTGGGTAAAACGTGTGCAATTAGTGGAATCTTAAATGGCTTGGAATTGGGTATATCAGTAAATAGATTTAAGAAACCACTATTTTTTCCCTGGGTTAAATTTCGACCATTTATGCGCGCAATAAACTTTTTACCGGCGTCAATTTCATCAATATCCCCGTAAAATTGATTGCTACTAAATTCATATTTTAAAATTTTAATTGGTTTTGCATATTCTGAAAAAATTGATATTTCAATAGGATCGAGAGATTCATGACCGAGCGCAGCCGGAAAAACACCCAAGGCAGGTTTGAATCGCAGTGGCATCCATATATTACCTCTTAAATGCAAAATGACATTTGGATTCCGTGGGTCATTCGTAAATAAATCAATTGATTTATCAATAAATCCAGATAGATTGTCAGTAATTATAGTTACTGTTACTTTTCCACTTTCTCCCGGTAATATTTCTCGATCCCAGTTTTCTAATAAAGTGCAGCCGCAAGATACGTTTATTTTGTAAATTTTTAAGAGTCTTGTACCTATGTTTTTAAATTCAAAGGTATGCACAACCGACTCTCCTTGCTGTACTGTTTCAAACAAGTATTCAGTACTCTTAAAATGTATTTCAGATTGCTCATCAAAAGATTCGATATTAGTTTCAGGCCAAACTATATTGAAATACCCAAAACTGAACAGGCAAACAACTGTTTTAAGTAACATATATGTAGTCTTCATTGCTAATTCATATGAATAATTTCTTCTAATACTACATTGTAGGTTGAGGAGATATCACAACTTTTTTGTGTAATATTTTCATTTCCATGTAGTATTCTAAATTCTGAAATTTGAATTTTTATTTTTTGCATCCGATTTTGAAAAAATTTCCCAATCTCCATGACTTTTGGTAAGGCATATCTAAGTTCACCATCTGTAGCATAAATTACATTGGTTGAAAAATCTGCAGACCAATTAACTTCACTTAAAGCAGTTTCTTGAACGCTTTTATGCCCAGCAATATATTGAGATTCAGAGTTCTTGCTATCAGCATACACCTCTCCAATTACAGATGTCTTACTATATGTTTTACCAACAAATGATGTTTTTAATTTATTCTCTTTATAATATTTTATATCCTCTGGATATATGTTTTCGATACCTCCAGTAAATATACGTAATATTTTTGATTCATACTCAAAAGTATTAAGGAATTTTGAAGGATCAACGTATGATTTCATTTTAGGAACACACGGACCCAAAAATAATTTCCCATTATAATATATTTGTCCGTTGTTGTTAAATTTAGTAATTACTCTTACTATTGATTTGGAATTATTATTTAAGTGTTGTGTGATTACCCAATTACCCTTTTCATATTTAGCTTTATAAAAAGTATTTTTACTTAAATTTTGGAACCTATTTTCCCCCAAATATTCATATTTAAACACAATCGAAAATCTTGAAGGCATTTTAGACAATGATTTTACTCCTGTTTTTATATTTTCTGAAGTAACAAATCCATTAACCTGTATTTTGGAGTGGTAAAATAAAATAAAAAATAAAAGTAAATATTTCATTTTCATTCTGAATTTTAAGTTCTTAAGAGTGCACTGGTAATTTGAATACATCACTAACTTCTATTCCCTGATTAGCCGTTTTAGCAATCAAGACATCTGATACAAAGAATAGTCGGCAACATAACAGGATCTGAGCACCTAAATAGGTGCAACAAACAATTAATGTTTGTAATTCTTGGATATACTATCCAGATATTAAACACAATAATCCTGGCTAATCGGACATGAATATTCTAGTTCAAGCTCAAGTGCGAAATATAAATCATACTTGAAACTCGAACTTCAGGTTTAAAAGCATCTTTTAGACCCGAAACTCTATTTGTGTTTTATTGAACTATAATTTTCCTGCCTTGGTTGGATAATGCAGGGTAGCGATTTGTGCTATTTATGGTTCTCCTTGGTTACTCAGACAGTAGCTGCTTGATAGAAGCGTGTCAAATATTTTTATCTAAAAATATTTTAATTATCTTATAAATTAAAAAAGGCCAGAAATTCCAATTAATCAGAGAGACTCTTGGCACTGGCGTCCTCTGACATGAGGTTGACGAAATCCACTTTCGCACGTTCAGCGTCGTTGCGCCCAACTTCCAGTACTTTGCTATCATCCACTTTATCAAGTTTGGTGTAGCGCGGATGGTGGGAATCTTGATAGGGGTCATTACTGGCGGCATTGTAACAACAAATCATCGCCCACCGAGGATCATCACTGTGGTTGGCGGCAGAACAGTGAAGCAAGTTGGCGTGAAAAAAGAGAGCATCGCCAGGATCCATGGTGACATGCACCAATTCCAAACGTTTCTTGGCTTCTTCCACACGCTCGTGATCGGCTCCCGCCTGCTCTCCGGTCAGGACATGATTGATACGTCCCATCTGATGGGAACCTTTTAAAACCTGAAGGCATCCATTCTCTATGGTTGCTTTGTCCACAGCAATCATCACACTGCAAAGATTAGGAAATAGCACACCGTTTTGGTACCAATAACCATAATCCTGATGCCACGCCCAGGCACCACCCACACGAGCATCCTTCAAAATCATCTTGGAGTGATAATGATAAACCTCATCCCCTAACAATACTTCCACGGTTTCCACCACACGGCGGCAACGGGCAAACATGCCATACACTCCGTCGCCCGGATGATTCCATAAAGCCAGTCTTACATCGTTGCCCTTTCCATCGTCCATCGTCGATGACGCTTTATCCATGGCGTTGTCGTGATGAGCGGTTTGTCCCAGCAGTTGGATTTCCTCCTGGTTGAATAATTGGCGCAAGATGATGTAGCCGTCTCGGTCAAAATCAGTCTTCAGGTTTTCAGACGGAGATTTCATGATATTCAGTAAGCATGGTGATCGAGAATGGAGACCGTGTCATTCATTTAATCAGTTTACGATTAAAAACCTCTCAGGGAATCCATGTGATTCGGAAAAACCGGGATATATCACCAGCATCAACCTCCACTAAAAAGTTACCCGGCAGGGTCACAAGATTGGTTTCATCAACCAAACTCCAGGTTTCAAAGTCTTCGCTCTGCTCCAACTGTACCATCACGCCTTCAGGGCCATCGACATGGATCAACAACTGGCCTTCCTCGGTGATCGAAGTTTGACTGATACGGATCACGGGATTTTCAGAAGTTGAGGAATCGCTCCAGATTTGCAGCCTGGAGGCATCGCCCAACCAGTGGGAGAGAATACCAACGGAACCGTTCTCATTGACCAACGGCTTCCAGCCTCGAATTTCACCCGTTTCAGGACCTTCCAAAGCGATGAGTGATTGAACCTGTTCCAGTGTCGAATCCAGAACTGCCACTTTCATTTCACGTGACAAGTGTCCTTGCGTCCACACCAAACTCAGGGGAGACTCAGGGTTTTGAGCATGAATGGGAGCCCATTGGATCCGATTGGGAAATATGGAATCCTGAATCACTTTCTCAGGTCCCAGTTCAGTGGCGTCGGCGTTTAAAAGCGCTGCCATGAGACTTCCATTTGAATCACCCCAGGCCAGGATCTGGGATTTGTCCGGGCTAATGAAGATGTCAAATGTTTGGCGGACATTTTGCCTCACCGTTGTCCAGGGTGATGGTGCTGCCTCCTTCCAGTCGGACACCATCAAATCACCATTGCCCGTGAGAACTCCCAGCAGCCAGGACCCCTTGGGCACAAGCCGAACGGATTGGATCCATTCATTGGCCAAAACAAGCTCCGGCTGGGTCCAGTTACCTTCACTCCAAACGGCGGTATAAAGATCACCAGAGTCAGAAGCTGGACCTTGAGTGGTGTGAGTCAGAGCAAGAGCAATCTGGCCATTAGAAGCAGCAGCCTGGATGTCACTGCATACACCGTCCGCGGTCATAAGGGTCTCGGGAGCGGACCAAGTTTGCCCACCGTTATTGGAGATAGAGAAGTTCACTTTCGAACTGGGATAGGGATAGAAAAATTGGTCACTGGCAAGTTCGCACCAGACTGCCATCCATTGATTTTCACCAAAGGCAGTCAAACTGGAACTCACCACCCCATCCACCTCGGCGATGACATTGGACGAGTGAAAACCTTCGGTCCCACCCTTGGCGAACATGAGCGCCATTCGGCCGGTGTCAGGTCGAACTCCTGTAAAAACAAGCCCTGTTGTGCGATCTGCTTGCGATGGATGAACATCAACATCGAAATGCCCCGCTTCGTAAAAATGATCGAGCACCAGTGGTGAGTTTGAATGAAATGTTTCCTGTTCGGAAGTTGCCGGGGATCGAACAACCGTGCTGGTTGAAACCGGCTGAATATCAAACACGGGATCGGTTCCCAGTTCGATGTTCACAGGAATCAATTCCCATTCCCAACTCTTCCCAACGTTGACCACCCAAACGTCCAGGGAAGCATCTATACGACCGCCTATGGAGCCATGAATTTTCTTTAAGGGCGGCCAGTCTCCGTCAAGGTTGACGTCCAGTTGCAAGGCAGGAAAACCAATCAGGGGATTCGTATCTCCGGCAATGAACAATTCACCGCTCAATCTTCCGCGACCTCCCAATGTGGTCAATTCCAATCCCAGTCCAGCCCCCATGCCCAGCGTGAAACCAACCGAATTCAACTCGCCACCTCCAAGGAAATGTCGCATGCTCACATGATCATTTCCCGGCCTCAATGGAACAGGAATCGCTGTGGCCCAGGATTGATGAATGGCACCCCCCACCCCGGCATGCATCAGGAGACTTGGTGAAAGAAGTTGCCGCTTATCCAGATTGAGCAACACCGGACCTACTGGCGGTGGCACGACGGCGAAGTAATTCCCCAATGGCATATTCGCCTGGACTTGAACACTGGCACCGATGGATTCATCCACTTCAAATTGCAGGGTCTGATCCCCCTCATCAAACCCACCAATAATATTGGCACTGGCGGCGAGCCTCGGAGCAAGATCCACTTCGATCAGGTCCAAAGCATTCCCAGCATTCAATAGGCTACGAAGTGGTCGAGGAATGAGCTTCTCTTTCAAAGTATTACTTCTTCGATCTTTGATGGCCAGAGCCTCTGGCGAATCGCCTTGAACCGGTGTCGTCGAACCGTTCATTTCAAGAAAGAAAGCTCGATCTCCCGCCAGAGCATTCATTCCCATGGTGGCATCTGCTTCAAACTGCAGTCCAATCACGTCTCCGAACAAAGCCAACCAGTCTTTTCCTGAGTTTTCAAATCCACGATTCCAATTCACGGCGACGTTGTATGTATATCTCAGGAAATTGGGCTCGATGGTGGTGGATGCCTCTGCGCGTGGCCGGATGGATGTCAGGTTGCTCGGAACCACACTTCCTTCCTGTAATACCTCGATGCTGGCGCTGATCTGTGGCAAGGATTGGAATCTTCCTTTTGGCTCCGAATCCTCCAAAGCCTCTGTGATTTGTTCCACGGTATTCCCTAAGGCTTGAGCATTGGAAGCCAAAGCGAATCGATTGGCCGCAGATGCCAGCCAGGTTGGAACGGGCAACCCTTCAAGCAAGTGCGGAACATCTCCTTCGTTCTCCCCGAGACTTCGTAGTTCGCCAAAGGCTTTATGCACGCTGAGGGTTCCGTTTCGATCTCGAATGGCCACAACGGGGCGAAATTTTCCTGACGGCAGGTGATGGATGAGGGTCAGCCCGCTGAACTCCTGGATATCGCCTCCATTAATCGATCGCGTGCGAATCCTGCTGAGCACGGAAGGTGTTGTTAACTGTTGAGCTTCGTCGTGATGAACATTTGGTGAAGCGCCTGTCAAACCGTCGTTCAACCAACGTCGTAAATCGGGTTGATCGCTCTCATTGAGCGGCAGTTCATGAACGAATGGTTGGTCGGGAGTGTCCTCAATGGTAAACAGTCCACGTTGACTCATAAGGTAAACGTCTTCCGGATCTCGATGAGCGGTGATCGTTTCCATCGGACCTTGAGAGCCATTGGCATCGTCAAAGCCCTCGATCTCGTATTCGATCGGACTGGCATCCACCTTGACGGTCCAGGTGAGAGACAATTCATCCAGCGCCTGTTTCGGAATCACGCCATTGGTTTCATATTGGATGCCGGGCAGAAACTTGCCCTGGCGATCGAAAGTGACTTCAAGTATTTCAGGCCCGGGAAGTGGATCGAGATTCACTGCAACATTAATCGTCGATTCCCCGTCGCTCACCTCCACGTCCGATTGGGTGAATCGTTTTCGCCAGACTTTGAATCCTGGCGAATGGACCTGAAGGTAAAATGGCTCGCCACCTTGAATGGTTTTGGTTGTTGCCAGGTCCGCCACGATTTCAAAATCACCACGACTATCGGCACGCGATTCGGTCAAGATCACTCCAAATCGGTCTCGGAGTTGAAGAACAGATCCCGGCACACGGAGTCCAACTGCAGGCGGTTCGGCCTGGATGCGTGTGGAGCCGGTCACAACCAATCCGCGCTGGACAAAGACTTTAAGCACCTTGCGTGGGATACCATCCAGTGAAATACCATCCAAATATTCCAGGACCGTGAGCGGGCCTTCATCAGTGTTCAGTATTTGGTCGGTGGGAATGCCTTCCCACCCGGAAGGATGGGATGCAATGGCGACCGGTGTGAAATCAGGCAGATCCAGGTAGGCCACTTGACCGGAGGTAACGGACCGTATTTCCGCTGGCAACGAAATGTCTGGCAAGCCGGGGATGTCCGGCAGGTTGGGAATGTCAGGAACATAGGCAAGGGTGATCTGAAGTCCATCTACTGAGACACTTTGATCTGAGGCGTTGACGGCCTGGATGAGCACAGGTTCCCCGTTTTCTCCACCACCGGAGGAATCCATGGGGAGGTTCAGGTTGGATGGCAAACCTGTTGAATCATCGGTGGATTGCGTATTTTCCGATGGACCACCAATGAATACCGTGTGATTCCCCTGCCCGGTGCCATAATACCAAGCGCTCCCGGCGGGTGCCCAAAAGGAAAATCCTACTGAGGGTAATGTCTGCGGATTGGCAAAGATCTTTCCTGGTGCATCATCGATGGTCAGGTAGGCGATGCCGTTGTTGTTCACGGTTTGGGTCCACGAAAGTTCTTCCACCGTTTCGTAATAAGGATCCGATCCATCGTCCGGCTCCACCCATTCCTGAACCGTCAGTTGTATGGTGGCACCATTCAGCGTGTAATCAGCAAAAACGAGAATTGGATCCAGGAAACCCCCTGGTCCAATCAACGGCATGACGGCCATGGGCTCCGGATAGTCTGCTTCTAGGGGAGACTCAGTCGGGAGAACGCCCGGCGCTTGCCAAGTGGGAATTTCCACCGGCAAACTCGAGGGTTCGAAGGTGAATCGTGGATGAGTAAATTGAAGGTTATACGATCCTGGGGGCGCATTTTCGAAAAAAACGAAGTCACCGCGTGCGGTGGTGTTTTGAGCACCTGAGCCCAAGGTCAAGACGGGTGTCCGCGCTTGTATCATGGAGGTTGATTCCTCTTCAGTCAGCGATGGCGCGTCATCCCCTCCCTGTGTTGGAACCAATGTGGCGACACCGCTTCCATCACCCAGTTCGGAGTAAGTGACTGTTTGTATCAGATCGAACTCAGTTTGGTAGGAGCCGACATAGCGCTCGGTGGGGACGGCTGACATGCCGACGTTCCCCAGCAGTGAAATACCCTGTTTTCTCAAGTAAGCTTCCAGGTGGTATTCAGAATTTTTAATCACCAGCGGATGACCGGGCGCCGTAGCCCCGTTGGAGGGTGGTTCTCCCCAACCTGATGGCCAGGTTTGGTAGAATGGCCATCCTTGACCTTCTACCTGGAAAAGGTTGCGGGTAGGACCTGCCGGTAGTGATGGCAAACTGCCAGGATCAGTCAGGTCTGGTATGTCCGGTATATCAGGTATATCCGGAAAGTCGGGAAAATCCGGGAAGTCCGGCAGATCGGGAAAATCGGGAATTTCGATTTTAGGCTGAAGACTGCTGGGTGTAACAGGTCCTCTTGGAGGATAGCCTACCGTCGGTGCAGTCACATCACTCAACACCACATGGCTGCCCCAATAATCAGTCAATTGTTCCAACATCAAGCCGTAGCGCGCCGGAGGTAATTCCACGGTGAAGACACCACTCTCATCGGTGTCGACTTCTATGCGAGTGTATTCTTCAGTCAACCAGCCATCTTCCTCGGCAGCAATCCATGCCAGGGCTTCAACAGCCTTGGCTTTGTATAAGGGGCGGGCTGCGAAAACCTCGTCAGCAGGCAAGGTGTCCGGCAACGCTTTGGTATCGGCTGCCATGACTCGTCCGTAAATGCGCGACATCAATACTTCCAATGGAAGCTCGAATTCGGTGATCCCTTCCTGATGAATTTCGACATAATCCTGACCTCGAAACACAGGTTTGATGTCATGAGAAGGCAAGGCGCCTTCACCATGCGCATAGAGCCGGTATCTGCCTGGAAGCAATTGCGCAAACGATCGTGAAGCAGGTTCCATATTTCCAGTCAATCGCCGCAGGATGCCTTCCGTATGTGAATCTTTGATTCCTTCCAGAGTGATGGTGGTTTCGTTCAACACCTGGGCAAATGAATACACGTCCTGCACTAGGTTCACTTGTAATTCGAATGGCAGCAATTCAAGTTGAACATCCAGGTGACTGAGGCTGCCAACTGGCAGGATCGTTTCAAACTTGGCGTATCCATACTTTTTAACCACCACCCGATACGGTGCAATCAATGGCAGTTCATTGAAGGAGGCATTACCTGGTTCCTCCGTCACACTGGTGCGGGTAGGCACCACTTTTGGCGAGTCCGGACTGACGGGTTGAAATGGATCCAGTCCGGTGACTTCGATGATGACATCCTTGAGCGGTCCGGTTTCTTCTTCAACCGGATCCAACCCGGTGACGGCAACGCTCAGGTCTCCCTGTTCTGGTTTCAAAAGAAAGGTCAGGCTCTGTTCGGATTGGATCACTCCCGCCGAAGAACCTTGATGTCCCTGCCACCCGGAAGGAGGCATCACCTCAAACGTGTAACGCCCAGGTTCCAATCCTTGAAGCGAGGCAAAACCTGTGGCATCGGATCGCGCAGTCACAACCGTCCCACCAGACGGCTGGCCATTCAGATCGACTTTGGTTGCGGTCACCACGGCATTGGGAATCGCAAGCCCGGTCATCACACAGGCGACTTTGGAGCTGACATCGAACAAACCCGGGGCGATGGGGGTGAGTTCAATGACGCCTTCCACATCGGTTGCACCCACCACCACTTCACCTGTCGTCGGGACATAACCCCCTCGAGTTACTTCATAGGCATGGGTTCCGGCAGGCAAAGCTCCAAATTCAAATAAACCAAACAAGCTGGAAATTTGAGGAGGTGGATTCACCAACTGCTCGTTGATGGCAATCTGGGCGCGATCGATGGGAAATCCAGTCTCCACGTCCACGACCTGACCACGAAATGTGGCTGCTTTCAGGCACGTCATCCCAGAACTCAGGGCGATCAGCAGAAAATACGCCCACTTGAAGAAGTGTGTCGATTTCATTGTTCCTTGTCCTCAGTCAGCATCTGAAGACTGCCTTCATGACCATCCCCCCCTTCAAGATAATCAAAGACAAGCAGACCTCGGTGATGCCAGAACTATGAATGAGCGGAATGGTTTTGACAACTCTGTAAGACACCGATCTCAAGTTTCACCGAAACCATTGCCTGTTGAAACTGAATCATCTTTCAAATCAGATTTCGATCAACACATCTGGAACTATTGGATCGGTGCAGCTGTCGGCAGCGAGTCGAAAGCAGGCTCCTGACTGAGATAGGTTGAGATTTTGCCTTCAATCAAGAGTTCGGCTTCCTGAATGTAGAACGCCCAAGGGACATCGCGAATCCAGTCTTGAATTGAATCTAACCGGATGTCGAACTTGGGAATGACGGTAAAAAAGACTTCGCGAGCTTTGTTGAGTGCTTTTTCAGCCTCTTCGATTTGACCCAATTGATGAAGGCTCATGGCCCTCATTGATTCCATACCTGCGCGGATAAACGGGGCAGGTTGTGGCTTTTCCGCTTCAAAGGCTTCGGCAAGACCCAAAACTTCCTGATATTTGCCCTGATGGTATTTCCCTCCCGCGATGGCGACACAAACGATATGAGGGTCACTGTATCCATTCGTTGGCATGCCCTGGTAGAGTTCTTCTGCCAGTTGAATGCCTTGCTCCACCTCTGCATCGCTGGGACGCAACATGTACAAATGAGCCAAAAGCGACTGGGCTCCGATCGGGCGAGGATCGGGGAGCGAGGCCAACATCTCAGCCCGTAGCTCCCTCATCCATTCGATATCTCGAAGGTAAGTCGCCAGGGAGAAACGTTCCCATACTGCACCCCCTTCAGAAACATATTTCGCATTTCTGGCCATTCTCTCTGCCTTATGCTCGTTTCCTGAGACCACATGATAACTGATTCGCTTTGCGAGGAATGCCGCGTCACGTTCCATCTCGGCGGCGCTCGGCATGCGCCAGATTTTCAGGGGTTTCTCGCTTTGTTTGACGGCCAGCCATTCCTGGTCTTTGGCGATCGATAGCCAATGCACGGGTTGGCCGCCCTCGAGCTTGGGAAGGATCGATCTGAGGGAGCCGGTTTGGGTATCCCAGATCTTGATCCATGGATCGTCTCCGGCGGTGATCAGCTGTCGACCATCCGCCGTAAAATCCATGGCATTCACCCAATTTTGATGCCCTGGCCATCTCGCTTCCTCGGATCCGGGCCGAAGTGGTTGGTTGAGATGAATCTTGTTGTCAAAATTGGTGGATGCCAGCAAGCGCCCATCGGGACTGAATTTTATACTTTTGGAAAATTGCCAGGCAACAAGGCGGTTACCTGATTCCATCGCCAGATTATCCACCGACAAGAGGTAGCGGCCAGCAATCGAGTCACTCAAGGAAACCAAGACCAAGTGCTGATTATCCGGCGAAAACTCGAATACGTAGGACTCATGCAACGCTTCAGTTGATATCACTCTCTCATTCTCCAAATCACAGATGTATAATTTGGTCTGAATCCTATCTCCCGATGTCATCACCTCTTTGATCCAGCCTGCATACCGCCCGTTATTTGTCACTTTTAAACCATAAAAGCCCTTTTCATTCATGGATGCAGACAGCTTGGTTCGAGCCACCATAGTTTTCGCTTCAAAATCCCAAACATTCAAGAAATCCTGGCCATCCACTCCCGCCAAAAAGCGGCCATTTTGAGAAGCCCCATGCGCTTTGAGCAGAATGTTTCCATCCAGCCAGAAGGAAGCCTCGACGCCATTGTCAGTCACTTCAAACAATCGCAGGGGTGATGGTAGCGGGTTGAAATATTGATTCAGACTGGCAATCCATTCATGATCCATTTTTGATTCAAGATCAGGCCGGTTCTGGGAAGCAGCCGCAAACCCACCCACCAGTGAGACCCAGCCTGAAAGGTTTTCGGTATCCGGTATGATTTCGAAGTGCCCCATGTTGGCTAGATTCCAAATACGTAGGCCATGATTTAAGTTTGCAAGCCATGCTTCATCGCGAACTTCGGTAGCCACCCCTCCCCATTCCATGCCGGGTCTTCGGGTTGAGGTAGAAATAAGTCGTCCAGACTCAACATCCCAATAAAAGGCTCTCCTACCGTCAGCTGCCCCCACCAAACGGTTGCCGTGGTAATGAAAATTTACGTATTTAAGATCGAAGCCCGGATTTTCAAAGGACGGTGAGTCCATGGGTTTAAAATCAGGCAAACTTAAAACATGCACTTGATCATCCCCATTGGAGACAACCATCCAGTCTCCACTTGAATGGATGCTGTACGAATTGAGATCAATCCGGGACTGCTCACTATTCTCGTATTGTTCCCCAGTCCTCCAAAAAATGGAGTCGGTCTCAGAATTGTTCGGAGATTGGGGCATTAAATAATACAACCTCTCATCATCCGGAGAAAACTCGATAGCCTGCCAAGGACGCTCCGTGGAAAAAATTCGCTCAACCTCCCATGTTTGAGCGTCGTATAGGAAAACAGCGTTTCCGATCCTTAAAACAAAACGGTCTCCTAGATTGTTGAACACCAAATAAGGGGGGTCACCTGAATCAAAATAGTAGTGACCAGGATTTGCATCACTTTGAGTCGATATGTTTTTACCGGTCAGAGACGGATCGTCGTAAGGGATTTTAATATCCGGCAACACTCTCGACCAATCCTCCGTATTCCACCTCCTAATATAAAAATCGCGACCCACCACGAATAGAAACTTTCCGTCTCTGGTGAGATACGCGCGGCATGGGAGCGCATGTCCCTTCAGTTCAGGAATGTTGCGACCAATATCAGGCACAGGAATCTCTTTGATCAAATTGTATGACCTTTTATGAAACACTTGAATAGCGTTGGAACGCGTCTTGTATCCTACGACCCAATCTTTTAAATCACACGTATCAGGCACGGCCGGAAAAGCCCAAATCCTCGACAGGGTTTTGACCTCACGATTGGCGGCGCCGTACCAGAGATACCATTCGATCCCACGAAGGTCTTTCTCCCCAGGTGCCGGATAATACTTGGCAAGATTATGCTGAATATTCACCAGCTCACCGCCTTCGTACATGACGTAGTGGTTGAGCATATCTGCCAGGTAGTTGCTTTCCCTGAGTTGCTCCTGGGCATCAATGGCAGCCCGTTCACTTTCTTTGGCGATGGAGGCATTCAATTCCGCTTCCTCCTCGCTCAGCTTGGCTTTGGATTCGTTCTCCCTGGCCTCTTTTCTGAGTTCCAACGCAACAAACGTCGCGATCAAAGCAATGACTGCGATGATGCTCGCGATTCCCCCCAGGACACGCATGCGTCCCGCCGAACGGCGTTGATGTTCGGCGCGTAGCTGTTCCGCTTCGGCCAGAGCTTTGGCCTGTCGCAATTCGCGCTGCCGGGCGGCTTCGCGTTCCTTTTCGGCTTGCTCAGCGGCTTTCTTGCTGGATTCCAAATAGGCGACCACCTCCTCGAAGTGACCTCCGTATTGCTGTGCCCAGGCGGCATTGGGATGCCCCTCGGAGAACCAACTGAGCGCGATGCCCAGTTCTGGATTACCGTAAAGTCCCGCCATGCCTTGATGATGAAGGCGTGCGCTTTCCCTGAGACGTTGATAGATACCGACCGATTGCGCTTCTTCCTCCACCCAATCCCGCAATCGAACCCAAACACGCATTAGGCTCTCATGAGAAATATCGATCACCGTGTCCGAGGCCAGCGGTACGGAAGATGGAGGCATGAGAAAGGTCACCCCCGGTTGTCGAAAGGCTTCCACGATGGGCACCAGATCCTGAATGTCTGTCGCCAGTATTTCAGCCAATTGGCCGAGGGACTGCGGTCGTCGAATCCCGCGATGTTCCGATTCCCGCACGGTGAGTGCCTTGAACATCCCTTCGCAAAGACGACGGCTCTCGTCGGTCGGAAGAGCATGAAAGATTTCACCGGCATGTCGTGAAAGGGCCTCGTGCATGCGCCCAATCTCATCGTAATCCTCAAGATCCATCTCGGATCTTTCCGAACCCTCAGCGGCCAGTCTTTTCCACTGATCCCAGGTCCGCATCAGTGCGTGCTGCAGGCAGGGTAATTGATCTGCTTCATTCCCCAGGTCATTGAGGAGACGTTGCATCAATCGCGACGCGATACGCCCGCCCGCGACGCGAACAGGACCTTCAATCGTTTGCTTGAATTGATCACGTGTCATGCGTGGAATCAGGTATTCCCCAAGATTCACCGCCTCGGCGAGTTCCTCGAACTGAGCGCAATCTCCGATGAAATCCGAGCGCATGGTGATCACCACGTAAATCGGTGCCTCTGTTTGGCGAGTCGCTTCGAGCAACATGCTCACGAATTCTGCGGCGTGATCCTTGGCTTCATGACCGCTTTGGTGAAATCGAAAAATCTCTTCGAACTGATCCACCACGAGCAGGAAATTGGTTCCCTGGTCGAGACGTGCTTGCCGGATGGCCTCAATCAGGCCGAGATGACTTCGATTCAGGGTCGCCATCAAACGCGGGCGCGCATCCTCGTCGTCGTCTTCATAAAGTTCCGCCTCAAGCAGCGCCTCTGCCAGATGTCGCATGGGATCCGCACCCGGATGAGTCACCGCGACCTCCCAATGAGCACCGGCGTCGATCATTTTGCCGCCAAGGATCTGCGAGAGTAAACCGCAGCGCACCAGAGAGGATTTCCCACTGCCCGAAGTGCCAACCACTGCAACGAACCGATGCTGCGACAGGGTGTTGAGCAATTCCATGGTTTGATCGTCCCGCCCGAAAAACAGATGATCTTCCTCCTGTTGGAAGGGACGCAATCCTGGGAATGGATGATTATGTTGAACGCTCATGCTTTGAAAATGGGGTATAGTTTTTCAGTAAATATGATCGCCTCCAAGCGCGGTAGGGACGCGCTGCTGCGCGTCCACAACAGCGTCCGATCACACCATCGGCTCTCACAAATCTCCAACACGCTCGCGGCCCCGCGGCAGCGGAGCCCTACCGTTGTTGAGCGCGCTTGGGGAGGTAGGGACGCGCTGCTGCGCGTCCGCAACGGTATCCGATCACGCCATCGGCTCTCATAAATCTCCAACACGCTCGCAGCCCCGCGGCAGCGGGGCCCTACCCTTGTTAGGCGCGCTTGGGGAGGTAGGGACGCGCTGCTGCGCGTCTGCAGCGGCGTGCGATCACGCCATCGGCTCTCATAAATCTCCAACGCGCTCGCGGCCCCGCGGCAGCGGGGCCCTTCCAGGTTTGTTTCTTGAAAACTCATGTGGACTTTCCTTCCTTTAGGGATTGAATCCAATCCGCCAGCAGTTCCGGCTGAAACGCACCCTCCTGGCGAATGATGTCGGCTTGCAAAGACTTGTAACGCTGCTTGCGTCGATCAAACGGAGGTGCGACATAAACCAATTGACGTTCGATCGGGTGTTCGCGTCCCATGCCGGGCACTTTCAGCAGCTCGCGCAGTTTGATGTCCACCCATGATCGGGGAGCGGATCCGTAAAATACGATCACTGCGTCACAGGCCAGCAGGTTTTCCTTGTGCAGTGCTTCGGCGTCCTCAGGGGCACCATCGAAAGCAGGTAAAGCCACCTCAAAACCCTGCTCAAAAAGGTGATCCTCCAGCGGCTCCAGAATCTCCTCATCCTTGGGATCGCAGATCAGATAAACCATCTTCGAATCCCCTCGGACCGGCCGCGCATCCGGCAGTAAGGTGGACTTGGGTTTGGGGGGTTCCAGTTGACGAATGACTTCCCGTTTGAGGAGCGCGAAATCCCGTTCGATCATTTCTGCACCCTCATTGAAGACATGGTCCTGAGCAACGCTCGCAAGAAATTCGATCTGTTGCACATCCATAATCTCGACAGGAGGAGTCCATAAGAAACGTTTGATTGGACGTTGCCTGATGTATTGGGCACTGAGTCTGACTTGAATACTCGGGATGGACTCGGAGGAATCCTCGGGAGTGACACCGTAATGCGATCCGAGGAGGTGAATCGCCATATCACATTTTTCCAGGCAGCCTTGAACCTCGCGTTCCAATTCCTGTGAAGCCAAGGGAAGCGGCGATTCCGGCACGACGACGTGACCGCGCTCCAAAAGCTCGCGCCGAATGCGATCATGCTCGGCCTGTAAATCTGAAGTAGTGTTCGCCAGAAAGATGACTTTTCGATCCGAAGTGTCGGCCATGCCGGGTTCCTGAACCTTGTTCTTCAGTTTGTTCAGAATTTTCAGCACCTGGCATATTTCATAAGCCAGATCATACAGACGTTCATGAAATCTTTGACGCAAAGTTTCACCCAATCCCTCGTCATACTCCCGGACTCGTCCCGTTTGAGAATCCTTCTCGTAAAACTCAAAGGCGAAGAGTTTTGAAAAAACGTCGTTGAGTCCATTCGGTATTTCCCACGGAGAGACCGGTGTCTTGAGGACTTTGAAGAGTCTGGGCTTGTCCTCCACCCACAAACCTTCGGATTGTTGCACTGAATCACAAAACTCCCTGACCTCCTGCACACAACCATCGCGCTTCACAAACGGAGGAGAAACAATCGACACCATCGCCTTGGCATTGGTCATGTGACGCTGAAGTTCGGTGTCGGTCTCGGAATCCCCAGTGTAGCCCGGATGACGCGCGATCTTGACGGTCTCGCCAGAAAGCTGCTCCACACGAATCGCCAAATGACGATGCAACTGCGACACCCAACCTTTGCGACCTTCATAAAGAGGCTGGTCATCCACCGGTGCGTAATTGAGAAGCACATCCCCATCGGGGATCAGTTCACCGACCAGTGTCTTGGCCGCCTCCGGAACCGCATCCAGGAATGTCGCGTCCTGGTCATGCAGGGCTTGTGCCGGATTGGATAGTGCCAGGCTGGCTTGAGAGGTTTCCAAATGGCGACGCAGGTTGCGCAGATCGACCATTAATTCGGCCGGACTTTGAAAACGGTCGTCGGCTCTTTTCTGCATCAATTTCAGGATGATCCGCTCCAGTTCCTGCGGCACATCATAATTGAAACGTGCGATCGGTTTGGGATGGGAGTGTCCGATGTTTTGGATTGTTTCTGTGAAACTCTTGCCCGCGAAAGGCTGATGTCCTGTTATGAGTTCATACAGCACGACACCCAGGCTCCATAAATCACTACGATGATCCACTTCATTGCCCAGGGATTGCTCCGGACTCATGTAGTTCGGTGTGCCAAGGATTTGACCTGAACGAGTGCGTTCCTCGGTTGTGGCGTCGGGAGAGGACACCGCATCATCGTCCATGCGCTTGGCCAAACCAAAATCCAGAACCTTAACCCGTCCACGGCCATCCATACTGATGTTACCGGGCTTGAGATCGCGGTGCACGACGGATCGTGTCAAAGCAGCATCCAAGGCGTCCGCGACCTGCAAACCGATTTCAATAGCCTCAGGAATCTGAACGCCCCCCCTTCGAATGCGTCCCTCAAGCGTTTCTCCCTCGAGAAATTCCATGGTGATGTAGGGACGTCCGTTGGGCGTTTCGCCGACTTCGTGTATGGTGCAGACATTCGGATGATTGATCGAAGCGGCAGCTCGGGCTTCAGTCATGAAACGCTGACGCCGCACCCGGTGCGCCGCCCATTCTACTGGAAGCAATTTGATGGCGACCTGACGTCCCAAGCGCGAATCCTCGGCCAGGAACACTTCCCCCATCCCACCCGCCCCCAAAGGACGTATCAGCCGGTAGTGGGCGATGGCCTCCGGAGTTTCAGATGACTCCGGGGATTTCGCGATCGACTCGGCAAGGCGACGAATATGCTGGGCTGCGTCGGGAAATCGCTCGACATAGACATCTGTGTCAGGCTCACGTCCGCTGGCTCCTGACAGTTCCCATTCACTTTGGATGAGTTCATATAACAACTCACGCCGCCAGGCCTCGCCCTGCCATTGGTTCAGGAAATCCTCGATACGCGGTTGTTCGCCTTGTTTCCAGGCGGACTCAAATGCGTCGCAGATGGCGTCCATTCGTTCGCGGTCATTGCGTGATGGCTGCGCTGGGTCGCTCATGTGTTCCATTCCTCCTTCCAGATCGTCCGTATACGGTTCAATTTGCGTTCGACGCTGCGCCGGGTCAGGTCCAGTTTTCCGGCAATTTCCTCTCCAGTCCAACCCTCCATTTTCCAGACTGCGATTTTGCGCAATAAAGGATCCTCCAACCGCTCCAGCAGACGATGTTGCTCCTCAGCCAGTAATTGTAGCGAGTGCGGATCAGGCTCTTTTCCCACCAACCAGTCGAATCCTTCCTCCACCCCATCAACAATGGAATGGCCGCGCACCTCCCCTCTCCCGCGTTTGGCGCGCATCTCGTGTCTTTGGTGCTGGGCGACCTTGCGCTGGGTGATGGTGGCAATGAGTTTCCACAGTCCCTCACGATCCTGAAGATCTTCGAAATGCCCCTTGCGCGCGCCCTCGCACAAGCTTTGAAAGGCCTCGATCGCAATGTCGTGCTCGTCCTGAGCCCGACGTCTTCCTTCAGGCAATTTGCGTCGAGCCAGCCGGGCCATACGCATGAAGTATCGACGCCAAAGCAAAGCGGCTCCTTCATCGTCGCCTCGCTTGAGATCTTGGATCCACTGGGTTTCAGATCGATCTTCAGCCATGATGGAATCAGGTTGTGGCCCCGAGAGGCACTGGGTTCGTCGGTGACGTGCCCAATCTAGTTTGACATCAACCGAATACAAGTCCAAAGCCGGAACGTGCTCCAGCTCTGATCCCCGTAAGGAATCATCCTCTATTTTTTCAGATTGCCACAAATGAACCATCTATCACCTTCATTGCCATTGGAAGAAAAAGTCCGACACAAAATTTTAATAAATTGAGAACTTTTTGAATCCGAGCAAAATCAACCCACTACTGGGCCCTAAAACAATGTTTCACCTGAAAGCAGCCATTGGAATCCACTTTACTCAAGGACGTCTAATGCATAGGGTCTGAAACCTCATGAGCTCACTACGCGAGAAAGAAGAATACGCATTCACGCTGATAGAGCTGTTGGTTGTGATTGCCATTATCGCGATCCTTGCGGGGATGTTGCTACCGGCTTTGAGCCGCGCCAAATCCAAGGCGCATACGGCGAGGTGCGTTTCCAATTTACGTCAGATCGGGATCACGATGAACATGTACACCTCCGATCATGAGGAAAAGTTTCCCTTCTCTGGACGAAAATGGCCGCAGATGCCTCTGGTTGATTTGGTGAACCTTTTTGATCCCTATATCAGTACCAACGCCAGAGCCTTTTACCTCTGCCCCGCGGACAAACCGCCTGCCTGGAACATCGCCTGGTCCAGCGGTCCGGGTAAAAGCACCGGAATTAACACCAACGAACTGGCTTTTCCGAACTCGTATTATTATTACCACCAGTTTTACAACAGCGATAAAATACCCGGCCCCACATTGACTCAACGCAGAACGACCGAAGTTTCATTTCCCTCACAAAAGGCGATCATTTGTTGCTTTGCCGAACCGCGAAACGGTGAAGTTGGAAACAAGAATTTGGCACATGGCAGCGAAGGTTTTCCACTCCTGTTTGTCGACGGGCATTCTGCCTACGTCAAATACACCGGCCTTTACAAAGCGGGTGCCTACGGAGACTACAATCTGGATTGGACCGAGGGCGGATTGAAGGGGAGAGATTTGAGGTAGAGTGTCATAATTACAAAACGAGTAAAAGACTCATCCTTTTGTATCAGTCCGATGCCTTGTTCCATATCTTCCCAGAAAGGTGGTTATCGAAGAGTCAATTAGCTGAGTTTCGAGACATTCTAAAATCAATTCTGGGAAAGCCAAAGCCAGGAGCCGGGAGCAGAGAAAACCTCAGTGAAATCAATATTTCACGAGCCTTCACTTTTTCATTTTCACCAGTAGGTCTTTGGTCTCCACGTTGTCGGCAAACTCAACCGCCAGTTCGGCCACATGACCATCGCAAGGAGCGTTGACCGATGTCTGCATCTTCATGGCTTCCATCATGATCAAGCGTTCTCCCTTCTTGACCTTTTGCCCGACGGAAACATGAACCTCGGCTATCAGCCCCGGAATGGGAGCCCCGACTTGCAATGGATCCGAATCATCGGCTTTAACCCGCTGGGCCCTTTTGGGAGCCACACTTTGATTGGTGATCATGGTGTCGCGAGCAATTCCGTTCAATTCATAAGTCACCGCGCATTGACCATCCTCATCCGGCTTGCCCACATTGATCAAACGTATGAAAAGATCTTTGCCCTCCTCAATGCTGACGGCGATTTCTTCACTGGGATGCAATCCGTATAAATAACTCGGTGTTGGAAGAACACTGACTCTTCCAAATTCTTTGTGATGTTTTTCGTAGTCAAGAAACACCTTGGGATACATCAAGTAGGAATAAAGATCATCATCGGTAGGTTTACGTTTGATTTTCTTTTCGATTTCCTTGCGTGTTTTTTCCAGATCAAGAGATGGAGGGGGTTTGGGCCGTCCACGTTTCACATCCTGACGATAACGTTGTCTGGCCTTTTTATACTCATCCGGGGGCAGGATGGCTTTCCAAACGGCTTCGGGCCAACCACCCTCAGGCCAACCAAGACCACCCTTGAACATATCTATGACTGACTCCGGCCAGCTTTGCTCACCCGGAGTCAGGTTGACAACGTCTTCAGGTTTGATTCCGTGACTAAATAAAAACAATGCCATATCACCGACGACCTTGCTCGACGGAGTCACCTTGACGATATCACCAAAGAGTTGATTGACATCGGCATAAGTCTTGGCGATTTCATTCCAGCGATGCGCCACTCCCATGCTCGCAGCCTGAGCTTTTAGATTGGTGTATTGTCCACCTGGCATTTCGTGCAGATACACATCCGCGCTTCCTGTCTTGGGTGCCGTATCAAACGGGCTGTAAACTTCTCTGACCTGATCCCAGTAATCGCTCAACTGATTCAGGGCATCCACATTCAATTTGGTTTTGCGTGGTGAATCTTCAAGCGCAACCGCCAGTGAATTCATGTTGGGCTGTGAGGTGCTACCCGACATGGATGCTATGGCCAAATCGGCGATATCGACTCCTGCCTGTGCTGATTCAAGGATGGTGGCCGTTTGGACGCCTGCCGTTTCATGAGTATGGAAGTGGATGGGAATACCAATTTCCTGTTTCAATGCCTTAACCAATTTTCTGGCAGCCGTGGGACGGCAAAGACCAGCCATATCCTTGATCGCAAGCATGTGCGCCCCCATGCTCTCCAGCTCTTTTGCCAGTTTGACGTAATACTTCAGGGAAAATTTATCTCGTTTCGAATCAAGAATATTTCCGGTGTAACAAATGGCTGCTTCGCAGATCGCGTGGGTATCTTGAACAGACTCCATGGCAACCTTTAAATTTGGCAGGTAATTCAAACTGTCAAAAATCCTAAAGATATCCATTCCGGCATCAGCAGCGTGCTTCACAAAACCGGCCACCACATTGTCCGGATAATTGGAGTAGCCCACGGCATTGCTGCCTCGGAACAGCATTTGAAAACAAATATTGGGAATCCGTTGTCTTAAAATCCGGAGGCGCTGCCAGGGATCCTCATTGAGAAACCGCATGGCGGTGTCAAATGTAGCTCCGCCCCACATTTCCATCGAAAACAGGCCGTCTTTTTCGGAACCCAACTCCCGAGCGATGTAATCGGCACATCCAAGCAGATCGTAGGTTCGCATGCGAGTTGCCATCAACGATTGATGTGCATCTCGAAAAGTGGTGTCGGTCACCAGCAAACGTCGTTGCTTGAGAATCCATTCAGCAAATTTCTTAGGACCTAATTCCAATAAAAGGTCCCGGGTTCCTTTGGGACAAGGTACGTCCGGGTGAAACGGCATGGACGGAGGCGCGGCAACTGGCAAGTCGACAGGCGATTGTTTGACATGAGGGTTGCCGTTGACGGTTACATTTCCCAGGAACTTGAGAAGTCTTGAAGCCCGATCACGTCTTGGGTGGAATTCAAATAAATCGGGAGAGCTATCGATCAAACGTGTCGTCGCCTGACCGGATCTGAACTCCGGATGAGCGATGACATTTTCAATAAATGGGATGTTTGTTTTGACTCCTCTGATTCGAAATTCACTGAGTGCACGATGCATCCGATCCATGGCCATTTCATAGTTACCACCTCGGACAATTAATTTAACGAGCATCGAATCGTAAAAAGGAGTGATCACTGCACCAGAATATCCCATTCCACCATCAAGGCGGATACCCAAGCCTCCTGGAGAGCGATAAGCCAGTAGTTTGCCATAATCAGGCATGAATTGATTGGCAGGGTCTTCAGTAGTTACCCGAGCCTGGATTGCCCAACCGTTACGGGGAATTTGATCTTGAGCAGGAATTCCCAGCGCCTTTGATGTGAGGGAATGATTCTGAGCAATTAAAATCTGGCTGCGCACCAGATCAATCCCGGTAATTTCTTCCGTCACGGTGTGCTCGACCTGAATCCGCGGGTTCATTTCAATGAAGTAACCCTTTTGCCCATCGACATCATAAAGAAATTCAATGGTTCCGGCGTTTTCGTATCGAATTTCTTCGGCCAGGCGAACCGCGTCATCGCACATCTGTTGGACTAATGAAGGAGGCAATCCGAAACTGGGAGCCACTTCGATCACTTTTTGATGTCGCCTTTGGATCGAGCAATCGCGTTCGTGCAAATGAATCACGTTACCATGCTTATCCCCGAGGATCTGAACTTCGATATGCTTGGCGCGAGCAATGAATTTCTCGAGAAACACCGCTGCATTCCCAAACGCACGTTCTGCCTCTGCCTGAGCTTCATCAAGAAGTGAGGGCAGTTCTTCCTCGGTTTTGACAATTCGCATTCCACGTCCGCCCCCACCGAAGGCTGCTTTGATAATCAAAGGAAACCCAATGGACTTGGCCATCTTGATAGCAGCTTTACGTTCTGCTATAGGCTCATCGGTTCCCGGTAAAGTAGGAATGCCGATACGCTGTGCCACGGCTCTTGCAGCCGTCTTGTCCCCCATCAAGTCCAACAATTCGGGACGCGGTCCAATGAAGGTGATTCCAGCATCGGCGCATGCACGAGCAAACGCGGGATTTTCACTCAGGAATCCGTATCCAGGATGAATGGCATCAACTCCCTTCGCCTTGGCTATTTCAATGATGCTTTCAATATCCAGATAAGCAGCCACAGGCCCCTTGCCTTTTCCTACCTGATAGGCCTCATCGGCTTTGAATCGGTGCATGCAAAACCGATCCTCCTGAGCATAGACCGCAACCGTCCGTTTACGCAGTTCTGTCGCGGCACGAAAAACACGAATGGCAATCTCAGACCGGTTTGCAGCCATAATCTTCGAAAAGTTGGCAACCGTTGTTTTGACGGATGCGTTATCCTTGCGTGATTTTCGTTTCGATGTCATTGCTTCAATTCCGCTCCATACAACAAGCTTAGGTCAAGCTTAATACGAGAGAATAAAGCAATTTTTTGCAATTCATTCGAGTCGAATTGGCAGATGAACCCAAAAGGAGTATGATGCGGCATGCATCGTCTCATTCAGCTTACCTTTCATTCACTAACAAAACTGTGGTGGACTGCACCTGTGGCAATTTTAACAGGTTTCATGGCATTCCAAACTGCAACCTGGAGTCTGGAGCCTCCCAACATTGTTTGGATCAATTGTGAAGACCTGGATGAGCACCTTGGCTGCTATGGCTACCCGAATGCCATCACCCCCCATCTGGACAAGCTTGCTGAAGAATCCATTGTTTACAAAAACGCATTCGCCAATGCCCCGATATGTGCTCCAGCAAGAGCGTGCTTGATAACTGGACTATACCCAACCTCCTTCGGAGCCCAACATTTGAGGTGCGAGGTGACACTTCCTGAATCGATCAAACCCTTTCCGGTTTACATGAAAGAGGACGGTTATTTTGTGACCAACTGGGCCAAGACCGATTATAATTTCTCTCCCAATGACATCTACGACTATTGGAAAAAGGACACCTCACCCTGGCGTCAGCGCAAGGGGAACCAACCTTTTTTTAGTTTTTTCGTTCTGGGAACCACTCATGAAGGCCCTGCCAATTTCGAGGAAAGATACAGACAGGCCACAGCCAGTTTGCCGGCAAGCAAACGACACGATCCCGATCATGCCAAGGTGCCCCCCTATTTTCCGGACACGGCCAAGATGAGGGAACTCTGGGCACGATACGATGATCTGGTTTCGGCCATGGACGAGGAAGTAGGCGAAATCATAAATGCACTCAAGGAGAATGGCTTGTGGGAAAACACCATCGTCTGGTTCTTCAGCGATCATGGGCACGGACTTCCCAGACACAAGAGATGGTTGCTGGATTCTGGAATCCGTGTTCCCTTCATGGTACGTATTCCTGAAAAATACCAGCACCTGTCCGCCAATTTAAAACCTGGATCAGCAACCGATTCCCTGGTGAGTTTCGTTGACTTTGCTCCCACCACTCTTGCGTTGGCGGGTATTGAACAACCGGAAGCCATGCAAGGAAGACGATTCCTTGGAACCAACCCTTCCCCTCCTCGTCAACTTGCATTTGCGGCCAGAGATCGCGCCGATGACATGTTCGAGATTTCGAGAGCCGTTCACAATGGAAACCAGATTTACATCAGGCATTTTCTGCCCCACCTGCCTTACATCCAAGGGGGAAGGATTTTTGGGAACCAAAAAGAATCCATGGCTGAACTGAGGAGATCGAAAAGGGCAGGATTATTGAACGCTGCTTCATCATTGATCTGGGCGAGCCGAAAACCCTTGGAGGAATTTTATGACCTGAAAAAGGATCCTTTTGAAATCGAAAACAGAATCAATGATCCACGATACGCAGATCAGATTTCGAAGATGCGCACAGGCATGAAGGAATGGATGGTCACCCACAACGACACGGGAATGCTGCCCGAAGCCGAATATCAGTCCCGCGCGAAATCTGGAAATCATTCGGTGTATGATTTTGCGAGAGACCAAGCGGCATACGATTTACCACTGATCTTGGATGCCGCAATGGAAGCCACTGCCAATGCAGATTCGGAGCAACTGGAAAAATTCCTGAGATCAGCGGACAGCGGGATCAGATATTGGGGAGCCACAGGATTTCTGGCCGGAAAGCATAGCCCAAACGCGGAAGGCAAAAAACTTCTCATCAATGGATTAAATGACCCTTCACCCTCGGTTGCCATTGCCTGTGCAGAGGTATTGTGTAAAAACGGAAATGCAGATTTGGGTTTAAAAGTCTTGGGGGAGCATATTGCCAGTAAACAACCCTGGACGGCTTTACAGGCTGCCCGCGCCCTTCACGACCTGGGTACTTTGGCGTCTCAGATAGTCGAAAAAATTGAAAAGGTTCGTAAAAGTCTCGAAGGAACAGATTCCAAACGTCGTTACCGAGATTTTAATTATGCATCCTTTACGGGTTGGGCATTGGAATCAGCATTGGTCAATTGCGGAGCGGCAAAGTGGGAAGACTTTGAGTGAACCATGATGGATCACCGACCACCCGTTCAGTGATCGATGACCCATCTCTCAAACATTTCAGGAATCACATTGCTGCCGCACACAATACAGGCTACATGTTTGCCCTGAAACATAGATTGATTTTCAAGAATCGCAGCAATGCCCAGCGCAGCTGAAGGCTCAACCAACAATCCAGCTTCATGATACAACAACTTCATGGCCTCGATGATGCTCTTCTCCCTCACCAATAATGCGTCATCTGCAATTTCCAATAAATCATCCAACACAACAGGGATGGGAAAACGACCGGCAACACCATCGGCAATGGTATCAATGGAATCCGTCGTGATGATTTTCTTTTCTCGCCAGGACAAGGTCATGGCCGGAGCGCCCTGTGGTTGCACGCAAATAATTTGAGTCCCGGGCGAAAAATGCTTCATGACAAACCCCACACCAGTTGCCATGGCTCCTCCTCCTAGAGCTATCATGACCGCGTCCAATCGATCTTTGTGGCTGGCCAACTCCAACCCCATCGTGGCGGCACCTTCGCAGGTATCCAAATTCTCGCTATCTTCGATCAAATACCAACCTTCCTGATCTGCCTTGATCGCGGCAACGCGACGCGCTTCTTCAATGTCACCCTGCACCATCATTACCTCGGCCCCAAATTGACGTATCCTGTCCAACTTCAGAGGATTCGCATTCTCGGAGGCCACCACGACCGTTCGAATGGAACGCGATCTGCCACTGTAGGCAATCGCTTGCCCCAAGTTGCCTGCGCTGGCACAGATAACCGTAGAGGCATCTTTCCGGAAAGATAGATTAGCCATGACAAGTTCGGAACCTCGCCCCTTAAAAGATCGAATCGGATTCAATGTTTCAACCTTGAGCGTTACCCGACAGCCAAGGCGATCCCCCAAACCTTCATTCTGAAATTGAGGCGTATTTAAAAACTCAGGGGCGATTTGGGATACCGCAGCCTGAATGCGTGAAAGATTTAATCGCGACATGATTGATTCACAAAATTATTACAGGTCAATGAATGTGCTTTGAACGAAACATTAATCCATCTTGTGTTCAAAGGCATTGATTAACTGAACCAAGATTTTGATCTTGTGAGCACCCACCTCGGGATATACAGGCAGATATACCATTCTGTCGAAGGCATGTTGTGCTTCATTGGGCATCTCACCTTTTCCAGCAACAGGCTGAATAACTCCCATGCTGGACTGATATTGTGTTGCGTCAAATCCATGCCGTTTCAGATACTGAATCAATGCTTTAGGACGATCTGAAAAATAAGGAAAAACCCAGTAAGTATGAAGAGATGCTTTTGCTCCAGGTATGCGGCCATCTTTCAATAGGGAGGCAGCCATCTGACCATACCTACGGCGCTCCTCCAAATGATGATCTGAAAAGGAGGAAAGACGACGTGCCAGAAGCGATAAAAGAGCTCTTGAAGGGCGTTGGCGTATGCATTGAAAAAAACTATCTCTTCGAAAGCCCCTGGCCAGACGATGGATGATGCTTTCAGGATCGAAGCCCAGAAACTGGAAGAGCCAGAACATCAATCCATAAATCCTTGGATGAACCAAAATCAGAAGTAATGCGTACTTAAGAGCGCGTTTTTGAAAAGTCCAGTTCCGTTGGCGGACCCAACGATTTTGAATCGATCTGGTTTTATGGAATAAAGTCTTGTCCCGAAATAAAAGAACAGCACCTCCTAGAGCAGACGCAGTTTTGATCGGGCCAAAACTGAACATAGATACATCCGTCTTGGAGTGTCCTCGATAAGGCTTCCCCATAAAGGCCTGTGCGCAATCTTCAATGATGAGGAGCTCTTGTTTTTCGGCAAAGCTCACGATCTCATCCATCTCCACCAAACTTCCGAATAAATGAGCTACCAAAATAGCCCGAGTTTTCGGTGTCACTGAGGTTGATAACTTACATAGATCTATGTTAAGTCGCGTTAAATCCAGATCCACTGGCACGGGAATCAATCCGTGTTCCTGCAGAATGACTGCCATGTCCTTGATCGTCAAAGCCGACACCAACACCTCGCTACCACATTCCAAATTCAACGCTGTCAATAATGCATCGAATCCACTGCGCACCGACAAGGCAGGCAAAACTTCTCGATGACTCCCCCAGAACCTAGCAATGCCTGATTCAAGTTCTCCGATATTCGTGGACCGGAAACCCGAAAAAAAACCGTGGCGGATATCATTGAAGCCGATATCAAATCTCTTTCGAGGAATCATCTTTGAGTTTACTTAAAAAACCGATAAAGCAGATCAACGAACGAGAGAATCTTGTTTTTGAACGCAACCATTGACCAGATGTCCAATATTGCTTATAGATATTTAATAGCACCAAGATAAAAAATGATGAAAACCTGGAGATTCACGACGATATTTGGCTTGTTGGTAGCCTTGAGCACCTTGCATGTATTGGGTGGAGAACCCATCATTTTCGATAATAACACCAAACTCATTCTCCCAAAAGAAGATCTGGACCCTGATCAACTTGGTAATAACGGCAAGTTTGGTGGCGGCAAGAAGAGTTCGGTGGAAGCTGTGGTAGCTCCGTGGCAAAATCCGTTCAACTCGGGGAAGCTTGATAACAAACGTCGCAAAGCTCTTCTCGAAGCGTTGGACAAGAAAAACAATTGGGCATTCCAATCCACAGAGGATTATCTGGGAACCACGGATCTGGACGGGTTGGATGTGGACAACGACAGTTTCTTAACGACAGATCTGGACTCCAAGTCTTCGCGTCAATTGGCAGAACGTATATTTTACGGAAACCGAAGAAAAACCGAATCCAAGACGGATCGAAACAAGCGTCGTTTCGAAAGCGGCAAAGACAACCTTGATGCAGACAACGACAGCGATCTGACCGGTAAAGAACTACTAGCCGACGACGGCGTCGCCACTCCGGGGTATTATCAACATCAGTTCGACAGCCTTTTTAAGTCAACAGATTCACTTAGAGGTGATGGCGGTCCTGACGCCCTCACCAAAATGACTGCTAGAGAGGTAACGGCAGCAAACATGATCGGGATGGGTGATTTGGTCCCTGAACAATTCAATCGCAATAATCCAAGCTCCCAACGCCTTCAGAATTTTCAGGATTTGCTTGGGCAATCTGCCAACGGAACGACCGGCCAAAACGGGATGGGAAGTTTAACAAGAGGAGGTCTTAATGGGGCCGCCAGACCCAGCGGGCTCATCAGCAGTTGGGACAGCACAACCACATCTGTTGATACAGGCAACCGATTGGGCAGTGCCTTCTCCGGCGGAGACGTGAACAGCTCATTGGAAGCTCTCAACGCAACCCGGTCCTTGAATGGCAGCGGAGTCAATTTTGGCGGATCAGGACTCGCACCTTCCGCTCTGGGAGGAAACGCACTTCAGATCAACACTGCTCCTCCAGTGGCACGCCCACAACAACGGCCCATTTTCTTTGAAATTCCGAAACGGGCGTTTTAAGAAACCTTGGGCCATAATAAAACCTTCACTTTCGAACCTTTCGCAAGGGTGGCCCCTTCAGTAACGGCCACTACCCCATCGGAGACGGCGAGTGATCCAAGAGCGTGAGAAGCCTGATTGGCGCCAGACCTGCACACAGAACCGTCAGCGTCGATTTGTACGCGTAAATACAATCTCCGGTTCCCTGGATTATTTAGATTCTCAGTCAATTCACCTTGGACGAATGAATGATGAAACTCCGGTAAGCCATTCATCTTCTGCAAGGCTGGATGCACCAATAGAGTAAAAGTCACTGTTGCAGAAACCGGATTGCCCGGCAAACCGAACACAGGAACTGAATCAATTTCCCCGAAAACCAGTGGTTTTCCGGGCTTGATACGGATGCGCCAAAAATCAATCTGTCCTCCTAACAATTCAAAAGCAGGTTTTATAAAATCGTAGTCACCGACAGAGACGCCCCCGCTTGTCACAAGCACATCACACTCCTTTACTGCCGAGGACAATGCAGCACAAGTTGCCTCCAGGGAATCCTCAACAATTGGATACACGAAAGGTTCACATCCTGAATGTTGAACCAAGGATTTTAGTAGAATACGATTACTTTCATAGATGCCTCCGGCGGTTAGGGGCTGTCCAGGTTCACATAATTCAGATCCCGTTGCCAGGATTCCAACACGCGGTCGACTAAACACTTCACAAGATTTCAAACCGGCAGCGAATGCCAGAGAGATATGAAATCCTGACAATCGTGTTCCAGCAGAAAGAATCTGATCTCCTTCTTTGACATCCTCCCCTTTAAATCGAACAAATTCAAAGGGCTTCACAGAATCGAAAACCCGCACGATCTGATCCTCTCCCGAAGACCGCTGTGTATCTTCCTGCATCACCACCGCGTCTGCTCCCTTGGGCATAGGTGAACCAGTAAAAATTCTTAAACAGGTTCCGGATTGGACCTGAATATCCGTCATGGAGCCAGCAGGAGCTTCTCCCAGGCAAGTGAGTTGAACGGGGTTCTCCTTTGAGGCAGATGATACATCCTCTGCCTGAACAGCGTAACCGTCCATTGCTGAATTATCCCAAGGCGGTAGTGAAATACCTGCGACAAGGGATCTTGAAAGCACCCTGCCCTCCGCAGCGGATAAATCCACGGATTCGCAGCCCAAAGACTTGAATTTCGGTAAAATTCGATCCAAGGCTTCTTCTAAAGAAATCATCATGGGTTGATCATAAACCTCGAGAATAAAAAGATGAAAGCTTGGAGTGGATCGGGATTTGGTTTGCATCTCCTTCCTTCATAGCGGAACTTAGCATTCAGAATTAAATGACCGAAAAAAGTATTCAGGAAAATGCCTATTATGATCCCGGGGACAATCGAGCCAACCGGGTGAGGGAACTCTTTGACCGAATCGCAAAAAGATATGACCTGATCAACGATGTTCAAAGTGCAGGTTTGCATCGATGGTGGAAGAGGCGCGTTATCGCAGAGGCTGGGCCCGTCAAAGGCAAACGAGCACTGGATGTATGCTGCGGCACTGGAGACCTGGCTTTTTCACTGGCCAACCGAGGAGCGAATACGACCGGTTTGGATTTCAGCTCCGAAATGCTTTCACAAGCCCGTCAAAAATCAGCGCAGAAAGAGGCAAGTGCGTCCATATCATTGCCGGATTTTCAACAAGGCGATGCTTCGGAATTGCCTTTTACGGATCATTCTTTTGATGTGGTCACGATGGCCTATGGGTTGAGGAATCTGAAGGACTGGAAGCAGGGATTGTCTGAACTTCATCGAGTCACACGCCCTGGTGGACGCATTCTGATCCTTGACTTTGGTAAACCGCCCAATCCGCTCTGGCGCTCAATCTATTTCACCTATCTGAAAATCATCGTACCAATCATGGGATGGAGTCTTGCCGGAGATGCAGAAGCGTATCGCTATATTCTGACTTCGCTTCAGCATTTCCCCGCTCAACGTGGTATCGAATCGGAAATGCTTCGATTAAACTGTCGTGATGTCCGGACTCACCTTTTCATCGGAGGGGTCATGAGTTTGAATATTGGAACGAAATGATCGGTTAACAGCTCAATGCGCAGCATCGAGTCGATCTGGGCGACTATATACATTGAACCTCCCCAAGCGCATAAAGCCGATGAGTGTCTGCTGGTTGGATTTTGCAAACTCAACCGCTAGACTGGATGGAGCGGATGCACAAGCGATCACAGGAATGCGCGCAGCCAGGGCTTTTTGAACGATTTCAAAAGATGCCCTGCTTGTCACAAACAGGATACAATGATCAAGACTGGGGTTTCCCTGACAGATTTGGGAACCAATCACCTTATCAACCGCATTGTGCCTCCCGACATCTTCCATGAAATCAACCAGTTCCCCTTTGAACGTAAATAAAGCCGCAGCATGAAGTCCACCGGTTGATTCAAACAATTCCTGGTGAGGTTTGAGTTTCTCAAGAAAGGAGTATAACACTCGATTGGAAACTTTTGCATCCGATCTCACGGGAGGGAACTTGGATTGAATGCTTTCAATCGTTGACTTCCCGCACAATCCACAACCGGAAGCAGCATAACTAAACCTATGAAACCTTTCTTCGCTTAACTGAACTCGTGGATCTAAAAAAACGTTCAGAATATTTTCATCCAACAATGCCCCTTTCTGACAAGGAGCCATCTCCAGAATCTCTTTCGGATCTTGAACCACTCCTTCACTCCAGAGGTAACCCGCGGCAAGCTCCTGATCATTTCCTGGAGTCCGCATCGTTACCACCAAAGCTTTACCCTGGATGCGAATCTCCAGCGGCTCCTCGATTACAACAGGATCATTTTGATGAAAGCTTGATTTGTCTGCATTGAAACGCGTCACATCACAATGACGCATGCGGTGCTGGGTATGCTGAGGGATTGGATCCATGCTCATCAGGGATTCGAGTAGCCATCCCAGAGCCAGCGCAAGGTATCCGGCAAGATGGCCCCTCCATGTCGACCGCTATGACTGCCTTCCCCCATGATGAATTGGTAATCATACCCCTTGAACTCCAGGGCTGCGGCCATCTCCTGATTTGCCAAGGGCCAATGACCGTGCAGGTTATCCAAGTCATTGGCTCCCTCCTGAAGGAAAATTTTCAAAGGTTTCTTCTCTGTTTTTCGAATGATGAATGGATAGACATGCCCTCCACGTATGTTCACAAAACTTCCTATGTGACTGATGACTTTTCCAAAGGCATCCGGGTGTTCCCATGCGACAGTAAACGCTGCGATTCCACCAGAGCTTATCCCGCATGTGGCTCGACCAGCCGGGTCTTTGGTAATGTTGAATTTTGATTCGATTTGAGGAAGAAGTTCATCCAACAAGAATCGAGCATAGCGGTCACCGAGCGAATCATATTCAAAACTTCGATTCTTGCGTGGAGCTTGAGTGTGGCTGGCTGATGGAACTTCACCGGGATTGATGAAAACACCGATGGTAACCGGTATTTCCCCACGATGGATCAAGTTATCAAAAACTGTCGGTGTTCGAAAACTGCCTGAATCACTCACATAACTTCGCCCATCATTAAAAACCATCAGGCAGGCAGGTTTGGTTTCATGATATTGAGCAGGGACATACACCCAATAATCACGCACCGTTCCTGGGAAGATATCGCTGTGCCAAATATCATGGTGAAGGGTTCCTTTGGGCACTCCTGGCTGTGGCTTGGAATCTGGACCCAACGAATAGTCGGCAGACATCAAACGACAGATCGTAACCCCGACTAACAGGATGAAGCAGTTTCGAAACATGTTTAAAAAAGTCCTCATGGTGATCCGAGGAAATTAGACTGATCCGTCATCCTTCACCAGCTCAAAACAAAACGGTTTCAAAACATCATCAAATACTGAGTGAGGGATAAATGATTCTGGGATCAAATGGCTTCAATTACAAATTCCCGTCCTACGATTAGGAAAACGGTCAAATAATCAATCTCTCAGGATTGTCATTTCTGCGAACGGAATACCGTGTGCTTATCTCAAAATTGTCATCGCGAGATGAAGGAGAGCGAATGGCCTCATTTCCAACAAGGCGCATTTTCGCAATTAACCAAAACCAATTACAGGAGGTAACAATGTATCAACCCAATAAATCGGGTCCGTCTATTCGGACCATTTTAATCATTCTAGTGGCATGTCTGCTGGCATCTATTCAACAAGGGATAGGTCAGGCGGTTTTGCCATTAAAACCAAATCAACTGGTCATGACTTGCTTTTCAGGAACCAGTAATAATGCCGTCATTCCAGATCCGGACAACTACGTGATCGGTTTCATGGACACTCGCGATCCATTGGGAGACGGAGCCACTCTGGGATCCAACTGGGTTCCTCCGGTTGGTTGGGCTTTTCACAATGAAACATCGACGGATGAGTGGACAGCGGCGAATCTGGGGGAGGTTTTCGGAGTCACACTGGATGATGCGCCCGCCCCAAATATTTACACATCGGCATCGACCGTTTACGGAGATTTCCCTCCAGGTCCTGGTGGTCATGGGGCGGTGTACCGACTGGACGGAACAACGGGCAACATCAGTTTTCTGACCATTCCTGGTATCGGTAAAGCTTCCCTTGGAAATTTATGTCATTGGAAAAGCAGCAACGGAACAAGCTGGCTTTATGTGACAAGCTTTGAAGATGGGCTGATTTATCGCATCAATGTCGATACCTGGACCGTCGAAGCGGTTACTTATGACCACGGTGTTGACGGCCGAACCGCTGCGTCCATGGCCCCCATTCCTGATGATGGAACCATGGATACCATGACTGCTCTGGGCAGACGCGTTTGGGGGGTGAAGGCATTTCAGGGCAGGCTGTACTACGGAGTTTGGTGGGAAGACAAGGTAAATCCATCCTCTTCGCTTGCCAATGAAATATGGTCGGTTGCTCTGGATCCAGTTACTGGCCAATTCCTACCAGCCACCGCCATACTTGAAGCAAACCTTCCACCTCGAAATGTTTTCAGCAACTATTCTCTACCTGTGGCATCCATTGATTTTTCGCCAGCAGGTATGATGCTTCTTGCAGAACGCTACTACCGCTGGGATGGAGTCCATCAAGCCCGAGTGCTTTCATATGTTGGAACCTCAGGTTCCTGGACCGCCAATCCAACGGATCAATACCGCGTCGGCAACAGTTCCATCCTTGCCGCCGGAGGTGTCGTCGCTGATTGCGAGGAGAATGTGTGGGCCACTGGAGATATCTTGAATGGAAATATTTATGGAGTTCAAAGAATTCCAGCAGGCGGAAACGCAACGGATTCACCTGCGACTGCAAACAGTATCTTAATCGATATTGATGGTGATATCGTCGCTCAAGACAAAACACTGATAGGGGCTCTTGCCATATGGAATGATTGCGACTGCATGCTTGTTGAAAACGTGGAGATCGACTGCCCCGTCGAGGAGGGTGGCCCCTACTCGGTTGGATTTGACATCACGAATCAATCCGGTGAAACCGTACAGTGGGTATTGATCACTCCAGACACAGGAGTGACCGGAATCATTCCAAATAATATCCCATTGAGTCCAGGTTTGGCCAATGGAGACAGCATCAGTTTAACGGACATTCAAATGTTGGGGGCCGTTCCCGGAACGGAAATCTGTTTCAATGTGACCTTGTTATCCCTTAAACAGGGTCAACTTGAAGAATGCTGCACCAAAAAAGTTCGTGTTCGAGTTCCAGAATGCGGCTGTGTTGAACTGGAGGTCACCAGCGTTGATTGCAGTCAGATTCAAGCGGATGGAACGGTTGTAGCCAAAGTCTGCTTCGACGTCACAAATCAGGGAACTGATGACCTTTATTACATATACGCCTTACCCGATCCATCCTCCGGATGGACTGTCACCCCTTCCTTTGTTGAACTCACCCCTCCTTTGGCTCCAGGTGAAACTCAAGAAGTTTGTTATGAAATTAATGGAGTGCAACCAGGGCACACCGCCAAGTTACCGCTCACTTTTCACAATGATGCGATGCAAACTTGCTGCCTGAGAACATTGTGTTTCGAGGTCCCTCAAAAAGATGATCCTCATGAAGAAGGAATCTGCTGCTGGTTACCTGAAGTGGTTTATTGCTGCCCAAACAAACCAGGAGCAAAAGCGCTGTTGGTGATTTGTAACAAATCAAATCAAGACCGTGAAATTGCATGGAACATCCAAATTCCTCCAGCCACACCGGATTGCCCCATCATCCTTGATCCTGCCCTGGACTTCACCCCAAGCAATGGAGTAGTCGCGGTTCCGGCAGGCGAATGCATTGAAGTGCCCATTGAACTGAGCTGCGAAAAACTGATGCAGGGACAGCTCCCTTGTGCGTGGTGGGGCGTTGGTCTGACCGATGTTGAGACAGGTGAGAAATCATTCTGCCGCAGCCAGCTGAAATTCTCCGACGACCCCACGGTCAAACACATTGGGAATGGCAATCCGGAAAACATCTCCCCTAACCTGGTCACCGCAAGGGTTGGTATTCCAGTCAATGTTGGGTTCGTTGTAGAGAATCAAACAGAGGAAACCGCACAATTCCAATTGGTGGCTACGGAAACAAGCCGACTGCTTGGTTTCAAACAGGGCAATGATGCCATGTCCAACATCTGGAACAAAGAGATCAACCTGGCACCTGGAGACAAGCAGGTCATTCGAATCACCATGGACTGGAAATCCGATCACTTGGATCTGAGCAACGTTCATGGTTTAGCTACATTGAACCTGTTCCTAAGAAAAATTGGATCTCCAACACAAACAGCTGCCATGGTGCCAATTCATTTGACAGCTCAAACCCAAGGGAAAGGACGTCCTAACCTTCGTTCTGTCACATTAGAAACTCCTGCAGGTATGAATCCATGCATTAAGCTGGAATGCACTGAACCATTTCAAACATCGATGATCGTGGAAGCTTCGCAGGGACTGAATGATGATTGGAAACAAATTCCTTTCAGCACTGAAATGGGTGCCCCCATGAATCAGTGGTCAGTCAGTTCCGAGTCCGTGGCAACCAGTTCTGTGTATGTCGCATTGGACGGAGATTGCTGTTTTTATCGGGTGCGAAAAGTGACTGAGGAATAAGCGCACGACAAAAACCCCGCACAAAAAAAGCAGCCCGGTGGATCATCGATTCACCGGGCTGTTCAATTTTGGATGGCTCAACGAATTACGGATGAGGTTGGGCCAGATATTCGATCAAAGCTTTCAGATCATTTTTAGGTAGTGCTTCAAATCCTATGGGCATGATTGAATTACCGGAGGCCTGCATGGACTCGATATTCTTCCGCTGGATGACATGCTTGTTGGCAGCCACATCAAGGATCTCAATGGTGGTCTGAGTTTCGGCTTCCAGTCGACCTGAGATAACTTCTCCATCGGCTGTTTCAACGGTCCACATGCGATAATTTGCTTCTACGGATCGATTCGGATCCAAGATTTCGAGCATGATATCCGAACGATCACGAGCATCAATCCCGGTAAGGTCAGGACCTACAGCCCCTCCTACACCATTAAACAAATGACAGACTGCACAGTTTTCTGCGAAGACCGTTTTGCCTCGGACGGGGTCACCTTTTTCTTTTGCAAGGGGCAACAGTTCTTTCACCACATTGGCACGATCAGCGGAAATTACTGTGTCGGCATTTCCCAATTCATTTGCCTTGAGCGAAATTTGACGGTTTGGATGCTGACGCAATTGTGACCAATGCTCGGTTGCAAGATCCATTGGGCCGATTTGTTTATTTTCTATACCCTTCAGAAGTGACATTGCCCATTCCGCACGGCGCATGAGCACACCAATCGCAACCCGGCGAACGGCAGGAGTCAACCTAGGCCAAGCCTCCACCAGAAGGTCTCCGGTTTCGTCATGACGACTGACACTGACTCCATCCACAAAACCGCCCGCCAAACCTGGAGTGGACAACAATTCAACCTGATCCAGAGTCAGCTTGATTATTTCGGATTCATCCTTGAGTTCGATCAACCTCTTAGCGGCGGCAATCCGATCCTCCTCCTGAGCTTCGGTATTTTTCACCTGATCTACCAAATGATCAATAATACCGTCCATACTCTCGCGAAACATTTCCGGATTACCCCATCGAATAGACAAAGCCAGCAAACGATCGCGAGTGGATTCAGGTAAGGATTCCATCAATGCCTGTAATGCTTTCGACTGGTTTGAGTTCACTTCGGGTGCGACACCTTCAGGCCAACTGGAGCGAAGTGTATCCAACAAAAGAGTGGTCATTTCGGGAGATGCATTTTCCAATGCCGTAAGCGTCGACACAATACTATCTACAGGTCCTCTCTGGGCGTAATGAGAAGTTACCACACGAAGCACGCGTCCAAGTTCTCCAGCAAAACCAGCTCCCGGAGCCGGCGTCAACGTGACATCATCAAACCACGCCGTTCCGGTGCAACGCCCCCAACCACCGTATAAACAGTTAATGGTGATTGTCTCGAGAGCCCCCGTATTGAATGTCAGCTCAACCTGCGTCCAATCTTTTGTCCCAGAAATGGCCGGAGTTCCTCCGCCGACCGGATCTTGCAATTCATGAATATTAAACATCGCACCTCTGGCACCGCGAATTTTCACCAAGTTTTCAGTCTTGATCCAACCCGTTAGTCGGTAATCTGTATGAGGCTTCACTCGAACGCGAGTTGCCCAACTGAGGTCTCCACCACCATCTGAAGAAATCTGAACGCTCCGACCTCCGGTGTGTCCTCCATTGACGAGCGAAAACTTTCCACGCCCCGAGTGAGTCACCGGATTCCACTGGGCAGGGTGACCATCACTTTCAGATTCAAAGTATCCATTGCGAATGATATCAGCCTCATGGGCAGACGTATCTTTAGACTCGGCCGGTTCGAAGTCGGACAAGACAGCCTGAAGAAAACCGGCATCATGATTGGCCGCAGCAGCTGTTGCCGCATCAGCAATCCAAATGTCTTCACTGTTCTCCGCTGACTGCAACATATCAAAGACAGCGTGCCCTGCCTGCAGGTTTGAAGGCATTTCTGCAAGGGTCAACAAGGTGTTTAATCGCACTTTGGCATCCTCATCTCCGAGAATCCCACTGGCCAACAATGCCTGGGATCCTTTCTCATTTTTCGGCAATACGGAGACGGCTGCTTTTCGGACGGCGGCGGAGGGATGCTGAAGGGCTCCTAGAACAGCCTCTATTGAAGCCTGGTGCTGCTCCCTTAAAACCCCTAATCCATCCAAAACCCAAAGAGCGTGAACGGCAGGTGGATTCAATCCTAGAGTATCAACGGAAGGATCCTTGATCAGACCCAACAAATCCTCCACCACATCCCAACGCCCACGCTCAACCAACAATCGGTGGGCATGCATGCGCCAGAGAAGATTATCATTTTTGAGGGCGGTTACCAAAGCTTGACCCGAATCATCTGTTGATTTGAGCCCGCCATCTGGTCCGGCCCCCAATTGAGCTCCCTTGTGTGTCACCCTGTAAATGCGCCCATGTGTTTTGTCTCGCAAAGGAGTGTCGTAAGCATTTCCCTTTCCTGTTTTGAATCCGATCGGTGTTGGATTGTGTTGAATGATATAGTTATACCAATCCACCACCCACAAAGCTCCATCTGGTCCGACTTCCGCGTAAATCGGTGATGTCCATTCATCATCGCTGGCCAAAAAATTCCGAACATTGTGTGCCACGTAATCAGCACCACGCGGCTCCAGTTGAAACATCCCCAGAAGGTGTCCGGTGGGTTCAGCCACGAACTGGGCACGGTTCCAATATGGTTGTGGGAAATGGCGTGCGGTGTAGATCGCGCTTCCAGAGCCGGCGGTGTATTTTCCATGCCAATCCACCTGTCGGACCTGATCGGTGATGGGATAAAAATTCTGACTGTCTGCGATGGATTCCAATCGACTGGCAGACCAACCATTCACGGCTTCGTAATAACGATTGGGAATAGGCATATACATACTGGCATTCCCGTTGGCCGTGGAGCCAATGACAACATGGTCTTCGGTAAAGGCCAATCCCCAGGTGTTGTTGTTGCTGGATCGGATAAATTCGAGAGCCGAGCCATCTGGTTTAAATCGAAAGATCCCCTGGCCGAATCGAAGGTCCTGGCCACCGACCGTCCCATTAAATCCGGAATAGCCAACAACACCCCAAATCCAGTTATCAAATCCGTACCTCAAGTTACTGGCAGTAGCATGGGTATCCCGCGTGCCCCACCCCTCGAATAGCACTCTACTTTCATCTGCCTGATCATCTCCATCCGTATCGGCAAACCACTCAGTTTTACCGGAATGAATCACAATCACTCCATCATTGGCGAATACAAAACTGGTCGGAACGCTTAATTTATCCACGAAGATAGTGAACTTGTCAGCTTTGCCGTCGCCATCCGTGTCCTCGACAATCTTCAACCGATCATTCCCTTCTCCTGGAGATTGCAAGCTGTTGGGATAATCAACGGACTCAGCAATCCATGGACGCCCTCTTTCATCAAAAGCCAACCAAAGTGGTTTGACGATGTTAGGTTCGGAAGCGAAAAGGCTGTGCTCGAATTCAGGAAAAGTCACGAGATGCTTTTGAGACTCTTCTGGACTCAGCGGTTTCTGCATGGTGGTAATGGGTTCCCCTTGTGTCCCCCAACGTGCGTTTTTGGTGTAATTGGGAAGTGGTGAAGGGGATGGCACGTATTCGAAATCATCCAAACCTTCGACTGGTTTCAAAACGGTGTGTGAATTGCCGGACGCCCAGCGAATACCGTTCTCCATCAAGGCATGAAACCCCTTGTTCGACCAGGTACGGTGATCATGCCCCCAGGCAGTGTAGAAGACACGCCCTTTCCCGTGCTCACGCACCCAAGTCCAGGGCTCTGCACCTTCATCATCTCGTCGGACCGACAGAACTGTTCTGTCCTCATTGTGTTTCGTGTGAACGTAGGTCTCATCCCAGGACTCAATCGGCTCCAATCCGTGGGTCACCGGGTGATCATGATGGATGATTGATTCCTTGAAAACTCCGGTTCCATGTCGCTGAAACTGCGCTCCCACCAATTCAATGTACTTGGGAGAATTATGGAAACAATAGCTCGCACAATGAATCGGCACCAGCCCCCCACCGGCGGAAACAAAATCAAGCATGGCTGACTCCTGCTCAGGACTGATGCTTGTCACATTGGCATAGATGGCCAAAGCGTCGAAACCGGCAAGCTTGGACGGATGGATGTCCCGCATGTCATCGGTGTACACCAGCTCGATGCCCTTTGAGGACAAAGCAGGCTGAAGCAACTCAAACCGCTCAGCAGGCCCGTGTGGGCCATTGTCCCCCAGAAAGAGAACGCGAATCAAATCACTACCATGTTCGGACGAGCGCATATTGGCCGTACCCAGATGCGAGAAAAGGCACGTGGCGACGATCAAAATAAGATGTTTAGAATAAATCATTGGAATATGGATATAACTAATGGGAATGAAAGTGAATGACAAGTGGGTTTGGTTCAACCTACTCAAGTATCTCCTCATTGGTTTTCTGGAATTACAGTTCACCACCAGAAGGTTGGTTGTCCGGTTGTACGAACCACCATCTTGTCAAAAGTACGCCAACTGGCATGTGAATCCATGAACAAGATATTGCCGCCAGCAGGAAGTGGACCCTGCAAATGAGGTGAGCGATGGGCTTCTTCCCAGCCTCCACGAACGTTCATGTAATCATTACGCAAGCGATCAGTCATATTTTCACCAACCGACAAAGTTGCATCCATGGCAATAGCTGCCTCGGTTGGACCAATAAGAAAATCCGTCCCATCAGGCAACTTGATTACCTTTTGCTGCAGCTTGTCGAAGGTATTGGTTGGTCTCACCCGAGGAGCATCCTTGGTGGCGAATGCAAAGCCCAATACCTTGAAGTTCGGTGTAAAATCCCAAAGTTCATCGGAATTCTGTTTGGTAAATGAGGGGCAATAGAGGATGTTGCGTTCGAATCCGTAACCAAGCATATTGGACACCACGGTAGCGGGCATATCCCAGGGCCAATTCCCGCGCGTACCTGCAAAGGACATGGGAGGCAAATGATCCTCCCAATCACCCGCATACATGTGACTCGCAAGTCCCACCTGACGCAAACTGCTCATGCAGGAAGTACGCTTGGCTTTTTCTTTTGCTTTAGACAAGGCGGGCAAAAGCATGCCTGCTAATATGGCGATGATTGCAATGACCACCAACAATTCGATGAGTGTGAATGCGTTTTGCCTGGTCTTCATAAATGACAATAGAATGGTTAATTCTCCCCATTAGAGTAAATCTTCTCAAACATCCACTCGTTTAGGAGCCAAAGAAAGAATTTGGGCAGTAAACCTAGCTGAGGGATTATCCAATTTTTACCAACAGAAGGAATGAATGTCTTGGCAGAGTGAGACAGGTTTTATTATAAATCAGACATATCCCTGTGAAACACCAACCAAAACAGACGGCCTTTTTAGATCAAGTAGGCACAAAAAGTGCATTTTACTCACTATTCAATCATCTGCCGGGGGTGTCTTTTTTTGCTAAAAATAAGAGCTTTGAAATCATATTTGCGAGTCAATCCTTTGTGGAGAGACTCGGGTATAAATCAGAAGCTGATATTATTGGAAAGACTGATTTTGACCTCTTCCCAAAATCATTGGCTGAAAACTTCAGACGAGACGACGCTTGGGTTATCAGTCACCAAATGCCAAAACTCAAAATCATCGAGTTATATATCAATACCAACGGACTTCCTGATTGGTATATGACAAATAAACTACCGATATTTGACAGAAAAAACCGGATCATTGGAGTCATGGGCACCACTCAGAGCTACCATCATGGCAAGGAATTGATACAACCATACCTGAAAATTGAGCCTGCCATCTTGTTTATTCGAACCCATTTCAGAGAAAAAATATCTGTTGCTCAAGTTGCCGAAACCGTGAATCTATCCCCCCGTCAACTCGACCGTAAATTCCAGGAAATGCTAAAAATGAGCCCGCAGGAATTTATCATGAAACTTCGCATTAAAACAGCCTGCAACGAATTGTCGTGCTCTTCGAAACCAATCATGAATATAGCTTTGGATCTGGGATTTTACGACCAAAGTTCCTTCACTCTTCTGTTTCGCAAACAAATGGGTATGCCTCCATTACAATATCGAAAAAGACACCAGGAGAGTATGAATTCAAAAAATTAGCAAAAATCACGTTAGCCCTGAGAGTTCTTGAGATATATGGCCATTCTATGAAGTGCCCCCCAAAAAAGGTGCCAGTAGTTAAGAGAGAATTTTCCGGTGTCAG